>CAYTQT010000156.1:0-2514 GCA_964439915.1 uncultured Wenzhouxiangella sp. | reverse complement strand
CCTTCAGAATCAAGATTCCACTGATCGGCTGGTTCGTGACCCGCCGGGCCGCCCAGCAGTTCGAGCGGGGGTTTCGTGCCGTGCTTCAGGCTCTGCCGGAGCTGTGAAAGTGAGAGAGGAAGCCGCTGCGCCGTGGAGGCGTCAGATGCTTAAATCGGGCTCATTCTGACTCGGCCTCCGCAGTAAGTCGAACAGACAGGCTCAAATTCGCTTCTGAATGTCTGCGACGGCCTCTTCGGCTGATCGACTCGATCGAGGATCGGACGCATAGGCGTCGAGGCGTCGGTCCAGTTCCCGCCGCTGTGCCTCTGTGAGCGGAAGCGCGGACTGGTCGGCAGCGATGCTGTCCCAGAGGTCCTCGACCAGGCGCAGTCGATCTTCAACGGGCCATTCGTGTGGATTTGATGCCATCAAAGCGTGCTCCGGTTCGGAGATTGGCAGTATAACGCCCATAAGAGAGGCCTTATCCGCTGGCGCTCGACCTTCAGAATCAAGATTCCGCTGATCGGCTGGTTCGTCACCCGCCGGGCTGCGCAGCAGTTCGAACGGGGCTTCCGTGCGGTGCTTCTGAAGCTGCCTGAGCTATGAGCCGGCACGAAAAGTCGCGATCTAACGATCACCTACGGCCTGATCGCTAGCGACTTACCTGCGCGAGGTATCAGGATCTCTAGGACCACTCGAGCTCCAATTCCCGGTTCGACGCTGCGCAATCTCGCAAATAGAGATTGATCAGGCTTTGATAGGGAATACCCTTTTCCTCAGCCATTTCCTTGAAATAGGCCACGGTGCTTTCGTCCAAGCGGATCGTGATCTGCTTCTTCATCCGCTTGGCATAGGGATTCGGTTTCGAATTTGAAAAATCGTAATGATCACGCATGATGGAAGCTCTCGTATGCTTTTCGTTCCCGTCGATCGGCTTTCCTGGCCGAAATAATGCGGATGAGATCGGTGTCTCGCTCGCAATGGCTCACCAATACCAAGCGGTGTCTATCGCTCATTCCAAGGAGGATAAAGCGATCCTCATCCGTGGAATGATCGGGATCGGGGATTAAACGGGCCAGTTCGTCGGAAAAAACGGTTGCGGCCTCGTCGAAGCTTACGCCGTGCTTCTTTTGGTTGGCAGTATTCTTCGCTTCATCCCATTCAAATTTCAGCCCGACCATTGGATTCAATTATAACTACAATGTAGTTTTTTGCAACTGCAGTCGAATCGAAGAATGAACACAGGTGATCAAAATAGCACCAGGAACCGGCACGCCGCGACGCAGTTCGAGCGGGGGTTCAATCCCTGCCCGAGCTCTCAACATTACTGGATACTGGGCCACTAGAGCAACCAATTATCCCCGCGAAAACCGACTTCGCGACGCCCTCGAAAAAAACGGCTGGCGTCGGTCGCGAAGCGGATGTAGTCCCGCCGGGCGCCTGGCGTCGGCAGAACCCAGCGCTGGGCAAGGTCGAGTTCAGGCTGTTGCAGGCTATCCGGCTTCAAGGACCGGAGCGCCTCAGCTTCTTTCTCTGTCAGTCGCGTCATGATTTGCCTTTGAGTTCGTTCAGCAGGTCCTGTTGGCCGAACAGATCGAAGTACTCCTGGATCAGCTCCCAGTCCAGCGGCTGATCGAGTTCTTTTGCCGCACGGACCAGGAGCTGGATGTCCAGACCGTCCTGCTCGGCGCGTGAGGGGTCGTTGCTCAGCGCCTGAACCTTGAGCCCGATGATGTCCTCGACCGCCGCCACCGGAACGCTTGGCCCACCCTCGATGGCGAGTCGTTCGGCGCGCTCGAGCATGGCCAGGGCCGGCTTTCGAAATGCGTGCAGCAGGTCGACGCGCCAGCTCTCGTCATCGCGACGGTAGTGCGACACGTTTTCCGAATGAAAGTAGCGTTCGAAGGATAGTTTCTTCAGGGCCTTGTCGGCGACTTTAAGGTCGTCCAGCGCCAGGATGAAGTCAAGATCCAGCGTCGCGCGCTGGACCCCGCGCATCGCCATGCCGAAGCCGCCGATCAGCGCGTATCGAACGTCTTCGTCGTCCAAGCTCTGGCAGAGCGCGGGGAGCACCCGAAAGAAGTCCATGGGTCGTCAGCTTCGACACCGATCCAAATGAGCTTTCATTCTACTCTCAAGCGAACCGAGTCAAACGCCCTGCCAGTAGGCTCTCCTATTGCTGACCGACGTGGGTCACGAAGAAAAGCTCAACTGCCCATCGGCGACATCCACCCGAATCGTATCCCCCGGCCCGAAATCACCGGCCAGGATCCGCTGCGCCAAGGCATTTTCCAGCTTCTGCTGGATCGCGCGCTTGAGCGGGCGGGCACCGTAGACCGGGTCGAAGCCGGCCTCGCCCAATAAATCGAGAGCGGCGTCGGTGATCTCCAGGGTGATGTCGCGGTCGGCCAGGCGCTTGCTCAAGAACTGGATCTGGATCGCGGCGATCTCGCGGATCTGCGTCCGGTCGAGGGGGTGGAAGACCACGATGTCATCCACACGATTGATGAACTCGGGCCGGAAGTGCTGGCC
>CAYTQT010000155.1:0-2540 GCA_964439915.1 uncultured Wenzhouxiangella sp. | reverse complement strand
CCCACCCTGGGCTTCATGCCGGTGGTCATCGAGTCCGACGAACCCGGTGCCCAGTTGATCGGCCAAAGCTTCGATGATCTGCTGTTCAAGCGCCTGAGCCAGCAGCCCGGCCTGATCACACGAACCCGCACACTGGGGTCTCTGGAGCTCGAGCCGCTGCCGGATACGGTGCCGGACTATGCCGAGCAGCAGCGCGTCGACTGGGTGCTGCGCGGTCACGTCACACCGGCGCTCACCACGCAGCGGGTCTGGCTCGACATGGAGCTGATCCGCATCGGCCAGACTTCCAACCAGAATTTCCCACTCGACCGCTTCGAGCTGCCCCTGCCCGGGCAGGCCCGTGATCTGGAACAGCTGCTCCGCGCCCGTGACCACATCGCCGGGGATATCGGTGACTACATCGGAATCGCCTTGCTGGGCGAGGCGCGTAATGCCAATGACCCAAGCTCGCTGGAATCGATGCGCCTGCTGCTGCTTGGCCTTGAGGAGCTCGGCCGTTTGCAATGCGGTAGTCAGCTCGCACTCAATTATCTGCGCCAGGCCGCCGACATCGACCCTCAGCTGACCTTTGCCTGGATTGCCCTGGGTTATGCCTACTTCAACGAGATCTGGGCCTGCGGCGGTGACGTGGACTATCTGCACCAGGCCTATAGCATGGTCGAGCGGGCACTGGCGCTGGAACCCAACCATGTTCAGGCGCGGTCGCTGGAGGTTCAGCTACTGGCCAGCCTGGGCCGACCTCGCGAAGGCCTGCTCAACATGCTTGAAACGTTGCGCGAACAGCCCGACAGCGCCATCCTGCATTTCTACGCCTCCCTGTTGTTCAACTACGCCGGCCTGCTCGATCGCTCCGAATGGCACCTGGACCGCGCCCGCACCCTCGACCCCTTCGTTCTGGGCACGGACGTCAGCGACCCACCTCTGCTGCCGCTCTATCGGGCCCGCTGGCAGAACTTCCTCGATGCCATGGTGGCCATTGACAGCCCCTATCACCGCTTTTACAAGGGCTACGCGCTGTGGCAGCTCGGCGACATGGACCAGGCCCGGCGGGTGCTCGGTGAATTCAGCGAAGGGGACTGGGAGACCGTACCCTTCGTCGCCTACGGCCAGGCCCTGCTCGACATGATCGACGGTCACCGCGCGCAAGCCACAGCCAAGGTCGCCGCCACGCATGACCGCCGCCACACCAACGGTATCCGAGACGGCGAAATGACCTTCAAGGAAGCCTGGCTGATGTCACTGGCCGGCCGCGATGAACTGGCGATGGATTATCTCGAGCGCAGCATCGAACAGGGCTTCACCTGTTCAGAATGCATCGACAACAGCCCTTTCGTCGGTCTCATGACCGAGTCGGACCGCTTCATGGCCCTGACCGCTCGGGTGCGCGCCAGCGAGCTGGAGTGGTCACGTCGGCTGGCTGACACCGCCCTGCCCGCGGCTCTGGCCATCGAGGAGTAGGACAGCCGGGATCAATCGTTCGCTTCGAAGCGGTCCTCGAACACGGTTGTCAGATTGAACAGTTCGGCCTCATCCACGTACAGATCAGGGAAGGGCTCGCCTTCCAGGGTGTCGATCTGAAACTGATAGAAACTGACGTCTCCGAGAAACTCGATCGGCCCGGTCCATTCCAGTTCGACCCAGGTCGAGGCGTCCGATAGGGCGCTATCGACGCCGTAGGCACAGCTGCGGTCGGTCGGGGTCAGGTCGTAGCAAAAACAGAACTCAGCGCCGAAAGGCAGCTCGGCCGGACATTCCTCTCGTTCATCGTTGATCTGAACCAGAAGTCTTACGCGCACCTGACCCTCGGTCGTGTCCGCCTTGGCTCGGACCCGCACCTGAAACCAGCCGCCGTCGCCGAACAATCCGTCGGCTGAAAGGCCATAGAAAGGACCATGCCACTGCTGCGACCGATTGCTGGCCCGCCCCGACCAGCTGCCGGAGAAGGCCTGGTCGTCGGTGCGCTCGAAAACCACTGGCGGCACCGCGGCCGCCAGCCATCGATTGTCCGGTCCGAAGGACTCCTCGAAATCCGGATTCGTCAACAGATTGTCCTGGGCGATGACCGGGGTGGCCCAGGCCAGCGTGACTGTTAGAAACGTCCAGAGTAGTTTCACGACAACGTCCTCGCTTTTTTATCCCTCTGATCAATAAGCGTAAAACGACTCGCTTTTGGGTCAGATCGAAAGCGCGCCGTGCCCATCGCGAATCGCCGAGCTGTAAATGACCGCGATTGATATGCAGCACGCTCCAGTTGATTCCGAGGGTGTGACAGGTTGTCGTCCGAAGTCCTGTCGAAGTTCTCACGAAGTTATTTTTTCCATTCCAATGATCATTCGAGTTCGCAGCCCAGCCCTGGCGAAGCTCGAAACAATAAACGGATCGACCTCCGCGATGATTTCTTCATCTCCTTCCGTCAGGAGCCCTCGATCGATAGCCAGCTAGCGCCGGAAGCCCACACCAGGATTGAACTGGTCGAATCATCTTGCCAAGCAGGCATCGACGCGCTACCGTCTTATCCGGTTTTGGCGGAAGGTTTGAAC
>CAYTQT010000154.1:0-2655 GCA_964439915.1 uncultured Wenzhouxiangella sp. | reverse complement strand
CGATCGAACTGCAGGACATCTATTGGACCCGCTGTTTCATCGAGGAGGGCGGCTATGAACGCTACGCCATGCCCTGCGCGCCGCCCGCCGATGCTCCGCCCGTGCCGACGGCCGTGGTCGACAGGATTCTCGACGATACGCGAATCATGGACACGCTTCGCGAGTGGACCAGCATCGCCCTGCTGACCGGTAACGGCCTGGTGACCCAGCAGCCCGCAATGGCCGAAGATATCGTGGCGGCCATCGATACGGCGGCGTCTGATCCATGATCCTCCGCAGCCTGACCCGCCACGTCCGCGACCAGAACTGTTTCGCGGTCGGGCTCAATCTCTGCATCGTTTTGGTCGGCGATATGCTGGCTTATTGCCTTACTCGATTCGGATGCCGGCGAATGATGATGACACTGCGGCGCATGCGATGCATAGGGCGATGAACCCATGATCGAACGCGAGCCACCCGGGAGGAATCTCATGGAAAAACTGAACCAATGGCTGACGCTGGCCGCCAATCTTGGTGTGCTGATCGGCGTCATCTTCCTCGTCGTCGAACTGAACCAGGCCAACCGGATCGCCGCATACACGGCCGAGAACGCGCGACGAACCCAGTTCCTCGACATGAACACCTCACGGATCGAGAATCCGGAGATCATCGCGAAACTGATGCAGCCGGACGCCGAGCTCAATGACGTGGAATGGGTACAGGCGCTTTACACCGCCCGCCAGCAGACCAACACCTGGATCGACGCCGAATACGCGGTCCGCTACGGCCTGCTTTCGGACGAAACCTATGCCGAGATCTTCCGCGATATCGATACGGTCGTCGAGGAGATGCCGGGTCTTGTGCCCGCTTTCGAATATCTTTTTGATGCTTATGTCGTTGATGAGTCGATTTCCCTGGAGACGATGGCTCACCTGTTCCAGGCGGTGCGAAGCCGCAGGGAGGCTCGGAACGCCCCAGCTAAAGCGTCACCTTGAACCTAGGACGCTATTGCATCGCTAGATCCATCAATCCAAGCAGGAGTTGCTAGATGTCTGACATGAACAACAAGGTGGCGCTTGTGACCGGCGCCAGCAGCGGCATCGGCCGAGCGACGGCAAAACTGTTTGCCGAAAAAGGCGCGAAGGTGGTGGTCGCCGCGCGACGTCTCGACGAGCTCGAGTCACTGGTCTCTGAAATCCAGTCTCAGGGCGGTGAGGCCACGGCCATTCAGACCGATGTCTGCAAGGTGGCGGAGGTGGAGCGGATGGTCGATCACGCGATCAAGACCTTCGGCCGTCTCGACTACGCCGTCAACAATGCCGGCATCGAAGGTCGATTCGCCAGCATCACCGAGTCGAGCGAGGAAGACTGGGACCAGGTCCTGGGGATCAATCTGAAGGGCACGTTTCTGGGCATGCAGCACCAGGCCCGGGCGATGCTGGCTGCCGGCAATGGAGGAGCGATCGTCAATGTCGGCTCGGTCAATTCCTTCCTCGGTTTCGCGACGGGCGCGGCTTACTGCACATCCAAGCACGGCCTGATCGGCCTGACCACCAGCGTGTCGGCGGAGCTTGCCTCGCAGGGCATCCGGGTCAACCTGGTCTGCCCCGGCATCATCGACACACCGATGCACCAGCGCTTGCGCCAGGAGATCGGCGATGCGGTCTACGACGAGGGCGTGCTGCCCAGTGTGCACCTCAAGCGCGCCGGCCAGCCGAAAGAGATCGCCGACGCCATCGTCTTCCTGTGCTCGGACGCGGCCAGCTACATCACCGGCACCACGCTCACGCCGGATGGCGGTCTGACGTTGACCGTTTGAGTACGCCGGAAATCACACAAGGAAATTCACGATGAAACGAATCTGTCCTGCTCTTCTCGCCCTCACTCTTGCCCTCGCCCTGGCCGTCACCGCTCATGCCGACACTTCGGCTTCGACAGAGCCCCGCGCCGTGGTCGAGAACGTCTATACCCTGTTCGCCGCGGGCGACATGGAGGGCTTTGCCGCCCTGATGGCGCCGGACATCGTCTGGAACGAGGCCGAAGGCAACCCCTACGCAGACTTGAATCCCTATATTGGCCCCGAAGCCATCATGTCGGGGCTGATGTCGCGCCTGGTCAGCGAATGGGACGACATCAGCGTGACACCGCACGAGTTCGTCGTCGAAGGCGACCGCGTCGTCGTCTTTGGTCGCTACGGTGAGACCTGGAAAGCTACCGGTCAGGTATTGGACATTCCGTTTGTCCATGCGTGGACGGTCCAGGATGGCCGGCTCGTGGCCTTTGATCAATACACCGACACCGCGGCGCTGGTCGCGACCATGACCGCTGACTCAGGCGCGTCCCGCCGTGGCCCGGATTCACGGGCAAACGCCTACGAGCAGGTCGCCCTGTTTCCGGCCGACCGCACCCTGGTGCGCCCGGAAGATGGCGTGATGCTGGCCGACGGTACGCTGCTGGTCGCCGACCAGGTGCACGGGCTGGCGGCACTTGATCCAGATGGGTCCAAGCGGCCGTTCGGTGATTTCGCATCAGCCGGCTACATCCATGCACCGCCAGACCGCAGCGCCGGCCCGAACGGGGTGGCAATGGCGCCCGACGGGATCCACGTGCTGGTCGCCGATATCTTCACCGGCGCCATCTATCGCGTGAATACCGAAAGCGAGCACGTGGAGCTCG
>CAYTQT010000153.1:2154-2663 GCA_964439915.1 uncultured Wenzhouxiangella sp. | reverse complement strand
TCGGGTTGCAGCGTCCTCTACAGCGAAGATCTGAACCACGGCCAACGCTTTGGCGATTTGACCGTCCACAATCCGTTTCAGGGCATGAGGGGCGAGATTTGAGCCTGTTCACCGAACTCAAGCGCCGCAACGTATTCCGGGTCGGCCTGTTCTACATCGTCTCGGCGTGGCTGGTCATTCAGGTGGCCGAGACGCTGTTGCCGCTCTTCGAAGTGCCTGATGCGTTCATTCGAGGGATCGTTCTTTTGCTGGTGCTCGGATTCGTGCCGGCTCTGATCTTTGCCTGGGTCTTCGAGCTGACTCCGGATGGCATCAAGCGGGAGACCGCGATGCCGGCTGCAGAGCAAACGCCTGGCAATCGTCCGGTGGCGCAGAAAATGAATATCGCCACGCTGGTGATCGCCCTGCTCGCGATCGGTCTTCTAGCGGCTGATCGATTCATAATCTCACCGACCCCTGGCGATTCCATCGCCGATCAAGCGCCATCACTCAGCCAGGATTCGGAGCGC
>CAYTQT010000153.1:0-2144 GCA_964439915.1 uncultured Wenzhouxiangella sp. | reverse complement strand
AAATGAATATCGCCACGCTGGTGATCGCCCTGCTCGCGATCGGTCTTCTAGCGGTTGAACGATTCATGACCTCACCGGCCCCGGAAGCTGGCGATGCCATCGTCGATCAAGCGCCCTCAGTCAGCCAGGATTCGGAGCGCTCGATTGCCGTTCTTGCTTTTGAAGATCTGAGTCCGGCCGGCGATCAGGAGTATTTCGCCGACGGAATTTCCGAGGAATTGCTCAATCTTCTTGCCCGTATCGATGCACTGAAAGTGGCAGCGCGGACTTCGTCGTTCCGATACAAAGGCACGCAGGTCGATATCGCTGAGATCGGACGAGCACTTAACGTCGACACGGTACTGGAGGGTTCGGTCCGCAAGGCCGGCGATCAGCTGCGGATTACGGCCCAGCTGATCGACGCCGAGTCCGGGTTCCACCTGTGGTCTGAAAGCTATGATCGCCGCCTCGACAACATCTTCGCCGTTCAGGATGAGATTGCCGAGGCCATCGTCGATCGGCTTCGATTGGAATTCGACGTGGCCGCGGCCACCGCGGGACGCACCAGCAACGAGGCCGCCTACGACCTTTACCTGCAGGGCCGTTCGCTGGTCCGCGAACCGTCGCGTGATCGACTGCTGCGTGCGGTCGAACTGTTCGACGATGCGCTGGCGCTCGATCCCGAGTTCGTCGCCGCCTGGAGCGGCATCGCCGACGCCTGGCTATGGCTCGAGGACTACGGTGGATTCAGCTCGGCCGAGGCCTTTCCAAAAGCCGAGCGGGCCGCGCGTCGTGCCCTGGCCCTTGACGCGGCATCGGCCGAAGCGCTGGCGTCGATGGGCCGGTTGCAGGCGAGCTACTACGACGATCCGGCCACCGCCGAGACCTATTTCCAGCAGGCCATCGCCGCCAATCCGAGCTTCATCCCGGTCTACAGCTACTACTCGGACACGCTCCGGATGATGGGACGCATGGTCGAAGCGAATGACATGCTTCGCCGGGCCGTTGAACTTGATCCGCTCTCGCGCTTCATGCGTGCGCGGCTGGCCGGTCGGCTCCAGGACATCGACGCCCGCGACGAGGCACGGGCGATGATCGACCGCCTGCTCGCTGAAGATCCAACCGATGACTACGCGCTGGAGGAGCGCGCGAACCTGCGGCTCCTGGAGCGCCGTTTCGTCGACGCCATCGCAGACTACCGTCGGGTGCATATCGCACGGCCAGGCGACGCCTACAGCGCATCACAAATCTCGAAGATCGCGATTTTCATGAATCACGAGGCCCTGCTCGGTCCCTGGCTTCAGGCCGCGCGCGATCAGGGCGCCGACAATCGCTGGGAGCTACGGGCCCGAATCACACGTGCACACTGGGCCGACGATTTCGAGGAGCTTCGACAGATCGGTATGCTGCAGGCCGGCGAATCGGCCGGTGTCCGTCTGCAAGCCACCGCCGCATTGCGCAGCGGCGAGCTCTCGGTCGCCCGCTCGCAACTGCTTGGCGCGCTGCGCCTGGCGGGCTACGAATCTGGTACGCCCGCGTCGTCCTTTGACCAGATCCAGTCGCTGATCGACCTGGCCTGGGTCGAGCGCCAGCTGGAACTGGACGGCTGGTCGAACCGCCTCCAGCCTGCAACCGCAGCGCTCGAGCGTTTCGCAAATCTGGGCTCGCTTGGTTGGGGAGACCTCCATATTCCCCACCTGGCCGCGCGCGCCGCCGCGGTTGAGGGCGCGCGCGATCAGGCGCTGAAGCACCTGCGCTTTGCCATTGGTCGTGGATTCTCCGAACACTGGTTTCTGGCGAACGACCCGGTGTTCGCCATCTGGCGCGATGATCCGGAGTTTGTTGGCCTGGTCGATGACATGCTCCGCCATGCCGCAGCGGAACGCGAGCATCTCGACCTTGAAGAGGCCCTGCCGTGAGTTTCTTTACCGAACTCAAGCGCCGGAACGTTTTTCGGGTCGGGTTGTTCTATATCGTCTCGGCGTGGTTGGTCGTGCAGGTGGCCGAGACGGTGCTGCCGGTGTTCGACGTACCGGAGGTCTTCGTTCGCGGTGTCATCGTCGTGCTGGCCATTGGCTTTGTCCCGGCGCTGGTGTTTTCTTGGATCTTTGAACTGACGCCGGAAGGCCTGAAGCGCGACAAGAATGCTCAGGTCGATGCTGAAA
>CAYTQT010000152.1:0-2675 GCA_964439915.1 uncultured Wenzhouxiangella sp. | reverse complement strand
GGAATCCCCATTGCCAGAGCCTCGTCGTAGATCGTCTGGCTGACAAAAAACAGCCTGGTCGTGATCCGCGCCAGCCAGGTCTCGACTTTTCGGTAGAACTTCTTCTTGAAGGGGCTCAGGGTCTCTTCGCGGTGGTAGAAATCGTCCTGGTGATGGAAGATGCCCTTGACGCCGGCCATCCAGGCAGCGGGACGACCCACCATTCCCATCAGGGTACCGCGCGTATAAAACACATCCGGCTTGAGCCGGCGCAGAAGGAAGAAGATCTTCACGAACGAAACCAGCAGGCCAAACAAAGACTTCAGACCCAGCTGCTGCTTCATCGGAATGACATGCAAGGTCGCACCCAGGTTTTTCAACTCATCGGCGATGACCTGTTCGTTGCTCTTGTTCTGTTCCTTCGAGTAGATGACGTGGTAGTCGACATCGGATTCCTTGATGATTTCGGTCAGGTTGCGTCCGAAATTGAGAATCATGTTGACATTGGTTGCCGTCTGAACCCAGACGGGTTTCTGTGTTGATCTGCTCATTTCCGCTCGCCGATCGGTGGTTTGGGTCTTTGGCTCAGGAACCGGGCTCGGCCTGCCGATCGGACAGCCCTTGGGTCGTCAGGGTCTCCGGCCGCGCTGGCAGGTCCGGAAACCATCGAAAGACCAGTGAACTTGTCGGAAACAGGATCTGCCAGAAGGTGAGAACCAGAATTTTCATATCCGTCAGGAAGGACGCATGATCCTGATACCACATCTCCAGTTTGCCCTTGTAAGGATAGATCTGCTCGGTGAACAAGACCTGCGGGTCGCCACCTTGCTCTGACACAAGAGTCAACAGCTTTTCTTCGTCCCGAAAGACGATAGAACCGATACCCGTGACCCCAGGAGGTGTGGCATAGATTCGTGCCTGTACAGGCTTCGCGTAGCGCTCGAAGCTTGCCCTGGGAAGCGGTCGAGCACCAACAAAGCTCATCTCCCCACGCAGAACATTGAACAGTTGGGGCAGTTCGTTGAGCTTGGTGATGCGCAGATACCGTCCAATCGGCGTGATTCTGGGATCACCTCGCAGCGTCATCGTCTTCGTGCCGATATTCGGGCTGTCCTTCAGCATGGTCGCAAACTTGAACATCCTGAAGGGCTGCCCATCCTTTCCTGTCCGCTCCTGAAGATAGAACACCTCACCTTCTCTGGACCAGCGAAGGGCGAGCATGATCAAGACCAGTAGTGGCGAGATCACAAGCAGTCCCAGCAAAGACCCCGATATGTCGAAAAGTCTTTTCAACATCGATCCAACCGACAGTTGGCTCAGCCCCGCACCAGGTCCTGATCCTTCACGATGAAGATCTCGGAATCGACGCCTCGAATGAAATGCGGCTCGTCTTCGAAGCGATACTCGATGTAGCCCGGATCGGAGAGCGTACCCGTGGTCAGCAGCTCGAAGGTGTCGTAAGCGAAATTGGCGCCCCCCAGCGAGAACGCATGGGTAAACGAGACGTGTCGGATATTGATTTCGGTCAGCCTTGGAACACCCGAGCTGTCTTCCTTGAAATCTACGGTGAACATACCGTGCGGTGTCAATCCATGGTGGTCGAAAATGGCTCTGACGGCCTGATCGGATCGACGGATCAGATCCGGGTCATTGAGCAGTCGGCCGCGGGCGCACATGCCGGATACCCCAGAGGGTGCAGCACTGGCCAGAAGATAGGTGATCCGCTCGCCGCAAGCGGCCCGACACAGTCGCCCATCGACATACAACACCTTGCATGCATAATTTCGGCCCGGCAGAAATTCGCTGGCAATCAACCCCTCCATTGCCGGATTCATGGTCAACCAATTTCGAAGATCCTGCGCCTTGTCGATCTTCAGCGCGCCGATCGCGCCTGCGCCCTCGGCCTTCCGGACCCAATAGGGGTAACCAAGACGTTCACCGATTTCTGATTCCGGAAAATCCCGGTCCACCGCGAGGGTCGCTGGCACCAGGCCGGTCGATTCGAGAATCTGATTGCAGGCCATCTTGTCATACATGGACCGAGCCACGTCGAGCTCGGGAATCAGCGATTTGCAGGGCAGATTGCCCTGAGCCTGCTTTTCCGACCAGGCCAGCACTTCTCCCTCCGGCACTACGAAGGCAAGATCGATCCGTTCCCTCTCGACGATTTCCTCGACAATTTCCCAGTAATTCTCTTCTCGGGTAAATCCATTCAAGCAGGCGGCATCAAACAATTCTCTGTTGTAAAGCCCCGGAGCAAAGCAATCACCATCGACGCCGATCAGCCGCAGTTCGCCGGGCTCGAGCTTGAGTCTCAGACTCCTGGCGATTCCCAGGGGTGTCGGGCCGCCGACACCGAAGATCAGGACATTGGTGGTCATTGCTCAGGCATCCGGCTGGTAGAACTCGAGAATGCGGTGCTTCAGGCCGCGCTGGTAGGGCAGCTGCCAGAGGAACTTGCACCAGTTGTGGTTGCCTTCGATCAGGCTCGGGCCGCTTTCGGTGATCGCCACATCCCAGCCGATCGATCGATTACTGAGGTCATGCAACGCTGCCATCCTGGTCATCGACACGACTTCCTGCCAATGGGGCACCTGGAAACCGATGATCTGCTTGCCGGTCACAGGATGTTCTGATTCCGGCGGTTTGGTGATGTCCTTGTACACACCCTCGGACAACAACTTGCCGGTTTCAAC
>CAYTQT010000151.1:0-2685 GCA_964439915.1 uncultured Wenzhouxiangella sp. | reverse complement strand
CCGCGGCCATAGGAAAAATACCTATTTTGGGCTAGGATAATGACTTGAGAGTCTGCGTGTCCCGCGTCGTTGCTTTGTCCCTTCTTTCTCATCATTGTCTGACCCCACCTAGGGAACCCCCTACACGGATTATGCGAGCGTTCCCAATGCAAACGCATGGGCCATTTGGCCCAGATCGACGGCAGCTTCTGATTTCTGTTGGCGTGCGTGTAAGGCAATCGACGCAGGTTAGAGCCGCCAGTTATCGCCGCGGAATCCGATCTCGCGTCGGCCTCGAAAGAATCGGCTGGCCTCGGTCGCAAATTGAATATATTCCATTCGGGAGCGGGGGGTGGGCAACACCAATCTTTGTCCATCGTCCAGTTCCGGCTGTTGGAGCGCACTCCGATCGAGTGATTGGTAGGCCTCTCGCTCTTCTTCTGTCAGTTGGCTCATGACTCTTGCTTAAGCTCTTTCAGCAGTTCGCGCTTATCGAACAAATCCAGGTACTGTTCGATCAATTCCCAGTCCAGCGACTGTTTCAGGTCCCTGGCGGCTCGAATGAGTAATCTCACGTCTAAGCCGTCTTGCTCAGTACGAGACGGATCATTACTCATTGCCTGGATTTTCAGACCGATGAAGGAACGAAACAGGACACCCAGTCTCATTGGAAACGGTCTTCGAACAGTCGATCTTCTGGTGAATAGACCAGGGTCAACGGCGCCGTAAGTTCACGGGTCGCGTTGGTACTCGTGTTTCTGATTTGCGCCGTCACCGTCAAGACCTGCTCGTCCGGCTCCAAAGCGTCATCCAGGACCAGTTCCAGCGTAAAGATGCCATCAGAATCCGGGCCCGCGCCAAAGGGCACGCCACCGCCCTCGATATTCTGATAGGTCTCGATCACTTCACCATAAGCACAGCCACCGGGCTCGAATGGCATGATCGGGCCCTGGCCATCGACAAAGATACCGCCGCCGATCGATCCTTCATCCAGATGACTAACGGGACAGTCGGCATCCGCAGCTCGCACCACACCCGCACTGACTCGGCCCAGTCCCAGCACATCGTTCTCGACAAGTCCGGCCACAGCGCCATCAAGGATAACGCCCGTTCTGGCCACACCCGGGAAGGAGCGGATGTCGAGACCCCCGCCCTGCCCCGTGACATCAACTGCGTCAATAACCTCAAAGTCCGTCAAGCCCTGGACCCAACCCGATACCTCCTGAACCGTATCGGGAAACGCTCGACGAACCGGACCGAACAGTGTCAAAGCATCGGCAGGCGCATAGGCCGGACCCGGGTTGCCATTCCAGATGGCGGTGTAGGCCAGGCGAAAGGACTCGCGGTAGTCTTCGATCGCATCGGCGTATTCGCCAGCGGCATGATGAATGCGTCCTGCGGTAAGTAGGGGCAGCGCCGCACTTGCGCCATCAAAACCTTCACGGGCTTGCATCACGAAATAAACCGCTGCGACCTCTGCCAGGCTGGTCGCGGTCTCAGCGGTTGTGCGACGAAGGTCGATCACCGAGGGCTCCGTGTGCGACCCGGTCGCGCCTTCACGGTCGATCTGTGAGCTCAAGGCAAGCATGTCCAGCGCCGCTGGAAAAATACCGGCGACCGCAGTCGCTGGGTCAACCGGCTGAGGCTCGCTGAATGCGCCTCGCCCACCTGGGCACTCGAGCTGAACGTTACTGGACTGAGTCGAGAAATCGGCAATCGAAATGAGGGCACCACCATCGGTTCCAGTAAGGAAGAAATTGTTGTTTCCTGGAACAAGCCGTCGACCCTTAGTCTTTCCAAGGTCATCAAGATCTGCACCCACATTGTTGAACAACCAACCCGCTGTAGCACCCGCCAGTCCACCGACAACCTTTGCCGCCAGCAGTCCAGCGGCAGGAGCAGCTGGGCCGCTGGGTGCGAGCACAGTGGCAACGGTGATGCCCACCACTATTCCGGCGCAGGTTCCCAAAACCGTGTCGACCCCACTGCGCAAGTCACTCTCAAGCATGGTGATATCAACAAAGATGGGATCGCGCGTGTTGCATTCACCACCGCGAAACTGCTGATCCAGCAAAAACACAAGACTGAACCCATCGGTGTCGTTGTTGTGATCAGCATTCTCAACCGTGGTTCGCGTTGTGAACACGTTGCGCTCCTTGTCGAGGTGATACCAATCGACCACCAATGACAATTCCGCATCAAAGTCTGGACCATCATCTTCATCTTCGACCAGGGTGCGACCTTCCGCGTCTGCCTGGAGCAGCCAGTTAGACTGGGCATACGCAGTCGGCACGGTTGAGATCAGTAGCACAGAAATCATTAGTATGCTTAGAATCTGACTGCGAAAATTCGGGTAAAAGCACGTTCCATGGTCCACTTTGAACACTCCAACGATCTTCAACAGATCTGACAAGTCTAATTGGAAATGCGCAAATTGGGCTTGAACTACGCCATGCAACGGTCGAGGCGACTGAGTGCAGACTGTGGATGTCCCGTGTCGGCACCTGTTTTGGGCTAGGACAATGGCTCGACTGTCTGGGTGTCCCGCGTTTGTTCGGGTCTGCGACCGAAGAATCATCCAGGCCCGCTCGCCGGAAACGCCCTGCATCCAGCGCTGTCCGAGTTCAGCCGCTTTTGCCATCAGCGCTTCGGCCGAGCCGATGGCTCGGTAGTACTTGGATTCGGTCCCCCGGACCTGCCTGAGCC
>CAYTQT010000150.1:0-2726 GCA_964439915.1 uncultured Wenzhouxiangella sp. | reverse complement strand
CCATCGGTCGACCAGCGCAGCCAGGCCCGAGACGCAATAGCGCTGTCCGAGAGCGTGTCGGCCTCGGCTGCCTTGATTCCCAAGTCTCGGATCAGGTCGGGGCGATTGTCAAGACGACCGCAGAAGGCGAAATAGGATCCGTCGGGCAGCGCGATGGGCTGGGTCTCGTGAAAATCCTCCGGCGTGAAATGAAACCCGGCGTAGGCGCAGGCAAACGATGGCCCGGTGAGGCTCCTGAACTGATCACCACCGCGGCTCTCGAGCACCTGCTGCATCCGCTGGAAATCGGCACGGTCGACCGGTGCATTGTTGAATCTGATGATGCCTGCAATCGCGCTCATTCTTCCAGCTCCAGAGCCTGCGCGATTCCGGCAAACAGCACCTCGGCGATCTGTTCTGGCTTGCGAACAATGACCGAATTGCGATAGTGGCGACTGACGTCGCGACCGGTCCCGACGGCCAGCAGATGAACCGGACCGGCTTCGATCGAATCGACCACCGACCGGAGATGACCGAGAAGAAACGCATGACCGTTGGCATCAACGGTCGCCTGATCATAGGGCACGCCATCGCAGAGCACGATCAGGATCCGACGATCTTCCGGACGGCTCAGCAGCCGCTGATGCGCCCAATACAGACTTTCACCATCGATGTTCTCACGCCCGAAATCCTCTCTGAGCAACAGGCCCAGATAGCGCCTAGCGCGCCGCCAGGGCTGATTGGATGATTTGAGGATGATGTGCCGCAACGCATTGAGTCTTCCTGGTGAGCTCGGCGAGCCTGCCCCACGCCAGCGCTTGGCAACGGGATTATGATCCAGCTTGCCGGCAACGGTCGTGTAGCCAAGAATCTCGGTGCTCAGCCCGCATACTTCGAGGGTATGCACGGCAAGGTCAAGGGCCTGTGCGGCAAGCTGATGGGCTTCGCCACGCATCGATCCGGACTGGTCCACCAGAAAGGTGATCGCAGCCTCCGGCACGCGCGACTGCGATTCGACTCGGAAAACGCGCTGATCGGGCCGATCACCGACCAGGCGTGCCAGGCGACGCGCATCCAGGCTTCCCTCTTCCTGATCGAAGGACCAATGCCTCAGGCGCAGGCGCTGGAGCTGCCGCTGGAGCCGATGCGCAAGACGCCTTGCCTCTCGTCGATCCAATCGGTCCAGGCGACTGAGCGCCTCTGCATCGCTGGGCTCGTACCAGCGCTGCGCCGGGCCGATCTCGTCGAAGTCCCTGGTCAGCAGGCGATAGCCGGGAAAACGGCGGACGATCTCAGGAACCGCCTGCTCGCCACCGAAATCTTCGGCGGTCTCGTCCTGGTCTGCAGCGTTTTCCAACGCATCCGGAGCCGGAGCATCCGGCTCTTCAAGCGATTCCGCTTCATCCGGATGCTTGACTTCGCCGGTCAGGTGGCGAACCAAAGGGCGTATCCGGCGCGCGAATGCCAGGGTGTTATCCAGATCATTGCGACTCGCATTAAGACGAGACACAAGCGTGTCAAGGTCGAGGCGGTCGATCAGCTCCTGACCCCGGTCTTCGGCTCGAATTCGGCGGCTGAGCCGCTTCCAGATCGAACGGCGCTTTCGAATTACAGCCTGCTCTGCATCCAGATCAGTCTCCTGTCCACTGAGACACTTCCGGGCAATCCGATACAGCAATACTGAGGGGTCTGACTGCTCGTCCAGCGCTTTCGGGAGTGAAAGATTGACGGAGATACCGAGGAGCTCGGCACTGGCCAGGGTATCAGCGCGGGCCTGTTCGAAAATCTGGTACCAGTGCCACTGCTCCGGACGAAAAAGTGCCCTGCATTGCTCGTCATGCCATCGAACCCAGGCGGCTCGGGCATCCATTCTGGCCCGATCAGCCCCCCCATGGAAGGTCAGGTCTTCAGGCAATTCGAGTCGCGGACGTCCTTGCGAGTAGGACCTGATCCACGCAGCCTCGGCCGATTGTCCGGTCATCTCAATAGACAGACACAGCCTGAGCGTCATGCGGCAGGTCGCGGCCGAAACAGCGCTGATAGAGTTCCGCCACCGTCGAGCGCTCTGTCTCGTCGCAACGATTGAAGAAAGCGGTTCGGAAGGCGTCGTCAACGCCCCCCATCACCCGCTCGTTGTCGGCCCAGGTCAACAGCGTCCGCAGCGACATCAGCGTCGAGAGATCACCCTGGCGATAGGCCTCGCGACACAATCCGGCCATCGAAATCATTCCTCGAAGCGTATCGTCAGCCAGATCAGGGGCATGCGCGCGAACGATCTCGTGCTCCTGTTCAGCCGGAAGATATCCCAGCTCCTCGACGATCTGCCAGCGATCCATCTGCGCCTGATTCAGCGCCTGCGTTCCCACGTACATGCCGCTGGCATCGCCCTGCCCCGCAGTATTGGCCGTCGCAAACAGACGAAAGGAAGGATGCGGCTGAATGACCCGATTCTGATCAAGCAGCGTCAGCTTGCCTTCGGCTTCGAGCACGCGCTGGATGACGAACATCACGTCAGGTCGACCGGCGTCGTATTCATCCAGCACCAACGCCACCGGGCGCTCGAGCGCCCAGACCAGGATACCGGGCACGAATTCCGTAACCTGCTTGCCGTCGCGCAGAACAACCATATCGCGCCCGATCAGATCGGCACGGGTAATGTGGCCATCCAGATTGACTCGTACGCAGGGCCAGTTGAGCCTGGCCGCGACCTGTTCGATATGAGAGGACTTGCCGCTGCCATGCGGGCC
>CAYTQT010000149.1:0-2733 GCA_964439915.1 uncultured Wenzhouxiangella sp. | reverse complement strand
ATCGATCGGCTGTCCGTCGACGAACTCCATGGCAACAAAGGGCGTGCCATCGGCATCTTCGCCACCGTCGACGAACTGGGCAATATGGGCATGGCGGAGCGAGGCCAGCACCCGGCGCTCGATGCGCAGGCGCTGATGAGCCAGCTCCGAGCCCATGGTGGCGTTCAGGCGCTTGACCGCCAGAAGCTGCTCGAAGTCCTCGGCTGCCCGTCTGCACAGGTAGACGACCCCCATGCCGCCCTCACCCAGCTTGCGCAGCACCTCGAAGGGGCCGATCCGCTCGGGCAGGGCTGCGGCCTGGGGTGTGCTGCCGGCGCGAATGGCACCTTGCAGTGGATCATTCTCGTCGCCATCGGCGGCGAGCATCCGTATGATGCGTTCGGCCAGATCAGGGTCACGCGACCTCAGTTCTTCCAGGTAGCTTGTACGCTCATCGCCTGGCAGCACCAATGCCCGCTCGAACTCGGCTTCGATCTGCTGGAATCGTCTGGCGTCCATTCGATAGTCAAAAACCCGGGCGAGGCATGGTCCGAATCATAGCAGCAGGCGCTCTGAGGCCTGTCGAGCAGACTTCGTTTCTTGAGAGCCGTTGAACCGTCGTGAAATGAAAAAGGGACGATGCCAGGCACCGTCCCTTGTTGCTGTGGTCTCCAAGGCCCCTGGATCCACCAGCTAAAGAAAATCAGGCGAACAATCTACTTTTGCAGATACGTCGCGATCTGGTCCTTGAGCACCATGCGCTCGCGGCGCGTCTGCTCTTCCACGTCATCGGTAACGGGTTCGATCCTGGTCTCCATACGATGAACCGCCCGGTTGACCTCATGGTACTTGTCAACCATCTTGGCGAAATGCGCGTCGTTCATCTTGAGGTCGTGGATCTTGTCCTTGTGCTCTGGAAACTCTTCTGCCAGTTCATGTGGGGTGTGACTCATGATTACCTTGACCTTTATCGATTGGGGATGCATCCAGCTTACTGCCGTCGGCACGGTGAAATCTTTGCGGTAACTCAAATTTCGGTGCCTTCTTTGTCCGTGCTGTCGCTGGACGCGAGCCGGCCGACTCGAATCACTCTGATTCAGGTCGAGGAACCGACCACACTGCCCAGTTCAGCGGGCCCCGCTCAATCGAATCGATCCCGGAACACCCAGTCACGACGACGTTCCACTGCACCGATATCGCAAGCGGGAATGCTGTCGTTATTGCCGTCCTGCGGGCGAACGAAGCCGCGGGCATCGGTGGCCGGGCAGCCCACCGCGGGGAGCGCATCGATCAGCGGGCTGCCGGGCAGCGGCAGACGAATCGGTAGGCCGTCCGGCCCCGCGTTCAGCGGCGCCAATCCTGCGCTGTCGATCTGCAGGTCAGCCGTGCCGCGACCGCTGCCACAGGTATTGCCCTGACCAAAGGCGTTGCCGCCCAGGGAGGTCAGAACGGCATTCGCGCTGATGGCACAGTCGCTCGCGTTTCCGGTGGAGTAGTTGTCGGCGACCACCGAATTGGCAATGGCGACCTGCATGTCGTCATACACGTGCAGTGCCGCTCCGAACGGAGCTTCCCAGCCGCTGCCGCCGCCGGTACCGACGATCGTGACGTGATTCAGGGTCATGGATCCTGATCCGGTGAAGGTCAGGCCACCGCCGCTACCGCCGGTCACAGTCACGTTCTCCATCACGCCCGAGCAGCTGAAACAGAAGAGCGAACCGCCGTCGACCGTGCTCGAGTTGTTGTCGAAGGTGGTGTCGCGAATATCGAGGCTGTCGGTACGAACCTGAATGGCACCCCCGAAGCTGCCCTCGATGCGATTGCCGGTGAAGCGAACGCGTCGAGTGGTCAGGGAATCGACGGGTACGGCGCGCAGACCGCCGCCCGAGACGGTGATTCCTTCCATCCGCAGCGTCGTGTTGGACTGGGTGAACAGGCGCTGGCCGTGGATAAAGGTCTTGTCCGGACCGTTACCGATCAGGATCACGTCGCCCTCGATCGCCAGCGGCTCATCGAGGACGTAGCGCCCGTTGCCCACGGCAATCACGCGCGGTGCGCCGGCCGCGGCGGCCTCCTGTAGTGCTGCCCGCAGGGTGCAGACGCCGTCGGCGCTGGCACAGGTGCCATCGCCGGGATTACTGTCTCCCGCATCTCTCAGCGCATCACCGACAGCGCCGACCTGGAAGTCCGCCGGCCGCGAGACCGGCGTGGTCAGCACCAAATCCAGAGTTGAATTGAAGGTCGTCTGATCGAGCACCACCTCGGCCTGGCTGAGCAGTAGCGTGCCGGATTCAGTTCCGGCGGCGACTTGCGCCGTCACGTTGAAGCTGTTGGACTGTCCCGGAGACAGATCGCTGACGACGCAGTCCAGCCAATAACCGTCGCGCGTACAGCCCGCCGGTACGGTGATGCTGGCCGGATCAAATCCGGCGGCCAGGCGAAGCGCCAGCTCGATTCCGGTGGCGGTCAGGCCCAGGCCCGCGTCCGGCATGCGGTTCTCGACCCGGAATTGATAGGTGACGAACTGGTCCGGCAGCGCCACGTCCGTGGACGGCGTGGCGCTGAGTTCCAGTTCGATTCCATCAGCGATGGTGATGGCGATGTCCTCGCAGCGAGTCAGCGACAGGCCGGGGGTCGGGATGTCCGTATCGCCCGGTCCGGGCTGCAGCCGATCGGTGACGCAGACCTCGGCCGTTTTGTTGCCCGCCGTCAGATACACGTGATCGGCCAGGATTCGTCCGGACCCCTCGCCGC
>CAYTQT010000148.1:0-2887 GCA_964439915.1 uncultured Wenzhouxiangella sp. | reverse complement strand
GCACCTTCTGGAAGCGACGTTCCAGGGCGGCGTCCTTTTCGATGTTCTCGCGGTATTCGTTCAGGGTGGTCGCGCCGACGCAGTGCAGCTCGCCTCTGGCCAGGGCGGGTTTGAGCATGTTGCCGGCGTCCATCGAGCCCTCAGCTTTTCCGGCGCCGACCATGGTGTGGATCTCGTCGATGAACAGGATGATCTGGCCTTCCTGTTTTTTAAGATCGTTCAGGACGGCTTTCAGGCGCTCTTCGAACTCGCCGCGGAACTTGGCCCCGGCGATCAGGGCGCCGAGGTCAAGGCTGAGCACGCGCTTGTTCTTGAGTCCTTCGGGCACCTCGCCATTGATGATGCGCTGGGCCAGGCCCTCGACGATGGCGGTTTTGCCCACGCCGGGCTCGCCGATCAGCACCGGGTTGTTCTTGGTCCGGCGCTGCAGCACCTGGACGCAGCGGCGGATCTCTTCATCACGCCCGATGACAGGATCGAGGCGCGACTGCTCGGCCCGCTCGGTCAGATCAATGGTGTATTTCTTCAGCGCTTCGCGGGCGTCTTCGGCGTTCGGATCATCGACATTCTCGCCGCCGCGCATCGCATTGATGGCCTCCTCGACCGATTTCCTGACCACGCCGGCCTTGTGCATCAGCTGACTCAGCTTGCTCTTGGCCTCGAGCGCTGCCAGCACGAACAGCTCGGAGGCGATGTAGGCATCGCCGCGCTGCTGGGCGATCTTGTCGGTGAGGTTGAGCACGCGGCCAGACTCGTTCGACAGGTTGATCTGGCCGCCCTGGCCCGTCACCTTCGGCAGGGCATCGACCGCCTCGCCCACGGCCGAGCGCAGGGCATTGACGTCCGAGCCGGCGCGCGCCAGCAGGCCGCGGGTGCCGCCGCCTTCCTGATCAAGCAGGGCGAGCATGATGTGCTCGGGCTCGAGCATGGAGTGATCCATGCCCACGGCCAGGCTCTGGGCCTCGGCCAGCGCCGACTGAAAACGTGCGGTCAATTTGTCCATTCGCATTGCCATGACTCCCTGTGTCGTCGGCCAGATTCGATTGCAAGGCCATGATCTTCATTGCATGACCCGACTGAACTAACGGCCTCATTATTGAGCAGACACTCAGCTTTCGTCTGTCAGCGCTTGTGGCAAGGCGCTGATGCGCCGGTGTAGCCGGCCTACATCAAGCATCAGGAACGCAGCCACAAGCACTGACAGTCAAGCCCGAAGGGAGCGACGGACGCGTCTGCCGACTGCGTTGCGCTCATTTGGAATAGGCCCGGCTATGCCTGCAATCGCGCGCCTTGACGGCAGACGCGTCCGTCGCTCTGAGAGCCTGCTCAATAACGAGACCGTTAGTTTCAACAGGTTGGGGATTGCGAGGCCGGTAATCAAGAAAAGCTGCAATAATCCCTGTCCATGACTGCCGCAAATCCCGCCCGTGATTCCCATCCTGCCCAGCGCATCGGCCGCTGGCTCGGGCCTCTGGCATTCGTGCTGATGCTGCTGATGCCGGCACCGGCCGGGCTGGATCCGGCCGCGTGGCAGGTCGCAGCACTCGGGGTCTGGATGGCCACCTGGTGGATCACCGAAGCGATACCGATTCCAGCCACCGCCCTGCTGCCTCTGATCGTGCTGCCCCTGACCGACGTGGCCGGAATTCGTGAGGCGGCGGCGCCCTACGCCAACCCGCTGATCTTTCTGTTCATGGGCGGGTTCATCATCGCTGTGGCGACTCAGCGCTGGCAGCTGCACAAGCGCATCGCGCTGGGTATCGTCGATCGGGTGGGCAACAGCCCGCGCGCCATCGTGCTGGGCTTCATGCTGGCCTGCGGTTTCCTGAGCCTGTGGGTGAGCAATACGGCCACCGCGCTGATGATGCTGCCCATCGCCCTGTCGGTGATTGCGCTGACCGCCCACGGGCATGGTGATGACAATGGCGATCACTCATCGGGCAGCCGGAATTTCGCCATCGCCCTGCTGCTGGGCCTGGCCTATGGCTGCAATATCGGCGGCCTGGGCACCCTGATCGGCACCCCGCCGAACGCCTTCATGGCCGGCTACCTGCTCGACAGCCACGGGGTCTCGATCGGTTTCGGTCAGTGGATGCTGCTCGGGCTTCCCGTGGTCGGTGTGGGGCTGCCGCTGGCCTATCTGTTTCTGACCCGTATCGCCTATCCGTTGGGCACACAGAGCCTGCCCGGTGGTCAGGCTGTCATCGATCAGGAACGCGCGCATCTCGGAAGAATCACGCCTGCTGAAACACGTGTTGCGCTGATCTTTGCGGTGACGGCCGCGCTCTGGATCACCCGGCCCTGGCTGCAGGCCCTGCTGCCCGGACTTTCGGATGCCGGTATCGCCATGGCGGCAGCGCTCGCGCTGTTCATCACGCCTGCCGGTGGCGATCAGTCGCGGGCGCTTCTGATCTGGGAGGACATGCGCAAGTTGCCCTGGGGCATCCTGCTGCTGTTTGGCGGGGGCCTGAGCCTGGCCAGTGCCGTCGGCCAGAGCGGCCTCGACGAGGCGATCGGCCAGGCCGTGGTCTCGCTCGATGCCTGGCCGACCTTCCTCATCCTGGCCCTGGCGGTCACCATCGTGATCTTTCTGACCGAAATCACCAGCAACACCGCCACTGCCGCGGCATTCATTCCGGTGCTGGCGGCGGCCGCCATCGGCCTGGGCTACGCGCCGGAGTTCTTCGCCATCCCCGCCGCACTTGCCGCGTCCTGCGCCTTCATGCTGCCGGTGGCCACGCCGCCGAATGCCATCGTCTACAGCTCTGGGCTCCTCAGCGTGCCCACCATGGCCCGCGCAGGCATCGGTTTGAATGCCCTGTTCATCGTCCTGATCATGGGCGCGGCCTACAGCCTGATGATGTGGGTTTTTGGGATTGCGGTTTGA
>CAYTQT010000147.1:0-3069 GCA_964439915.1 uncultured Wenzhouxiangella sp. | reverse complement strand
GAACATCGGGGGCGCGGCTTCCATCCGCGTGGCGCTCCTGTACAGGCCGTCGCCACCCTGCCCCAGCGCGGACTCGGAGAACTGCCGGGCCGGGGTCAGCAGGGGCCGTTCGATGCGCCTGAGATCGAACTCAGTCATCGAATGGATATCACCCAGGGACGATCCCGCCTGCTCGGCCAGCCGCTCGGCGCGGGCGCGGGCATCGTCGACGGCGGCCAGCTGGGCCTGATCGGTCGCAGCGTCCGGATCACGCACGGAAAAACGCGCGCTGAGCGAGGCCAGCGCACCGGAGCGGATGATCTCGGCGTAGTCGAGGTGGTAGCGATCCATTTTCGACAGGCGAATCTCGACTTCGCGTCGAACGCGATAGCCGACCAGCACGTTGCGGCCGTCCTGGTACTCAAAGACCTGCTCGACCACTGGCATCGAGGCGCGGACATCTTCGCGTTCGACCTCGAGTGATTCCATCAGGGCAATGAGGGCCGCCGACTGATCCTCGACCTGCTGCGAGGCCACCGTCACTTCACGATCCTGAGCCTGGATCTGCCCGGACAGGATCAGCAGCTCCGGCTGCAGCGACATGCTCGCCTTGCCCTGCACATAGATATGCGGCCCATCGGGCAGGTTGGATTGGGCAAGTGCGAACAGGGGCAGCCAGGCCAGAACGGGAATCAGTTTTTTCATACCTTGTCCTCCACGAACCCCAACGCTTTCCTGAAGCCCTGTGCATCTTCAGGTGAAACCAGAATCGATTTCCGGTGGCCATATCCGACTTCGAGCCGATTCAAGGACAGGGCCGGTGATGCCAGCAACGAGCGGCTGGCTTCGATCGATCGGATGCTGCTGATCGGAATGGTCCAACGGAAAGGACCCGAGCGAATCAGAAGGCGATCGGAGTCGACGTCATACCAGGTGCCAAGCAACAGCCAGACCGGCAGACCCAACGACATCACAGCCACAAGGATAACGATGAGCTGAGCTTCAGCGCTGGCGAGAGCCGTCACCATGGCCACCGCAACGAGGATGCTCGCCGGAAACACCAGCGCAAAGAAATAGAACCAGGTGTCGACCGCACTCCTGAACCTCATGACCCACCCTTCCCGCGTCCGATTCCACGATTCTACAGGATCACAATATTCGGTTGAATGGCGAGGGCCCGGGTTTGAATTGCGTCGTTCAATCCGGCTCATCGCCGTCCCGGCGCGAAGGACCGGGGCACTCCTCACCCTCGTCGTCACAGTCGAGGTCGACGATGCGAACCACGGGTTTTCTGTCGCCTCGGCCCTTCAGGGTGTCGATTTCGCGCAGCAGCTCAAGGGTGGCGGCCGAGAACCTGCTGCTCTGATTGACCAGTTCACGATTCCTGTCGAGCGTCGTCAGCCCCGCCATGTTTCTCCAGTCGCCCCGATTGCGTGCACCACCTGACAGGTCAGCGATATGCCAATCGTAAAGATCGTAGACGATGCGGCTGGCATCATCGAAGCCCTGGGAGAAAGGCTCCCGAATGAAATCGCGCAGATGCTGTCGAAGCGCCGCTTCCCCGTCGAAGAGGGCCGACCCCCAGTCGTACATCAGGGAGAGCCTCAGAGTGTCGCCCCGCGGCAGGGTTCCCCGATTGGAATTGATGAATTCACGGGCATTGGCCCTGAGCTGAGACCAGACCCGGTCGCCGTCATAGGCCTCCACTCGCAGGCTCGGACCACCGATGGCGCCCTGCCAGAGACCGTAGAGCACGAGCGGGTCGTCCCAGAGGGGGAACAGGATCTTCGTCTCGATATCTCGTAGGGAAATGGCCAGGCCGGCAACATCGAGGGTCTTCTGACTCCACTCATCCTCGCCCGATTCGCCCGGCGAGCTGCGCAGGGGCCGGGCGGTATCAAGCAACGGCGTTCGAGCAACGACCAGTTCCATTACCCGGACGTTGTAGAGATTGAGCCAGTAGGCCAGCTGCTCGTTTCTGTTCAGCGTCGCAAGCCCCTGTCGCCGGGGTAGCGACTCGAGGCCGGCCCGGTATTGTCTGACGAAATCGATGTGGGCCTCAGTGAAGAGATCGACGGTCACCCGGTTTCCCTCCAGGCGAGTGGATGCCGTGTTGCCGTAGGTCACTCTGGTGCCGGTCCAGCCCAGCGCTTCGCCGCGGCTCAGGCGGGCTGGCGAGCTGCCAAGATCCATGGTGGTCTTGCGCAGAAAGTCCGTCCACTCCGCATAAGCGATCGTCAGGCCCGACCCCGGGTCATGATCGGCAAAAGCGAGCGTCACAGGATCAGCAGGCTCGATCGAAGCGTCTCCAGGCGCTTCTGCAGCCGAAGCGCTGAATGTGAGCGCCGAGACAAGGAAAAGAGCAAGTCGCCTGGTCAGAAAATCAGTCATGGCCATCTTCTCCAGCAGGGTTCCATCAATCATAGCATTTTTATTTTATATCTATTTCTGCTTTATCGCTGTTTATCAGAGCGGCTGGCTGTCAGGACAGGTACTGATCGGATTGAAGCTGCGATTTGGTGACCTTTGTCACTGGCGCTCGACGACGGTCGTCTCTATAGTCGACGAACATGTTCCGTATGGCGTAGCCACATCGATGAACGACGAACTGATCGACAGCCTGCGTATCGACCGGAGCCAGAGCGAGGCATCGGACCGCTCCGGCCTGCTGCGCTGGGTCATGGCACTGATCGTCTTCCTGGCCGTGATCGCCGCGGTGGTCTGGTGGTGGCTGCGTCCGGGCGTTGTCGAAGTCGACGCATTCCGGGTCGAACTGGTCGACGCCGGGGGCACGGCGACGGTCGCCAGCGTGCTCGATGCCTCGGGATACGTTGTCGCTCGCCGACAGGCCACGGTCGCTGCCGAAGTCACAGGAAGGCTGATCGAAGTCAACGTCGAGGAGGGTCGGCGCGTCAGCCAGGGCGACGTGCTTGCCCGCCTCGATGATGCCACCGAGCAGGCCCAGCTCGACCTGTCTCTGGCGCGCCTTGCCGCAGCGCGCAGTGCCCTGGAAGAAAACGCTGTCCAGCTGGAGAACGCGCGCCGGACGTTGTCGAGACTGCGCGATCTGAAGGCGCGCGATCTGACCAG
>CAYTQT010000146.1:0-3160 GCA_964439915.1 uncultured Wenzhouxiangella sp. | reverse complement strand
CCCGGTATTCGCCGTTCTCGACCATTGCAGGCACATGCGAACCCGCATCCAGTCCACTGATCGTCAGCGTTGCACTCTCGACGAGTGCATTCCTCGGTGCGTCGATCAAGGGCGGCAGACTGACGGCGTCGGGCAACGTATCCCAGCTCGAAACCGGCGAGATGAGGGGTTGGAGACGTGCAACGACAGGCTGAGTCGTGCCATCGCTTTGCTGTCCGTAACCGGCGACCAGGACCCCGTTGGATGCGTCGAGCGCCAGGGCGAAGAGACGTGTTCTAAGGCTCCCTGGATAGTGGAGGATGGAGATTCCGCCGTTGCCCCAGGTCGTTTCCGGCGATCCGCCTTCCTGGAGCAAGACGACCGACCCACGACGCGGCGAGGGAAACGAATCGTCATCAGGCAGAAGATTGGTCGTTTGAATCAGATAACCATCAGGATGAAGTCCGAGCGAGGAATCATTCGCCAAACTCTCGGCAACAAACCCCAGACTTGCCGGGCTAACCAGGCTCAGACCAGTCGGCGCGTTCGGACCCGAGGTAAAGCCGGCATCCGGATTCCCGCTCGTATCCCAACGGCCGACAGCGGCTTCGATCCGCGGCGAACCGATGGCACTGCCCCAGGACTGCATGGCCGCCACGAGTTTCCCGTCGGGCTGTCGTAGAAGTTCACTCGCAAAAAAGTCCTGGCGCCCCCCTGTCCCCGCGGGATCCAACTCCGATCGGAATAGTTCATTGTTGAGCAAGTTGTCGCTGAGGTAGAGCCCGCCAGTTCTCGACAATCCGTCAATCCCGCCACTGGGCCGCTCCAGCATTATTTCGCCTCTGACAATACGAGAATCAAATCTCGTCGATGCC
This sequence comes from uncultured Wenzhouxiangella sp., assembly GCA_964439915.1. Classification (GTDB taxonomy): domain Bacteria; phylum Pseudomonadota; class Gammaproteobacteria; order Xanthomonadales; family Wenzhouxiangellaceae; genus Wenzhouxiangella. The sequence goes on along the minus strand of CAYTQT010000146.1, from coordinate 2,306 downwards.
GATGTTTCGTTCGGGTTCAGCGCCCAGACCCAATCCCTTCCGCCAAAAATGCCGTGTGCTGAATAGAGTGCTTCCCCGGACGCCAGCAGAGTCAAACTGTGGTCTCGAGGCGAAATCGACCCCTCCGGAAAATCATCGCTGGGAAACGTCAGAAGCCCGCCAGAACCAAATCCGGCGTCCAGCCCGCCGTCCGACGATATCTTGATGACCTCGAAAGTGCCGGCAATCAGCAGCGACCCATCGGGGAGCAGCAAGGAGTCATGACAGATGAACGGCGCACCATCCGGCATGGTCACCTGGACGGTGCCATCGGAGCCAAAAGATGGATCTAGCGCACCCCCCGGTAGCAGCCGAGTCACGAAGCATCCGATCGGATAGTTTGACAGCCCAAGTGATTGATACTCGCTTCCGAGGAGAATGACCGAACCGTCGATATCAACTTGGAGTTGAATGAACCCGGCGTTCTGAATCGTGCTGGGCGGCAGAGACACCCAGCCTGAAACACCGAAAGTAGGATCAAGCTCGCCGCTGGTCCCGCCGGCCTGAAGTGCGGTGGATAGAAACAATGACGCAAGAACACCCACCTGTGCAAAAAAGCGAACGCAAGAATTGAACACGGAAAACTCCCGAATTAAGAAACGACTGAAGACAAATTCGATAAAGCAAAATCCGCGCCAAGAGTAATTATCCTATTTCATTCAATGGGTTATAGAATTCCTCGATCCGCCTTGTCCGCGCTCGCGAACTGTGCGCCCGCCGTTCCTTCGCTCTCAGTTCGCGTTTGCGAACGAACTGAGGTACGCTGAATTCGGTTTCAGGGACGCCCCCTTCGATGTCGATTCACTACCAGATCGAGATTCTCGAGCCGCTGGGTGCCGAGCTCAGTCGGCATCAACTCGAAGCGGGCCGCTACATGCTCGGCCGCGCCAGCGACTGCGATGTCGTGCTGGGCGTCTCGGGCCTGTCGCGTCGACATCTGAGCCTGGAGGTGCTGGCCGACGGAGGCGCGGTGATCGAGGATCAGGGCTCGACCAATGGCACACGGCTGGATGGCCGAGTCGTCTGCCGCGCGGCGGTCGCCGGTGACTTCGTCCTGGACCTGGGCGCGGCGGTTCTGAGATTCCGGGCCCTGGATCCGGCTCTGGGTGATCTGGCCTATCGCACCGATCAACCGAGCGCCCACGACACGAGTGCAGAGCGAGACCCGGAACCCGCGACGGCGGCACTGAACCTGAACGAAGCGCTGCGCCAGGATCTCTGGCGCGCCTGCGAGACGCTGCCCGATGCGACGCCTCTGCTGCAGCGGGTTCTGCCAGCCTGGCGAGAATCCTTGCGCGCTCGGACCATCGCGCTACACGACGGTGCCGGCCAGACTCTGGCCATTCAGGGCGACCCTGGAACGCCCCTCGAAGAGACCTGCTCGAATGAACACTACGCTCTGCTCCTGGATCAGGGCTGCCCGAGCGCCCGGCTCGCCGCCGAGCAACTGGGCCTTCTCCTTGACTGGCTACCGCCGAGGCCCGACAGCGAGACTCAGGTGAAATCCAGCACAGCAATCGAGTCCTTTCCGGGTGTCTGGCCCTCGGACCCGGAGCTTCAGCGACAGTTCGTCGCCCTGGCGAGGGTGGCCGGCAGTGCCGTCAGCATCCTCCTTCTGGGAGAGACCGGCACGGGCAAGGATCTCCTGGCCAAGTGGATCCACGCCTGCTCGCCGCGCGCCGATGGACCCTTCATCGCGATCAACTGTGCCGCCCTGCCCCAGGATCTTCTGGAGGCCGAGCTTTTCGGCATTGAAGCCGGGGCGGCCACCGGCGTCTCGGCGCGACCGGGCGTGTTCGAGCGCGCCCACGGCGGCACCCTGTTCCTCGATGAGCTCGGGGAAATGCCGGCAGATACCCAGGTCCGCCTGCTGCGAGTGCTTGAGGACGGCAGCCTCTATCGAATCGGAGGCAGCGAGTTGCGCCCGGTCGACATTCGCCTGGTCTCGGCGACCAATCGCGATCTCGAGGCCGCCATCGATGAACGGGCATTCCGCCTCGATCTGTTCCATCGCCTGGCCGCTTTCGAGACTCGCGTGCCGGCGCTGCGCGAGCGGCCCGACGACATCGCCGGCCTGGCCATCCATTTCTTCAACGCGGCCCTGGCGGCCAACGGCCAGCGCAGCCCCGGCATGACTCGCCAGGCCCTGATGGCCCTGCAGCAGTGGCACTGGCCGGGCAACATCCGGGAGCTCAAGCAGGCCGTGGATTCAGCCACGGCCCTGTTGCATCCAGGCGAAGCGCTGGACCAGTCGCACCTGCCGCAGC
>CAYTQT010000145.1:0-3161 GCA_964439915.1 uncultured Wenzhouxiangella sp. | reverse complement strand
TCCTGCCGGCCGGACTGCTGCTCCAGGATCGCTACGACAACCTCGCTGCCCTGAGTAACTTCACCGGGCCGCTCGTCGTGATCACCGCCGGACAGGACGAGATCATTCCTGCGACCTTCGCCGAACCGCTGCTGGGGCAACATTCAGGACCCCGACTGCAGGAGATCCAGTCAGACGCCGGGCATAACACTCTTCATTTCAATCCCCAGCGATCACCTTGGCCTGCGGTGGACGATTTTCTCGCCGCGACGCGATCCAGGACGCCCGACTCGACAGATTCGGCCGTAGCCTCTCAGTCAGCAAACGAATCCGAAAAAACCCGCTGATCGAGCATGAAACGCCACACCGGCGCATAGACCGGACGACCGTCAGCATCCAGCGGCAGGCCCCCATCCACGACCACCGCGCCGTGATAGTTCTCGCCTGGCACGTCGAGCCGTGTACTGGTCAATCGGTGTGAGGTCCATTGCGACGGCGGCAGCAGATCGGTGTCCTGCACGGGGCCCAGGGCCGCCAGGCCCAGAACCGTCTGAGTCAATTGATACACCGCGTAGTTGGGATCTTCGGCGTGAACGAAACCGAACTGGCGAAGCGCCGGGGTCATTGCGGGTCGAGTCAGCCAGTCGGCCACGCCGACCCCGGGGACCACATCGCCCGGGCCGCCCAGCATGAGAACACCGGCCAGCGCGTGGTCCTGGCCGAGATAGGCCGCGTGGCCTGCACCCTGACTGTGGCCGCCGATGACCAGCCGCGACCAGACCGGTTCCGGGCCGTCGAGAAACCGTGCCCAATCCTCTTCGGGAAATTTTTCGTCCAGATACTCGAGCAGGCGAACCAATCGATTGATCACGCTGTTGGGTTGATCGACGTCGACCAGCAGCGAGACATCATTGCCGTACAGGCGTTCCTCGCGAATCCGCCCGGGGGCCATCACATCATTGCTGTTCAGCGTCAGGTCGCGGACGCTGGGCCAGTTCGGATAGGCGAGAGAGACCACGTGAAATCCGGACTCGGCGACATGCCTGGCGAAGATGAGACTGTTCTCGGGCAATCCGCCGCTGCCGACCAGATGCACATAGAGGAAACCATTACTTCTTGCCGGGTCGACGACGACGAAATGGTCGAGCCGACGAAGGGCAGCACCGGGAAGCTCCGTCAAGGCTTCGATGCCTGGCCCGGTGATCGTCGGATCAATGAAGGCTTCACGCACCTGAGCCTGCGCGGACGACAGCGCGCTGATCAAGGCAAGGGCCAGAATCGTCGTTGATCGACGCCAGGACCACGATGCTCTCCGAACCAGCGCGGCACGGAGGGCGCAGTAAGTATCTTGATGGAGTAGACGCATACCCGAAGGATACGGGTCGATCGACTTGCTGCCCACTCGCTGAACGAAAACAACTGCAACGAAAAGTCACGCGCGCAGTTACGCAACCGATGATCTCTATCGACCAGCATCAACGGCCGATCTGCTGGACGATCTCCCGGACCCCCGCACGCCTCACGGCCTGAGGCAGCAGCCTTCTGAAGGCTCTGGCCCAACGCAGACCGAGAGCACCAATCCCGGCAACGTCACTCGAGAACCTGGCGGCCGACAGTCTCGAACTTGCTCTTACTAACGAGATCAATGATCAGCAGACATTCAGCGCTTCAGAGCCGGCCAGGAGATCGTCGGCGACTCGCTCGGCCCAGTAGTCGATGCGCGGCGCATTGCCCTCGCCAGAGGGATGGAGGATCAGGCGCAAGAAACGCAGCTCGTTGCAGACCCTATCCAGCACAGGCCGAGTCGATCAGGAATCGCCCCATTTGAATTGGATGAGCGCATCGGATCGCCTGCGGAATCAGGGCCGTTCCATGGCGGGGGAAGACAGGATGCGATCCATTCGTTGCTGGAAATCGCTCAGGTGGCGCAGGGGATTGAACATCGGATCGATGCGGATATAGCAGAGCGAACGCGAGCGCTGCTCGATCGCTTCGTCGATCCAGGCCAGCGCCTCGTCCAGTCGACCGAGCGCCGCAGCGACCTGCATCGGATAGTAGGCGTCGATGTAGTCAGTCTTAAACCGAGCTTCCAGCGCGCCCAGGACGCGTTCGGCGCGTTCGCGTTCACCGGCCACCACCCAGGCCAGGGCCATTTCGTGGGACAGCTCGACCTCGCGACCAGAATCGGCAACGGCGCGCTCCGCTTCGCTCAGGGCGGCCTCGGTCTCACCGAGGCTGGTCAGGCTGGCGCTGAGATAACTCCGCGCGTGGGCAAACAGCGGATGCAGAGCCAACACAGCGCGAAACGCATCGGCGGCCTGCTTGTGCCGTCCAGCCATGGCGTGAAGCACCCCAAGGTCTGTGCCGACGATCGCCGAAAGCGGGTCGATCTTGAAGGCGGTCTCGATCTCGTCTTGGGCCGCCATGAGATCGCCCGAAGCGGCCGTCGCCAGCGCGAACAGATTACGCGCCGAGCTTGACTGTGGGTTGTTTCGCACAGCCCGGGCCAGATGGCGCCGTGCCGTTTCGGCATCCCAATCATGAAACAGCGCGATGGCGCCCTGCCCCTCCCACACCAGGTCCAGCTCGGGATCGATCGCGATGGCTTCGTCGAGCAGCTGGCGGGCTTTGGGAAACGCGTCGAGCGGCGGCCGGAATCCGCTGATCGCCAGAGTGATCAGAGATACCCCCCACCAGTAGCGGGCTTCGGCGCTGTCCGGCTCGAGCGCAAGGGCCTGGCGGGCTTCGCTGATCGCCTCCAGCCAGGCCGGAGGGCGCCACTGGTGCCAGAGAAAACGGCTGCGCATCAGGTGTGCCCTTAGCGTCGGATCCATACTCGTCGAATCCGCAGCCAAGGATGCCGAAGGCGGCGGTGTGACCGGACCGGATCGTGATCGGATCGCCTGCCCGTTGAATCGATAGCCCCGCTTGCGCACGGTCATGATCCAGGGCTCGCCTTCCTCACGCTCGCCAAGGGCCTTGCGCAGGAGATAGATCAGTTGATTCAGGCCCTGATCCTCCACCACGCGATCCGGCCATAGGGCATCGATAAGCTGCTGTCTCGTGATCAGCTCGCCCTCTCTAGCGACTAGAAACTCCAACGCATCAATCGCTTTCGGCGGCAAGGAGAGCGCTCGACCGTGACGGAAGAGCTCATGCGACTGGGTGTCCAACTGAAAGAC
>CAYTQT010000144.1:0-3166 GCA_964439915.1 uncultured Wenzhouxiangella sp. | reverse complement strand
AAGATGGGCGTGGCCATCGGCAAGATGATTGCCGAGGATCCGTCCTTCCGCGTCGAGACCGATCAGGACTCCGGCGAGACCATCCTCAAAGGCATGGGCGAGCTGCACCTGGACATCAAGGTCGACATCCTCAAGCGGACTTACGGCGTGGAACTGATCGTTGGCGAGCCTCAGGTGGCCTACCGCGAAACGATCACCCAGCCGGTGGAAGACAGCTACACCCACAAGAAACAGTCCGGAGGTTCCGGTCAGTTCGGCAAGATCGACTACCGCATCCGTCCCGGCGAGCCAGGCAGCGGCTTTCATTTCGAGTCCTCTGTGGTCGGCGGCAACGTGCCGAAGGAGTTCTTCCCGGCGATCGAGAAGGGTTTTTCCGGCATGATGGAAAATGGACCTCTGGCCGGCTTTCCCGTGCTGGACGTGGAGGTCGAGCTTTATGACGGTGCTTATCACGCCGTCGACTCCTCGGCGATTGCCTTCGAACTGGCTGCCAAGGGTGCTTTCCGACAGTCCATGATCAAAGCGGGCCCGCAGCTGATCGAACCCTTCATGAAAGTGGACGTGTTCACGCCGGAGGACAACGTGGGTGATGTCATCGGTGACCTGAACCGTCGCCGCGCCATGATCAAGGATCAGGAACCGGTCCCGACCGGCATCCGCATCAAGGCCGAAGCACCGCTGGCCGAGATGTTCGGCTACATCGGCCACCTGCGCACCATCACCTCGGGCCGTGGTCAGTTCTCGATGGAATTCTCACATTACCTGCCCTGCCCGAGCCAGATTGCCGAGAAGGTCATTGAAGCCGAGAAGGAACGCCAGGCGGCCAAAGACAAATAAGCGCGAAAGACCAAGGCAAGACACGAAAGCCCCGGCGGCGAGAGCTGCCGGGGCTTTTTTTGACCCTGAAACCGATGGGCACAGCACTACTGAGGTCGCCGTAACCGGTCAGAGTCCGCCGATTTTTCTCGAACTCTTCGGGGGGATTCTGGATGACTGAAAAGCAATCGGTCATATTTCATGGTTGGTATGTATTTTGCATTATCTCCAGCAACGTCAAAACAAACTGCATGACAACTGCTGGGAGAACAACCATGAACAAGCTGAACACCAACAAGACGCAAAGTGGCTTCACGCTGATCGAACTGATCATTGCCGTCGCCGTACTCGGAATCCTGGTCTCGATCGCGATGCCCAATTACCAGTCCTACGTCGTTCGCGCGAAGGTTTCTGAGGGCCTGAGCATGATGAGCGAAAGCAAGACGCGCATTGCCCGACACTATGTCGTTCACGGTGAGCTGCCCCAGAGCTTTGCCGACCTGGGCTTTGGCGAAGCCGAGGGCTCAGCCCATGGCGGCGATTCCAGCAGCTTCGAAGCGGTCTACGGCTTCGACAGTGAGGTCTGGCGTCAGGTCGAGTGGCAACCCAAGTCTGGCGGCTGGGTCCTGGTGCTGCGCTCGAAGCAGAAACCGGCCTGGGACAATGCCGATATCGGCGTGCATCTCCAGGTCAAGGCCGACAGCGGCTCAGTCAGGTTTCGCTGCATTGTCAACAATCAGCCAACACGCCAGGAATGGGTACCGTCGCAGTGTCGCCACGGCGGCGTCAATGATTGGAGCTGGTAAATCATTGACTGATGTATTCCAGAAAGCGACGTCGGTGTCTTTTCCCGCTCGTTGAACTGCCCACGAACCCTTCGCGCCCCGGTCGGATACTATTTCCAGATCCACCTGACGGTCGGGGCGGCGATGCAAAGTGTATTGATTGGAGTCTTCCTGCTGATTCTGGGCTCTGCGGCGCAAGCCCAGGGGCCTGACCCAGATCCCGGCGAAGACCGATTCGCTGCCTGTCGGACCGGGTTGGCCGACGAGGCGCGGTCGCGCGGAATCCCGGAGAGAATCGTGTCGCAGGCTCTGCTGCCGGTGCGCTATCAGCCCAGGGTCATCGAACTGGACCGTGAGCAACCCGAATTCCGCCAGTCGTTTGCAGCCTACCTGCGAGTACGGGTCAGCACCGCTCGAATCACGACCGGGCGATTGATGCTGGCAAGCTATCCCGAGCTCTGGTCGCGGTTGCTGACCGAGTACGGCGTACCAGGGCGTTATCTGGTCGCTTTCTGGGGCCTGGAGACCAACTTTGGCAGCTTTCTCGGCAGCATGCCGACGCTTGATGTTCTCGCCACGCTGGCCTGCGATGAGCGACGATCATCCTTTTTCACCGAGCAGTTGATGACCGCCCTCGGCCTGATCGAACGCGAGGCACTGGAACCAGCGACGCTTCGCGGCTCCTGGGCAGGTGCCATGGGTCACACCCAGTTCATGCCGACGACCTGGCGCGACCACGCCGTGGATGGCGACGGCGACGGCCGCATCGACCTCTGGAACAGCATCCCCGATGCGATGAGCTCGGCGGCAAGCTATCTGGCCGATCTCGGCTGGCAGCCCGGCATGCGCTGGGGCCGCGAAGTCCGACTGCCCGAAGACTTTGCCTATGCCCAGACCGGACTGAGCCAGCGCCGCCCTCTGTCGCATTGGCGCGAGCTGGGAGTTCGGACCGCGTCCGGCGCACAGCTTCCCGTCGCCGACCTCGAAGGGGCGATCCTGGTCCCTATGGGCCACCGCGGGCCGGCCTTTCTGGTCTACCAGAATTTCGAAGCCATCATGCAATGGAATCGCTCACAGTCCTACGCGATCGCGGTCGGCCACCTGGCCGACCGCATCGTCGGCGGCGGAGATCTGGTCGGTGGCCTGCCGGACGTCGCGCGTGCCCCGGCGCGAAGCACCATCCGCTCGCTGCAGCAGCGATTGATCGAACTGGGTCACGATCCCGGGGAGCCTGACGGCCTGATGGGGCCAGCCACCCGTGCTGCGCTGCGCGACTGGCAGGCCGCTGCCGGTCGCATCGCCGACGGGTATCCTGATCGCGACACGCTACGGGTGCTGGCTGTGACCGGGCGCGATAGAGAATGAAGACGCCTTCCGGAGCACCGCTGAACGGCCATGATCGGGCGCCACGGTGGAACAATGACGTGACCCCGGCAGGCTTGTTAGCATGAGCGCTGGCCTTCTGGAGATTTCATCATGAGCCACTACTGGGTGATCGCCGCCGATTCGGCCGAAGCCCGCGTGTTCACGCGCGAAAAGAAATTCTCTCCGCTGGTCGAACAGCA
>CAYTQT010000143.1:0-3267 GCA_964439915.1 uncultured Wenzhouxiangella sp. | reverse complement strand
CAACGTGACCAATCGTGCCAACATTGACATGCGGCTTACTACGTTCAAATTTTGCTTTGGACATGAGACTGGAGCTCCGTTTCCTTGCTAGTTGTAAAGTCAAAACCCTATGCAACGTTCCGCACCGCACGAACGCAGCGTTCCCGAAATGGTGCCCACGACTGGAATCGAACCAGTGACCTCTCCCTTACCAAGGGAGTGCTCTACCGCCTGAGCTACGCGGGCATCGATCTGTCGGCCTGTCATCGCGTCTGGAGCGGGTGATGGGAATCGAACCCACATCATCAGCTTGGAAGGCTGAGGTTCTACCGTTGAACTACACCCGCGTTCCGTCGCTCGCGATTCCAGACCCTACTTCGACAAAAAGCATGGTGGAGGGGGCAGGATTCGAACCTGCGAAGGCATAGCCAGCAGATTTACAGTCTGCCCTCGTTGACCGCTTGAGTACCCCTCCAGATCGCCAGTCAGAAGACCGACCAATCAACCTCTCGCTTTTCATCAAACGTCCAAGAACCGACCGGTTTTCGGACGAAGCCCGGCATTGTCGCGCAGACCCTTTTGCGAGTCAATACCCGGATGCACCTCTACTCCCGAAAAATATCCGGGCTCCTTAAATGCCCTGCCCGTGGAGCGCTCACACGTTGAATCGGAAGTGCATCACATCACCTTCCTGGACGATGTAGTCGCGACCCTCCAGGCGCAGCTTCCCCGCCGCCTTGGCCCCTGCCTCGCCACGATTGGCGATGTAGTCGGCGTAGCCGGCGGTCTCTGCGCGGATGAAGCCCTTTTCGAAATCGGTGTGAATCCGGCCGGCAGCCTGGGGAGCGGTGGAACCGCGACGGACCGTCCAGGCGCGCACCTCCTTGGGCCCGGCAGTAAAGAAGGTGAGCAGACCAAGCAGCTGATAACCGGCCCGGATAAGCCGGTTCAAGCCGGGCTCGGTTTGACCCAGCTCGGCGAGAAACTCCGCCTGTTCCTCGGCGCTGAGCTCGGCCAGCTCAGCCTCCATGGCGGCACACAGCACGACCACCTCAGCGCCCTCGCGCTCGGCTCGCGCACGCACGGCGCCCACCATCTCGTTGTCTTCACCGGCCGAGTCGTCCACATTCGCCACGTACAGCACCGGCTTGGCAGTAATGAATTGCCAGGTCGACAGTAGCCCTCGGTCATCAGCCTCAAGATCAAGCGTGCGAAGGGGCTCGCCGTGCCCCAGGTGGGCAACGACCCGCTCCATGACGCCGACCAATCGCTTAGCCTCCTTGTCGCCGGATTTTGTCTGGCGCAGACTACGGTCAAGGGCTCGCTCGGCCGTATCCAGGTCGGCAAGCACGAGTTCGGTTTCGATCGTTTCGATGTCGTCGATCGGGTCGACCTTGCCGGAGACGTGGGTGACATCGTCATCGACAAAACAGCGCACGATATGGGCGATGGCATCGGTTTCACGAATGTGCGACAGGAACTTGTTACCCAGGCCCTCGCCTTTCGAAGCGCCCGCCACCAGCCCGGCGATATCCACGAATTGCATCATGGTCGGAACGACTTTCTCGGGTTTGACGATCGCGGCCAGCTCATCGAGCCGAAGATCCGGCACCGGCACCATGCCGACATTCGGCTCGATCGTACAGAACGGATAGTTCTCGGCTGCGATCTCGGCCTTGGTCAGACAATTGAACAGGGTCGACTTACCCACGTTGGGCAGTCCTACAATTCCACACTTGAAACCCATGATCTACTCCGCTTTGAATCGACCTGCGGCCATAAGGATCAGTCCTGTACGGCACTGTGCAGGCTCTGTTGAGCGCTCTCTGTACGTCCGGCGAGAAGGTCGGGCAGCACGGCGATCGCGCGCTGAATACTGTTGTTGATCGCCTGTTCATCGTTCAGGCTGGCGCGTCCGAGGACCCAGGGCAGGACCGCTTCCCTGGTGCCCGGGTGCCCGATTCCGATCCGCATGCGCCAGAATTCCGGGTGACCGAGGTGCTGAAAGATACTGCGCAGGCCATTGTGGCCGCCATGACCGCCGCCCCGCTTGAGGCGAACCGTGCCGGGCGGCAGATCCAGATCGTCGTAGGCGACCAGAATACGTTCAGCGGCGATCTCGTAGTAGTCGACCACTGCGCGAACGGCCTGCCCGGAATGATTCATGAATGTATCGGGGCGCAGGACGATCACCTGCGAGCCCTGCCAGACCTGCCGGGTCAGATCACCGTGCAGCTTGCGCTGGGCCCTGAACTCCAGTCGCTGCTCGCGATCCATGGCATCCAGAAACCAGAACCCGGCGTTGTGCCGGGTTCTTTCGTATTTCGGGCCCGGGTTACCGAGGCCTGCAATCAGCCAGCAATCAGCCATGAAACGGGCCTGTCTGGTGTCAGTCTTCCGACTTGGTATCGTCCTCGCCGTCCTCGTCGGAAACCTCGCCATCGCCGTCTTCATCGGCTTCAGACTCGGCAACCGTCTCGACCTCAGCAGCTTCACCCATGGCGGCGTCGGCTTCGGCCGCAGCCTCACCGGTACCCTGAGAGGCACGAATGAAGATGGCTGTCACGATCGGATGATCGGCGTCCTCGTTGATCTCGAGCGCGGGAATGGTCACGCCTTCCGGTAGAGGAATATCACTCAGCAGAACGCTTCCGCCCGGCTCGAGGTCGGCCAGATCGACTTCCAGATACTCGGGCAGATCCTTCGGCAGCGAATCGATTTCGACTTCGATGGTCTGATGAGAAATCACCACGCCCGCCTTCTTGCCGGCTGGTGATCTTTCTTCATTGACGAAGTGAATCGGCACATTGATGCGAACCAGCTGGTCGTCCGACACGCGCAGGAAGTCCAGATGGGTCAGCAGCGGCTTGAACGGGTGGCGCTGAATGTCGCGCAGGACGACCTTCTGGCGCTTGTCGTCACCGACTCTCAATTCGAGAATCGAGGAGTGGAATGCCTCGGTATCGGCCATATGCAGGACCGAATCGTGGTCCAGGGTAATTGTGGCCGGATCACGTTCGGCACCGTATACGACGGCAGGAACTCGACCGGCACGACGCAGGCGGCGGCTCGCACCTTTCCCCACATCCGTGCGCAGTTCTGCCGGAATCTTGAATTGTTTTGCCATGATGAATTCTCTAGAAGTATTCAGGTTGAAAGGACCGACTGCACGCGACCATGCTGTCGGAGCAAGCCGGTCAGTATAACGAGAAAACCGGGGGATAGGAAGGGGCGGTTCAGGGTTCAGGGTTCAGGGTTCAAGGATCGAGGATCGAGGATTGAGGATCA
>CAYTQT010000142.1:0-3292 GCA_964439915.1 uncultured Wenzhouxiangella sp. | reverse complement strand
CTTCTTTCGCTGCGCGAAAACCGCACGATTGAGTGGGTGTCCTGCGTTGCCGTGCGTTGCCGTGACACCATGTCCACGCTGATGCTCGAAATCGGGGCCGACATCCGCTTTATCCAGCAAATGCTCGGCCATGCTCACCGGTCGACCACCGAGATCTAACCGAGATCTAACCGAGATCTACACCCACGTCGCCATCCACAAACTCAAATCCATCCACGAGGCGACCCATCCGGCCAGGCCGGTGGAGGACGTGGCTTCGCGTGTTCGACAGGCCCGGGGCGGGGCACTGATCAAGACCCGAACCCGACCGCAGAAGACGTGCTGGACGCGCTGGAGTGGGAGGATGACGAGGAACATGAGGAGAGGTAGAATGAACCACATGGCTACCGCATTCAAAGACCAAGCCCACAAGCTGATTGACCGGCTCCCCGAGACGGCCGACTGGGATGAGCTGATCTACCAGGCCGTGGTGTGCAAGGAGATCGAGGCCGGCCTGGCTGACAGTGCGGCCGGCCGGGTCACGCCCGCCGAAGACGTGTTGCGCGAGTTTGGGCTGTCTGAGTGAAGGTCGTCTGGACCGACCGCGCCAAGGCGCGGTTGAAGAAGATCCATGCCGAAATCGCCGAAGACGCCCCCAAGGTTGCCGATGACCTGGTGCGCCGCTTGGTCAAGCGTTCTCTGCAACTGAGAACCGTTGCCCGCTCGGGCAGCAAGGTGCCCGAGTATGACCGCGACGACATCCGCGAACTGAAAGAACGCCCATACCGCATCATCTATCAGCTCACTGACCGCGTTGACGTGGTTGCCGTAATGCATTACCGGCAGTTGCTGCCCGGTGATGTGGAAGGACTCTACGAGCAAGACTAAGTAGAACCCAGACTCCGTGCTGGCGCCGCTGGCTGACGCTGTAGCGGATGCCGGCAACATCGCGGCCACTTCTTCCTTAGTTGCCAGACCCGTCTTGCAATATGCGTGCGCCGGCCTCGCTCAGTGCTGACCCGTGCCTGGGTCGACTTTGTTCAACGTCCGGGACTGGAGTGAACTGCTGGCCGGCTACGAAGCACTGACCACCGCGATCCTGGACCCATTGTGAAAACAGGACAGCCATAACCCGGCAGCCTGACCACGCAGCATATTCGTCCACGACGCCCTTTATCTGATCTGAAGCTCTAGTGTCGCCCTAGCGCTCTTCGCGTCATGGCGTTCCAAAGGTGTTGCTTTTCCTTCGCTGCTTGGCTGCTTTGCGACCGAAAGATCTTGATTTTCTCAAAAGCCGAGAAACGACTTCAGACAATCCACAAAAAGTACAAGCCCAGGCTGGTGACGATCATCAGGAGGAAGTTCAGCGGAGCGCCGACCTTGGCGAAGTCGGTGAAGCGATACAGACCGGTGCCGTAGATCATGGTGTTGGTCTGGTAGCCGATCGGTGACAGAAAGCTGGTGGAGGCGGCGAACATGACAGCCAGCACCATGGCGAAGATGTCGATGCCGAGAATGTCGCCGAGGGCAATGGCGACGGGGACGAGAATGACCACCGAGGCGTTGTTGCTGACCATTTCCGTAAGCAGAGTGGTGACCGCGTAGAGCGCCATCAGGACGAGGATCGGGTGCCAGCCCGAGGCGTAGACGGCAAGCAGGCCGCCCAGCCATTCTGCGCCACCGGACTTGGTCATGGCGATGCCCAGGGGGATGACGCCGGCGAGGAGAAAGATGACGTCCCAGGACACGCCGGAATAGATGTCGTCCTTGCCGATGCAGCCGGTCAGGACCATCGCCACGATACCCATCAGGGCCGTGACGACGATCGGCAGGGGGGTCAGGGCGGCGCCGAAGACGACCGCCGCGACAATGCCGCCGGCCCAGGCCATACGGACCCGGTCGAAGCCGTCCTGGTGTTCTTCGAGCAGGATCAGGTCGGACTGGCGGCGCAGTTTCCCCAGCGCCGTATTCGACAGCTGAAGCAGGGCGATTTCGCCGACATGGAGTTTCTCATCCCCCAGCCGGCGGTGTTCCAGTGCCTTTGTCTCCAGGCCGATCAGGCGGGCCTGGTGGCGCCGCCAGAAGCCCACCTCCGAGGCCTTTCGTCCGGCATAGCGCTGACGGTCGCGGAGCAGGACGCGGACCAGCTGACCGTCGCTGCGTGCTTCGCGCGGCCGGGCCATGTCCGACAGGACTTCGATCAGATCAGACTTGATCAGGTCCATCACCTGGCGCACCTGCGTGCGCACCTGGATGATGTCCCCTGCGCGGACCGTGACCGATTCCGCGCGCTTGATATGGCTGCTCTGGTCGCGGGTCAGGCGCAGCACTTCGACATTGGCTTTTTCGGCAAAGCCGAATTCCTCGAGCGTCTTATCGATCAGATCGCTGCCCTCGGGCACGCCCAGCTCGACGATGAATTCGCTCGAGTCGTCGTCCTGCAGGCGAATGCGGTCCTTTTTCGGTAGCAGGAAGCGCCCGATGGTCAGAAAATAGATCAGCCCGACGCCGAGCACGATCAGGCCCAGATGGGTGAACTCGAACATGCCGATCTCGCGGCCGAACTCGGGTCGATCCTTGAGGATGGCCGAGGCCAGGATATTGGTCGAGGTGCCGATCAGAGTCAGCGTGCCGCCGAGCATGCCGAAGAAACTGACCGGAATGAGCAGGCGGGAAGCCTGCATCTTCAGGCGTCGGCACATGTCGAGCACCAGCGGGATGGCGACGGCGACCGCAGCGGTGTTGTTGATGAAGCCCGAGATCAGTCCGACCAGCAGCGCGATGATCAGCATCATGCGAAGTTCGGAGTTGCCGACCAGCGGAAACAGGCGTTTGCCGAGCACGTGGATCAGGCCGGAGCGCTGAATGCCGGCCGACAGGATGAACATCGCCAACACGGTCACCGTGGCCGTGCTCGACAGGCCACTCAGGCCCTCGCTGACCGTGGGAAAGGCCGACTCCAGATCGATGCCACGATCGAGCAGCCACTGCGAATGCCCGATCAGCGGAATGACCATCAGCGTGATCAGGATCAGCAGCGCCGTGACATCCAGCGGCAGCTTCTCGCTGGCAAACAGGTACAGCGCGCCTGCGATCACGATAAAGACAATGGCAATTTCAACGGTCATGGGGAAGGTTCAAGGAAAAAAGCGAGGTAAGGGGTGAAAGGGCGAAAGGGCGAAAGGGGAAAGGCGCAAGCCGCAAGGCGAAACCTGAATTCCGGAACCCGGAACCCGGAACCCGGAACCCGGAACCCGGAAACCGTAAACCGTAAACCGTAAACCGTAAACCGTAAACCGTAAACCGTAAACCG
>CAYTQT010000141.1:0-3342 GCA_964439915.1 uncultured Wenzhouxiangella sp. | reverse complement strand
GATCATTGATCTCGTTAGTAAATCCAAAGAGGAAACACGAGAAACACGGGACAGCCGTGATCTAGCGCGCCAATCAATTCATGACTTTGGAATGTAGTGAACATTCTCAAGTCCCTCAAAATGATTGTCGCAGGTCACGACACGGGCGCGCTGTTGCCGTGCGGTGGCGTAGATGATGGCATCGGCAAAGGCAAGGCTGTGATCCAGCGACAGATCGCCAGCAAGCAGGGCGATTGACGAGGTCAGTGGCACCACGACGCCCTGCTCAGTCAAGGCGACAGTTTCAAGCGCTGATGCTTCGTTGCGCTCCCTGCGGACCCACTTGTAGAGCTCGAATTGGACGGTGGTTGGAACCAGTAGCTGATCGGTGTCGGTCAGTGCGGCTTCGAACTGACAGGCAAGCTTGCCGTCAATCAGCCACTCAATCCAACCGCAGGTGTCGACCAGTTTCACGGTCAGACTCGATCTTTTCGATCTCGATAATCCGCAGGATCGGCGCCACGGAGTGATCCCCTCGCCGAACTGATGTCGCCGACCGGTACGATCTCCAGCGCCCGTCCCTTGGCCATGACGATCACTACTTGTCCTGGCTCCAGATTCAGTTCGCGGCGGACCGCCTTTGGGATGACCACCTGATACTTGGAGGAAATTCTCACAGTTTCCACTTAATCACCATCGATCAAAAAATCGTTAAACGCTGAGGATAGTCGATTGAACTGAACACGGCAACATGTCCTTATTTTTGAAGTGCGCGGCATCCGGAACGTGCAGCGCTTTGGACAGCGCGTTGGCGCTCATTCCGAGCGGCACCAGGTAGTCCTCGCGCAGGATCTCGCCGGGATGAACCGGGCGCATACCGTTCTTGATCGTCATCAGCAGCGTCTAGTGACAGTCCACGATTTCAACGTCTTCCGGGCCCTCGCCCGTCCAGCGAAAGCAGATTCGGACTCATCGCATCGCCTCCGCTTCCGCCAAAAGTCGATCCCAACGATCCCGCGGATTTCCCGCTGCCAAAATTCTATGGAAAATACGATAGGCGTCCGATTTGCTGCCGTAAGCGCACGAGGTTTTTTCGTCATTGACCCAGGCGTAGACGATGATCTTGCTTGCTGAATGAAATCGAAAGAACAAGCAGTACTGCTGAAAGAACTTTGCTCGGAACCAGTGTTTATGCGCCGATCCGAGTGTTCCACCTTGCCGGTATTCAGGTCGCGTCGGGTCTTGCGGAATCAGTTCAAAGGCCAACTTGCGAATGGCCGCCGAGCGTTTTGTCACTCGCTCGTTGCGGTACGTTGTCGGGTGCTTCGCTTTCCGCACCTCTACTTTTTGTGTCAAATCCAGGACTTGATCAAGAAACAGCGGGTGGGCGAACAAAGACCAGCCGTTGATAACAAGGCCAGCCGACTGCTTCGTATTCACCGTGCCGAGTCATCCAACGCGGATTCCAGATCGACATCAACATCACCGACCAGCTCGTCCAATTTTTCCTTGAGCGTCGTGTCGATCGCCTGCAAACGTTCAGGATGGGCGGACAGGTCAGCACCCAGAAAGGTAAGAAACTGAGCAAGCACCGGATTATTTTCAGAGTCTCGGTCCACGCGATTGAGTACTACGCTGCCATCGTCCTGAATCGAGAAACGCAGCTTGTCGCGTTTTTCAAGGGCCAGCGCCTGCCGGACTGCAGCCGGTACTGTGGTCTGATATCGGTCAGTCAGACTGGATTCGACCTCGATGATCTTCGACATGGCGGTATCTGATGCAAGCTGAGGATCGCTGACAGTAATGCAGTCGCATTACTACGGCAAGTGATGTTTAACAGTACCTGCGAGGCACTACAGGTCAGTCGATCCAGAGGCATCTTGCTGCCCGATGGCGTCAAGGTGCACAAGGACGAAATGACTCTGGAGATCGCCCCGGATTCGGCTCAGGTGCTGGCCGACATCATCAGGAACGCCGGCACCGTGATCTGGGACGGACCGGGTGGGCGTGTTCGAGTTCGAGCACTTTTCGAAGGGGACCAAGGTGGTGGCCGAGGCGGTGGCAGAGACCGCTGGATTTACGCTAGCTGGCGGTGGGGATAAGATTGCGGCGATTGAGAAATTTTGTGTTTCTGACAAAGTGGACTATATTTCTAAGGCGGGTCGGGCGTTTTTGGAATACGTCGAAGGCAAGGAATTGCCCGCACTGCCAGCGCTATCTGCGGCTTGAAGCTACGAATGGTGCGAGCCCGTTGGTGAGCATGTCCAACTTAGCGCTCGTTCGCTGGCCTGCCCTCGGTTTTTAGAGCGCGGCCGGTGTTTCCAGGTTCTATCGCCACCCCATATTCGCACGAATCTCAGCAACGGCGATCGAACGGCTAATCCTCGCGTATCTGGGGCGAAATACGCTCAAACGTTTGCTGCCGGTTGAATTTCGCGCTCGATTTTCCGTGCATTCTCGATTTCAGCTTTGCGCAGCTCGTAGTTGCTCTGCAGATTGAGCCAGGAATGCGCATCGCCGCCGAAATAGCGGGCCAGTCTCATGGCCGTGTCGGCGGTGATGCCGCGCCGTTCGCGCACGATGTCATTGACGCGCGGGGCGGGGACATGCAGCGCTTTGGACAGCGCGTTGGCGCTCATTCCGAGCGGCACCAGGTAGTCCTCGCGTAGGATCTCGCCGGGATGAACCGGGCGCATACCGTTCTTGATGGTCATCAGCAGCCTCTAGTGATAGTCCACGATTTCAACGTCTTCTGGGCCTTTGCCCGTCCAGCGAAAGCAGATTCGGAACTGGCTATTGATCCGAATGCTGTACTGACCTGCGCGATCGCCCCTGAGTGCTTCAAGGCGATTGCCAGGCGGCGATCGCAAGAAGTCGAGCGTCTCGGCGGCATGTAATTGCGCCAGCTTGCGCTCCGCCGCCGCGAGAATCGCAGAAAAACGACGGGTTCGGCCAGATTCAAATAGAGCTCTCGTATCCCTGCATTTGAAGCTCCGAATCATTGCCTTAATGTATAACGTTAAGCATTAAAGAGCAACTCTGTTGCATCCATCAATTCGGCACAAGGGTAATGCGTGCGTTTGCTTGCTACCAGTTGGCGTCATGGTGCACTATGGTTTCAACGAGCCGAGGTTCAGTCTCTGAGATTTCAGTGTTTAGGAATGAGCGATAGGCTTTGCATCGGTTTCACGACCGCTGATGTTACCGGCGCACGGTATACGGCCACGCGGGGTTGGGCCTGCACAATGACAATCGCGGACGCCCATTCCTCGCCGCGCGACCAGGCTAAAGTCCACAAGGACGAAATCGACAACGCGGGACACCCAGACAGTCGAGCCATTATCCTAGCCCAAAATAGGTATT
>CAYTQT010000140.1:0-3344 GCA_964439915.1 uncultured Wenzhouxiangella sp. | reverse complement strand
GGCTCAGGGCTCAGGGCTCAGGGCTCAGGGCTCAGGGCTCAGGGCTCAGGGTTCAGGGTTCAGGGCGAAAGGGTTGAGACACTGGGTCCCGGATCGGGGTCCGGGATGACGTGGGGCGTCAGTTACGGGTTCGAACAAGGAGCAAGGGTCGAAGATCCAGTACCAGGAACTCAAGCCTCGGCTATCCACCCTCGGTGGCCAGGCGGGTTTTCAGGGTTTCTATCTGCGGGACCGGGGTTGGGTCCACTTTGTAGCGTTTGGCCAGCTCGTAGCTCAGGTAGTCGCCTTGCCAGATGGTCTTGAGGACTTCGCTGAGGCGGCTGGCCTTTTTGTTCTGGGCGTAGTCGAGGACCGGGATGCCTGCGGCCCTGATCAACTCGGCGGTGATTTCGATTCTGCGCTGGACCTGGGTGGCGTAGTGGGTCGAGTGCAGGTGGATGACTCTGAGACCGCCCGACTCGCTTGTCCATTTCGGCAGCCCCAGGCCGACGATCAGGTTGTGGTCGAGTTCCGGGTATTCGTTCCAGAAGGCCCAGCTCTTGCTGTTTTCATTGATCTGGGTGGACCAGCGACGGGCGACCGGGATCAGATGCTCGGCCGCCAGAACGACGGGGATTCCGCCTTCGGTATGCTCGACAAGGGCCCGTGTGGTGCTGGTCGGCTCGGACCCGGCTGCTCGCAGATCCCTGAGCGCTGATGCCAGCTCATCGACCGGCTTGGGGATCAGGCCGATGCGCGAGAGCAGCGAGAGCAACAGCGTGAAGCTGAATCCCAGCGCCGCGCGGGGCTGGGATTCATAGTCGAACTGGATCAGTCGATCCGCCTCGGCCTGCTCGGCGAGCTTGCCGCCTGTGGTGATCGCGAATCGCGGGGCTTCGAGATGACAGGCGCGCTTCCAGCCGCTGAGCATTTCTTCGGTATTGCCGCTGAAGCTCGAGGCGATCACCAGCGTCCGCTGGCCGACCCAGGCCGGCAAGCCGTAGGCGCGATGAACCAGGATCGGCACCTTGCACTGTTCTGCCACCAGTGCCGAGACCAGATCGCCTGCAATCGCGCTTCCGCCCATGCCGAGCACGACAACCTGATCAATCGATTCGGCAGGCGGAAGATTCAGATCGAGCTGATTGATCAAGGACCAGGCAGACTGAATCTGTTCGGGGAATTCCTGAATCTTGTTCAACATGACAGATTTCGCTGCGTTCATAACGGGATGGAAGGATTCATCGAGGTCAGAGTCACGCGTTCCTGCCTGTGATGAATCCGAGATGCTCGAGCTTGAGCAGGATCTGCTGAACCGCCTTGCCGGGGCTCAAGCCCTCGGTATCGATTGCCATTTCGGGGGCTTCGGGCGCCTCGTAGGGATCGGAGATACCGGTGAACTCCTTGATGACGCCCGCCCGGGCCTTCTTGTACAGGCCCTTGCGATCGCGCTGCTCGCAGACCTCCAGGGGTGTAGAAACGTGAATTTCGATAAAGCCGCCGTAGGTCGATATCATCTCCCGAACCTGACGCCGAGTGGCCGCATAGGGCGCGATCGGTGCGCACAGGGCGATACCACCGTTCTTTGTGATTTCTGAGGCGACATAGCCGATTCGCTGGATATTGAGATTGCGGTGCTCCTTGGAAAAGCCCAGTTCGCTCGACAGATGTTGTCGAACCACGTCGCCATCGAGCAGCGTGATCTGACGCCCGCCGATTTCCATCAGCTTGGCCTGCAGGGCATTGGCCAGGGTCGACTTGCCCGAGCCCGACAAGCCCGTAAAGAAGACCGTGAAACCCTGCCGATCCCTTGCCGGATGGGTCTTGCGGAGCTCCTCGACGACTTCGGGGTAGGAGAACCATTCGGGAATGTCCAGACCCTCGTTCAGCCGGCGTCGAAATTCGGTGCCGGAAATCGATCGCACCGTATCGCCCTCGCCGACCTGGTTACCGGGTACGTACTGTGCTCTGTTCTCGACATATCGAAGCTCATGGAAGGGCACCATTTCGATACCGGCTTCCTGCTGATGCTCGGCCATCAGCTCCTGCGCATCGTAGGGGCCGTAATAGCTCTCACCGGTGCTCGGATTGCGCGGACCGGCATGATCCCGCCCGACGATGAAGTGGGTGCATCCATGATTTCGGCGGATCAGGGCATGCCACAGGGCTTCCCTGGGCCCGGCCATGCGCATCGCCAGGTTGAGCAACGACAGATAAGTGGTCTGCTCCGGGTAACGAGTGAGGATATGTTCGTAGCAGCGGACACGGGTGTAATGGTTGATGTCGTTGGGCTGAGTCATGCCGACGACAGGATGAATGAGCAGGTTGGCTTCCAGCTCGCGGGCTGCCCGAAATGTCAGCTCCTGGTGGACGCGATGCATCGGGTTGCGCGTCTGGAAGGCGACGATCCGCTGCCAGCCGCGCTTGGCAAACTCCTCTTTCAGCTCGGACGGTGTGTGCCGCCGATGCGGAAAGTCATAGTGCAGCGGTGCCTGAACGAACTCGATGGACCCACCCAGATACCAGGGATGAGTGGCTTCCAGAAGCTGAGCGACGCCGGGGTGTGCGATATCGGTCGTAGCAAAGACGCCCTGCGCTTCGGCATGACGATCGGGACACCATTTTTCCGCGACCTGGAGAACTGCCAGCAGCACACCCTCCGGATCACGCAGTCCGACCCGCTGCCCGGGCTCGATGCGCTCCGCGAAGGCCTCGGGCACGTCCAGGGTGATCGGCATGGGCCAGAGTTGGCCTGAGGACAGGCGCATGTCAGAAACGACCGATTCATGGTCGCGCTGACCCATGAAACCGGTCAGCGGCGCAAACCCGCCGTTCATCAGCAGCTCAAGATCACACTGTTGGCGGCGGGTCAGCGACCAGTCGATCAATTGATCCTGGTCGGGCGTTCGGGGGGTTGCTGTCATATCCATGAAGTGATTTACCGATCAGGCCTCGGGTTCGGTGGGTCGTGACTGGTGCTCATTGATTTCTCGTTGGAGCTGCTCGATTTCGCGGGTCAGCGCCTCGTGCTCCTCCAGCTTGCGGTTGAGAAATCGATGGGTGATGCGCGTTTTGGCGGCGATGCCCTTGGGCGTGAGGCAATACAGATAGCGCCGTTTCTTGCTGCTGTTGCGGAAATTGCTGGCCTTGATGTAGCCCTTGTCGATCAGGGCCCGCAGGCAGTAATGCGTCTTGCCCAGGCTCACACCGAGTTCCCGGGCCAGCGCTCTCTGGCTCAGATCCGGTTTGGATTCGAGCGCGCGCAGGACGGCCAGACGGGTTTTAAGGTTCAAGGAGAAGGGCTAATAATGGCTCAGGGCTCAGGGCTCAGGGCTCAGGGCTCAGGGCTCAGGGCTCAGGGCTCA
>CAYTQT010000139.1:0-3373 GCA_964439915.1 uncultured Wenzhouxiangella sp. | reverse complement strand
GTCGGGGCCAGGTAGACCAGGCGGCCGCCGCCGTCCTCGGACAGGTACTGCTCGTTCTTGTTGCGGAACTTCTCCAGCGCGCGCTCATCGTCGCAGCTGACCCAGCGACAGGTCGAGACGTTGACTGCCTCGAAGCGGGCCTCGACCTTGTACTCGGCCATCAGGCGATAGGCGACGACGTCGAACTGCAGCATACCGACCGCACCGAGGACCAGATCGTTGCCGATGATCGGCTTGAAGAACTGGGTCGCGCCCTCTTCCGAGAGCTGAGTCAGTCCCTTGGTCAGGGCCTTGAGCTTGAGGGGGTCGCGCAGCTGCACACGGCGGAACAGCTCCGGCGCGAAGCTCGGGATGCCGGCGAACTGCAGCGCCTCGCCCTCGGTAAAGGTGTCGCCGATGCCGATCGTGCCGTGGTTGTGCAGGCCGACGATATCGCCGGGATAGGCGTACTCGGCCGTGGCGCGCTCATCGGCCATGAAGGTCAGGGCGCCGTGGGTGCGCTGCTCTTTGCCCAGGCGAACATGATGCAGCTTCATGCCTTTTTCGAACATGCCCGAGCAGACCCGCATGAAGGCCATGCGGTCGCGGTGGGCCGGGTCCATATTGGCCTGAACCTTGAACACGAAGCCGGTCAGCTTGTCCTCTGACGGATCGACGGTGCGGCCGAGCGTGGCGCGCGGCTGCGGCATGGGCGCGTGCTCGACGAACTCATCGAGCAGCGGAATCACGCCGAAGTTGTTCAGGGCCGAGCCGAAGAACACCGGTGTCTGCTCACCTTTCAGATAGCGATCAAGATCGAAATCGTGGCTGGCACCCTTGACCAGTTCGATCTCGTCGCGAAGTTCGGCGGCCATGGTCCCGAGCACCTCGTCGGCCTCGGTGCTGGCGAGCCCGGAGATCACGCGCGGCTCCTGGCGCATATAGTTCTTGCCGGACTCGTAGAGGTGGATCTCGTCTTTGAGCAGATGATAGATGCCCTTCAGACGTCGGCCCATACCGATCGGCCAGGTGACCGGCGCGCACTCGATGCCGAGCACGTCCTCGACCTCGTCGAGGAGCTCGATCGGCTCGCGGCCCTCGCGGTCGAGCTTGTTGATGAAAGTGAAGATCGGCGTGGTCCGCATCCGGCAGACCTCCATCAGCTTGATCGTGCGCTCCTCCACCCCCTTGGCGCAGTCGATCACCATCAGGGCTGAGTCGACGGCGGTCAGAACCCGGTAGGTGTCCTCGGAGAAATCGGCGTGGCCCGGCGTATCGAGCAGGTTGACGATGCGCTCCTTGTAGGGGAACTGCATCACCGAGGAGGTGATCGAAATACCGCGCTCCTTTTCCATCTCCATCCAGTCCGAGGTCGCATGGCGCGAGGCCTTGCGCGACTTGACCGAGCCGGCGAGCTGGATCGCGCCGCCGAAGAGCAGGAATTTTTCGGTCAGCGTCGTCTTGCCGGCATCCGGATGGGAGATGATGGCGAAGGTACGGCGAAGAGCGGCTTGTTCGGAGGACTTGCTCACGTGATCAACTTCAATGGGCGAATCCGTCATTATACTTACGGTCCCCTTATCGAGCAGACGATCGCAGCGACGAGTGCGTCTACCAGGCTGCAGTATCCATTTGACTTCGGCCCAGTCGGCCACGTACGATCCGAGACCTTCAAGGGGTCATTTTCCTGTCTGCAGATTGGTGGACCACAACAATGACCAGAATTCATCCCCGACTGATTGCGACCCTGATCGCCCTCGCTCTGCTGTCCAGCGCGACCGCCTGGGCGCTGAGCCCGGCGCCCCCGCTGCCGAAACAGGAGCTCATCGATTTCTACCATGCGACAGGCGGCGATCAGTGGCGGCGCAACAGCGGTTGGCTGTCGGCCGAGACGCCAATCTGTGACTGGTACGGAATCCAGTGCGATACGATCAGCGGCGTTTCCTTCGTCATCAGCGTCAGTCTGCCGGACAATAATCTTGCCGGCACAATCGATGACCTCGAACTCCTCGACTACCCGCTGCAGAGCCTCGATCTGAGCGGCAACAGCCTGCACGGCGGACTGAGCCATCTGCCGATCCTCGTCTCTCACCTCGATCTGTCGCGCAATCGGCTGACCGGACCGCTTCCACCCCGCTACCCCCGGGTCGACGAGATCCCTGACCCGACACCGCCCGCCTTGGCGGTCCTTGACCTGTCCGCCAATGAATTCACCGGACCGGTGCCGGACGACTGGCAGGATCTGGAGCTGACCGTCCTGGACCTCTCCAACAACCAGCTGAGCGGCGGCATCGAATACGCCTTTTTTGCGATGGGTGACGCCCGGCAGGGCGAGCTGTATCTCCAGGACAATCAGTTTCGAGGAGGGCTGGCAGCGGCGATCGCCACAACCCGCTTGTGGGAAACGGACCAAACGTTCTCCGGCGGCGGCCTGAACCTGTGCTGGAACCCCCTCGACATCGACGACCCGGACCTGATCGACTTCATCGATCAGCACCATGTCGCCGGACCCGGCTGGCAGGACTGCGTGGATCGCGAGCGGGTGGCCATCGATTCGACCATCAGCGGCTCCTGGTTTTCGCCCGAGCGCTCGGGCGAGGGCTTCAGCCTGATGCTGCTCGACTCCGGTCAACCGCTGATCTACAGCTTCACCTATGACACCCAAGGTGAACAGCTCTGGTATTTCGAAGTCGGGCGCAGCGGTGAGCAATTCTTCGACTGGCCGAACCTGCTCGAGGCGCGCGGCGACTTCGGTGCCGGCCTGCGCTGGCTCGATGACACCCCGGCACTGAGAAACATCGCCCGCCTGCGCATCGACCGGATCGGCAGCAGCGCCATTCATGTCGAGCGATCCGTGATCGACTACAGCGGCTGCCCGCCCTTCGATGGTCTGCCGCCTGCGCCGGATGATCCCGTCCCTCTCCCCTGCCCGGTGTCCCCGATCTCGGATCGAAGCGTTCAGGTTCAACTGACCCGTCTGGCAGGGACGAGCTGCGAGAATCAGGATCCGCATCAGTGGATCTCCGGCGCCTGGTTTAACCCCGACCGCGACGGCGAGGGTTTTGTCGTTGAGGTCTTCGAGAACGGCCGCGGCCTGGTCTACTGGTTCACCTATGCCGCCGACGGCTCGGGACAGCCCATCTGGCTGACCGCAGATGCGCGCTTCAGCGACAACACCCTGCAGCTCGACAGCCTGCTACGACCGATCGGCGCGCGCGCGGGCCACTCCTTCGACAACAGCGAGCTGATCCTCGAGGACTGGGGCCGGCTCACGTTGACTTTCGATGCACGCCAGGACAGTGGAGTCGCACGATTCGACGCCTTTGACCCCTCCTTCGGCAGCGGCGAGTTCGAACTCGAACGCCTGGCCCGTCCGATGCTGGCGGAGTGCGAT
>CAYTQT010000138.1:0-3399 GCA_964439915.1 uncultured Wenzhouxiangella sp. | reverse complement strand
TGGGAATGGGAATGACAGTCAAATAATGTGAGTCACGATTCTGTGGTTTCCGCTCATCGAACTCGCGCCGCAGATCCGCCGCCAGCTGCTGGTCCTCACTCTCGACCTGCCGAAGCAGCTCACTCAATCTCGACACGATCTGCCTCCGTGATGGTGGTCATGGGTTTGCTTTCAGGTGTTTCCCGGCTGTCGTCATAAGAGACCGAAGCGAAATCTGTTGATCTCTGTTTCCAGCCAGCTGCGCTTGTAGTTGCCGCGTAGTTGTCGACCGTGCGGCAAACCGAGCAGATCGGTCATGGCCTCCAGCGCAACCAGGAGATCCAGCCACTCTGCCCGACTGCAGAGCCGAATCGTGCCCTTGTCGGGGCTATTAAGTAACCAGGCCGGTTCATCGCCGATCGTGGCGGCGTAGGCGACCAGATGGTATTCGCCATCATCAAGACCGTGATCCGGGAAGTCGATGTCGATGACGGCTCGCTGCTCCAGACTCGGATCTGCAATATGATCGAAGCTGCCTCGCAACTCCGTTGCATCGATGGTCTGATCGGTCGATCGATTCTGATGGCCAGTCTGCGTTTCCTCGATGACCTTCTCTACCGTAATCAGACTGAATTCCGTGGCCATGGCACGCCAGCAGCCCACTCGATGGGCTTCGAGAATGACGTTGGTGTCCACCAGGATTCGATCCCCTCGCCTCAATGCCATGCGAAAGACTATAGATCAAAGGGCACCGGCATGCCATGCGTCTCGAACATTGACTGCAGGTCATCGATGGTCATTCCCATGACCTGAGCCGCCTTGCGGACGGTCAGGTGGCCGCCTTCCAGCCCCCAATGCAGGCGCGCGACAAATCGCTGACTGAATGGCAGGGGGTGCGGTTCGACGCTTGGGTCATGATCGAGCCGGAGGTCTTCGTTATTGACGCTCCCCGCAAGCGCGCGCTTGAGCAAGCCCAGGTTCACCAGATGCCACTTCATGGCGAGACCGCTGACGCCCAAGTCGTCTGCCAAGCGCATGATCCATTCGGTCAGGTCGGCATCCTTGGCACGGGTATGACGTTCGAGTGCTGCTTGCAGCGCCCGACGCGGCATCAACAGGGCGCTGGCGAAATTGTCGGCCAGTTGTTCGGCACGCGGCTTGCCGGGGCCCAGAATTCGAACGCTTTCGATATGCTCGGGTGGCATCTTTTCCCAGGTTGCCAGATGGAACAACTCATGGGCCAGATTGAACGCGCGGCGCGCCGCAGGCTCTGCGCGATTGACGAGCACAAAGTTGAGTCCGCCCAGGCGGCAGGCCGCGCCCGACAATCCCGCGGGAGCGTCGACTTGCAGCACGACGACATTCAGTTTCTCCTCGAGGACCTTCTCCAGGACCATCGCCGGAACTGGACCCAACTCGAATTGACTGGCAATGGATTCGCCCTCGCTGGCGGCATCCTCGAAGCTGCTCTTGTCGGAAAGATCAAGACTGGGCACCAGAGAGTTCACCGGTTCGCCCGCCACCCGGCTCAAATGCCGATACAGGGCCAGCCAGCCCTTTGCTTTGTCCTCGAACTGCCGGATCGCAGCCTCGGGGATGTCATTGCGACGCCAGGAAAAGCTGGACTCATCGACGATGAGATAGGGATCCGTAAAAAGAGACATCTCAACCTGAAAAAGATCGGCCAACTTGACCAGCTCTTCGGCGGACACTTTTCGATCACCGACTTCGATGGCCGAAACGGTCTGGCGGTCTTTGAAACCAAGCGCGGTGGCGACTTCGGCCTGATTCAGGCCGGCACGCACGCGCATAGTTGCGATTCGTCGGCGAATTCGACTTGCATCCATTGCTGCACCCTCCGAATATTGCAAATAAATCTTGCAATGCATCGACCTGCAAGATTATCACATGGGTTCACGGATGGTGAAAGCTTTCTTACCCCTTCGATTCGCCCGCTGCATCCCCATGAATCTATTGGCTTTTAGCGCTTCATAGGAAGAGAATCAATGCAGGACTCGCAAGGTCCATATGGGCACGCT
This sequence comes from uncultured Wenzhouxiangella sp., assembly GCA_964439915.1. Classification (GTDB taxonomy): domain Bacteria; phylum Pseudomonadota; class Gammaproteobacteria; order Xanthomonadales; family Wenzhouxiangellaceae; genus Wenzhouxiangella. The sequence continues at coordinate 1,381 of CAYTQT010000138.1, read as the reverse complement.
GCTGAGCGATCGCGCCTAGGGGGTAGACGCAACCGCCCGCCCACCGGCCTCGACGCTCCATTCAATCAGCTCGCCTGTTAGCTCAGTCAGCGCGGCTTCGAACGCATCGATGACGCTGGGCAGGGTCGTCGAGTCAGGCCTTGCGGTCGATCGGAAGGTTTGCACGGCCACGGTCGATGCCCGCTCGCGATCGATGAGTCGAGCGGTGATCACGAGTTCGACCTGGGGATCGGGGCCGTCGTCGACGAGCTCGAAGCGGCGCAGTTCCGTGGCCAGGGCGAAGCGGGCCCGGATGCCGGAGCGGGCTGCGCTGGTGACGGTGTCGCTGTCGGTGAAGGCCTGGACCAGCAGGGTCTGGACCATGTCCGGCAGGCTGTCGACCCAGCTGACGCCGGGATAGACCTGCAGGCGCCCGCCGTCGCGGCGCACGATCAGGCGGTCGGAGTCGCGAGTCTGGTCGGTGACGGGGCGCGGGACTTCGATGGCCCAGTCCACGGGCGTCAGCCCGGCGCTCTCGATGGGGTCGAGCTGCGGTTCGATGATGGTCAGCGGGACCGTCTTTCCGCCCAGGCTGCAGGCCGACAGGATCAGCGCTGTCAGGATCAGCAGTGTTCTGATAAGCATCTTCATTGCGGCTGGTACTCCTCGAGTTGTTCGCCGCTCAGGATGAACTGCGCCGGATTGCGTTCGAAGCGGCCTCCGATTCGCGACAGGTCGCGCAGCAGCACGCGCAGCTCCTGCAGGGCCGGGCCGACCTGGCTCAGGCCCTCCTGGCCGAAATCGGCGAAGGCCTGTTCGTTGTCGGCGATCACGCGGTCGAGCCGATCGGACATCGAGGCCAGGCGCGACAGCGTCTGATCGATGCTGCTGGTGAACTCAGGCATATTGTCGATCAGACCGGCATCGATGTCGGCGAGCATGGTCTGGAACCGAGCCAGGGTCTCATTGGCCTGATCGAGCACGCTGACCAGCGACTCGCTGCCGTCTCGCGCGTTGATCAGGGTCTGGCTGATCAGGGTCTCGTCCTGTGTCAGCGCGCCGGTCAGCGTATTGATGTTTTCCAGGGTGTTGGCCACGCGCTCGGCGTTCTCGTCGCTGAGGATGTCAGAAATCCGGACCAGGACCTGGCTGGCGGTGGTGGCGATGTCTTCCGAGGCGCTGAACAGGCGCTGCCATTCGGAGATTTCGGACTGGATGATCGGCGGCTGCCTGTTATGACCGTCGCCATCGTCGCCGGCGTGCAGCAGCAGGCTTTCCGGGCTGCCGCCCTGAAGCTGGATGAAGGCCAGACCGGTCAGTCCGGAGGTGGACAGGCGAGCCACCGTGTCCTCACGGATCGGTGCGTTCTCGCGCACGCGAATTTCCGCGACCACCTGTCGCG
>CAYTQT010000137.1:0-3413 GCA_964439915.1 uncultured Wenzhouxiangella sp. | reverse complement strand
GCTGCGGCCGAGATCGTGCGTGGCTCGACGCGATTCAACTTCGGCGGCTATCTGAAGACCGACATGATCTGGTCGCGCTACAGCGGCGGTTCGGTGGGGGCCAACAGTCTGATTCGCGATTTCCGGGTTCCCGGACTGATCCCGGTGGGTGGCGACACCTCGACCACCGACGTTGACTTCCATGCCAAGGAAAGCCGGGTCAATTTCGGCTTTGCCCATGACGTCGGCAATGGCCGCGAAGTGGCCGGCTTCGTCGAGCTCGACTTCCTGGTCGGCCCGGGCGGCAACGAGCGCATCAGCAATTCCTACACCACGCGAGTCCGCCACGCCTTCCTGACCTACGGCAACTGGAAGGTCGGTCAGTACTGGTCGACCTTCTTCGATGTCGGTGCCTTGCCGGACAATCTGGATTTCATCGGCCCGACCGAGGGCACGACCTTTGCCCGTCAGCCGCAGATTCGCTACACCAACGGGCCCTGGCAGCTGGCCGTCGAGAACCCCGAAACCACGGTTACCCCCTTCGGCGGTGGTGCCCGGATCGTGACCGATACCGCCATCATCCCCGATCTGATCGCACGCTATACCGTCGACGGCGACTGGGGTCACTTCACCGTGGCCGGCATCGGTCGGCAGCTGTCGATCGACACCGCCAGCGGTACCGAGCGGGCCACGGGTCTGGGCTTGAGTCTCAGCGGAAAGATGAACTTCGGACGTGATGACCTGCGCTGGATGGTCTCGGGCGGTCCGGGCATCGGCCGTTATCTCGGCCTCAATACGGCCAACGATGTGGTCTTCGATGCCAATGGAGAGCTTGATCCCATCGACGCTTACGGTGCTTTCCTCGCCTACCGACATTTCTGGAGCGATCAGTGGAAGTCCACCATCACCCTGTCGGCATTCTCAGCCGACAACGATGTCGACCTGACCGGACTGGGCGTGACCCAGGAGGTCTACAGCGGTCTAGCCAATCTGATTTATCAGGTCAATCCCAAGCTGCGCTTGGGGATGGAATACACCTATTCCCGGCGCGAGACCGAAGCCGGCCAGTCCGGCAACATGAATCGGGTCCAGTTCTCGACCATCTACGCTTTCTGATCGGGGCGGGCGCGACGGTCCTCGACCGATCGACCCGTCTCCAATCCCGATCGGACTGACCCGGCCGACGCCCGACGTCGGTCGGGTTCTTTCTTTTCCGGGCTGGAAGAACTCTGATAAGTTAGAACCCCACCCCGGTCCGCCAACGAACCCCGATCGATGAGCTCGCCACCGCAACTGGAACCCTCGCCCGATGACAGCCAGTGCTGGATTGCCGGCGGGGCCTGGACCGTTCGCCATGCGGCCGCTCTGAACGAGCGGCTCGGTGAACTGCGGATCGAGGCCGAGCAGATCGACGCCACCCGGATCGAGCGGCTGGATTCGGCCGGCGCCCAGCTGATGAGCCGCTTTGTCCGTCGCTCGGGCCTGGATCTGGATATCGTTCGGCTCAAGGATGAACACCGCGCCCTGTTCGATGCCGTGGTCGAAGTCGACAGTCGGCCACCGGAGGAATCGGCGCAAGACAGAAACCTGATCGACTGGTTCGAGGGCGTCGGCCGATCGACGCTGTCCTTCCTCGAAGACGTGCGTGTCCTGCTCGGCTTTCTCGGACAAGCCCTGGCGACCGGTATCCTGATCCTGTTTCACCCCCATCGCTGGCCGGTCACCGCGACCGTGCATCACATCCAGCAGACCGGGCTCAACGCCCTGCCGCTGGTGGCCCTCCTGAGTTTCCTCGTCGGTGCTGTCGTCGCCTTCCTCGGCGCGACCGTGCTGCGCGATTTCGGCGCCGAGCTGTTCGTCGTCGATCTGACCACCTACGCCTTCCTGCGCGAGTTCGGCGTGCTCCTGACCGCCATCATCCTGGCCGGTCGCACCGCCAGCGCCTTTACCGCCCAGATCGGCACCATGAAAAGCCGCGAGGAGATCGACGCGATTCGAACGATCGGACTGGATCCTGTCGTGCTGCTCGTCCTGCCGCGATTGATCGCGCTCCTGATCGCCCTGCCGATTCTGGCCCTGGTCGCCATGGTGGCTGGCCTGGCCGGGGGATTGATGGTGTCGTCCTTCTCGCTGGATATCCCCGGCCAGCTCTTCCTCGACCGGATGAGCGCGACGGTCCGCTTTCGCGATTTTCTGGTCGGTATGTCCAAGGCACCATTGTTTGCTCTGGTCATCGCCCTGGTCGGCTGCATGGAGGGCTTCAAGGTCGGCGGCACCGCCCAGTCGGTCGGCGAGCGAACGACCTCGGCGGTGGTGCAGTCGATCTCCATGGTGATCGTGATCAATGCCCTGGCCGCGGTGTTCTTCATGGAGATCGGCTGGTGAGCGAACCGGCCATCGAAGTCAAAGGCCTGGTCAATCGCTTCGGCAGCCAGACCGTGCACGAGAATCTCGACCTGACCCTGCCGCGGGGACAGATCGTCGGCGTGGTCGGCGGTTCCGGGTCCGGCAAATCGGTGCTGATGCGCGCGATCCTCGGCCTGCGCCCGCCCCAGGGCGGAGTGATTCGCGTCCTCGGCCGGCCCGTGACCGGCATCCCCGACCGCGACGCACACCTGCGCGAATCCAGCGGCGTGCTGTTTCAGGACGGCGCCCTGTTTTCCTCTCTGACCGTCGTCGAGAACGTCGAGGTGCCGCTGAAATCCCACGGCCATGGACTCTCCTCCGATCTGATCCGCCAGCTCGCGACCCTGAAGATCCGCCTGGCCGGGCTGTCGGTGGAAGCCTGCAACAAATATCCCTCCGAGCTGTCCGGCGGCATGCGCAAGCGCGCCGGCCTGGCGCGCGCGCTGGCGCTCGATCCCGATCTGCTGTTTCTTGATGAGCCGACCGCCGGACTGGACCCGATCGGCGCGGCGGAATTCGACGAGCTGCTGCGAACGCTGCAGAGGGCGCTTGGTCTGACGGTTTTCCTGATCACCCACGATCTTGATACGCTGTACACGATCTGCGATCAGCTGGTGGTGATCGGCGAGCGACGGGTCCTGACCGTCGGTCCCCTGGCCGAGGTCGAAGCCTTCGATCACCCCTGGGTGCAGCAGTACTTCCACGGACCGCGCGGACGCGCCGCGCGACGAGAAGGATGAATTGATGGAAACGCGAGCCCCTTACGTCTTGATCGGCATTTTCGTGGTTCTCGGCCTGGCCGGCCTGGTGCTGTTCGGCCTGTGGAGCGCTCAGTTCGAAGACGACAGCGCCTGGAAGCGCTATCGGGTCGTGTTCGAGCAGGCCGTCTCCGGCCTGTCGATCGGATCCAGCGTCCAGTACAACGGCATCACCATGGGCAGCGTAACGGACCTGTATCTCGATCCGGATGATCCGCGACAGGTGGTCGCGGAAATTCGCGTGCGCGAGAACGCACCGATCCGTGAGGA
>CAYTQT010000136.1:0-3415 GCA_964439915.1 uncultured Wenzhouxiangella sp. | reverse complement strand
CAACGTCCTGGTCGACGACACGGGAACGCCCAAGCTCCTCGATTTCGGCATCGCCAAGATGCTCGATCCCGACCAGGACGAGACCGGTGAGCGCACCCGCACGGGCGTGCGCCTGCTCACGCCGGCCTACGCCAGCCCGGAGCAGATCGAGGGCCGCGAGGTCACGACTGCGGTGGATGTCTACGCGCTGGGCCTGCTCACCTACAAGCTGCTGACCGACCGCCTGCCCTATCGCGCCGAGCCGACCGACTCGCATTCGATGGAACAGCAGATCCTCTCTGCGCCGCCCGACGCGCCAAGCAACGCCCTACGCAGCCGCGAGAGTATCAGCGATTCAAGCCGACCGCCCGAGTGGCGGCGCCAGCAGTATCGGGCACTCAAGGGGGACCTGGACACGATCCTGCTGATGGCCCTGCGTAAGGAGCCCGAGCGGCGCTACGCCAACGTCGCGGCCCTGGCCGAGGACCTGCAGCGGCATCTGGACAAACGCCCCATTCAGGCTCGCGCCGACAGCCTGAGTTATCGCCTGGGCCTGCTGTTCAAACGCCATCCCGTGGGCGTGCCGGTCAGTGCGCTGGCCCTGATCGCAGCTCTGGGTGCCGGCACGGCGTTCACCTGGATTCTGGCCGAGGAACGCGACCAAGCGCTGGCCGCTGAGGCCCGAGCGTTACAGACGGCACGATTCACGGCCAGCCTTCTTGATTTCAATGTCCAGAGAGGCGATGGAAACCTGGTGCCGGTGACCGAATTGCTGGATAACGCCAGTCGACGGGTGGCCGAGGAACTGGCCGAGCAGCCGCGGAGTGCCCTGCCGCTGCACATGGCTCTTGGCGAGGCCTACAGTGGCTGGGGTCGTTTTGAGGACGCCATGAAACAGGCCGAGGCCGCCCTGCGCCTGGCCGAGGACGAGGGCCTGGTCCAAGAACAAGCGATGGCGCTGGATCTGCTGTCCCGAAATCGCTTCAACCTCGGAGAACCCGAGGAAGCTCTGCGACTGAGCCGCCTGGCCTTTGACTTGATTCGCGAAACCGCCAGCCCCGAAGACCGCGCCAGCATGGCGCAGAACCTCGCGCTGATGCTCAATGAGGCCGGCCGTCGTCTCGACGCCGTGCCCATTTTTGCCGAAGCCGAGGCCGCGATGAGGGCCAAGGAAGGCGAAATGCATGACGACCTGCCCTGGTTGCTGAACAACTACGGCTGGTGCCTGCACGCGCTGGGTCGCTACGACGAAGCCCTGCCGCGCTACGACGAAGCGCTGGCGCTTCTCGAAGGCCTGGACTGGGATTTCGAACGAGCGTTGACGCTCTCGAATCGAGCAGGTCTGTTCTTTGACACAGGCCGACTCGACAAGGCGCTCAGCGGTTGGGAAGGAGCCTTGGCAATCCTTCAGGGCATGTACGGTGAAGACGGAGGAGATAACCCGGGTGTCTCACGTGGTCATCGCACCGTCGCAATGGCGCTGACCGAACTGGGCCGTTTTGACGACGCCCTGGACCACAGCAACCGTGCGGTGGTCCTGACTGAAAGAATCCTGGGTTCTGAGCATCCTTGGATGGCGTATGCGCACAACGTTCGAGCCCAGGTCCAACTTGCTCTGGACAATCTCGATGAGGCCGAGATGGATATCGAGGCGATGGCCGGAAACATCGAGGCCCAACGCGGCCCCGAGCATCTGGAATACGCAACGGTCCAGCTGCTGCGCGGTCGCCTGGCTCTCGAGCGCGGGCTTCTCGAGGACGCCGCAGGCGCACTCCTGGAAGCCCGGGCGATCGCCGGACCACTGGCTGAAGCTGAGCGGACGCCGATCGACAGGGTGGAGTGGCTCCTGGCCCGCGTGCTGGCCCTGCAGGGGCAAGGTGCAGGATTTGAACTCGCACAGTCGGTCATCGAGCGCATGGAAGAGCGTTTTGGCGCGTCGGACTGGCGGCTCCAGGTCAAGCGCAGGGCGATCGAACTCCCACCCTTCAATCCAACGCCCGGGCCGGACGCGATCATTCAGAGCCGAGCTCTTCTGGACGAATTATCCGCGCGTTACGGCGAAAACGCGCCGCGTCTCCGTGAACTGTCCGAGGCCCTCGCCGGGATGCCCTGACCATGGCCGAACGCGAGCAGATCACCGAATGGCTGAACGACTGGGTCGAGGGGGATTCGTCGGCCTTCGACCGAATGGCGCCGGTGGTCTATGAAGAGCTGCGCCAGATCGCCCATCGGATTTTCTCCCGAGAGAACGGCGCGTTGACCCTGCAGCCTACCGCCCTGGTCCATGAGGCCTACGGGCGGCTGGTCGGCCTGGATATCGAACTGGCCAGTCGCGATCACTTCTACGCCCTGGCGGCCCGGACCATGCGCCGCTTGCTGATCAACCAAGCGAAAGCAAGAAACGCCGCGAAACGAGGGGGTAATGCCGCGCCAGTCACCTTGCAGGAGGACCGGGTTGCCGAAGACCAGCCCATCGACGTGCTGGCCCTCGACGAAGCGCTGACCCGGCTTGCCGAGCACGATGCACGCAAGGCCGAGATTCTCGAACTCAGTTACTTCGGCGGCCTGACCCACCCGGCCATCGCTCGCCTGCTGGGCATTTCGGAGGCCACAGTGGTTCGCGACAAGCGCGTGGCGACCCTGTGGCTGCGCAAATTCATGTCCGAGAGCTGAGCTCAGGGAACGGACTGGAAATTCCCCTGAAAGATCACGCTGAACTCGTCCGGTGGAAGATTGGCGAAGGCGTGCCGCCAGCCATTGGTTTGCGGCCACTGCGGGTCCGTGGAGTCGGACATGAAAACGGTGATGCCGTTGTCGCCAAGGTGCGGGGCGAAGCTGCTCCGGTCGGAAGGAACGTCGTTCCAGTGGCCCACGTAATGAAGCGTGTAGGTCGAGAGGGAACGGTTGAACTCGATGAAATGGGCGTCGCGCACCGCGCTGTTGGTATCGCGAGGATCGATATTCAATGCGGTCTGGAAACCGATCAGCTGGCCGCTGTCGGAGATCGTCACATCCATATTGTTCGAGTCCACCAGCGAGGCGCCGGACGGATCGCCGAGGCCGAAACGAAGCTTCTGGCCGCTGACCGTGTCGACAACGTAGAGGTCACGTTCGAAGGTGCCGTCGGGATTGAAGAACAGATTGACGTTGGTGGTAAAGGCAATTCGATGCCCGCTGCAGGCGGAGGTCGGCGCGCCGTGCTGGCGCGACGTCGCGATGGTTCCGACATCTTCGGTCACCAGAATGTTATTCCCGTCGATCACGTTGGCCACGAAAATATCCCAGCCGGGAGGGTCAACGGGCGTCAGGTCGGAGGAATTGGCACGGAATGCGATCAAACCGTTTCCGATCGAGAAGTCCCGGCAGCCGACGAATCCGCCGTCATCGTCGCTGCAGGCCTTGCGCGTGACCACGCCGCTGTCCGGCGGCGCATCGG
>CAYTQT010000135.1:0-3422 GCA_964439915.1 uncultured Wenzhouxiangella sp. | reverse complement strand
TCAGACTGAAAGTAGTCAGGCCAGACCGATGGAAAGAGCCAGAAGGCGATTGAGTTCAACTTGCTGGTTTCCATTGAGCCGGCCAATGTTGGCTCCAATTCTGTCAGTTCTGATGGACATGATTCGATTGGATTGGATTTGCGAGAGCTTTTTCAGGCCATTTTCCGGGGAGGGCTCCAGTGTTAATCGAAGCAGCGGGGCATCCTGTAATGAACTGGTGATCAGAGCAACGATGGTGCTGTTGGGCTTGGCGAGGTTTAGCGAATCGCCCTGTATTATCACCGCTGGGCGGGGCTTTCCAAAATCACCCGGGGCGATGACCGTCACGATGTCACCTCGACGCATCAATCGGACCAATCAGCGGTTTCTGCAATATAGTCCAGAGATTCCCGGTCGTCGCGGGTCGATTCGATCAGCTTGATCTGCTGCTTGATCCGGCTCTGGAAATCTGGGCTAGTGGTATCGGGGACCCAAAGTTGAATCTGACGCAGGCCGCGGGCCTTCAGCCGCGTGCGATACCGGCGAAACTTTTCCGGCGGTTGGGGGCGCGAAGGCATAGTTTATCCGATCTTGAAATGAGTAGCGATGCTACCATGAAATTGATACAAGAATCCAAAGATAGACATCGGTGCGCGCAGTTTAGGGACTGAGCAAAAGATCACGTGGTTTGAGGAACTTGCGGTTTGGAGGAGAGGGTGGTTAATTTACCCTCTTCCGTGCCGGAAGAGGGTAGGCGCAGGGCTCAGGGCGAAAGGCTCAAGGATTAATACGTAGGGATCAAGGATCAAGAGAAGGTTAGGCGTGCCAAGTCAGGCTTAGAAAAAGTCAAACGCCGATGGTTTCACGCGTGAATTGATGTCTTTGGGGGAAGTGGGTTAAAATATGACTCACCATGAGCCGTAATTAATCAGGTTGCTATGAGCAAACAAATTGAAACTCGGGTTGCATCGGCAGTGACTGGCCAGAGCGCCAAGACGATTCGTCAGGAATATCAACGAGTTCTGAATAGTTCTGTGGTGACTCACGCGAGTGGTAGGCTACGCATGGGATTTCGGGAAGTCGTTTATTTCTGCTTGAAAAGCGAGTTGGAGAGTGAGGGTATAAACTTTGACCCGGCCGAACGCCGGGATTTATATCGAGCGCTGATCAGTCGCAAAGGCAGTGTCGGTCTTTGGCGGCGGATTGGAGGAACGCTTCAACGGAGTGGCAACGTGCCCGTATGGTTTGACCTCGGGCCGATTGTCAAGAATTCCAGTAAGCTGTTGCGTGCTTACAAGTTCGGTCAGGCGACCACTGAGAAGAATCCAGAGTTGTGTGGTGGGGTGCCGATATTCAAGGGTACTCGCATTCCGGTGGTTCAGATCGTAGAACAGATCCGCAACGGTATTCCCCTTGATGAGATCCGGGATGATTACCCGAACCTGAGTATTAGATCTTTAAGCTACGCCGCTTTTCTGGCAAAGATGGGCAATGCACCGGGACGGCCGCCTAAGCCTTTTGAGATTCGGCGTTCGTTAGGTGCAGCTGCTGATTGATGAGAATCTCTCGCCGACTCTGGCGAGACGTGCCCACGAAATCGGCATTCCAGCGCAAGCGGTGCGGGACGTCGGTTTAATCGGTCAGCCGGACATTTATATCTGGCGGTACGCCTGGGACCATGACTTGGTCGTGGTTACATTGAATGTCGGCGATTTTTTGAATCTCGCCAAGAGTTTCGAGATCCATCCCGGAATCATCACACTGCGAGAGGCAGGCCTTGATCGCGCTGAACAATGGCAGCGACTGAAGAAGGCGCTTGATTTTTCCACGAATCATTGTGAGGGCGATCTGCTGAACAAGGTTTTGGAAATCCAGGCCAATGAGGCCATTCAGCTTCATGATATTCCAATGCCAGATTAAGGATAGGGGAGCAGGTCCGCATAATTCGAAAGGGTAATTGTATGAGGAACAGGGCGCAGGACGCAGGGCAAAAGGCGAAAGCGTGAGGTTCGAGGATCTGGATGTTTGGAAGAAGTCGGCGCGGTTGGCATCCGAGATATATAGAGCGACTGCCGATTTGAAGGATTGGGGTTTTCGTGACCAGATTACTCGGTCCGCATTGTCGATCTCCAGCAATATTGCCGAGGGTTTCGAGCGTGATTCTCATCGAGATTGCGCGCGGTTTCTCGCGATAGCAAAAGGATCCTGTGGGGAAGTGCGATCCCAACTTTATATCGCTCAGGACATTGGATATTTGTCGAAAGAACGGGTGAAGACATGGGTTGCTGACTGTACTTCCATATCCAGAATGCTGTCGGCACTGATCAGGAAGCGCCGAGAGTACGCTGACGAAGTATCAGAACAACAGACCGACTACGAACCCGGAGATTCATTTTGAGCCTTTCGCCCTTTCGCCCTTTCGCTTTTTAGCCCTGAGCCCTGAGCCCTGAGCCCTGAGCCTGCCTTTCCATGAAAATCGTCCTCTTCGCCCCCTCCGATGCCTACCTGTTCAACTTCCGTGGGGCGTTGGCGGCGGCTTTGCATTCGGCGGGGCATGAGGTGTTGATGGTGGCACCTCCCGGGCCGTTCGGGGAGAGGTTCGAGGCGCTCGGGTATCGCTGGTGTCCGGCGCCGATGGAGCGGGCCGGGATGAATCCGTTCAAGGAGCTGTGGCTGATTGTCTGGCTGTGCCGATTGCTGCGCCGCGAACGGGTTGATCTGGTCCACGGCTTCATCATCAAGGGTGCGGTGTATGGGGCGCTGGCGGGACGGGCGGCCGGGGTGGCCGGGCGGGTCGCCTCGATCACCGGGATGGGGTATCTGTTTCTTCATGATGGTCGGTTGAGCCGATTGCTGCGCGGGTTGGTCCGGGTCCTGTTCCGCGTTGCGTTCTCCGGACCAGGGGTGCGGGTGGTGGTTCAGAACCAGGATGATCTGGCCCTGTTTCAGGACGAGCGGCTTGCGCGCCCGGGAATTCTTGCAATGATTCCGGGTTCCGGGGTCGATTGCGAACGCTTCGCGCCTGGGCCGGACCAGAATGGTTCAAGTCGCGGCGAAGACCCCATGGCATCAACTACGGCGCCCTTCCGGGTGCTGTTGCCTGCCAGGCTACTCTGGCACAAGGGTCTGGCTGAGTATCTGGGGGCCGCGCAGATTCTCAAAGGGCAGGGACGCAATATCGAGTTCCTTCTCGCCGGTGCCCCGGATGAAAGCAATCCGACCTCCGTGACCGAAGCCACCGTGGCCGCCTGGGAAGCGCAGGGCCTGATCGAATGGCTCGGCTATGTCGAGGACATGCCGTCGCTGTATCGGACGATCGATGCGGTGGTGTTGCCGTCCTATCGCGAGGGGCTTCCGAAGGTGCTGGTCGAAGGTGCGGCCGCTGGCCTGCCGCTGGTGACGACCGATGTGCCCGGTTGCCGAGAGGTCGTCACCGACGGCCA
>CAYTQT010000134.1:0-3450 GCA_964439915.1 uncultured Wenzhouxiangella sp. | reverse complement strand
GGGTTCGCCTTTCGCCCTTTGCCTTTCACCCGCTCTTCCCTGCGCCTCAGCGCGAGATTGCTTTTCCCATCGACCGGGGATCACCCCGGTATGGTCTTGAATCACAGTCGCAAACAGTATTGCGCAGAGGCGCGGGGGGAAGATGGTTTTGGTGGTCAGATGGTCATCATTTTGCGGATCTGGGGGGCCAGTTTGAGTTGCGTTTCGCATTGTTCTTCAATGACCTGGCTGATTTTTTCGATAATCTCGGGCACAGCGCCCGAGCTGACGGCTGTTTCTCGCACCGCTGGCAGTTTTTTTCGAATCAGCTGCACGCTGCGCTGAACTTCCTTGGCAACCAGCGTCGGATTGGTGTCTGTGGCTCGACAGAATTGTGCCCATTCGTAGGCCGACAGTTCGCTGGTGTCGAAGGCATCGCCTACGGCCATGGCGAATGTCTGGCTGACATGGGATTGATAGAGGGCTGTGCAGGTCATGTCGTAGGCGGGCGCTTGCACGGGCCCTGCCGCTGTCATGAAGAACGACAGGTTCTTGGCGTGTGCGTCGGTGTTGCCCAGGAGTATCTGAAACACCAGCCAGCGTAAAAGCAGCAGTTTCGCCTTCGCGGGCTGGGGGCTTCCCTTGATAGCCGCGAAAAGTCGTGGAAGGGACGCGCCATCTCGAATGTCGCGCACATCGACGCCGTCACCGTAGGGCCGCTCATATTTATAGCTGGTGGCCAAATCGAGTAATTGGCAGCCGTCAATCACGTGCCGACGGCGTACCGCCGGGCCGTGTCGAAAACGATCGAAGCGGGCGATGCACAGCACCGGTTCGGGGAGTCGATGCAATTCTACCGGCGCGGTTTCCAGGCCGATGGCGGCGGCCAGTTTCATGCAGAAGAGTTCGTTCGAGGTCAGACCAGCCAGCCTGGGGTTGACGGGATCGGGCTTGAGGATGTGGGTTGAGGCCAGATCGGGTCCTTCGACAAGATACCAGCGGCCGTCGTCCCTAAAAACTGCCAGCTTGTCCTGGAAGCCTGCGATCGATAGACGCACCTTGCCGTCCCATACTGTGAACGACTCGCTCGGGCGCTGGCGAATCCTCATGGATAGTTCTTCGTGAGTAAGAAGACGTCTATCGGTGGTGTCTCGTCCCGCTTTGCCCGGGAGACAGAGACGCAAGGCGCCAGCGGTCTCTCGGCCCAGCGCAATCAGCAGCCCGACGAGATTACCTTTGGAGATCTGATGGTTACGGGCAGCATCGTCCAGGGCCTGCCCTTCCGGTAGCAGGTTTTCAAAAAATCGGCGCACGATTGCACTGTGGACATCTGCTGGTTGTTCCGTATTGATCAGTGGGAGTCCAGGCGAAAGCGGATAGGCATCGCTACGAGCGCTCCATTCGGCCAGGTAATCGAATGCGAAGCGGTTGCCTCTAGCATCGAATGTCAGTGTTCCGACTCGGTCCTGGTCTAGCCAGACTTCAAGGTTCATCCAGGCTTCCCGGAGTGATCTCTTGTGGCGGTAACTGCCAGGTGAGGCGAATGCCCAGCGCATTGACGGCCTTGAACGCCAGGGACAACGATACCGTTCCCGTTCCCGTTTCCAGATTCTGCAGGGTCTGCTTGGCGACATTCATGCTCAGGGCAGCTTCCTCCAGCGTCAAGCCGGTCGCCGTGCGAGCGGCACGCATGAGGCGCCCCAGGTCTCTGGCGCTGGTGAGCACTGATTCCGGTGGTGGTGTCGGTTTGACTGTTCTCACAAATTAATCCTCTCTAACAAGGATTATATCCTATGATGACTGTGTTTGAGGTGTAAATCCTTTTATGAAAGGATTATTTGGGAAAGTGTGTTGAAACCAGAAATAATCCTGTTTTCGCGGGATTTATGACTGGCTGGTGGTTCAGGGGAAACAGGCGAAGGGCGAAGGGCGAAAGGAAAAGACTCGGTTTCCGGTTTCCGGTTTCCGGATAAGCGAAAGGCGAAAACCAGCATCTTGCCGATCCGCGATCCCTGCAACCGGAAACCTGAGATTTTTGAGGCTAGGGCCCACTATACTTCGTGTTCCTGACTGATTTCTGGAGTTCTGATGCGCATTCTGGCCAGGGTTTTGACGCTTGCGGCGGGCCTGCTACTGGCGTCTAGTGTTGCTGCGCTTGATCCAGGCATGGTTGAGCGTATCGAATCGCTGGAATTCGGCGACACCGTGAAAATCGACCTCATGCCGATCGGTGCCGAGCGCCTGGCGGGCGTTGAATTTCAGCGGATAGCGCTGTACGCCGAGGGCGCGAGCGTGTCTGTGCTGGACAACGGTGCGACGCGTGTGTTGCCCCGCGATCATCGAATCTTTCTGATTGGGCAGACACCTGTCGATCCTCGGGTGCGGGTGGTGCTTGCGGGTACGCGCGGCCAGATCGGCTCCTGGCGCGGTGGGATTTATGGTGCGGCCGGCTTCGAAGAGCTGCGTTTCTACGAGGACGATGGCCGGTATTTCAGTCGGGCTTATTCTGTTCAGGATCTGTTGCCCGAGGGTGTTGAGCTCGATTCAACCTGTTCCAACGATGATTACGCAGCGCTGCGTGGGCCAGGTGAGGAGGTATTTGGCACAGCAGGGAGATCGAACCTGCGCGGCAGCGTGCTTCGCCTGGGCGTTCTGGCGATCGATACCGACAAGGAATGGCTCGACCGTCGATTCAGTGATGATGTCGATGCCGCGGCGGCCTACAACGAGGAACTGTTGCTGATCGCCAACGGCCTGTTCGAGTCCCAATTGAATCTTCGAATGCAGCTCGGGGATATGTTCCTGCGCGTCGGCAGCGACCCCTATCCGGAAGCGGATTCGGGCGCGGGCGGTGCGGAACTGAATGAATTCGGTTCCTACTGGGAGGAAAACTATTCGGGTATTCAGCGCACCCACGCGGCGATGATTTCCGGGCGCAGCGGGTCGCAGAACAGCGCCTCGGGGATCGCCTGGGTCAACAGCTATTGTCGTAACGAAAGCGGTGGCGGCAGCTACAGCTACAACCAGTTGTTCAGGAACCCGAGTCTCGGACCCAGCCGCAGCGCGGGTTTGTTCGCCCACGAGATCGGCCATAACCTGGGCTCACGTCATACGCATTGTTACAACCCGCCGATCGATCAGTGCTACGCCTCGGAATCCGGCTGCTATTCAGGTCCGGTCAGTTGCCCGGTCGGCGGCAGCGGCACGCTGATGAGCTACTGCCATTTCAGCAGTGCCTGCGGCGGCAGCATTCAGCTGGATCTGGCACCCCGCGTGATGACGCAGATCAGCGGTCGCATCGCTGAGAATTTCCCCAACTGCATTACTCAGGATACGGGTCTGTTTGCGGATCGGTTCGAGGGTTGAAATGCGGGCTCAGGGCTCAGGGCTCAGGGCGAAGGGCGAAGGGCGAAGGGCGAAAGGCTCAGGGCGAAAGGCTCAGGGCGAAAGGCTCAGGGCGAACCCGGAAAC
>CAYTQT010000133.1:0-3583 GCA_964439915.1 uncultured Wenzhouxiangella sp. | reverse complement strand
TCGGGTTCGGCATACAGCCAGACCGTGCCGCGGGGAGCACCAGGAAAGGGAAGCGACGACCATCGAGGTGCACCCACGGCCAGCCAGCGCTGCCCACCGAAGGCGAGGCTGGTGCCGAATTGACTGTCGTCATAGTTCAGCGGCAGGGACAAGTTTTCAGGACGAAACTCATCCTGCGTATCGACCCAGTTCGTGCCCCAGTCGCCGTTGCTGGCGCGGCGCAGTTCGACCAGTCCGAGCCCTTCGACGGTGTTACCGAAGGCGTCTTCCCCACCATCGGTCAGTGGGGCCGCGATCGCGATCCAGTTGTCAAAGCCCAGCGCGACCGCGCGGCTGAAGCGCATGCCCAGCTGCTCACCCGGCGGCGTGCCGCCGGCGTTGATCGCTCCACCGCCGATTCGAGAAGTCCAGGTGCTACCCTCGCGCTCCCGGCGAAAGACGCGCCCGCAGCGCGGCGCATTCGGACAATTGCTTGTGAAGGCCTGGGATGAACCGACCAGTAGCTGTGATGGGTTGATGTCGACCGAGATCCCGAACAGGGTGGCCCCGAAAGTGCTGGGAGACTCGTGGGTGAAGATATCGGTTTCGTTCCAGTCGCTACCGGCAAAGACATAGGCTGCCCCACCGAGGATGGCGCTGCCATGCGACTTGGTCGGTGCCCCGACGGCCAGCCGAGGCTGGCAGAGGATTCCCGCAGGAGGGGCGGGGTCACAGGACACCGTCAGCGCGACAGCAGCGCCAAAAGTATCCCCGCTGACACCGTCGCTGGCGTTGAGGTCCGGGGCCAGGCTCCAGTTATTGCCATCAAAACCGAGGACGCGAACGGAACCTTTAGCCGAATCAAATCCTGGACAACCGGTCACAGCAATGGTGGAGAAACCACCGACCGGCACAAAACTGGTGACGATGTCCACCGAAGATCCACATCGAGCGCCGTCAGCGATCTCAACAGGCAAAGAGGGGAATAAAGTCTCGCCCACCCACTCTTGGTCGTTGTTTCTCCTGTAGATCCGGGTGGACCCCGCTTCATTATCGGAGAACTCAGAGTTGCTGCCGCGGCCGGGACACCCGAAAATCAGGTAGCTCCCACTCATGGCCACGCTGTGACCGCAGCGACGATCCTGTCCGGCGCCGGGAATCATGATTCGTTGCGTCAGTTCCCACTCGTCGCCCTGATTGCGGAACATGAAGACGGCACCCCATCCGACAGTACCGGCAATGGTCCCCGGCGCACCGACAGCCATCCACTCTCCGCTGATAGCCACGCTGAAGCCGAATTCCGGTCCGTTGGCCGCAGTCTGAGCCGAGAGACCGGAATAGTCGCCGGAGACAACATCCAGTAGCTGGAAGGGGCTCTGGGCCGCAACGCTGGTTGAGGCCAGCAGGCCAATGACAAGCCACAGCGTGCCGACGCAAAGCGGGCATCGCACCACGCAACGGGCTTGCTTATTCGGTCTGGGTTCCATGCCCTTCCTGACACGGCCTCCGCCGAACGGGTCAGAAGCGGCAGTCATGCAGTTAACGACAAACGATTTCATGACAGAGATTCCTGTTCTGGGTTGGCGTAGCTGGGCGCGGAATCGACGCGATTCGGCGCACTCCTCTCTGTCAATGCCAGTGCCTGCACAAACCGAACACATCAACGCAACGGAGTTCTGGCTGTCCCCCAGGCATCTCTCCCAATCAAAAAAAACGCTGAAATCGGCCGGATCCGATGTGCGCTTCTGGCATCGGGGGCATTAAACACGTCGATACCACTATTTTTCGAGGAACAACCCATGCTGCGCCTCATCCTGTTCATGCTCGTCCTGTTGGGCTCAGGCTCGATCAACGCGGCGATCTTTTGCGTGTCGAATTCAGCCGAACTGGTCACTGCGCTGACCACCGCATCGACCAACGGCGAGGGCGATGAAATCCGCCTGAAGGCCGGCGACTATCTGCCTCCAGTCGAGACGGGCTTCCATGTTTCCCTGTCCCAGAACGCCGAGTCGCTAAACATCTCGGGTGGCTGGTTCGACGGCCTCGGACTGAACTGCTTTAACCAGGCGGGCAATCCGCGAGCGAGCCGGATCGTCGGCAACCAAACCCATCGGCTGCTTCGAGTCACCTCCTCGAGCACTTTCCAGTCCGGCACGCTGAATATCCGTAATCTGACCTTCAGGGGAGGCCGCGGCCTCGACAATGAGGTCAGAGGAGCTGTCCACCTGGGCACGCCGGCCAACGAGCTTCGCGTACTGTTCGATCGGGTCGAGTTCATCGACAATTCGGCTCATGCGGGCGCGGCCTTAACGGCGCTCAACATGCGGCGGTTGACCATCCGCAACTCCTTGTTCCTGCTCAACGAGGTGCGGGCCCAGCAGGGCACGGTCTTTGTGTCGCTGAATCGCGACGACCAGCGATTCTTCTTCGTCAACAACACGATGATCGAAAATGAGCACGCCGGCGTTCAGGCCACGCGCTGTTCGGGTCTGTGGGTATCCACTCCGCAGGCAAACACCAGCCCGGATGTCCTGATTGCCAACTCGATCTTCTGGCGCAATGATGACTTCGATGCGTGTATGCCTCCCATCGGCGACAGTTATCTGCTCAACAACACGATCGAGGATCAGTTCCGAAACGCTTCAGTGGAAAGCGGCAACCTGTCGGTCAACCCCGGACTACCGCTTCTTTTCTCCGGCATCACGCCGGAGAATTACGACCCCACACCTGCGCCGACCTCAGCGATGATTGATGCGGGCCTGCCCGAACCCCCCGGCCTCCTGGACCCCCCGCTACCGATCGATCAGGACTGGAGTTACGGCAACCATGGGTTCAATAACCTGATCACGCCTCGCGTGATCGGTGAGCGCGTGGACATCGGCGCTGCGGAGTCGACCTTCGTTGATCGCATCCACTGCGACGCTTTCCAGCTGGAGGCCGACTGTGTCGAGTAACGCAGCGCCCATCCCGGTCAACAGCCCGATTCCCTCAAGGCCACAGGGCATGGAACATTATCAGACGCTCTTTGTCTGGATGCTGCTGCCCATGCTGCTGATGCAGCTGGGGATCGGCATGGACTACTGGGGGGATTTCACGGACAACACCTGGGCCGTGCACGTCCACTACTGGTGCGCCACGCTCTGGTACGGCTTTTTGATCCTCCAGCCCTGGCTGGCCACCCATCGCCGCATGGCCCAGCATCGAACCCTTGGCATGATCGGCTTCTTCGTCGCCGGCGGCGTCGGACTCGGCGCCCTGGGCATGATGCATCGTGACCTGGTCTACGTGCAGATGGCCACCGACGATCCAGTCCGCTTCGGGCCCTTCAAGCCGGAGCTTTTCTACGGCATCGCGGTGGTCGAGATTCTCATGGTGGTGCTGTTCAGCCTGGCCGTGATCATGGCCATCGTCCGCCGCAAGCAGCTGGAAGAGCACGTCTGGTGGCTGGTCTCGACGGTCTTCATCATCATGATGCCGACGGTCGGGCGCGGCGTTCAGAACGTCTTCATCATGGTTCAGGCCGAGCAGTGGCCAGAGATCGACCTCGGCCCGGCGCTCTGGGTCTCTCAGGGATTGATCATCGCGGTGACCCTGACCCTGGCTC
>CAYTQT010000132.1:0-3692 GCA_964439915.1 uncultured Wenzhouxiangella sp. | reverse complement strand
CTGGTCGTGCTGCGCGTTATCGATACGTCGAGCGACACGATTTTTCGTGATTCGTTTGATTGAGTGCGTCCAGGGAACCGCTGAATAAATCTGACCGGAACGCGTTTCAGTCGGAAAAGCCGCAGGTCGTGTGGTGCCGCTTGTCATGACAGTCGGAGTGACAGTAGCCGTCACGCGCTCAGCGTTTCTTCGTCCGGCGCTTCTTGCCTGCGGCAAATCGCACCTGGCCCGAAACGGCGCTCGCCGAAGCCACGCCGGCTGATCCCGAAAAGAACTGTCGTGCCCCGACAGCATTATTCAGAGGTTCCCTAGGCTTGTTGGTCGATGCCCTGATCCAGCGCTCGATTCAGCCACGCTCGAGCGGCCGTCCAGTGGCGATTGACCGTGCGCGGTGACACGCCAAGCGTTCGGGCAGTTTCTTCATTGCTCAAGCCGGCGAAATACTTCAGTTTGACGACCTCGGCCATGGTTGCATCGAGCTGTTCGAGTTCGGTGAGCGCCTGGTCCAGGTCGACCAGATCGGAATCCACGCCCGCTGTCGCGATGCGCTGTGTATCGAGCTCGACCCGGGCCAGCCGGCCGCCGCGCTTCTGGGCGCGCCCGGCGCGCGCGTAGTCCACGGCGACCCGTCGCATGGCCTCGGCGGCTGCCGCGAAGAAGTGGCCGCGATGATCCCAGTCCGGGGCATCGCTGCCGATCAGTCGCAGGTAGGCCTCGTGAACCAGCGCCGTGGCGGGCAGGGTCATGACCCCGGCTTCGTTCCTGAGCCGCGAGCGGGCCAGCTTGCGCAGGTCTTCGTAGACCAGCGGCAGGAGCTTGTCGCTGGCCGATGCCGGCTGGTCTCGGAGTTCTTCCAGAAGTTGCGTGACCTTGCCCATCAGTTCAATATTGGCGGATCGATTCGAGACGGGAGTCAGTGTCCATGAGCAGCCCGGACTGGAACGCGCTCTGGTCCCACTTCCACCGTATAGTGACGCTGGATCGGGACGAGCGCAAGCAGGCCCTGGCGGCCGTGCCCCCGGAGCAGGCCGAGGAGCTCGAGGCCCTGCTGGCGGCGCACGACCAGGACGACAGTCTGCTGGACCGCCCGGTTCTTTTGGGCAACGAGATCCGCCCCGGCCTGCGAATCGGCCCCTGGGGTCTGATTCGCTTGCTTGGCGAGGGTGGCATGGGTCAGGTTTGGCTCGCCGAACGCGCCGATGGGGCTTATCAGCGCGAGGTGGCGATCAAGCTGCTGGCCCTCGGCCTGCCGAATGCCGATCTCAGCGCGCGTTTTGGCAGAGAGCGCGAAATCCTGGCCCGCCTGGATCATCCCAATATCGCGCGCCTGATCGACGGCGGCACGCTCGACAACGGCCAGCCCTTTCTGGTCATGGAGCGGGTCCAGGGCGAGGAGCTGATGCAGTTCGCCCAGGCCCGTAACCTGGGCGTCCGAGCCCGCATCGAGTTGATGAGCAGGGTCTGTAGCGCCGTCGATCACGCCCACCGCCGGCTGATCATTCACCGCGACCTCAAGCCGGCCAATATCCTCGTGACCCGGACCGGTGAGCCCAAGCTGCTCGACTTCGGCATTGCCCGCCTCCTCGACCCGCAGGCCGATGGGGCGCACACGGTCGCGTCGGAACGTCGCCTGACCCTGGAATATGCCAGTCCCGAGCAATTGCGCGGGGATCCGGTCGACACGCGCAGCGACACCTTTTCCCTCGGCGTGATCCTGTTCGAGCTGCTCGTTGGCCAGCGACCCTGGGCCATCGAGGGCTGCAACGCGAGCCAGGCCCATCGGCGCCTGACTGACCGCTCACCCTCGAAGCTCAGCCGGGTGGCGGCGACGCCAGCCCTGCAGCGGCGGCTCAGGGGCGATCTGGACTGGATCGTCTGGCGCGCCATCGAGCCGGACCCGGAGCGGCGCTATGCCGACGCGCGTCAGCTCGGCGAGGATCTGCAGAGTTATCTCGACGGCTTCCCGGTCCAGGCCCGCCCTCCGAGCCGGCCCTATCGTCTGCGACGTTTCATTCGGCGCCATCCCTGGGGGGTGGGCGCTACGGCCATGGTCCTGGCCACGATCTTGATCGCCGGCGGCGCTTTGTGGCAGCAGTCGCAGGCCCTGAGCGTCGCCCTGGATGCGGCCCGGCAGCAGAGCGCAAGGGCAGGGTCCCTGTCCGACTTCCTGGCCGAGCTGCTGATCGAGGCCGACCCGGAAATCCATCAGGGTGAACCGCGCAGCGTCGAGCAGGTGCTGTCCGATGCCGCCCGGCAGATCGAGACCGGGTTCGCCAATCAGCCCGAACTCAAGTCCCGATTGCTGAACACCCTGGCGAACATTTTCTTCAGCCGGGGAGACTACGCACGATCCCAGCGTCTGGTGGATGCCTCGCGGGCGTTGGGCGACCCGGATTCTGCGTTGGCCGCGCAGCTGCTGGAGACCCGGCTGGCTCTGGTTGACGGGCGCTTCGAGTCGGTGATCGAGCAGACCGAGCGCTTGATCGCCGAGGCGCCGATCGAGACTGTCAACCGGGCGAGAGTCCTGCGCGCCGAAGCCTTTCAGGCCCTGGATGACCTGGATGCCGCCGAGCTCGCACTGGCCGATATCGACGTTTCCGAACAGGTCGGCGATATGGCGATCGAGGCCTGGTTCCGGCAAGGTGGGCTGCACTGGGGGCGGGGTGATTTCGTCGGCGCAGAGGCCAGCTATCGCGAAGCCTGGGCGCTCCAGAAGGCGGCTCATGGCGAGCACTCCGCGCAGGCCGCGCGTGGTCTCAATGCCATCGCGTCGGCCCGTTACCGTCAGGGCGACCTGGCCGGCGCCGACGACCTGTTTCGGCAGGTCCTGGCCCGACACGAGACCATCCTCGGACCGGGTCATCCACAAACCGCCGAAACCCGCGTGCGACTGGGTGCCCTGCTTTACGACCTCGGTGATCACGAGCAAGCAATCGCCGAGCTCGAACGTGCCCTGGAGGTTCAGATCGCGGCCTTCGGCGCCGAACACATCGTTCTGGCCAACACCTACAACAACCTGGCCCTGGCGCTGGCCGCCCGGGGCGATTATTCGAGGGCCGAGGCCCGCTTCCTGGCGGCCCTGACGATCAACGAAGCCACCCACGGTGGGGCCCACAGTCGGGTCGCCGGCAACCTGGCCAATCTGGGGTGGATGAAAATCGAACAGGGCCAGCCCGCGCAGGCGCGCCCGCTGCTGCTGGATGCACTGGCCCGGCAGCAGCGGGTGTTCGAGGGCGCACATCCGCAGATTGCTTACACGCTGCATCACCTCGGGCGAGCGGCCTTGCTGGAGGCTGACCTGGCTGCCGCCGAGGACTGGCTGGGCCGGGCGCTGCAGATGCGCGAGACGCTGTTCGACGCAGACCATCCCGGCCTTGCCGATACGCATCTGGTGCTGGCTGATCTGCGGGAGGCGATGGGCGATCCCGAACTTGCTGTCGAGCACCTTGAAGCTGTCCTGGAAATCCGGGGTCGGCACGGTTCGCTGAACGACGCGTCGAAAGCGAGCCTGAATGCAAGAATCGCTGCTTTGAGCCTGCCTTAATCCTTCAACAGTTGCTCACGGTATCCCTGCATCTCGGCCCGACGTTGATCCGTGACCTCTGGATAGGTCATGTCGAGGGATTTCATTTCGTCACGGATGATCCGGGCGACGATCAGGCGCATGGTCTTCTTGTCGTCGGCGGGAACCA
>CAYTQT010000131.1:0-3926 GCA_964439915.1 uncultured Wenzhouxiangella sp. | reverse complement strand
GCGAGCCGGAGAGCGCTCATCTGCGGCGTTAGCGCTCTTGGAAAGGCAGTAAGCATTCCCGGCGAGCGCTGCCTTGCAGCTAAACGCTCTCCGACTCGCTGAAAGTTACAGGATTAACGACGGGGTACACTAGCGTGCCTGGATGAAATAGCACTGATGAATTCGCGCATTGCGCTGGAAGTCGCGCGGAATCGACCAGCGGGTTCGGTCTTCGACACTGAAAGCCTCGCTGAGCGACGGATCGAGTCTGAACCGGCGCAGATTGGTCGAGAAGATCAGCACCCCCTCAGGGCTCAGGCAGCGCATCGCATGGCGAATCATGTGCGCGTGATCGCGCTGGACGTCCAGGGTCTCGGCCATGCGCTTGGAATTGGAGAAGCTCGGCGGATCCAGAAAGATCAGATCGAAGGTCTCCTCGCAGGCCTCCAGCCAGGCCAGGGCGTCGGCCTGGATCAGGCGGTGATCCGGGGTCGCGCAGTCGTTGAGCTCCAGATTCTCGGTCAGCCAGTCCAGGTAGGTATTGGACAGATCGACGCTGGTCGTCGAGCGTGCACCGCCGACCGCTGCGTGCAGGGTGGCCGCACCGGTGTAGCAGAACAGGTTGAGAAAGCGCTGGTCGCGGGCCTGATCGGCCAGCCAGAGGCGAACCGTTCGGTGGTCCAGGAACAGGCCCGTATCGAGGTAGTCGATCAGATTGACCTTCAGGCGACAGCGCCCCTCCTGAACGATCAGGGACTGGCCGGATTCGGCCTGGCGCCGGTACTGCTGCTCGCCGCGCTGGCGCTTGCGCACCTTGAAGACCATGTGCTCGGGGCTGACGTCCAGAGCCGCGGGGATGACCTGCAGGGCGGCGCGCAGCCGAGCCTGGGCCTTGCGCGGATCGACCGTGGCAGGTGCCTGGTATTCCTGCACGTGCAGCCAGGTGTCGCCGGTGGTTTCATAAACATCGATCGCCAGCGCATATTCCGGCAGATCGGCGTCGTAGATCCGATAACAGCTGACCGCCTCCTTGCGCAGCCATTTGCCCAGCTGCTTGCGATTCTTGCCCAGGCGATTGACCAGATCGGTGGCCTGCGGGACCGACAGCGAGGGGTCGCTGCCGATCTCGAAGCAGTCGAGCTGGCACTCGATCGGTCCGTTGCGCATCGACCAGCTCTTTTCCGGCTTCAGACCGAGCGCGATCCCGGCCCCGTTGAGGATGACCGCGCGCCAGCCCGGGAAGGTGTGCCGCAGGGTCTCGGCCAGGCGCAGGTAGAGCGGCATCATCTGATGGCGCTGTCCCAGGCGCTCGCCGTAGGGCGGGTTGGTGATCAGCAGGCCGCGCGGGCCAGGGGCTTCGATCTGGTCGAATTCAGCGCTGGATAGCGTGATGTGGTCGGCAAAGCCCGCTCGGCGGGCGTTGGCCTGAGCGATGCGGATCACGCGAGGGTCATGATCGCTACCGATGATCGGCGGCAGCCGCGACAGGCCGTGTTCCTGTCGTTCGATGGCCTCATCGATCAGGGTCTTCCAGGCGCCACTGTCATGCCCTGGCCAGCGGAGAAAGCCGTAGCGTGTTCTGAGCAGGCCCGGTGCCGTGTCGCTGGCCATCATCGCGCCCTCGATCAGCAACGTTCCCGACCCGCACATCGGGTCGAGCAGCGGCAGGCCTTCGCGGGCCAGGGCCGGCCAGTCGGCGCGCAGCAGCATGGCGGCGGCCAGATGTTCCTTGAGCGGCGCGATGTTGCCGGCCTCACGGTAGCCCCGGCGATGCAGCGGATCGCCGGAAAGATCCAGCGACAGGGTGACCTGCCGTTCGGTCTGGTGGGCCTGAATGCGGATATCCGGGTTGCGCAGATCGACCGAGGGGCGCAGCCCCTGTTCATCGCGCATCTGATCGACGATCGCGTCCTTGATCCGCTGTTCGGCGAAGCGACTGTGGGTCAGCCTGGGCCGGATGCCGGAAAAGGAAACCGCCAGGCTGTGTTCGGCGCTCAGGTGCTCTGACCAGTCGATGGACTGTGTGCCGGCGTAGAGGGCATCGTCATCGTCGGCGTCGAAGCGGGCCAGGGGCAGCAGGATCCGGGCGGCCAGGCGTGACCACAGGCAGGCCCGGTAGGCGCCCATCAGGTCCGAGCTGAACGCACAGCCGCCGCGTTCGACGCGGACCGACTCCAGCCCCAGGTCTTTCAGCTCTGCGGCTAGCAGCTCTTCGAGTCCCTGGGCGGCGGGCGCGAAGAACGTGATCAAGCCTTGTCCTCTGGACTGCGCATCAGCGGTCGGTCCAGGTCGGCGCGGGGCATCACGTGGTCAAGCGGCCCGGGGTTGCTGTTCGGGCATCATGCCGGCTCGCCCGAGGATCAGATCGGACGCCTTTTCGGCAATCATGACGGTCGGGGCATTGGTGTTGCCGCCCACCAGGGTCGGCATGATCGAGGCATCGATCACGCGCAGCCCGGTCAGTCCGCGCACTCTGAGTTCGGTGTCGACCACGGCGTCTGCATCCGATCCCATGCGGCAGGTGCCGACCGGGTGGTAGATGCTCTCGGCCTTGGCGCGGATGAACTCGATCAGGCCGGCCCGGTCGGTGATCTCGTTGCCGGGGAAGATCTCGTGGGCGCGGAAGGGCTTGAAGGCCGGTTGATTGAGGATCTCGCGCGAGATGCGCACGCACTCCAGCATCATTTCCAGATCCTCGGGCGTGCTCATATAGTTGGCGTGGATGGCGATCGGCTCGCGCGGGTCCGTTGATTTCAGCGCCAGATGCCCGCGGCTCTCGGGGCGCAGCGGACAGGCGTGGAGGGTGTAGCCATCGCCCGGCAGTCGATTGCGGCCGTGGTCGTCGAGCAGGGCCGGCACGAAGTGCATCTGGATATCGGGTCGGTCGCCCCGACCACGCCCGCTGACCAGAAAGGCGCCGCCCTCGGCGATATTCGAGGTGCCTTCGCCGTCGTGGTGCAGGAAGTAGCGCAGCCCGACGCGCAGCTCGCTGAGCTGGTCGTAAGTCACCGGCTGCGAGCAGCGGGTCAGAGTGCAGATATCGAGGTGATCCTGCAGGTTCCGGCCCACGGCAGGCAGGTCGTGACGGACCCGTGCGCCGGCAGCCTCCAGTCGGGCCGCCGGGCCAATGCCCGACAGCATCAGCAGATGCGGCGAATTGATCGCGCCGCCGGCCAGCAGCACTTCGCGCTCGGCTGTCACCGTGCGCGTGATGCCGCGCCGGGCGTAGCGCACGCCGCGCACCTGGTTCGGCCCGGAGAAGGTCAGGCCCAGCGTCAGCGCGCCAGTCAGCACGGTCAGGTTGGGTCGCGATCGCACCGGCTTGAGGTAGCCGGCCGCCGTGCTGCAGCGTCGACCGTCGCGCTGGGTGACCTGATAGATGCCGGCACCGCGCTGGGCCAGGCCGTTGAAGTCGTTGTTGCGCGGGAAGCCGGCCTGGCCGGCTGCCTCGACGAAGACATCGCTGAGTTCGTTGGTGTAGCTCAGATCCGAGACGCTCAGGGGGCCGCCGGTGCCGTGCAGTTCAGACGGTCCGCGCGATTGATCCTCGGCCCGCTTGAAATACGGCAGAACCTCGTTCCAGTCCCAGCCCGGATTACCCAGCGCCGCCCAGTCGTCGTAGTCGGATCGGTGGCCGCGGGAGTAGCACATGGCGTTGATCGAGCTCGATCCGCCCAGCACCTTGCCGCGTGGCCAGTACAGCCTGCGGTTGTTCAGCGCCGGCTCCGGCTCGGTCTGATAGTTCCAGTTCAGCGACTTGAAGTTGACCAGCTTGGCCAGGCCGGCGGGCATGTGGATGAAGGGATTCCAGTCGCGCGGACCGGCTTCCAGCAGCAGTACCCGGATCGCGGGGTCGGCGCTCAGGCGATGGGCCAGCACGCATCCGGCCGAGCCGGCACCGACAATGATGTAGTCATAGCGATTGGGCATGGCACTCTGACCCGAAA
>CAYTQT010000130.1:0-4113 GCA_964439915.1 uncultured Wenzhouxiangella sp. | reverse complement strand
TCAGTAGGACCCAGTGTCTGCTTTCCCAAATCACCACTTTCCACGGCCCGCTGCGCCGCTACATAATCTCCGCAGGCGTAGGTGGAACTAAGAAAATGAAGAAAGATGCAAAAAAGCGCTCGCCGCTGAAAGACCCGGCGATGCGCAACCCGGGGCAATCGCTAGCGGAAGCCAGGCAAGAGCTTTTTGATGACTATGCACTGTTGCCGGCGCTAATGGCCAGTGGCTTTCTGGTCGTTGCGATGATCAAGTGGATGGAGGAACTGACAGGCCGCAGCACTTCACCCTGGGCCTGGACTGCGGTGGCGCTGGCGGCGATCGCCTGGTTCATCTACCGCATCTTCAAAGTCCGTCCCCGCCTTCGAGCCCTACGCCAGGGCGAACAAGGCGAGCGCGCCGTTGGCCAGTATCTGGAAAAGCTCAGAAGCGACGGCTACGAGGTCTTCCATGACCTGATCGGTGAAGGCTTCAACGTCGACCACGTCATTATTGGCCCCGCCGGCGTCTTCAGCATTGAGACCAAAACCTGGAGCAAGCCGATCAAAGGCGAAGCGAAGATCCATTTCGACGGCCAGCGCCTCAGCCAATCCGGCCAAGCACCGAACCGCCGCCCCATCATCCAGGCCCAAGCCCAGGGCAGCTGGCTGCAAACCCTGTTGCAGGAGAGCACCGGCCGCGAGCTGAAGGCCCATCCGGTCGTGCTGTTCCCGGGCTGGTATATCGAAAGTGAGAAAGGGGCGCTGAACCGCATGTGGGTATTGGAACCTAAGGGCCTACCGAAATTCCTCGCTCATCAGCCCACAAAGCTCAGCGCTGAGGAGATCAAGTTGTTCAGCTTTCATTTGAGTCGGTGGGTCCGGGCGGAAGAGTCTCGGCTCCAGAAACACTGATAGAGCTGCCCGGCGTTCTTGAGACAACTGGCAAGCAACGCCAATCGCTGAGTAGACTGTAAGCGGTCAATGCTGCTTTCGAAAACCATCGACTAACAGCAACCTTATGATCACAGGAGTTGACGGATGCCTACTCGTTATACCGCCACCGGCAGCCAAGCTCAGTTTGAGCCTGGTTCTGATCAGCAGGTGCTCGCGAATCACTTGGCAATTACAAGTATCGACGAAATGAATGATGTCGAGCTCGATCTGCTTTCGCAACTCTATGAACGTGTTTTCGAAGACGAGTCATTGGAGCGACGGCTCACGATCGAAGACCTCAAAACTTGGCATCGGGAATGGTTGGGGAATGTCTATGCCTGGGCCGGCGAATTCCGAAACGTCAACCTTGGGAAGGGCAACGTCCAGTTCGCGGCCGCACCGCAAATTCCTAAACTGCTTGACGAATTCCAAGCCCAATGTCTGGATCGCCATACGCCGTGCCCTGCATCAAATCCGGACGCGCTGGTTGAAGCACTCGCCATCACCCACATTGAGCTGATCCTGATCCACCCATTCAGGGAAGGCAACGGGCGATTGGCACGCCTGCTGGCCGATGTCATGTCAGTACAGGGAGGATTTGGCTTGCTGGACTACAGCTATTGGGACTCGAACAAACAGAATTACTTCGCCGCCGTTCAAAAAGGTTAAGACCAAGACTACAGAGACATGGCATTGTTTTTTAGAGCGGCGTTGCCGTAGCCGCCTTGGGAAGATTGCTGTCCGGTTTAACCGGCCTTGGCTGCAGCGAGCGCCACCCGCCGGATGTTTTTCTTGTTTTCCAGCTTCCGCTCCAGCACCGCAATGCTTTGCCCCGTCTCAATCGCAGTGGAGCTGGCCACCGATCGCCGAATTGCAGATCGAGAGATTTTTACCATGTCTTGGCGTTTGGAGGCTTGGGACATCGAAACTCTACTTGCTGAAATAGGGACAGCTTAGCAAAACTCAGTCGCTAAAGAAAGCAGTGGACGCCAACAATATTCATTTACTTTCAATCGCTTAAGAGCGCTCAAGCAAAAGCCTTCGAGGAATCTGCTCTACATCTGCGCTCACGGTCGCCTAGCCGCCTATTCAGAACGCTTCCAAGACCAGCTGAACCCAGGACGACTCGTCCTTCCCCTGCGGATGAGCTGCGACGACAAAGGGGATCGACGCACGTTCTCCAGGCAGCTCAATCGACCCTCGGGCCTCAACCAAGCCCTGCATCGCCCGCAATCGGCACCCCAAGCCCGCCATAAACGGCCAGGCCCAGGTCATGCCGGTGAGAAACAGCACCCGCTCTGGGGCATAGTCAATAATTTCCTGCCGCAGTAATTCAATGCAACCGCGCTCTTGTAGCGCGCATAGTGCGTCAGAGGGATTGCCTCCAGCCTGCGGCGAAATCTTGTAAAGGTTGCTCCAAACAAGGCGAGATGACCAGTCTGATTCGCTATTCTCGCCCCACAGATTCAGTTCCTTCGAGACACGTTTGATCACCCGCCAGAACGCAGAGTTATTGGTGTTGTAGCCGTCTTGACTTCCCTCGCTCTCGGCCACCCAGGCCATTTTGCAGCCCGTGAACTGCTCATGAATGCTGTCGGTAAAGCCTTTACAATTCGTTTCATCACGCAGCTGAGTGACGGTCTGTCCATCGCCCCAACTATTCACGGCCCGACCGACGACCATCAGCTTCCGACTCCTGGCATAATCACGACCCTCCATCGCCATAAAACCGCTGAGCAACTGATTCTGCGGCCGGAACTTCTGGACGACAGGATCCAGCACTTGACTATTGAAAATCCTTCGTTGCTCTGTGCTTACGTTCATATAAATGCTCCCCTTTCTAGCCCTGCACTTCCAAAAACTGCTCAAACCGCATCGCCAAGCCGTCCCTATCTGGCCGGTCGGCACGCCGAGAGGGTTGGGTTAGCTTAAGACCGTGCATGTCTTTGAGCCCGTGCTGCAGCATCGGCCCGTCGGTTTCTGCCAGCAGGTCGCGGCGGCTTTTTCCGGACAGGAAGGGCAGCGTTGAGAAACCGCCGCTCATCGTTTGCCACCAGGCCCGCCGCCGCCACTTGGCACTACACCAATGCCCTGTGCGATCATGAGAAAGCTGCTCCTTTGTGGCTCATCGTTTCAGAGGGAACGGTTACTAATCGAGCAGCGCGGAAGAACGAGCCACGTACAACACAGGAGCTGTAGACGTGAATACGACAATCCCGGATATCGAAACCATGACCCTGGAGCAGAAGCTTGGCCTCATGGAGGCACTGTGGGAAGACCTGAGCCGAAGGTCACAGGGCCTCGAGCCACCCGCCTGGCATGGAGACGTACTAGCCGCCCGCGAAGTCGCGGTCGAGAATGATGAGACAGAGTTCGAATCCTGGGATACTGCCAAGGCCGGGATCGAACGCGACATTCGGTGAAGTCGATCAGAATTCTTGAATCGGCCAGAGCTGATCTGGTTGATGGCTTTCACTTTTACGAGCGCCAGGCGGCGGGTATAGGGCGATATTTCCTCGACAGCTTGTACTCCGATATCGAGTCGCTGCAGATCAGCGCTGGTGTGCATCCAAAACGCTTCGATCGTTATCACTGCCTGTTTTCCCCGCAGATTTCCGTATGCCGTTTACTACCGCATCGTTAAGGATCAGATCAGAATCTACGCGGTGCTTGATTGTCGGCGCAGCCCGCGGCGCATTCGGGACCGACTGAAAAAGACCCCTTGAGCAGAGCCAGACCTTGATTTCTGGACGCAAGGCCAATCGCCGGCTTAATCCAAACAAAGGATTAGTGGCCAAAAATCAGCGCTAGATAGAAGGGGCGCGCAGGGCTAATGACCTTCGATTGCAATCCCAACGCAAAGCTGGCTAACTTGATTCTCGGGACGTTGGCGCGGCTCAATCGACACAAGGCAAGCTGGGCTTTTCTATAGGGCTGGCGAGCCCCCCATAATAAACCTAGCCTTTAATTTAGAGGCGAAAATCATTCCAAATTAACGCTAGGGCAAGGCATGGCAGTGCAATTCGACGCATCACGCGCAGGCCGATACATCCGAGAGCCAAGCGGCTATTGGGCGTTTATGCCTGCGCCCCTGCCGCAAGATCCACCTGTGCAACTCGACGGCGAACTGCATACGCTGCTCTCGGATGCCGATCGCGAAACCCTGTGCCCTGTGCCCTGTGCCCTGTGCCCTGTGCCCTGT
>CAYTQT010000129.1:0-4114 GCA_964439915.1 uncultured Wenzhouxiangella sp. | reverse complement strand
CCCGGCTTGGGCCAGGGGTTCGGATAGAGTAGAAAGTGGGCGTCCAGACGCCAGCCGGCCTGGCGGGCCAGCCGCCAGAAATCGGCCAGATCGGCGCGTATCAGCAGTGCGTTGTCAGGCATTGCCGGCGCTCTGCTCAGGCGGTGTCCGGATTGATCGACACCCAGGACCAGCGCTTCGGGATGTTGTTCGGCCAGTCGAACGGTGGATCGACCGGTGCCGCAGCCCGAGTCCAGAATGATCTTATGCCTCCCAGAAGCGCGCGGCTCGATTGCCGCGAAGGCCTGCTGTGAATGCGCGCGGAAGGGTTGCTGCCAGGCCGATCCCAGGTGACGCCGGACGGTCTCAGCCAGGCGTGGATGAACGCCTGACTGGCTGGTCCGCGGACGACGCGAGGGATTCATTCGGAAAATGGTGGGCCGTGAAGGATTCGAACCTTCGACCAAGAGGTTAAAAGCCTCCTGCTCTACCACTGAGCTAACGGCCCCGGATTGGAAGGCGAGAGATGATACCCGCAATGCGCCCCCGGCTCAAGCTGACAGACCGAGTCGGTTGCCGCGACCATTGCAAAACCAATTGTCAGGACAATTGCCAGGACAATCGCCAACACAACCGCAATCGACACGATCAGCTCTCATTTCTCCTGGACTTGATCTCCTCGTAAAGCCCGTCCTGCTGCTCCAGGCTGAGTGACGTAAAGTCCAGGCGGCGCTCACGGGCCAGATCTTCCATCGCGCGAAAGCGCTGCTCGAACTTGTGGTTGGAGCGGCGCAGGGCCGCACCCGGGTCGATGTCCAGATGGCGCGCCAGATTGGCCACGACAAAGAGCAGATCACCGATCTCCTCTTCCATGTTGTCCTGATCTTCATGTGCCATGGCCTGCTCGAGTTCATCGGCCTCCTCACGCAGCTTGGCAAACACTGGCGCGGTATCGGGCCAGTCGAAACCCACCCGGGCCGCTCTGTTCTGCAGTTTCACTGCCCGACGAAGCGCCGGTAGCCCCCTGGACACACCGGCCATGGCACTCGGGTCGGACTCCCCTCGAGCCGCACGCTCCTCGGCCTTGATGCGCTCCCAGCTTGCGGTCTGAGCCTCAGCCGACTCGAACTCAGCCTCGCCGAAGACGTGCGGATGGCGACGGATCAGTTTTTCTGCAATGGCATCGGCGACATCATCGAATGCGAAATCACCCTGTTCTTCGGCCATCCGCGCATGGAAGACAACCTGAAAAAGCAGGTCGCCCAGCTCGTCCTTCAGATCGTCCATGTCGTCACGCTCGATCGCTTCGGCGACTTCGTGGGCTTCCTCGATGGTGTAGGACGCGATGGATCGGAAAGTCTGCTCGATATCCCAGGGACAGCCGCCCCCGGGATCACGAAGACGGGCCATGATCCGGATCAACCGTTCGATGGGTGATGATCTCATGTCTTATCTCGGTGGAAAGATGATGTGTAGTGCCGCCCCACCCAGGGTCGAGCGGTCGGCTGTGATCGTACCCCCGTAGGCCTCGATCAACTGGCGTGCGATGGCCAGACCCAGACCCTGGCCCTCGCGCTGCTGATCGCCACGCACGCCACGCAGCAGCATCTCCTCGAAACGATCTGCATCGATCCCCGGCCCATTGTCCTCGATCAGGATCTGAACACCTGCAGAGCGCGGGCCCGGCCTGCCGGCATCCACTTGTGCGCGGACACGGCCCCCGCCGTATTTCGCGGCATTGTCAAGCAGATTCCCGCAGAGCTCCATCAGATCTCGCTCGTCGATCCGCAGGGTGAGTGCTTCGTCACCCAGCACCTCGAAGACCACACCCTCGCCGGCGTAGAGACGCGAGAGTGAATTGGCCAGTCGTGTCAGCACGGGAACAACGGCGACCGGTTGATTCAACGTGCGGCGAGTCGAGCGCGCGGCCCGCTCGAGCTGGCGGCGAATCAGCAGTTCCATTTCGGTCAGGGTGTCGTCCAGGGCTGGCCCGGACTCGAGGCGTCTGCCTTCAGACTCGGAATCGAGCCGCGCCCGAAGAACGGCCAGGGGTGTCTTCAGGGCATGAGCCAGATCGGCCAGGGCCTGACGATAGTGGCTGGCGTTGCTGCGTTCTGTTGCCAGCAGGGCGTTCAGGTTGGCGGTCAGGGGCTGGAGCTCGCGGGGGTAGCGGCCATCCAGACCGGCCTTGCGGCCACTTTCGACCTCGCTGACCTCTTCGGCGACGCGCCGCAAGGGCCGGATCAGAAGGGTCAGGATCACCAGCTGTGCGGCGATCACCAGTCCGGCGGCAAGCAGCATCCAGCGATACAGGTCACCGCGAAATCCGGCCAGCGTCCGGCGCAGGCGACCTGGATCCTCGGCGGCCCAGATCGTGAGATCGATGATCTCGCCATCAGGCTGTTCCCAGCCCAGGCCGACAGCATAGCGATACCACTGCGCCCTCCCCTGCGGACGCTCGACGTTCTCCGTATTGCGCGCCAGCAGCTCCTGTCCCGGTGATGCAACAACGCCGACCAGAGAGTTCGACTTCCAGCGCCCGTTCGTGGTCAAGGCGCCGGCGTACAGACCGGAACCGGGTTGATCAAGGCGGGGTTCGGCGAGCGAATCGGCGACGCCGGGTCGGCCTTCGGCATCGACCTCGAGGGTCGAGAGAATCAGAAACACCACAGACTCGAGGCGCTCCTGCTGCGCCTCCTCGGCGGCACCCCGAAATCCTCGATCGACTGCCAGGGCAATCAGACTCAGGGCAATAATCAGCGCCAGGCTGGCGCCGATCAGTAAACGCAGGACCAGCGACGGTGCCGGGCTTGCGCGATCAGAACCCAAATCGGCTCAGCCCCCGCCGGCGCGAAAGCGATAGCCCCGACCGCGCAGGGTTTCGATCGGCTTCCAGCTCGCCTCGGGGTCGAGCTTCTTGCGCAGACGGCCCACCAGCACCTCGATCACATTGCTGTCCGGGT
This sequence comes from uncultured Wenzhouxiangella sp., assembly GCA_964439915.1. GTDB lineage: Bacteria > Pseudomonadota > Gammaproteobacteria > Xanthomonadales > Wenzhouxiangellaceae > Wenzhouxiangella. Next base: position 1,172 of record CAYTQT010000129.1, on the reverse strand, counting down.
CGGCATCTTCATCGTAGAGGTGATCATTGAGCTCGAGCTTCGACACCACCTGGTCCGGATGCAGCGCAAAATATTCCAGCACCTTGTACTCGAAGGTGGTCAGCTCGAGTGGCTCGTCGTTCAGACGAACCACCTGACTGGACAGATTGATCTCGAGCGGTCCGAAACGAACCTCCGGCGCCGCGTGGCCGGCAGATCGTCTGAGCAGAGCCTGAACGCGCGCCATGACTTCTTCGAGACGAAACGGTTTGGTCACGTAGTCGTCAGCGCCCAGCTCGAGCGCCTGGACCTTGTCCTGCCAGTCCGAACGCGCCGTCAGAACCAGCACCGGATAGCTCAGATCGCGCTTGCGAAGCTCGCGAACGACCTCCATTCCGCTGCGCCCGGGCAGGCCCAGGTCGACGATCGCCAGGTCCACAGGATATTCCGTCGCATAGAACAGACCCTCATCACCATCTTCAATCAGATCAACGGCATAGCCGATCTTCTTGAGCGCTCTTCCGAGTAGCTCTCGCAGCTCCTTTTCGTCTTCGATCACCAGGATACGCATGCCGTCCCGCCCTAATCTGCCGGAATGAATACGGTTCTGACCACACGCTCACGGGTCACGAAACGGATCTCGTGGACCCGCCGGCCGTTGCGCTCGATCGTCTTGGCAGACACGACCCGGGCATCGTATTGCCGGGCCACGCGCTCGGCCGCTTCCTGCAGGGAAAGCGCCCAGGCGGAAACGGTCAGGAACGAGGTCACGATCAGGGTGATGATCATTTTGGAAAGCCAGGCCAACTGCAGGACTCCTCGCAGGGTGTTCCAGGAATGAGGCTCATTGTAAACCGCGGGCCTTAACGAGGTCTGAATCGGTTTCCGGTTTCCGGTTTCGCCCTTCCACCACCGTCACCCCTGTCTTGAGCGGGGACCCATCGACTGACACACCCGCTCCAAGCCACTGGATCCCGGGTCTCCACCAGGGACGACAGGTTGGAGTGATCGCCACCAACTTCTGTCACTCCAATCACAACGCAAATCCCAAATTCTTTCGCCCTTCGCCCTTCGCCCTTCGCCCTTCGCCCTTCGCCCTTCGCCTTTCGCCTTTCGCCCTTCGAGCCTTCAAGGCCCATGAGCGCCAAATTCAAAGACACACGCTTCGACGAGGCGTTGACCTTCGACGACGT
>CAYTQT010000128.1:0-4189 GCA_964439915.1 uncultured Wenzhouxiangella sp. | reverse complement strand
TCGCCAGCGCCACAAGGCTGCCGGTTGGGCTGAGCAGATCGACTACTGGCTGTCGTAGCGCGATCCGACCGGGCCACCGCCCAACACGCGACACCCAGACAATCGAGGCATTATCCTAGCCGAAACCGGGTGTTTTTCCTATAGCCGTTGTTGAGCAACTCGTAGACACTGCCTCCATGACCTACGCCCGCTCAAAGATCGCGCCGCCCGGAGAATACGGCTGTTTTCATGTCGTGACCATGTGCGTTCACCGCGCTTTCCTCTGCGGCCCGGATGAGCGCACCGGCAAGAACTTCGATCACCGGCGCACGTGGATCGAGGAGCGAATTCATTTTCTGGCAGGGTCTTTTGCTGTTTCGATCTTCTCGTATGCGGTAGCGCAGGCAACGTAGCTTGTTTGGTTTTGCATAGCAAAGAAGGGCAAGCGAAGTGCCGTTAAGCGAGTGAGCAATCACACCCATATCGTGCTCAGTGTCGATCCGAACGCAGTCTCGGGCTGGACCGACGAACAGGTCGCTGATCGCTGGCTGCGGGTCTTTCCCGACGCGGTCCGTTACGTACAGCAAATTGAGCAAGACCCGACGCGACGCATCGGGACGCCAGCGCTGCTGGAAGCCTCGCTGGCGCTGACGCGGTGGTTCTGCGGATCGGCGGAGGCCACCCCCGATTCATTTGTCCGGGAAGCTGGTGCCGGAATCGTGCCGTTCGACCTGCCGCAGTTGCACGCTGCTCAACTGGCCTATTGTCGCTACGGCAAGGGCCGGCATCCCGCCGCTCTCAGTTTCGGCGACTGTATGAGCTATGCCTTGGCGAAATTCTGCAATGAGATGCTGCTTTTCAAGGGTGACGACTTCTCGAAAACCGATATCCGGCCCGCCGGGTAAGCGGACGGGTGACCTGACGGTGGTTCCCTCGTTTGCAATCGACCCAGCCTGAGGCTGGGCCGATGATCTCAGCAAGCGCGCCTTGGCTTACTCCGCGTCGCTGGTCTGCTTCTCTGAGGCTTCGGCCTGTTCGGCGTCGGAGGCTCTGAGCAGTGCGGCCAGTTCGGCTTCGGTGTCGCCGTGGGTGGGTTGGCTTGTCTTGCGTCGGGCCATCGCCACGCGGCCGGTTCCCGCCGGGATCAGGCGTCCGACGATCACGTTTTCCTTCAGGCCGCGCAGATTGTCGACGGTGCCGCGGACGGCAGCGTCGGTGAGCACGCGGGTGGTTTCCTGGAAGGAAGCCGCCGAGATGAACGACTCGGTCGCCAGTGAGGCCTTGGTGATGCCCAGCAGAACCGGCAGCAGCCTGGCCTGACGCAAGCCGTCGGCCTCGAGGCGCTCGTTCTCCTCGCGGACACGGATCGCGTCGAGCTGTTCGCCACGCAGGAACTTGGAGTCTCCGCCGTCCAGCACCTCGACCTTGCGCAGCATCTGGCGGATGATCACCTCGATGTGCTTGTCGTTGATCTTCACACCCTGGAGCCGGTAGACGTCCTGGATTTCCTGCACCAGGTAGTCGGCCAGTCGCTCAACGCCGAGCAGGCGCAGAATGTCGTGCGGGTTCGGCTCGCCGTCGACGACGGTTTCGCCCTTCTCCACGTGCTCGCCTTCGAAGACCAGCACCTGACGCCACTTCGGAATGAGCTCTTCGTGGGCCTCACCGGTCTCGTCAGTGATGACCAGACGCTGCTTGCCCTTGGTCTCCTTGCCGAAGCTGACCACACCGGAGGCTTCGGCCAGAAGCGCGCCTTCCTTCGGTTTGCGGGCTTCGAACAGATCGGCCACTCGCGGCAGACCACCGGTGATGTCGCGGGTCTTGGACGACTCCTGCGGAATACGCGCGATGATGTCACCGACCCGGATTTCCTGGCCGTCGGTGGCGTTGATCACGGCCCCGGCCGGCAGGAAGTACTGGGCGAGCTGCTCGGTATTCGGAATATTGAGCGGCTTGCCCTTCTTGTCGATGAGGCGGATGATCGGGCGCAGGTCCTTGCCTTCGCTGCCGCGTTTCTTCGGATCGGTCACGACCATCGAGCTCAGGCCCGTGATGTCGTCGATTTCCTCGGTGACGGTCACACCCGAAATGAAGTCCTGGAAGCTGGCCTGACCGGCCACCTCGGACACGATGGGGTGCGTATGCGGGTCCCAGTTGGCGACGTTCTCGCCGATCTCGACCTTGTCGCCTTCCTTGACGCTGACGATGGCGCCATACGGGATCTTGTAGCGCTCACGCTCACGGCCATGGCTGTCGATCACGGAGAGCTCTCCGGAACGCGAGACCGCGACCAGCTTGCCATCCTTGTTCTCGACCGATTTCAGGTTGTAGAAGCGGATCGAACCGCCCGACTTGACCTCGATATGATCGATGGCGACCGAACGCGACGCTGCACCACCGATGTGGAAGGTGCGCATGGTCAGCTGGGTACCCGGCTCACCGATGGACTGAGCCGCAACAACGCCGACTGCTTCGCCCTGATTGACCAGTGTGCCGCGGGCCAGATCGCGCCCGTAGCAGGTCGCGCAGATGCCGTGCTTGGTATCGCAGGTGATCGGCGAACGGACCAGAACGCGGTCAATGCCGTTTTCTTCCAGCAGGTCGACCCACTTCTCGTCAAGCAGGGTGCCGCGCTCACACAGCACCGTGTCGCTGTCGGCCGGGTAGATGTCTTCGGCCACGACACGGCCGAGGATCCGCTCGCTGAGAGGCTCGACCACATCGCCGCCTTCGACGATCGGCAGCATTTCCAGACCCTGCTCGGTACCGCAGTCGTCTTCGATCACGACCAGGTCCTGGGCCACATCGACCAGGCGGCGGGTCAGGTAACCGGAGTTGGCCGTCTTCAGCGCCGTATCGGCCAGGCCCTTACGGGCACCGTGGGTGGAGATGAAGTACTGCAGGACGTTCAGACCCTCGCGGAAGTTGGCGGTAATCGGCGTTTCGATGATCGAGCCGTCCGGCTTGGCCATCAGGCCGCGCATACCGGCCAGCTGACGGATCTGGGCGGCTGAACCACGAGCGCCGGAGTCGGCCATGATGAAGATCGAATTCATCGAATCCTGCTCGACCTTGTTGCCTTCGCCGTCGATGCGGATTTCCTTGCCGATGCGCTTCATCATGGCGCGGGCGACTTCTTCGTTGGTGCGCGACCAGATGTCGACGACCTTGTTGTAGCGCTCGCCGGCGGTCACCACACCCGAGGCGTACTGGTTCTGGATGTCGAGGATTTCGCCCTCGGCGCGCTCCAGGATCTGGACCTTCTCGGGCGGAACCTGCAGGTCATCCAGACCGATCGATACGCCGGCCCGGGTGGAGTAGGCAAAACCGGTGTACATCAGCTGGTCGGCAAAGACCACGGTGTGCTTCAGTCCGAGCTTGCGATAGCACTCGTCGATCAGCTTCGAGATCTGCTTTTTCTTGAGCACTTCGTTGACCGCCGAGAACGGCATGCCGGGCGGTACGATTTCCCACAGCAGGGCGCGGCCCACGGTAGTCTCGTAACGCTTGACGGTTTCCTCGCGGTTGCCGTCCTCATCGATGTTGAGCTCGCGAATCCGGACGGTGATCGCTGCCTGCAGCTCGATCTTGCGGTTGGCGTAGGCACGGTGTACCTCTCCGACACTGGAGAAGGACATGCCCTCGCCTGTCGCACCGGGCAGGTGGCGGGTCATGTAGTACAGACCGAGAACCACGTCCTGGGTCGGCACGATGATCGGCTCGCCGTTGGCCGGTGACAGGATGTTGTTCGACGACATCATCAGGGCGCGGGCTTCGAGCTGGGCTTCCAGGCTCAGCGGCACGTGGACTGCCATCTGGTCGCCGTCGAAGTCGGCGTTGAAGGCGGTACAGACCAGCGGATGCAGCTGGATCGCCTTGCCCTCGATCAGTACCGGCTCGAAGGCCTGGATGCCGAGGCGGTGCAGGGTCGGGGCGCGGTTGAGCATGACCGGGTGCTCGCGGATGACTTCCTCGAGGATGTCCCAGACTTCGCCTTCTTCGCGCTCGACCAGCTTCTTCGCCGCCTTGATGGTCATGGCCAGGCCACGACGCTGCAGCTTGGAGAAGATGAACGGCTTGAACAGCTCGAGCGCCATCTTCTTCGGCAGACCGCATTCGTGCAGCTTGAGCGTGGGCCCGACGACAATCACCGAACGGCCCGAGTAGTCGACGCGCTTGCCGAGCAGGTTCTGACGGAAGCGGCCCTGCT
>CAYTQT010000127.1:0-4316 GCA_964439915.1 uncultured Wenzhouxiangella sp. | reverse complement strand
GCCTTGTGCCTTGTGCCTTGTGCCTTGTGCCTTGTGCCTTGTGCCTTGTGCCTTGATCCTCGGTCCTTGAACCTTGCGCCTTCCTTTTACACCTCCAGCGTCCGCCATAGACAGCTTCCGGACTGGGCTTCGATGGCATCCAGGCGCTTTTCGTGGGCGGCTTTTTCCTCGGCGCTGGCCTTGACCGCCACCAGGCGGCTGAGATCGAGGCCGGTCACCACCTCGGGGCCATCGCCACTGCTGCGATCGCCGCTCATATCCAGGGCCAGATCGACCTGGCCACCGGTCATCGCCAGATAGACCTCCGCCAGGAGCTCGGCGTCCAGCAGAGCGCCATGCAGGTCGCGATTGGAATGATCGACGTCGTAGCGTTTACACAGCGCGTCGAGATTGACCCGCTGGCCGGGGTGCAGCTCGCGCGCCAGGGCCAGTGTATCCAGCACTCCGGCGATCGATTCCAGCTCCAGGTTCAGATCGCCTTCCAGTCGGGCGAGCTCGGCGTTGAGAAACCCGACATCGAACGGCGCATTGTGGATGATGATTTCCGAGCCCCGAACGAAGTCGATGAAATCGGTCGCAACCGCAGCGAATCTCGGCTTGTCGGACAGGAACTCGTCGGTGATGCCGTGGACTTCCAGCGCCCCGGCATCGACCGCCCGGTCAGGGTTGATGTAGACGTGGTAATTGCGGCCGGTCAATCGCCGTTCGATCATCTCGACGCAGCCGATCTCGATGATGCGATGGCCCTCGCGATGTTCTATGCCGGTGGTTTCGGTATCGAGAATGACTTGACGCATTGAAAGTTGTAATTCCCTTGAAGGATTGAACCCAGCCCGCACTACCCCGGGCCATCAGATGCCGGTCAAAGCAAAATCCATGGCAGCGATGATCTGCGCCCGGTAATCAACAAGCGATCCCTTGAGATCGCCCAGATGGCGCTTGTGGATCGACGACAATTCCGGCGTCATCAGGATCAGACCCTGACCATTGAATCTGATCTCGGGCGTCAAGCCACGCAATAGCTTGTCGCCCAGGACCGAGGGATGCGCGAGGGGAACCACGATCCGCGTCGAAAGGCCGCGCAGCAGATCATTCTGGATATCCACCAGAAAGGGAAAGCGTTCCTGACTGCTCGCGCTGGGATTCGCGAAGACATCGAACTGCGCCATCAGAAACTGCGGAACTCATCACCGAAACTGCCGTGCTCATCGACCCCGCGATTGTAGCAATCGATGACCTCACGATGCTCCTCTACCCAGCGCGCGGCAGCCTGTTTCCTCAATTCTTCGGACAGCGTCCGCTCCAGTGCCGCCGAGAGATTGATGTTCATTGCCCGGGATTTGCTCAAAAGATCGGCGTTAACCGATAGATTGGTCGCCTTTTTTGGCGCGGAAGTATCGTAGAGTTCAGTCATCAGCATCGTCTGCCTGTCAGTTAGGCGTTATTTTATGCGCACGCCAATGCGCATGCAACCGCGCTGACAGAAGAGCCTTTCAGATAGATCGCCGAGCCGCCCCGCTCGCCAGTTCGTCGGCGCGTTCGTTTTCAGGGTGGCCGCTGTGTCCCTTGACCCAGTGCCATCGCACTTCGTGGCGGGCAACGGCTGCATCGAGGCGCTTCCACAGGTCGTCGTTCTTGACCGGCTTCTTCGATGCGGTGCGCCAGCCGTTCTTTTTCCAGTTGCCCATCCACTCGAGCATGCCCTTGCGGACGTACTGGGAATCGGTCGTCAACTCGACCACGCTCGGACGTTTCAGCGCGTCCAGGGCCTGGATGGCCGCCATCAGCTCCATCCGGTTGTTGGTGGTGTTGGCCTCGCCGCCTGACAGCTCCTTTTCGTGGCCATTCCAGCGCAGCAGCGCACCCCAGCCGCCGGGACCGGGATTGCCCAGGCAGGCGCCATCGGTCCAGATTCTGATCGCTTCGCCCGAACTCATGCCGCGCGGCACTGTGATACCGCGGCACCTGCTCCATGAAAAACGGGCTGGCCGAACTTGACGTGCTTGACCTGCGCCGGTCGACGCGGCTTGCGCGCGACCAGGATCAGCACCGGCGAGAGCCCCGGCACCATGGCTTTCCACTCGATGGAGCGCCTGGTACAGATCTCGAGCGTCCCCTGCGCATGCAGAATCTGCCAGCGTGGCCAGCTCGGAAGCCACAGGGCCTGCCGTCCAAGCACCTGCCAGGCCTTGCGGTGCCAGGGATTGGCCGTCACCGAAATCAGGGTTCCGCCCGGCTTGAGCACTCTCGAAATATCCGTCAGGGGATTGATCGTGACGCCGGGCTGCCATAGATGACGGAGCAATACCAGCGGAACCGATTCGGAGTCCAGAGGCAGCGCGTCGACCTGTGCCGAGAACGGCCAGCTGACTCCGGATTGGTCGACAAGCAGACGTTCACGCTTCGCGTCGAGCGCAGGCGAGGACGAAGCCATTGGCGACAATTCGAGCACCCAGTCCGGATTGATCTCGTCGACCAGCGGCGCGACCAGTCGGTTTTCGAACGTCTGCAGTTGGGCGAATCCGGCAAGCGACATCGGTCTTGAGATGGGGTCCGTTAGAATCGGGTCTGAGTTCAGCCGCAGAGAATACCAGAGACGATGCGAGATCAGACAACACCCGAGCCGATATTCATCGAGGCGATTCCGATCCTGGAGACCAATTACGTCTGGGGCCTGCACGATGGTCAGAATGCCGTTCTGGTCGACCCGGGCCGCGCCGGCGCACCGCTGCAGTGGCTGATGGACCGATCACTGACGCTGACTGGCCTGCTGATCACCCATCACCACTGGGACCATACCGACGGAATCGACGACATTCTGAAAGCGCATCGAGTTCCAGTCTACGGGCCGGATGACACGCGGATTCCGCAGGTGGATCATCCGCTGGGCGAGGGCGACCACCTTCAGCTCGAACATCCCGCGCTGGATATGGAGATCCTGAGCGTGCCGGGCCACACCAGCATCCACCTGGCCTACGTCGGATCCGATTTCGTGCTCTGCGGCGACACCCTGTTTTCGGCCGGCTGCGGGCGAATGTTCGAGGGTGATGCCGAACAGATGCAGGCCTCCCTCGACAAGCTGGCCGCCCTGCCCGGCCACACCCGCGTGTTCTGCGCCCACGAATACACCCTGGACAACTGCCGCTTTGCACTGCAGGTCGAACCGGACAACCCGCAGCTCAACGAGCGCCTTGAACAGGTCGTCAGAATGCGCCGACAGAGCCGGATCACCCTGCCCTCGACTATTTCCGATGAACTCGACTTCAACCCCTTCATGCGAACCCGCCAGCCCGAGGTCATCGCCGCGGCCCAGCGCAGAAAACCCGGCTGCGGCAGCAAGCCCCACGAAATATTCGGCGTAATCCGAAGCTGGAAAGACAAAACCTGACAGGCGGTTTGCGGTTTACGGTTTGCGGTTTACGGTTTGCGGTTTGCGGTTTCCGGTTTCCGGTTTGCGGTTTCCGGTTTCCGGTTTCCGGTTTCCGGTTTCAGGTTTCGCCCTTAACCTTGCTCCTTGCTCCTTGCTCCTTGCTCCTTGAACCTCACCCCCATGCTAAAGTTTTGGCAGGTCACCAAAGACATCGCCATGACTGATCCAGCTACCGCTGACGCGACCTATGACGACATCCAGGCGCTGCCGGAGAATGTGGTCGGCGAAATCCTGGGGGGCGGCTTGTATACGCATCCGCGACCGGCACCGCGACATGCCAGAGCCTACTCGGCTCTGGGTTTTGCGGTCGGGGGCCCATTCGATGGCGGGGTCAACGGCCCGGGAGGCTGGTGGATCCTCGACGAGCCTGAACTGCATCTGGCCGCCGACGTCATCGTGCCTGACATCGCAGGCTGGCGCCGCGAGCGCATGCCGGCCCTGCCCGACACAGCCTGGTTTGCACAAGCCCCCGACTGGGTCTGCGAGATCCTTTCGCCGTCAACCGCCAACACCGACCGCGCAATCAAAATGCCGATCTATGCACGCGAGGGCGTCAAGCATCTCTGGCTCGTCGATCCCGACGCGCGTACCCTCGAGAACTACCGCCTGCAGGACGACGGCCGCTGGCTGCTGCTCGCCACCCTGAAAGACGACGACCCGGTCACCCAGCCCCCCTTTGATGCCATCACCTTCCCCCTCAACACCCTCTGGGCGGACTGAACGCCAGCCGATTTCCGGGAGGGAAAAAATCTCGCGTAGAGGCGCAGGGAAGGATCGGTGAAGGGGAATACGGTTTCCGGTTTCCGGTTTCCGGTTTCCGGGTTCGCCCTGAGCCTTTCGCCCTTCGCCCTTCGCCCTTCGCCCTTCGCCCTTCGCCCTTCGCCCT
>CAYTQT010000126.1:0-4400 GCA_964439915.1 uncultured Wenzhouxiangella sp. | reverse complement strand
CCGCGAAGGCGGACGCACCGTGGGTGCAGGCGTCGTGGCCAAGATTCACGAATAAGCGCGGTCGATATCGAACGTCAGGAGTCAGTGTCCGATGTGATCGGGCGCTGACTTTGCCTTCTTCAAGAAACAAGGTGCTGGCTGACGACATTGGTTTGACGATTACAGAAGATAGGCGAGTAGCTCAACTGGCAGAGCAGCGGTCTCCAAAACCGCAGGTTGGGGGTTCGAGTCCCTCCTCGCCTGCCATCTAACAGGCACGGATTAAGCAGCACTACTATGGCAGCCGAAAAGACATCAGCGCGCGATAACGTCATGTGGGCCCTTGGGCTCCTGGTCCTGTTGGCGGGAGTATTCGCATTCTTCCGCTATTCGGGTGAAGTCATGACGCTCATCCGGGTCGTCGGGCTGCTGGTCGCGGCGGGTGTCGCGATTGCCCTGGTCGCCAGGACGGAACGCGGCCGGGACATGTTTTCGTTCTTGCGCGAAACCGACGTCGAGCGCCGCAAGGTGGTCTGGCCGACCCGCCAGGAGACCCTGCAGACGACCCTGATGGTGCTGGTCATCACGGTGATCGTCGCGATCCTGCTGTTCATTATGGACACGATCTTCGGCTGGGTCGTCAGGCAGCTCATTGGCGGGGGCAGTTGATGGCCAAGCAGTGGTACGTCGTTCACGCGTTCTCCGGATTCGAGAAATCGGTCAAGCGCTCGATGGAAGAGCGCATTCGCCGGGCCGAGATGGAAGATCAGTTCGGTGAAATTCTTGTCCCCACCGAGGAAGTGGTGGAGATGAAGAAGGGCGTCAAGCGACGCAGTGAGCGCAAGTTCTTCCCCGGCTACGTGCTGGTGGAAATGGAAATGAACGATGACACCTGGCACCTGGTCAAGGACGTTCCGAAGGTCCTCGGTTTTATCGGTGGACGACAGGACCGACCCGCGCCTATCAGTCAGCGTGAAGCCGACGCGATTCTGCAGCGGGTTCAGGAAGGTGTCGACAAGCCGCGTCCGAAGGTCCTGTTCGAGCCCGGTGAGATGGTCCGGGTGATCGATGGGCCGTTCAACGATTTCAGTGGTGTGGTCGAAGAGATCAACTACGAAAAGAGTCGACTGCGAGTGGCTGTGTCCATTTTCGGGCGCTCCACGCCGGTCGAGCTGGACTTCCAGCAGGTGGAAAAACTCTAACAAGAGTTTTCCACCCCGGGCCCGAACCGGGATCCAGCGTCTTCGCCGAGATACTGATCGAAGCCGCTAATCAAATGAACACCCAGCGCGCAAACTGGCGTTGGCTGAACAACCAGAACCGAACGGGTTCTGGACAACACAAAAGACGGGGAGCCGATGACCCTTGAGTGGTCCGGCGCTTGCACCCGAGGAGAAATTGAACATGGCCAAGAAAGTCAAAAGCTACATCAAGCTTCAGGTGCCCGCCGGCCAGGCGAATCCGAGTCCGCCCGTCGGGCCCGCGCTCGGTCAGCACGGCGTCAACATCATGGAATTCTGCAAGGCGTTCAACGCCTCGACCCAGTCGATGGAAGCCGGAATGCCCATCCCCGTGATTATCACGGTCTACAGCGATCGAAGCTTTACCTTCGTCACCAAGACGCCTCCGGCAGCCGTGCTGCTGCGCAAGGCGGCCAAGATCCAGAAGGGCAGCGGTGAGCCGAATACGCGCAAGGTCGGCACCGTGACCCGTGCGCAGCTCGAAGAGATTGCAAAGACCAAGGAACCCGATCTGACCGCCGCCGACATGGACGCCGCCGTGCGAACCATCGCAGGCAGCGCGCGCAGTATGGGTCTGAACGTGGAAGGAGTCGAGTAATGGCCAGAGGAAAGCGTTATCGCGCCGCGCGCGAACAAGTTGAAGCCGGCAAGGCCTACGCCGTCAGCGAAGCCCTTGAGCTGGTCAAGTCGATCAGCAAGGTCAAATTTGCTGAATCGGTAGATGTTGCCATTCGCCTCGGCATCGATCCGCGCAAATCGGATCAGGTCGTGCGCGGTGCCATCGTCATGCCGAACGGTACCGGCAAGAGCGTCCGGGTCGCTGTCTTCGCTCAGGGCGAGAATGCCGACAAGGCCAAGGCCGCTGGCGCCGACATCGTCGGCTTCGAAGATCTGGCCGAGACGATCAAGGGCGGCACGATCGATTTCGACGTGTGTATCGCCACCCCCGACGCGATGCGCGTAGTGGGCCGGCTCGGCACCGTTCTCGGTCCGAGAGGGCTGATGCCGAACCCGAAAGTCGGCACTGTCACTCAGGACGTCGAGACTGCGGTCAAGAACGCCAAGGCCGGACAGGTTCAGTTCCGAGCCGACAAGGCCGGGATCGTTCACGCGACCATCGGCAAGGCCGAGTTCGAGGTGGACAAGCTGCACGGCAATCTCCAGGCGCTGGTCAGCGAGCTGTTCAAGATCAAGCCGCCCGCAGCGAAGGGTCAGTATCTTAAGAAAATTGCGGTTTCGACCACCATGGGCCCCGGAGTTCTGGTCGATCACAGCAGCCTGGTTGTCTGATTGCGACAAAACTTGAATTGAGCGGTCGGGCCGGACCAGTCAACACCGGTACTGCCAGACCGCTTGATCGGGCGAGTGCTTCAATTCATGAAGCGTCCGTCCAAGACCGTGGGTCGCTGACAAGTCTTCAATGATTGTCACGGTAATGGATTTTCCGCCCACGCAGATGGTGACGCCCGATCCTGATGTTATCGGGAAACGGCCACCGAAGGGTTCAGAGACTGGCTAGGAATGCAGGTTCTGGAATGAAACCGGATTACTGGGCCTAAGGGTTCAGTGGTTCATTGGAAGAAAGATGGAGGTAGCCAATGGCGCTCACTCTTGAGCAGAAAAAGGCAGTCGTGGCGGAAGTGGCCGATGTGGCCCAGTCCGCGCATTCTGCCGTAGCTGCTGAGTACCGTGGTCTGACCGTCGGAGACATGACCGAGTTGCGTGCAAAGGCACGCGCCGAGGGCGTTTATCTGAAGGTCGCCAAGAATACTCTGGTGCGCCGAGCCGTTGAGGGTACCGACTTCGAATGCATGGGCGATGGACTGACCGGTCCGCTGCTGTTCGCGTTTTCCCTGGAGGATCCAGGTGCGGCAGCACGGCTGATCAAGGACTATGCCAAAAGCAATGATCGTCTGATTGCCAAGTTGGTTGCCGTTGGCGCCCAGCTGCATGATGCGAGTGAGCTGGAGCGTCTGTCGAAACTGCCGACGCGCGACCAGGCCATTGCCATGCTGATGGGTGTGATGAAAGCACCGATCGAGAAGTTCGTTCGTACGCTCGCGGAGCCGCATACCAAGCTGGTTCGCACCGTTGCTGCGGTTCGAGACAGCAAGCAAGCTGCCTGAGCTGGAAACATTGAGTAACGAGGCTGTCGATCAGTCTCATTCATAAAATTTGGAGAGTTAAGAAAATGGCCGTTTCAAAAGACGATATTCTGGAAAGCATTTCGAACATGAGCGTGATGGAGGTGGTTGACCTCATCGAAGCCATGGAAGAGAAGTTTGGTGTCTCTGCTGCTGCACCGGTTGCTGTTGCTGCCGGCCCGGCCGCGGGTGGCGATGCCGCTGCCGCTGAAGAGCAGACCGAGTTCAACGTGATCCTGACCAGCTTCGGATCGAACAAGGTCGGCGTCATCAAGGCGGTTCGCAGCATCACCGGTCTGGGCCTCAAGGAAGCCAAGGACCTCGTCGAAGGCGCTCCGGCACCGCTGAAAGAAGGCGTGTCGAAGGACGAAGCCGAAGACGTCAAGAAGCAGTTGGAAGAAGCAGGCGCGGCTGTCGAGGTCAAGTAAGCCTATCGCTTCCTTACCAGACAGCAACGCCAGGGCTGGGTGTCGAAAGGCACCCGGCCCGTTGCCGTTTGTACGACTCGTTGGAAAACCAGTTGTGAAACCAATCGTTGTCGCTGACCTCCGGTAGCTGAAGACAACGATCTGATCTGGCTTGAACCGGGTGCCAGCATCAGTACGGTACGACAAACCCGGCCGCAGCACAACCAAGTGGGTAAGACGCTCATGAGTTACTCCTTCACCGAAAAGAAGCGTATTCGCAAGAACTTCGGCAAGCACCCCCAGGTGCTCGAGGTCCCTTTTCTGCTTTCCACGCAGATCGATTCCTATCGGCAGTTCCTGCAGGTCGACCGGCCAAAGCATGAGCGAGAAGAAATTGGTCTGCACGGTGCGCTGTCTTCGGTGTTCCCGATCAGCAGCTATTCCGGTAATGCCGCGCTGGAGTATGTGAGCTACAAGCTGGGCGAGCCTGAGTTCGATGTGACCGAATGCAAGCTGCGCGGCATGAGCTACGGTGCCCCGTTGCGTGTGACCGTGCGCCTGGTGATTTACGACAAGGACAGCCCGGCCCGCAACAAGAAGGTCAAGGAAGTCAAGGAGCAGGACGTCTA
>CAYTQT010000125.1:0-4501 GCA_964439915.1 uncultured Wenzhouxiangella sp. | reverse complement strand
TTCGAAGAGTTCTTCATCGAGGGGCAGGCGCTCGACCTCGACCGCTTCGAAACCATGGGGGTCATTCAGAATCCGGCGGACTCCGAGCCCGTGCGGCTGGCGCATTTTCTCTCCGAGATCGATCGGATTCGTGCACAAACCAGCTGGGACAAGCCCGAGCTTGTGAGGCTGTTTAACCGTATGATTCCCGAGTTCCGGCACCAAGAGACCGGTAAGTATCTTGATTCAAGAATGTAGCCTCTTCGGACAGCGATCGATCATTTGAAAATCCTGCTTCACATCGGAAGCCCCAAGGCCGGCAGCTCCTTTCTGCAGAGTGCCTGCGCCCGAGCCCGCGAGGAGCTGGCCTCGAACGGAATCTACTTCCCCGTCGGGACACCCCATGATGAGAGTTGTATGCAGCGCGGCCGGATATCTGCGGGTAATGCCCTGCATCTGGCCCGTTATCTCAAGGCCGGAGAATGGTCGAAGGCTGACTCCTGGCTGAAAGAGGCGATCGATGCAGCTCTGGCCAGGTCCTGCGAGACCCTGCTTCTGTCGAGCGAGTGGTTGCTCGGCAGTGCGGCTGAGAGTGGCCGCCTCGAGAAACTGGCCGTCATTCTGAGGAGTCATGGAGCATCGCGGATCGAGCTGTTGATGATCATGCGCGATCCGCCGGGTCAGTTGATTTCGCTCTACAAGCATCGCGCCAAGGCCGGCTCCGTCCCGCCGATCGACCAGTGGGTGACGAAGGGCTACGAGCTGCCTGATCGCCTGCGTCGTCTTCGGCGCGCGGTCGATGCCAGTGGCGTTGACTTGATCGTTCGGGCTTATGGCAAGGAGCCGGGTGCGCTCGAACGGATCTTTTTCGAGGACTGGTTGAAGACGGCCGTCCCGGTGCAGGCGCAGGGCGCAATCGTCAATCCCTCGCTTTCGCTGTCGGAACTTGTCATGCTGCGGCGCCTGCGAGCGCACCATGCGGGCCTGGTGCCCATCCTGTATGAGCGCCTTCTGGTCGTGGCGCCGACGAGCAAGGTCGAGGGGCGCGCCATGAAGGATTTCGCGCAGCAGGTCGCTATGAATAGCGTTGCCGAGCATGCCGATGAATGGCGGATCTGGAACGGTATGCTCCCCGCGGCGGAGCGGTTCCAGATTCCTGCTGCTGGACCGGCGCCAGGTGAGGAGCCGTTGAGTCTGGAACTGTCTGACTTGCAACTGGGTGCCGTGATGGAGCTGCTGGCAGACGCCACGCGACCGCGTCTGATCGCTCAGCTGTTCTGGCAGATTCGCTTGCGGCCTCTGTTGTCTCGAATCAAGCAGGTCCTCTTCCCCTGGCATACACGGCGTTGATGCGATGAAGAGCTCGAACGCTTCCCATCAGCCGGTTCCGATCCCGGAGCCTACCTCGGAGAAGATCCTGCTGCGGGCCTCGCAAAGGCCGCTGCCGGCGATCAGTGTCCCCGCTCAACTGCTCCTGATGTGCGCGCGCGAGCAATTGACTGCAGAGCAATCCGAATTCGTCATCGAGCTCTGTAAGCAGATCGTGGATTGGGAAGGTCTGATTCAGCAAGCCGGTTTCCGCTTGATCACGTCCCTGGTGCATCGTCATCTCTCCCACCTTCCACCCGACACGGTGCCGACGGAGGTCATCGAGCGTTTGAAGAAGGGTTCGAGGCAGGCGATGATGCGGAATCTCGCGATGATCGCGGTCCAGCATCGTCTGATTCAAGAGATCCTGACGCCGCTTCGGATTCCTTATGTATTTTTCAAGGGCCCCAGTCTGGCCTATCAGTACTATCAGAATCCATCGTTGCGTCAGTTCCGAGATCTTGATCTGCTCATTCCGCGCCAGCGCATGATCGAGGTCGGCCAGAAAATGCGCGAATCGGGTTTTCGATGTTCTCCCAACAGACGACTGGCGACGGATGATGGTCTGATGTTCCTGCAGCGCTTCGTCGGGATGATGGACTGGATGGCAGAGGATCGTATTCTGATCGAAGTTCCCACCTCCCTCGACGATTGGAATCGCCTGCCGACCGACCACATCATCGAGAATGCCGATACAGTGACGATCGGTCGCCTTGAGGTCCCCGTACCTTCCTCGGCGGATTTCTTCTGCTACCTCTGCAAGCACCATAGCCGGCATCACTGGGCTCGACTGCACTGGATCGCCGATCTGAATGCCATACTCGCGCACTCCTCGTTTGATGCAGATCGGGTCCGTCAGCGCGCTGGTGAGCGTGGCTTCGAGAGAACGGTGGAAGCGGCTTTCCTCATTCATCAGGCTGTCGCCCGACCGCAGCCCTGGAACGCCGAGTTCGACGATCCTTTTGCCCATGAGCTCTTCCGTCATTGCCTGACCAACCTCGAAGGTGGGTTTGATCAGGAACTGGCTCTGCGCGACACTTTCCCGGCGACCAGTATCGATATCGATCCCGTGGTTCGACGCAGGCGGCACTGGATCGGGCGCAACCTGGCGCGGTTCACGCCTAAAATGGAAGACTACCTGCAGCTGCCGCTCAAGGCTCG
The DNA here is from genome assembly GCA_964439915.1 of uncultured Wenzhouxiangella sp. GTDB lineage: Bacteria > Pseudomonadota > Gammaproteobacteria > Xanthomonadales > Wenzhouxiangellaceae > Wenzhouxiangella. The sequence continues at coordinate 1,993 of CAYTQT010000125.1, read as the reverse complement.
TTGGCACTGGTTGTACTATTTCTTGCGGCCGTGGCTCTGGTTGAGCGGTGGTAGAGGCCGAAAGGCGGCCTGATAGTGAGATCTGAGACTTCACTCCACAAAAAGTCGATCGCGTCCAGAGTGCTGGGCCCGATGGCGACACTGAAAAAGATCGGGCCGATCCTGTGGAACAGCGCGCCGGGCTGGACCATCATCGCCACTTCGCTCGCGCTGCTGGAAATTGCCTTCGGCCTGGTCACGCTTTATCTGATCAAGCAGCTGGTCGACACGCTGACGAGTGCGGGTAACGCGTCGATCGATCCGGACTTTCTCGAAGCGGTGTTCCGGACCGTGGCTTATACGGCCCTGACCACCCTCGGATTTCTCCTGTGCCGGAGCCTGTCCGGCCTGGCCAGGGAGGCGCAAGGGGCCTGTGTGGCCGACTACGTCGACCGGCTCATGCACGGCAAAGCGCTGGCCGCCGATTTATCGTTTTATGAAAGCCCGCTGTACTTCGACACGCTTCAGCGCGCCCGCCAGTCCGGAAATCAACGTCCGGCCCAGGTCGTCGCCAATCTGCTCATGCTCGGCAAGAATCTGGTCATGCTGGCCGGTATCACCTTTCTGCTCGTCACGATCAACACCCTGTTGCTGCCGATTCTTCTGCTGGCCATCATTCCAGCACTACTCGTCCGCCTTCACTTCACTCGCATTACCTATCGATGGCGCCGCGAGCGAACGCCGCTTGAGCGCCAGGCCGGTTATCTGGACTGGTTGATGACCTCGGATATTCATGCCAAGGAGATCCGACTGAATCAGATCGGTCATTCTCTGAAAGACCGCTATTCGTCGATCCGTTCCCGGCTGCGCTCCGAACAGCTCAGGATCAATGCCCGCAGGACCACTTATGAAACGCTGACCGGGATCATTTCCACTCTGGTGTTTTTTGCAGCGTTGGCCTACCTGGCCTGGCAGACCACCGGCGGCACGAACAGCCTTGGCGATCTCGTGCTCTTTCTGCTGGTGTTTCAGCGCGCCCAGAGCACGGGACAGGCACTGATCGGTGAGATCAGCCGTTTCGTTGAAGACCATCTCTATATCGGACAATTGTTCGAATTTCTCGACGTTCAGCCGCTGATCGCCAGCCCTGATCAGGCGCAAGCGGTCGAGGTCGGGCAGGACGCTGTTCTGGTCGTGAAGAACCTCAGCTTTTCCTATCCCGGCGCGGAAAAGCTGGTGCTCCGTAACATCGATTTCCGGCTAGATCCGGGAAAGGTCGTGGCCGTGGTTGGCGCCAACGGCTGTGGCAAGACGACCCTGATCAAATTGCTGTGCAGGCTCTATGATCCCAGCGAGGGTGTGATCCAGGTCGGCGGGGTGAATGCAAGAGAGTTCGAGCTGGAAGAGTACCGCCGTCTGTTCAGCGTGATCTTTCAGGACTACAGCCGGTATCATGACACGGTCGATTCGAATATTCGCTTTGGAGACATTCGCCTGGAGCCTGGCGATCCGGCGCTCGCCGAGGCCGCACGTCTGTCCGGCGCTGATACCTTCATCCAGGATCTGCCGAATGGCTACGATACACTCCTGGGGCGAATGTTCGAAGGCGGGGTTGAGTTGAGTCTGGGTCAATGGCAGAGAATCGCGCTCGCTCGCGCCTTTCTGCGGCCGTCGAGATTCATCATTCTGGACGAACCGACCAGCGCGATGGACCCGAATGCCGAATACGAGCTGTTCGAGAATTTTCGAGAGCGCATCGGCAATCGATCGGCGCTGGTTATTTCGCATCGACTGTCGACCATACGGTTGGCGGATTATGTTTATGTCATGGATGATGGTGAGATCGTGGAACAGGGCACACACGATGAGCTGTTCCGGATGGAAGGGGTGTATTTCAATGCGTTTCAGAAACAGGGCAAATACTACAGATTGCCGACGTCGATCGTCTGAGGCGGCAGTCCGTGGGAGTTGAATCGATGTACCACTATCACCTGTATGGTCTGGATATCGACTC
>CAYTQT010000124.1:0-4570 GCA_964439915.1 uncultured Wenzhouxiangella sp. | reverse complement strand
CGCTCTCAAGCCGCTGCAGGTTGGCATAGGCTTCACCCCATCGGACCATGGGTTCGCGCATCGTGATGTCCTTGAGCCTCCGAAGCGCATCACTTTGCATCAGCTGATCAAAGCTTGTTCGGTCGACGGCGACAATCGGAACGGCAAAAGCGTTCAAAAGCATGCGATCCAATTCGTCATTACTAATATTCAGAGACTCGCCGGCGACTATCCGTCGAAGTGTCACGATGTCGTTTAGCTTACTGCTGAGACGATCATCGTATCCGTTCATACGCTCCAGATTTTCCGTAAACTCCGCATGCAGATTGAGGAGCTGATCATGGAATCGATCGGTCTCAAGCTGGGCTTGATTCCAATTCGCGACCTGGATCCCGATGAACACGCCGACAACAACGATACAGAAGTCCAGCCCGACCGCAAACCAGTTCTGGTCGCGGACGTGTTTCATTACGCTGCGCAGGATCATGGTGAACTCGAGATCTCGGCCAGCACCAGGTCCGCTGTTTCTTGGGTGCGATCAATGAGTATCGGATAGTTGGCCATGGCGACAATGTTCTGACCGATCCAGAAGCGCAGCATCTGCTGGAGTGCGGGATCAGCCTTGATATTGCGAAGCATAGAGGCGCTGTCTACCGAAGTGAGGTCGGTTTCGCAGTCCCTTGTTAGCGTTTCAGTGACGGCATCGACATCCGCTCCCCAGCAACCCGCCCAAAGGATGCGGGCAGCATCAGGATCGATATAGCCGCGCAGGGCCTCTCGAAAGGGCGGCGACGCCTGATTGAGCAGCCCAAAGCTGCCGGTCAGGTCGTAGGTTGTAAAAAGCGCCTCACGCAAAGCGTTTTGCGTGGGAAAACCAAGTCTGATGGCCTCGTCAAAGGCCGTCCGATCGAGGTTGATAGCCCAAAGCTGTGTGGCATGAAAAAAATCAACCAACAATCCCTCACAATCTGTTTCACATTGCACATCACCCTCAAGATAGGCCAGCGCCCGTTCCCCTGCTTCGGTGACCGTGGTGTAGTAACTCAAGAGCTTTGCAGATCTTTCGCTGATTTGCATCAGTTCTTCGTGTATCAGGGCCAGGTAGCTCTGCTCCTGAGCGAGTCGCCCCTGCTCATCATTCCAATTCGCGACCTGGATCCCGATGAACACGCCGACCACGACGATGAGGAAATCAAGAAACACCGCGACCCAGTTCTGGTCGCGGACGTGACGCGTGAGGCTCCTGAGAATCATATGGCATCGCTCTTGTTCAGATGAGAGCCCAGCGCATTTGCGGTGGATTCAAGCTGCTCAATCGCGCGGGTTGTAATGGATTCCCAGTCGAAGAACAGGTCCTGAATTTCCCAGACAGCGTTTCTTAACTCTCGATTCTGGCAGATGGCTTCGAAATCAAATCCCCCCAGAGCCGGTCGGTCTTCGGTATCGAACGAGAGATCAACGTTCTGCCAGACGATGCGGTCGATGACGGGCAGCGACACGCGCACGCCGTCGATGAACTCGACGTAGGTTTCGAGCCCGCCGAACAGCCCCGCGATCCGCCCGCTGAGACCTCGATCGTCCATTCCGGCGAGTGCGCCGGAGGCGACCATCTCGTCGTAGGTGCGCGAAACGATCGTTGCCGTGCGCTGGTTCTGGTATCGGGCGAACACGGTTTCGAAGTCTTCTTCGGATGCACGGTCACGGTCGCAGGCCTCCAGTGCGCGGAAGGCCCGCCGGGCCTGTTCGCTGCGCGCGCCGGCGCGAGCGGTGATGACTGCGAACTCGGCGCGCATCGCGTCGAGATCCTCGCTGAGCTGGATCAGCCACGCGTACTCCCTCGCTTTCGCCTGGCGCTGCTCGTTCCAATCGGTGACCTGCAGACCGACGAAGATGCCAACCACCACGATCAGGAAGTCGAGGAACACCGCGACCCAATTCTGGTCGCGAACGTGGCGGATGACGGAGCGCAGGATCATGGCTCGATCCGCTCCCTTGGCAATTGTTCAAAATGAGACCGTAGTGCTTCATCGATCGCGATCACCGAGTCGATCAGGTCTTTCGACGCCCCGATATGGCCGTTCAAGCGGCTGAGATTATCGATATGCGCGTTGAGAAAGGCTTTGCTTTGCCGCATGGCATCGATGTCGCAAACAGGCTGCCAGCGATATCCATCGCCGGCCAGTGAATCCCAGGCCGTGGCAGATGGATCCTCTTTCGCGACCCGTTCCACATGCACAACCTCGGGATAGCGAATGGTGGGCTGAAGGAATTCGTTGCTGTTCAGTCGATAGTGTGCGCGGGCCCGTTCTCGAAGAAGAACGTATTCGCGCAGGCGCGTCTTGATTTCCGGGCTGCTGATGAGATCGAACCTGGCCGTTTGAAGAAGCTCGTCAAGAATGGGAAGCCCATCCTGGGGCGCGGCAAGGACATGGGAGTTTGCAATCCAGGTACATTCCAATGGAGTGAGAGATCGCGCCGGATCCTCTCCAAACAGGACGGAGTTGGCGTCCATCAGCGCCTGAGCCCGGCGCTTGTCCCGATCCAGCTGGCTGCGCTGGATCTCGATCAGGGCTTTCGTTTCATCGGAAAGACGTTCAAGGATCGCGGTCTCTTCCTCGCGCTCCTGTCGCATCTCATTCCAGTTCGCCACCTGGATGCCGATGAACACGCCGACCACGACAATCAGGAAATCAAGAAATACCGCGAACCAGTTCTGGTCGCGGACGTGCTTCATGACGGAGCGGAGGATCATCTGAGATTCAATCGCATTCGAAATCGTCCTCGCCGTCCTGGCCGACAACCGGCCGGCACTGCGGCGGGAAACCGTGTTCGCGCCAGTAGTCGGGCAGCTTGGCCTCGATCATTGCCTGCTTGCGGTGCGGCGACTCGTTCAGGCCCGGATAGCCGGGGAACCACCACCAGGATCCTGGCTCGCCTTCATTCTTCGGGATTCGATCATAGCCCCTGAAGGCGAGCAGGTAGGCCGTCCGCGTATAGGTATCCGGCTCGCGACCGCGAGCCGGAGATTCGGCCCGGAGTCGGGCTTCAAGCCGGTCGAGCGCGGCTTCTCGGTCGTACTCTTCATCGCTGAGTGCGCGCTTCAGGTCGTCGACCATCCAGCGTGAGCCGGGCCCGACCATGTCGGCCAGTTCACGGAGCATCAGATAGAGCAGCATGTCGTCGCCGGCTTTGGACACACCGCCGAGAAATGCCGGGTAGGCTTCCTGATGGTCGGTCTCGAAAATCCGGGTCAGCCGCTGGACCGACTCTTCGTGCCGGCCCTGCATCGAGGTGATTTCGGCATAGATATAGATGCAGATCGGATACTCGGGGTCGATTTCCAGGCAGCGTTCGGCGGCCTCTGCGGCTCGCTCGAAGAAGCCCAGCTCGCGCCAGACCTGCGAAAGCCAGACGTGAGCTGTCGGGGCCTGGGGATCGGCAGCAATAGCCTGCTGGTAGTAGTTGATCGAGCTCTCGTAGTCGGGGATGGGCTGCGTCTGGCTGACGTAACCGAGTGCGATCAGCGCCGAGGCCGTGTCGGACGCGAGCTCCAACGCACGTTCGGCGGCCGCGCGTCCAAGCTCTGCATAGTCCCGATCGTTGAATCCCCACGCCGGAGAGACGACATACGCCATGGCCAGCCAACCGTACGCGCGCGCGAAGTCCGGGTCGGACTCGACGGCGTATTCGAGCACCGATACTGCGCGCGGTAGGTTTGCGTAATTGCGATTGACGAACAGTTCGCGGCCGGTCAGGAAGGCCTCGTAAGCATCAAGTTCCTCGGTGCCGCCCGCCACACGGATGCCGGCCTCGATCGCGACGTTCAAGCGCTCGGCCAGGGCATCGGTAATGGCTTGAGCGATTTCGTCCTGGATGGCGAATACGTTTTCGGCGCTCAGCTGACGATCGTAGGTTTCGGACCACAGGTGCTGGTCGCTCTGCGCGTCGATCAGCTGAGCGGTGATCCGGATCGTGTCGGCGGCTTTGCGCACCGACCCCTCGAGCACGTGGCGAACCTGCAGTTCTTCGGCGATATCGCGGATGCCGAGCTCGCTCTGGCTCTTGAACGCGAAGGCCGAGGTCCGCGAGGTGACGTTCAGCGACTCGACCCGCGACAGCACGTTCAGGATTTCCTCGGCGATGCCGTCGGAGAAATATGCCTGGTCTCCGGTTGGCGACAGGTCGGCGAACGGTAGTACGGCAATCGAGGCCGGATCGGGATCAGTCTGAGCTGACGATTCCACTTGCTCGATCGGAGGCTCATTAACGCCGCCGGTGGACTCCGCGATCCGTTCGGCTTCCATGGCTCGCTCAGGCATCAACCGATCCACGATGATCAATCCGATGGCCAACACCGCGGCGATCAGCGTCGCAACATTGAGCTTGTGCGCGGTTTGCTGCTTTGTTGCCGGGGTGACATCAACGTCTTTCTCGCGACGAATGCCGCCCGGCGTCAACTCGAAGATCCAGGAGAACACCAGCGCGACCGGAAATCCGAGCGCGAGGATCAGCACGATTGCTCGAAGCGCGACATCGGGCACATCAAACATCGGCAGGATGGTCTCTGCCACCTGCACCACGAGCCACGCCG
>CAYTQT010000123.1:0-4668 GCA_964439915.1 uncultured Wenzhouxiangella sp. | reverse complement strand
TCCCAACCGGAACCGGAGCCGGTGGTGACTGAGGCGTTTTTCTGCGACGTCGAAGAGAAGCGCGAGTTCACCCAAGAAGAGATTGATTGGCGGGCAGCGAACGCGCCGTGGAATCTGAGGCGCGACTTCCGCACGAACCTTGCGTGGGAGCGCGAGGAGTGCGAGGACAAGTAAGATGCAGTTTCTGAAGCTTCAGTTTCGCCCGGGTATCGTCAGTGATACAACGTCCTATGCGAATGAGGGCGGCTGGTTCGATTGCAACAAGGTCCGCTTCAAGGAGGGATACCCTGAGTCGATCGGCGGATGGACGCGGCTGTCCAATTCCACGTTTCTTGGCACCTGCAGAAGCCTGCATCCTTGGGTGACGCTGACCGGCGAGCGCCTGCTTGGCATGGGCACACACCTAAAGTTCTACATCGCTCGTGGTCAAGACTTCGTCGACGTCACGCCGATCAGAAACACGACAGCGGCCGGCGACGTCACATTCAGCGCCACGACCGGGTCAACGACGATCACGGTGAGTGACGTCAGTCACGGATGTGTGCTCAACGATTTCGTGACGTTCTCCGGTGCTGTGTCTCTTGGCGGCACAGTGACAGCAGACGTGCTCAATGCGGAGCATCAGGTCACGCGGATCGTTGACGCAAACACATACGAGATCGAAGTTACGGACGCTGCGAACGCCTCCGACACGGGCAACGGCGGCGCGTCGGTCGTCGGCGAATATCAGATCAACGTGGGTCTCGATACCGTGGCGTTTGGCACAGGCTGGGGCACCGACCCTTGGGGTGACGGAGGCTGGGGGTCCCCGGGCACCACGTCGATTGCGTCCGCGCAGCTTCGGGTCTGGTCACAGGACAACTTTGGCGAAGACCTTTTGGCCAACGTCCATGATGGCGGCATATATTACTTTGACGCCTCCCTCGGTCTGGGTACCCGCATGGTGGAGCTGTCGTCTCTCGCCGGGGCGAATCTGACACCGACCATCGCCAAGAAGATCATCGTCTCGGATGTCGATCGCCATATTCTGGCTTTTGGGTGCGACCCGGAGAACGACATCGGCACCCAAGACCCCCTGCTTATTCGCTTCTCGAGTCAGGAGAGCCTGATCGACTGGGAGACGCGAGAGGACAACACGGCGGGTGATCTGCGCATCGGCTCTGGCAGTGAGATCGTGACGGCGGTTGAAACCAAGCAGCAAATTCTGGTTTTCACCGATGTGTCTCTGCACACGGTGCAATATACCGGCGCCCCGTTCACATTCGGGATCACTGAGGTCTCCCCGGGTGTGAGCATCATAGGCCAGAACGCAGCCGTTGCCGCGAACGATGCTGTTTTCTGGATGGGCGAGGAAGACTTCTACGTGTTCGACGGCTCGGTGAAGCCCCTCAGCTGTCCTGTGTCTGAGCGGGTTTTTCAGGCGTTCAACTTCGCGCAGGGTGACAAGGTTTTCGCCGGACACCAGCCTGACTTTTCCGAGGTCTGGTGGTTCTACCCGTGCGATCGGAGCGATGAGTGCTCGCGATATGTGGTCTACAACTACGTCGACAATACGTGGTATTTCGGCACGCTTCCCCGCACCGCATGGGAGCCTCGCGGCGTGTTCCGCAAGCCGATTGCTGCGGGAACGGACAACTACCTGTATTACCACGAGGATGGCGTCAACGACGGTAGCCAGAACCCGCCGGTGGGGTTCCACTCCTATATCGAGTCGAGCGATTTCGATCTGGGCGATGGCTATCAGTTCATGTTCATCAAGCGGATCATTCCCGATGTCACGTTCTTGGGCTCCGAGGGTAGCCCGACCGTCACCATGACGCTCACCGGCAAGAACTTCCCCGGCGGAGGGCTTGGGAATGACGAGGGCGGCGCGGTCACGCGCACCGCGGTCGTGCCTATCGAGCAGTATACCAAGCAGAAATTCGTGCGCCTCCGCGCGCGGTCCGTGCGCTTCAAGATCGAGGGGAGCCAATACAACACGGCTTGGAAGCTAGGCGCGACCCGGCTCGAGCTGCGCCCTGACGGGAGGCGCTGATGGGGACGAACCTCAACTTCCCGTATTTTCCGGAGGCTCCACAGCAGTACGACCAGAAATACATGACCCAGCTGGTGCGGGCTTTCTCGATCTTCGCGCAGCAGGTGCGCAACCCGGGACCGCTTCAAGCCTCTGAGATACAGATCACCGCATCTGCCGGCAGGACGCCCACCGGGAAGCTCAGCTACAACTCGACCGAGGACACGCTCAATCTGACCCACTTGAATGGTGTGGTGCAGCAGATCGGGTTTGAGACGTACATGCGGGTAAAGAACACCTCCGGAAGCACCATCCCGAACGGGACGGTCGTCGGTTTTACAGGCGTCGGGGATGATATCGAGATCGGCACATACACGGCCAACAGCCTCGCCAACGAGCTGTATTTCATCGGTGTGACGACGTTCGATATGGTCGACAACGCCATTGGACCGGTCACACTCTACGGCAAGGTGCGGGGCCTGAACACCACAGGCTCCACGGTCAGCGAGACTTGGTCGCAGGGGGACATCCTCTATGCTTCCCCGACCTCGGCCGGGGACTTCACCAAGGTGCGCCCCACTGCGCCAAACGTGGTGATTCCGGTTGCGGCGGTTCTCACAGTCGATGCCACCGCCGGTGAAATACTCGTGCGCCCCACCATCCCGATGGGCTTGAGCTATGGGGCGTTCGACTCGACGGCAAGCCAGACCCTGTCCGCGACAAACACGGCCACGTCGATCACATACGGCACAACGCTGTCCAGCAACGGTGTGACAATCGGAACACCCGCGTCGCGCTTGGTTGCCGCAGACCCCGGGTATTACAAGGTGACGGCCTCCCTGCAGCTCACATCCACCAGCAGTTCGGCGAAAAATGTATACTTCTGGCTGAGAAAGAACGGCTCTGACGTGGACGACACGGTGCGGGCTGTGACCAGCGACATCAACAACGGCTACGTGCCGATATCCCTGAATTATGACGTGTCCTTAGCGGCGTCTGATTACGTCGAGCTATACTGGGCGGCCGACAGCACTGCCGTGTCCTTGAGCCCCGTGACGGGGCTGGCATTTGCCCCAGATGCGCCTTCCGTTCTTGTCGGAGTCACTCAGATACAGCTGTGATCCAAGGGGATTACATATCCAAAACCATGTGCTAAACTGCACGCAACATCACAGACACATCCGGAGATGTCATGGCCCTTCCTCTTCTTTTCAGCTTGCTTGGTTCCGGCCTTGCTGGAGCAAGCGCGATCGGTCTGAGCCCACTGCTCGCTGGTTCTCTTGGCGCAGGCATTGGCAGCGCCATCCAAAGCGGCGATCTCGAGGAGGGCTTGAAAACTGGTCTCACCGCAGGTCTGCTTGGCGGCATTGGTGGCGCTCTGACAGGCGGCCTTGGTAGCGCCGCAGGTGCAGGCACGCAAGCGGCAACAAGCGGCGCGGCGACAGCTGGCGCAGGCACGGCAGGTGCTACAGCTGGTCAGCAAGTGGCACAGCAAGCGGCGCAGGCGGCAGGACCTCTGTCTTCGGTGCAGGTTCCTCAAAATCTGCTCAGCCAGCTGACCCCGGCAGGTGGAGGTGTAGCGCAAGCGGCGGCCCCGAGCAGCGGTGGCCTTATGGGAATGTTCAAAGACATGCCGTCTGGCATGTCAGCGGTTCAGGCCCCGGCCGAGGGCCTAATGGGCCAAGGGCTCGGAGGTCTAGCGCAACGTGGCATCCAGCAAGGTGTAATGTCCGGTGCGGGGCTTGGCACCGCAGCTGGCGCGCTCTACGGCATGCAACCTCAGATGCCGGAAGAGGAAGAAGAGTTCAAAATGGACAAGCCGGAGCCCAAACCGGCGATCCGGCAGCGCCTTGATCCGGGCCCGAAATACCGCCCGGGCATCGACCCTGAGTTCTCATATTTCTCTCCGTCGATCCATTCGGCAACAAGCATTGGTCGTCTCGCCGGAGGCGGTCAGGTGCAATACAACGTGCCCCAGATGGGGCCTGTATATATGGCGGCTGGCGGCATCGCCGACATGGCCGGGCAGCCTATGCCACAACAGCCCAACGAGAAAGAGATCGTCCAGCTCGCGGTGCGCGCGATCCGCGGTGAGATTCCTGAGCAGCAAGCTGCCATCATCCTCGCCCAGTTCGTGCAAACCTACGGTGAGGACGCGCTTGTTGCCCTCGCAAACGACGTTGAGAGTGGCCGGGCCGACGGGCCGCGCGGAGATATCGAAGGTGCAATCAAAGGCGCGGGTGATGGCATGAGCGACATGGTCCCGGCCCGCATGGACGACGGCAGCCAAGATGTCCTGCTGAGCAATGACGAGTTCATCGTGCCGGCGGATGTCGTCAGCGGGATCGGGAACGGCTCCAGCGAGGCCGGCGCCGACGAGCTCTACGACATGATGGACCGGGTGCGTCAGGAACGCACCGGCAAGAAAGAGCAGCCCAAGCCCATCGCAGCGGGAGGCATGTTGCCTGCATGAAGGACATCACCAACAGCGCGATTGAAGTGAGCTCCGTTCCGGCCGCCGTCATTGACGTGGTTTGGGACGACGTGGCTCCAATGATCGAGAAGGCCACTGACCGCTCCGGTGGACGCTACAATCTGGCCTCGGTGCGCGAAGGCATCGAGTCGGGTATTCTTGGTCTGTGGATCGCGATGGA
>CAYTQT010000122.1:0-4695 GCA_964439915.1 uncultured Wenzhouxiangella sp. | reverse complement strand
TCTTTGCGTTCTTCGCGATGAGGCTTCAATCCTTCAGAAAGTGAACTCGCCCACCGCCGGGGCATGGTCGGAGGGGCGTTCGTTCCTGCGCGGTTCCTTGTCGATGTAGCTGGTCGTGCAGTGGTCTTTCAGCGCATCCGAGATCAGCACCAGATCGATGCGCAGGCCCAGACCGCGCCGGAACATGGCCGCCCTGTAGTCCCACCAGGAAAAGACCGCTTCCGGCTGGTCGAACAGCCGAAAGCTGTCGTGCAGACCCAGGTCCAGCAGGCCCTTGAGGGCATCGCGCTCGGGCGTTGAACACAGGATCTTCTCGTGCCAGGCCTCCGGGTCGTAAACATCGCGATCGTCGGGAGCGATATTGAAATCACCCATCACGACCACCCGGTCGTGGCGCTCGAGTTCAGCGCGCACCCAGGCGGTCATCGCCTCGAACCAGCGAAGCTTGTAGGCGAATTTCTCCGAGCCGACCTCCTGGCCGTTGACCACATAGAGATTGATCACGCGAACTCCGTTGACGGTCGCGGCGATCGCGCGCTTCTGATCGTCCTCGAAGCCCGGGATGGCGTAGACCGGGTCGATGAGCTCATCCCGAGCGATCAGGGCCACGCCGTTGTAGGTCGGCTGGCCGGAGTAGATCACCTGGTAGCCGGCTTCACGCAGGACCTCGACCGGAAATTTGTCGTCGATCAGCTTGGTTTCCTGCAGGCCGAGCACATCGGTGCCGGTGTGTTCGAGCCAGTCGATGACCTGGTCCAGGCGGACCTTCAGAGAATTGACATTCCAGCTTGCTATTTTCATGGAGCGAGAGTGTAGCGGATCGGGATGCATGACTCGCCATGACTTGTCTTGAGCTGACCAATAGTCAAAGAGGAGCCGCTGAAAAGTCGCCCAATGGTCGCCAATGACCGCCCGGTCTGGCATGCTGCAATGACATAGACAGCGAGGGGATTCCATGTCGATCCGTCATCTCGACCGCCTGTTCGGTCCACGCTCGGTGGCAGTCTACGGCGCGTCCGAGCGCCCCGATAGCGTCGGCCGAGCCGTCTTTGCCAACCTTCTCGCGGCCGGTTTCAAGGGCACGATCTCCGCGATCAATCCCAAGTACCGCGAGGTCCAGGGCCATCCCTGTCATCACCGCCTGGCCGAGCTCGATTCGGTGCCGGATCTGGCCGTCGTCTGCACCCCGGCGCGGACCGTGCCGGCCATCGTCGAAGAGCTCGGTGCAGCCGGCTGCCGGGCCGCGGTGGTCATCAGTGCAGGCTTCACCGCCGAGGCCGAAGACGGCCTCGAACTGCGCCATGCCATGCTGGAAGCGGCCGGACGGCATGGTCTGCGGCTGCTCGGCCCGAACTGCGTCGGTCTGCTGCGACCGGGGATCGGCCTGAATGCCAGCTTCGCGCCGGAAATGGCCCAGGCGGGCGGTATCGCCTGCATCGCCCAATCCGGCGGTCTGGCGACCTCGATCCTCGACTGGGCGGCCAGCCGTAACATCGGTTTTTCTGCCTTCGTCTCGATGGGCAACTGCCTGGATATCGACATTCCCGATGTTCTCGACTACTTCGCCGCAGATACCGGGACGCGGGCGATCCTGCTCTATGCCGAATCGGTCGGCGACGGCCGCAAATTCCTGTCGGCCGCCCGCGCGGCGGCACGCAACAAGCCGATGATCGTTGTCAAGGCGGGCCGCGTGACCGAGGGCGCACGCGCGGCGATGTCGCACACCGGGTCGATGACCGGTAGCGACGATGTCTTCGACACAGCGCTGCGGCGCTCCGGCGCGCTGCGCGTCGACGGCATCGAGGACCTGTTCAGTGCCGCCGAGCTTCTGGCTCACGCGCCCCGCCTGTCCGGGCCGAACCTGGCGATCCTGACCAACACCGGCGGCGCGGGCATTCTGGCCACCGATGCATTGATTCGTGGAGGCGGCCAACTGGCCGAACTTTCCCCGGCAACGATCGGACGCCTGGACGCTGTGCTGCCCGCCCACTGGTCGCGCGCCAACCCGATCGACATCATCGGTGATGCAAGCAGTCAACGCTATCTCGCCGCTCTGGAAGGGCTGGCGGCCGATAAGGACATCGATGCGATCCTGCTGGTCCATGCACCGACTGCGATGGTCAGCACCGAGGCCCTGGCCGAAGCGCTGGTGCCGGCGGCCACCGGGGCGCGACCGGCCGTTCTGGCCTGCTTTCTCGGCGGCGAGTCGGCCCTGCAGGCGGCTCGGCACTTCAGTGCGGCTGGTCTGGCCAGCTTCTCCTCGCCCGAGGATGCGATCAAGGCCTTTCTCCAGCTCCACGCCTACCACCGCAACCAGGCCAGCCTGACCGAAATCCCCGGCAGTCCGCCGGAGGACTTCGAGATCGACCTGGCCGGCATCGGCGAGCGCATCGGCTGCGTCCACGAACAGGGCCGGCGATGGCTCAGCGAGGCCGAAGCCAAAGGCGTGCTGAATGAAATCGGCATCCCGGTTGTCGAGACCCGGATCGTGGCCAGTGCAGAGGATGCCGCGGCCGAGGCCGCCGGGATCGGTTTTCCTGTCGCGCTCAAGGTGGTCTCGTCGAAGATCACCCACAAGTCCGATATCGGCGGAGTGGCCCTGGATCTGGAAGATGGTGACGCCGTTCGGGATGCGGTCCTGCGCATCCAGCGGCTGGTCCAGCGCGCCGGATTCGACGCGCCCGAGGGTTTTGCGGTTCAGCCGATGATCCGGCGGCCGGACGCGCTGGAGTTGATCCTTGGTGCCAGCACCGATCCCATCTTCGGGCCGGTACTGATGTTCGGCCAGGGCGGTACAGCCGTCGAAGTGCTGGCCGATCACGCCCTGGCGCTGCCGCCGCTCAATCGCAAGCTGGCCGGTGAGTTGATCGACCAGACCCGGGTCGCGCGGCTGATGGCCGGCTATCGCGATACGCCGGCGGTCGATCGCGAGGCCGTGATCGACGCGCTGCTTCGGCTCTCGGCCCTGATTCTGGCCGAACCGCGCATCGAATCGCTCGACATCAATCCCCTGCTGGTCGACGCCGAAGGCATCGTCGCCCTCGATGCACGCATCGAGCTTCGACTGGATGAAACTCCCCGCCCGCGCCCGGCGATCGCCCCCTATCCGGGCCATGAACGCGAGACGATCGAATTCCGCGGACGAAGCGTCGAAATTCGTCCGATCCGTCCTGAGGATGAGCCGGCGCATTCCGAGTTCTTCGACAGCCTGGACACCGAAGACATCCGGTTTCGATTCTTCGGCGTGATTCGCCACCCCGAGCACGGCCAGATCGCCCGCTTCACCCAGATCGACTACGACCGCGAAATCGCCTTCATCGCCGCCGAACTGGAGCCGCCGCGACGCACATTGGGCGTGGTGCGCGCGGTGTTCGACCGGGCCCACTGCACGGCCGAATTCGCCGTGATCGTGCGCTCTTCGATCAAGGGCGGCGGCCTGGGCCGACTGCTCCTCATCAAGCTGATCGACTACTGCCGCCGTGCCGGTGCCGAGCGACTGGTCGGTCAGGTCATGCAGGACAACACGCGCATGCTCGCGCTCGCTCGGGAGCTGGGCTTCAAGCTGCGGCCGGCCGATGCCGGCGTTCATCCGGTAGAGCTGAAGCTGCAGGCCGACTGAGTCGAACCGTGTCGCTCGGGTAGAATCGCGCCATGGACTCGATTCAAGCCCTTCTGCTCGCCCTGGTTCAGGGCTTGACCGAATTTCTGCCGGTGTCCAGCCAGGCGCATCTGGTCCTGTACTCGATGATCAGCGGCGAGGTCTATCAGGGCATCGACTTCGACATCGTCCTGCACGCCGGTTCGCTGGTGGCCGTCGTGCTGTATTTCCGTAATGAGCTGATCACCATGGCCGGCGACTGGCTGCGCTCGCTCACCGGTGGTGGCAGAACTCCGGACTCGACGCTGGCCTGGTGGATCATCCTGGCGACCATTCCGGCCGGTGTCGCCGGCCTGCTGTTCAAGGACCAGGCCGAAGCGGCCCTGCGCAGTCCCCTGGTCATGGCCATGGCCCTGATCGTCTTCGGACTGGCCCTGGGCTGGGCCGATGCGCGCCATCGCGGCCAGCGTGACGAGTACAGCCTGGGCATCCGGGACGTATTGATCATCGGTTTCGCCCAGGCCCTGGCCCTGATCCCCGGCACCTCGCGCTCGGGCATCACCATCACCGCCGCGCTGTTTCTCGGTCTCAATCGGGAGTCGGCCTCGCGCTTTTCCTTTCTGCTGTCGATCCCGATCATTGCCGCCGCCGGCCTGCTCGCCACCCTCGACCTGGCCGAGTCCGGCTTCGAGTCGGGCTTCGGACTGCTGTTCATGGCCTTCCTCGCCGCCGCCATCAGCACCTATGCCTGCATCCACTTCTTCCTGGCCTTCATCAAGCGCATCGGGATGCTGCCGTTCGTGGTGTACCGGGTGATTCTCGGGCTTCTGTTACTGGGGTTTGCCCTATGACTGAGGCTCGGTCAGCATCGTGCGGTTACCGCGGTCCGGGCCATGACATCGGCAAAGCTGGATCACCGGACAAATACGATTCGGTCACTGCCCGATCCTTCGTTACGACTGTGGCCATCGCAGCAGAAGTTGACTACGACCACCGGGGCGACTTTTTCAAGGACATCCGATGCAGTCATCGTTGCTGCGGGCTTCCCGAGCAGTCGCTCGTATTTACGGGAGGTGGGCGAGTTTTCGCAAATGGGG
>CAYTQT010000121.1:0-4745 GCA_964439915.1 uncultured Wenzhouxiangella sp. | reverse complement strand
ATCGGCTTGCCGGGTGGCGCCGGCGGCGTGGCGAGCACAATCGGAGACAGGACGAGCATCAGACTCACCCTGAGCGCGGCGATCCGGATTCGGCCTGTCATGTCGACTCGGGTAACTCGATCGAACCCCGTAGATAATCGACTGTACGCCCGGTCAGATAAACGCGCTTGTCTTTGAGTGCGCAGTTGAGCGTGCCGCCTCGGGCCGACACCTGGCGCGCGATCATCTGCGTCTTGCCAAGACGCTGGGCCCAGTAGGGCACCAGCTTGCAGTGCGCCGAACCCGTCACCGGGTCCTCGTCGACCTGGAGCTTGGGAAAGAAGCAGCGACTGACGAAGTCCACCTTGTCGCCGGGCGCCGTGGCGAGCACGCCGCGACGATCCAGCCGCTTGAGGGCATTGAAGTCAGGCTGAAGGTCTCGGACCTGTGCCTCGGTTTCGAAGACGGCGACATAGTCAGGCGCCCCCAGCAGCAGACTCGGTTCGGCACCGAGCCCGTCAACGATATCGGGCAGCATGCCCATGGGCTTGGGGATGATCGCCGGAAAATCGAGCGTCAGGCCCTCGGCAGATCGAAGCACCCGCAGCTCGCCGCTGTTGGACTGGAAACGAATCTCATCGCCCGAGTAGTCAAGATGCTCGAACAGGACATGGGCGCTGGCCAGCGTGGCATGACCGCAGAGATCGACTTCCGCTTCCGGCGTGAACCAGCGAAGGCGATAGCCCTCCCCTTCCGGCACGAAGAAGGCCGTCTCCGACAGATTGTTCTCAAGGGCGATCGCCTGGAGCAGTGCGTCTGGCAACCAGGCGGCCAGGGGCATGACTGCCGCCGGATTGCCTTCGAAGAGGCGGTCGGCAAAGGCATCGACCTGAAACAGCTCCAGCCGCATTTTAGCTACTCTCTTGGCTCAAGACCGAACAATAGCAAAGAGCGGAGGAGCGCGCGTGAGAAGGATCTGGGTCGATGCCGATGCCTGTCCAGGGCCGATCAAGGACAGCTTGTTCCGGGCTGCCGAGCGTACAAAGACACCGCTGACCATGGTCACCAACCATCCGCTGCCGCACTACAACCCCTCCCTCATCAGCAACACTCGGGTCGCATCAGGGCTTGATGACGCTGACGATTTCGAAGACTGGGTATGCAGAAACGATTACTTGAAAGCGTTTTACTGGATGCCGGATCAGTAGGAATTTCAAGATAATTTCACGTTAATTTCAAGTTCGAAACCATCTCGTGCCGCACGCTTCACCCTTCAGCCAATAGACGCAGGCACAGCCAATATGACCATGGAACTTCTCCACCGGCACATTCAATCACGGCATTCTATTATCGCGGCAACACTGGCCATCTTGCTCGCGGCAACCCATGGCTTTGCCTTTGCGAGCCAGGTGAACTTGATCGACCCTGCAATCTATCTAAAGGCCTCGAACACCGATCCAGAAGACGAGTTCGGTGGTCAAATTGCAATCTCTGGAAACACTGTCGTGGTCTCAGCGATCACTGAGGACGGCAGTGTTGGAGGCGACGGATCTGACAATGACCTGGCCTTTTCCGGCACTGCCTATGTCTTTGAGCTGGACGACGGCGAGTGGATTCAGACCGCCTATCTAAAAGGATCAAATACAGACGGCGCTGATCAATTCGGAGCGCGAGTTGCCATCTCCGGGGACACAATCGCCGTCTCAGCCATCTTCGAAGACAGTGCATCCGCGGACACCCCGAACGACAACTCCGCCAGTGCTGCCGGAGCTGTGTATATATTCAGACGAGCTGTCTCCGGCGAGTGGATTGAAGAAGCCCTGCTGAAAGCGTCGACCATTGACGCAGGTGATCGGTTTGGACGAGCACTCGCGCTGTCAGACAATTTGCTTGTCGTCGGCGCGCAATTTGAAGACAGCAGTGCGACCGGCATAAACGGAAATGAAACTGACAATTCAGCACCCAGTGCTGGGGCCGCCTATGTGTTTGAGCGAAGCGCCGAAGGTGACTGGACCCAGCAAGCTTATCTCAAAGCCTCCAATACTGAGGAAAATGATCAATTCGGAGTGAGCGTGGCGATATCGGGTGAAACGATTATCGTTGGCGCTCAATTCGAAGACAGCAACGGCGACGAGGCCGACAATTCGATGCCAAACGCCGGCGCAGCATATGTCTTCAGCCGAGACGGCGGCGGAAGCTGGGTACAACAAGCCTTTCTGAAAGCATCGAACGTCGGGCCTCAGGACTGGTTTGGATCTGCTACCGCCATTGACGGCGATACCGCGCTGATTGGCGCCTATTTTGAAAGCAGCGACAATAGCGGTGGCGCTGCCTATGTCTTCGTCCGCGACGAGAGCGATCTGTGGCTGGAACAAACAGTTCTAAAAGCATCCAACACCCAGCTTGGCGATCAATTCGGAGGATCGATTGCACTGGCGGGAGACCGGGCCTTGGTAGGGGCGAGATTTGAAGACAGTGGCACAGGCGACCCTTCGGATAATTCAGTGCAGGATTCAGGCGCTGGTTATCTATTTGAGCGGGACTCGAAGGGCATCTGGACAGAAATCGCCTATCTCAAATCTCCCAGCCCAGACCCCGAAGATCAATTCGGACGCAGCGTCGCAATGACAGATAGCCTCTTTGTTCTCGGTGTGCCCGAGGAAGACAGCGCTGCGACCGGCCTGAATGGCGACACAAGCAACAACGAGGCTGAAGGTGCCGGCGCGGCCTTTATGTTTATCGAAGTGCAAGACGCTGTTTTTTCAAGTCGCTTTGAGATGTAGATGACGTTGTTGCGGCGGGTCGAAACAGCTGCCAGATGTTTGCCTTAAGCATCGTGTGGGTAGTTCAGACAACGCTAAAAAAAGTTCTCGATATTGCCTGGCGACGAGCGGATTGCCCTCGAACAGTCGGTCGGCGAAGGCAACAACCTGAAACAGCTCCAGCCGCATTTCAGCTACTCTCTTGGCTCAAGACCGAACAATAGCAAAGAGCGGAGGAGCGCGCGTGAGAAGGATCTGGGTCGATGCCGATGCCTGTCCGGGCCCGATCAAGGACATCCTGTTCCGGGCAGCGGAACGAACGCAGACGCCGTTGACGCTCGTCGCCAACCACCCCCTGCCGCAGCGCAATTCCAGTCTGATCAGCAACGTCCAGGTCAGTTCCGGCTTTGATGTCGCCGACAACGAGATCGTGCGGCGAATGAATCCGGGCGACCTGGTCATTACAGCCGACATTCCGCTCGCCGCCGAAGTCATCGAAAACGACGGCGATGCGATCAATCCCCGTGGCGAACGCTACACCAAAGAGACGATCAAGGCACGGTTGAGCATGCGTAACTTCATGGACGAACTGCGCGGCAGCGGCGTTCAGACCGGCGGGCCGTCGGCACTGTCAAAAAGCGACCGCAAGCGCTTTGCCGACCAGCTGGATCGCTGGCTCAGCGGGCAATCCGGTTCCTGACGATCAGGCTCGCTTCAGCGAGAAGATGTCTTCCACCGGCACACCGAAATAGCGCGCGATCTTCAGGGCGATGACGGTGGAGGGGACGAAGCGCCCGACTTCGATCGTGCTGATCGTCTTGCGCGACACGCCGATCTCTCGCGCCAGCTCGGCCTGACTCAGCCGATGCTCTGCCCGGTAAACCCGAATGCGATTGTCCAGGGTCTCGTTCATTGGCGACCCTCGGCCTCGTGGGATCGGTCATCGGCTTCATCACCGTCTTCACCACGGACCAGGAATCCGAATATGACGCTGAAGATCAGGAGCATCAGTGCCAGGACCGCCTGCAGCACGACGTCGGTTGGCATCTCCGGCAGGCGGGCAAGCACCATATTGTCCAGCGCCTGGAGCAGCGCCAGCGCCACGAAGGTGACCATCCAGGAACGCGCCAGGGCCAACCTGAAACTAGTCTGCAGAAATCCGTCTTCGGCGAGGCAGCTGCTGCGCTCGACGGGCTTCATGCGTCGGTAGGGCCCAAAGTAGCTCGACGCGATCAAGACCACCGTGACGATCCCCAAGCCCATGCCGACCCAGTCCAGCGCCGTTGCCGTAGGCGGGGAGACAAAGAATTCGACCACTGCCAGGGCAAATATGATCGAGACCACGAACAGGGCCATCGCGGTGGACCGAACCAGTCGATCGGACAGTTCGGCGGGAGTGGTTTCGCTTGGATGAGGCATAGCTAGTTCCTGGTGGAAGAAGGTTTGTTTGAGTATCTAAACGATACCTATAGGTTACACTTTGTCACCATAAGCTACCCGAGTCAAGCGCTTGACTCGTTAAGGCAATCAGTCAGGGTATTTTTCGGGCGCATTGCCGAATTGCTCGGCAAAGCCCCCACCCCCGGGTGAGCATGCTTTGTCTGCTCTCAGCCGGGATTCATTCGCTCAACTGAAAAACCAGGAAATTTCCAACCCGCGTGACTAACCAGAGCCAACGTTTCGACGCTGTTTCAGAACCGCTTCAAGCAGCTCCACCATAGCCTGATCCTTGGGACGCCCCATACGGCGCTTTTCGGCAATCAAGTCTTCCAGATCAACCGTTCGCTAGCGCGAATCAAAGCGTCCAGATCGAAGGCCGCCGTCGGCGCACCGTGGATGACAGCAGCAACGCCGCCGACAACGATGAACTCAACCTCATGCTGGCTTGGAACCCGAAGAATTTCTCGGAAGCTGTGCGTCATATGTCGATTTCATCTCATTAATAAAGGCGACGCGAGACTCCAGCTCGGCGAGTCGCTGATCAGGCGATAGATTCAAAAACCA
>CAYTQT010000120.1:0-4823 GCA_964439915.1 uncultured Wenzhouxiangella sp. | reverse complement strand
AGGACAGCCCGGCCCGCAACAAGAAGGTCAAGGAAGTCAAGGAGCAGGACGTCTACATGGGCGATCTGCCGCTGATGACCGACACCGGGACCTTCATCGTCAACGGTACCGAGCGCGTCATCGTCAACCAGATGCACCGCTCTCCCGGCGTCTTCTTCGACCATGACCGCGGCAAGACACACTCTTCAGGCAAGCTGCTGTTCTCGGCCCGAGTGATTCCCTACCGTGGCTCATGGCTGGACTTCGAGTTCGATCCGAAGGACTGCATCTTTACCCGTATCGACCGTCGCCGCAAGCTGCCGGTGACGATCCTGCTGCGCGCGCTCGGCATGGAAGAGGAAGAAATCCTCGACTATTTCTTTGAAAAGACCCGCGTCACGCTGCGCAAGGGCGACGCCAAGATCGATCTGGTGCCGCAGCGCCTGCGCGGCGAGATGGCGCTGTTCGATATCGTCGATGGCGATGGCAACGTAATCGTTGCCAAGGATCGTCGAATTACTGCGCGCCACGTCAAGCTGATCGAGGAGGCCGGCGTCAATACGCTGGATGTCCCCGACGATTATCTGATCGGCAAGATCCTGGCTCACAACATCGCTGATGGCGACACCGGTGAGCTGGTGGCCCGTGCCAATGACGAGATCACCCCCGAGGTAATCGAAGCCATGCGCGAGGCCAAGGTCAAGAGATTCGACGTGCTCTACGTCAATGATCTGGACCAGGGCCCCTACATTTCCAACACCCTTCGCATCGACTCCAGTACCAGCGAGCTCGAAGCACTGTGGGAAATCTACAAGATGATGCGCCCTGGTGAGCCGCCGACCAAGGAAGCCGCGCAGAATCTGTTCAAGAACCTGTTCTTCACTGCCGAGCGTTACGACCTGTCTGCCGTCGGCCGGATGAAGTTCAACCGTCGTGTCGGACGTCAGGAAATCACCGGTGAAGGCGTGCTGGATCAGGGCGACATCCTGTCCGTGCTCAAGGTCCTGATCGACATCCGCAACGGCAACGGCACGGTCGATGATATCGATCACCTCGGCAACCGTCGCGTGCGGTCGGTCGGCGAGATGGCCGAGAACGTTTTCCGGATCGGGCTGGTCCGCGTCGAGCGCGCCGTGCGTGAGCGCCTGAGCGTGGCCGAAAGCGAAGGCCTGGCACCGCAGGATCTGATCAACGCCAAGCCCGTGGCCGCCGCGGTCAAGGAATTCTTCGGCTCCTCGCAGCTGTCGCAGTTCATGGACCAGAACAACCCGCTGTCGGAAGTTACCCACAAGCGCCGCGTCTCGGCACTCGGCCCCGGTGGTCTGACCCGTGAGCGTGCCGGCTTCGAAGTCCGTGACGTCCATCCAACCCACTACGGACGCCTGTGCCCGATCGAAACCCCGGAAGGCCCGAACATCGGCCTGATCAACTCGCTCGCGGTCTACTCGCGCACGAACCAGTACGGCTTTCTGGAAACCGCCTACCGCAAGGTGGTCGATGGCCTGGTCACCGACGAGGTCGAATACCTCTCGGCGATTGAAGAAGGTGATTATGTGATCGCTCAGGCGAACGCCGATCTGGATAACAACAACCGCTTCCGGGAAGAGCTGATCCCCTGCCGCTATCAGGGCGAATTCACCCTCAAGGCCACCTCCGAGGTGACCTACATGGATGTTTCACCGCGCCAGATCGTTTCGGTCGCAGCCTCCCTGGTGCCCTTCCTCGAGCACGATGACGCCAACCGCGCCCTGATGGGTTCCAACATGCAGCGCCAGGCCGTACCGACCCTTAGAGTCGACAAGCCGCTGGTCGGCACCGGCATGGAACGGGTCGTGGCGACGGATTCCGGCGTCACCACTGTGGCGCTTCGAGGCGGCGTGGTCGATCAGGTCGACGCTGGTCGTATCGTGGTTCGCGCCAACGAAGATGAGGTGGGCGAGGACGATCCGGGTGTCGATATCTACAACCTGGTCAAGTACCAGCGCTCCAACCAGAACACCTGCATGAACCAGCGTCCGCTGGTCAAGGTCGGTGACGCGGTGGCCGGGCGCGACGTGCTGGCCGATGGCCCGTCGACCGATCTTGGCGAACTGGCTCTGGGTCAGAACATGCTGGTGGCCTTCATGCCATGGAATGGCTACAACTTCGAGGATTCCATCCTGATCTCGGAGCGCGTGGTCCAGGAAGACCGCTTCACCTCGATTCACATCGAAGAGCTGACCTGTGTCGCCCGCGACACCAAGCTCGGCACCGAGGAGATCTCCGCCGACCTGCCCAACGTTGGCGAATCGACCCTGGCCAAGCTCGATGAGTCCGGCATCGTTTATATCGGTGCCGAGGTCAAGGCCGGCGATATCCTGGTCGGCAAGGTTACGCCGAAGGGCGAGACCCAGCTGACCCCGGAAGAAAAACTGCTGCGCGCGATCTTCGGTGAAAAGGCATCCGATGTGAAGGACACCTCGCTGCGGGTCCCGACCGGCATGGACGGCACCGTGATCGACGTTCAGGTCTTCACCCGCGAGGGCGTAGACAAGGACGCGCGTGCCATCGCGATCGAGAAGGAAGAGCTGCGCCAGGTGCGCAAGGACCTCGACGATCAGCTGCGCATCATGGAGGACGCGATCTTCGCCCGCCTGCACGGTACGCTGGTCGGCAAGGTCGCCGACAAGGGTCCGTCAGGCATCAAGAAGGGCGACAAGGTCACAGCGACGTATCTGGCCGAGCTCAAGCGTGACGACTGGTTCAAGCTGCGCATGCGCAACGACGACGCCCAGGACCTGCTCGAGCGTGCCGCGCGCCAGATCGAGAAGCAGCGCAAGCTCTTCGATGCCCGCTTCGAGGAGAAGAAGGGCAAGATCACCCGCGGCGATGACCTGGCACCGGGCGTGCTCAAGATGGTCAAGGTCTACATGGCCGTCAAGCGCCGCATGCAGCCGGGCGACAAGATGGCAGGTCGCCACGGTAACAAGGGCGTGATTTCCACCATCGTTCCGGTCGAAGACATGCCGTTCCAGGCTGACGGAACGCCGGTCGATATCGTTCTGAACCCGCTGGGCGTGCCCTCTAGAATGAACATCGGGCAGGTGCTGGAAACCCATCTGGGCTGGGCCGCCCGTGGTCTGGGCCACAAGATCCAGGCGATGGTCGAGGCCAACGAGTCGACCGCCAAGGTGCGCAAGTTCCTAGGTGAGATTTACAACTCGGACGCGGATCGGGTCGATATGTCGCAGTTCAGCGACCCGGAAATCGACGAGATGGCGGAAAACCTCAAGGGCGGCGTCCCGATGGGGACGCCGGTCTTCGATGGTGCCGACGAGAAGGAGCTCAAACGCCTGCTGAAGATGGCCGATCTGCCGGAATCCGGGCAGACCACGCTCTACGACGGCCGCACCGGCGATTCTTTCGATCGGCCGGTGACCGTGGGCTACATGTACATGCTCAAACTCAACCACCTGGTGGATGACAAGATGCACGCCCGCTCGACCGGACCCTACAGCCTGGTCACCCAGCAGCCGCTGGGCGGCAAGGCGCAGTTCGGCGGACAGCGCTTCGGGGAGATGGAGGTCTGGGCTCTCGAAGCCTATGGCGCGGCCTACACTCTGCAGGAGATGCTGACCGTCAAGTCCGACGATGTGGCGGGTCGTAACCAGATGTACAAGTCGATCGTCGACGGCAACAACCAGATGACGGCAGGCATGCCGGAGTCCTTCAACGTACTGGTGAAGGAAATCCGCTCGCTTGGCATCAACATCGAACTCGAAGAGTCTTGAGCTCAGGAGGAGTCTGACAATGCGTGATTTATTCAACCTCTACAAGCGTCAGAATCAGATTACTGATTTCAACGCCATTCGCATCGGACTGGCACCGCCCGAGCTGATCCGCTCCTGGTCCTTCGGTGAGGTCAAGAAGCCCGAAACGATCAACTACCGGACTTTTAAGCCGGAACGTGAGGGCCTGTTCTGCGCCGCCATCTTCGGCCCGATCAAGGACTACGAATGCCTCTGCGGCAAATACAAGCGCATGAAGCACCGTGGTGTGAAGTGCGAGAAATGCGGTACCGAGGTCACCCTGACCAAGGTCCGTCGTGAGCGCATGGGTCACATCGACCTGGCCTCGCCGGTCGCCCATATCTGGTTTTTGAAGTCTCTGCCCAGCCGCATCGGCCTGATGCTGGACATGACCCTGCGCGACATCGAACGCATCCTGTACTTCGAATCCTATCTGGTGCTGGAGCCGGGCATGACCCCGCTGGAACGCGGTCAGCTGCTGACCGACGAACAGTACCTCGAGGCGCTGGAAGAGTACGGCGATGAGTTCGACGCCAAGATGGGCGCCGAAGCGGTCTTCCACCTGCTCAAGAACATCGATCTGAACGGTGAGCTGACCCAGCTGCGTGAAGACATCTCGGCAACCAATTCCGAGACCAAGATCAAGCGTCTGACCAAGCGCATCAAGCTGATGGAGGCCTTCATCGAGTCGGGCAATCGCCCCGAGTACATGATTCTCACCGTGCTGCCGGTGCTGCCGCCGGATCTGCGCCCGCTGGTGCCGCTGGACGGCGGTCGTTTCGCGACCTCGGATCTGAACGATCTCTACCGCCGCGTGATCAACCGCAACAACCGCCTGCGTCGCCTGCTCGATCTCAACGCGCCCGACATCATCGTGCGCAACGAAAAGCGCATGCTGCAGGAATCGGTCGATGCGCTGCTTGACAACGGTCGCCGTGGCCGTGCCATCACCGGCACCAACAAGCGCCCGCTGAAATCCCTGGCCGACATGATCAAGGGCAAGCAGGGCCGCTTCCGTCAGAACCTGCTCGGCAAGCGCGTCGACTACTCGGGCCG
>CAYTQT010000119.1:0-4955 GCA_964439915.1 uncultured Wenzhouxiangella sp. | reverse complement strand
TCGCGACCGGCTTGGGCATCGGCACCGTGCTGACCCTGTTCGTCCTGCCGGCCTTCTACATGCTGATCGCGAGAGATCACAGCCAGCGCAGCGACTGACGGGAAAATCGTAAGTATCGAAATTGTTTCGCTGCCGCAATCTAGGTAGCGAGAAATGGCCTGAGGCGCCGAAGTTCCTGGCTTGTTTCAGTTGAGATCAGTCGCCCGAGCAACGCAGGAATTCGCTCCATTGCGAATTAATACGATTGTGGTACTATCGTATTCAATCCGAACACATGAGCTGCCTTGTGGCCAAACAAACCGTGACCCTGCGCCTCGATGAGGATGACTTGACCTACTTGTCACAGGTCGAAATTCATGGCGCTGGAAACCTCAGCGAGAAGATCAGGGCGTTGATTGACGAAGCCCGCGCCCAGCGCGACGGGGCGGAAAACTACGCAGCAGCGCATGATTTCTCGCGCCAGCTCTTTGCTCGAGTTGATCGCCAGATCAACGCAGCCGAGGTCGAAGCTTCCACACGATCCGAATTGATACACCGGCTTCTTGCCTGGCTGCCGGAAGCAGTCGCCTACATGCTGGCTGCCAATCAGATTGGAAAATCGAAATCAAACCGTAGCGTGGCGCTTGCAGAATTCGAAATCGGGATGGGAGAGCGGGCTTTCAGCATGGTTGATTCAATGCTGCAGCTCGCCCAAGCGGATTTTTCCGGCTGCTTGTCGAGTGAAAAGTTAGCCAATCGAGCCAGTTTTGCGGTAAAAAGAAGCAGTTGAATAATTTCGCCGCGATTTTTCAGCAATGGCTCTGTTCCACGCGAGAGCCAATCGTTGAGCATTTCAGGGCATCCAACCATTTACATGAGGAGCAATGACCATGAGTGAGTCATTAAAGCAAAGAGTAGGCAGACTGATCGCCGGCGGTTTCAACAGTCTGGTCGATGCCGTGGAGAATGCCGCGCCAGAAGCCGTCATGCAGCAGGCGATCAGAGAAATCGACACGGCCGCCGACGAGGTGAGAAAACAATTGGGAGTTGTAGAAGCCCAGCGCCACCTGACAGCCAAACGCCTTGCTGAAGACGGCGAGCTGCATGACAGGCTCGGCGACCAGGCGCGCATCGCGATGGATGAAGATCGCGAGGACCTGGCCGAGGCAGCGGTGTCGCGGCAAATCGATCTTGAGGCACAGATTCCCGTACTTGAAGGTCGACTGGCTGATCTGGCAGACGAGAAAACGCGTCTGGAAGGCTATATCAATGCGCTGGTGGCAAAAAAACGCGAAATGCGAGACGCATTATCCAGTTATCAAGAGTCGAGGCGCCAGGCCACCCTGACGGGGGGCAATGACCCCGACCACCCTGAAAGTCCGTCAGCAGATCAGAGAGCCGAGCGTGCCATGGCGGCTTTTGATCGTGTCTTCCAGCAACAGACCGGCTTGAGCGGCACATCCGGCAGCAGCACCGCCGAGCAAGCGCGTCTGACCGAGCTCGAAGAACTCTCGCGCAAGAACCGAGTGCAAGAACGACTGGCTAAACTGAAATCCGACCAGTCGTGATCGAGCTGCTCACAGCGAGTGGTAACGCGCCATTCTCGATTGCCCTCGCTGTCATGTTCGGACTGTTGATTTTTGAAATTGTTTCTCTGGTCAGCGGCCTGGGTGTCAACGAGATCGTTGACGACATTGTCGCCGGCAACGTTGACTTCCCCGAGCTACCAGATAGCAGCATCGTGGAGGCTGGTGAGATCCCGAGCGGCATCGAGGGCAGTGGTGCGCCGGAAGGTGGAAGTCTTCTCGGGCGGGTTCTGGCCTGGCTTTATGTCGGTCAGGTTCCCCTGTTGGTTGTGCTTGTGGTTTTCCTCGGCGTGTTCGGAATCTTCGGGCTGATCGGGCAGACGCTGCTGCGGCAATTGACGGGTTTCGCTCTGCCTGGTCTGATCGCGGCCCCAGCGATCCTCTTCGCGGCGATGCCACTCGTCCGCTGGACCACAGGGGGTTTGGCCAGAATACTGCCAAAAGAGGAATCAAGTGCAGTCAGGACTCAGAGCTTTATCGGCAGAACGGCAACGGTGGTGGGTGGCACCGCGCGATCGAACCTGCCCAGCCAGGCCAAAGTGAAAGATCAATTCGGCACCACTCACTATGTCATGGTCGTGCCGGAAGAAGAGGACATCGTTCTGGACAACGGAAGCCTGGTGCTGCTTGTCCGTGTCGTGGGAAGTCGCTTCACGGCTATCCCCAACCCAAACGCTGCCCTGGCCGAGAATCAGTGATCCGCGGAATTTGGGCAATTCTATTTTTTTTAGCTGTGGGAGCTTGCTAGATGAATGACACAACTTTAACCATGATTGGTATTTCGGCGTTCGCAATTCTTGCCGGGCTGTTGATCATCGGCCTGATCATTTCTCGCTTGTATCGAAGGGCAAGTAAGGAGATCACCTTCGTCCGCACCGGCATGGGGGGCGAAAAAGTGGTTCGAGACGGTGGAACGCTTGTTTTCCCGGTCCTTCATGAAATTATCCCGGTCAATATGAACACGCTCAAGCTGGAGGTGCTGCGCGCACGAGAAGCGGCACTGATCACCCGGGACAGGATGCGAGTGGATGTACAGGCAGAATTCTACGTCCGCGTCAAACCCGATGCTGAAGCGATTTCTACCGCGGCGCAAACACTGGGACGTCGAACCATGGAGCCCGCCATGCTCAAAGAGCTGGTCGAAGGAAAATTCGTGGATGCCCTGCGCGCAGTAGCCGCCGGCATGAGCATGGAGGAACTGCATGAGAATCGCGTTGATTTTGCACAAAAAGTTCAGATTGCAGTCGCTGAAGACCTGCATAAGAACGGTCTGGAGCTCGAATCCGTATCATTGACCGGCCTGGACCAGACACCGTCTGATTTCTTCAATCCGCAGAACGCCTTTGACGCCCAAGGCCTGACCAAGCTGACCCAGGAGATCGAACAGCGACGCAAGGAACGAAATGACATCGAGCGTGATACCAAGATCGAGATTGAGCGCAAGAATCTTGAGACCGAACAGCAATCATTACAGATCGAAAGAGATCAGGAATACGCACGCTTGATGCAGCAACAGGAAGTCAAAGTCCGTGCAGCAGAAACGCAAGCCATGATTGCCCGCCAGGAGGCTGAGCGCAAACGTGAAGCGGAGGAAGCTCAAATCGAGGCAGATCGTTCGATCCGTGAAGCCGAGATCAATCGCGAACGGCAGGTCGAGCAGCGGGAAATCGAGCGCCAGCGCATCGTGAGAATTGCCGAACAGGAACGAGAGATCGCGATTTCCGAAAAATCTCGCGAGGAATCTGCTGCACGGGGCGAGGCGGATCTGGCGCGGGCCAAAGCTGTAGAGGCGGAAGAACAGGTCAAAACCGTCCGGGAAGTCGCCATGGCAGAACGTGAGCGCAGGGTCCAATTGGTCCAGGCCAGAGAAGGCGCCGAAAAGGACGCGATCAAGCTCACCGTGGCAGCAGAAGCCCAGAAGCAGGCAGCAGAGGACAACGCTTCCGCAATCAAGCTCGAGGCCACCGGTGAGGCGGATGCGGTGAGAATTCGGGCCCAGGCCGACGAAGAACGCTATCGGGTGGAAGCAGAGGGTCAAGAATCCATCAACCAGGCACGCAATGCACTCAGTCCAGAGCAGATCGCGCTGGAGATTCGCCTGGAGCTCCTGCGCAATCTTCCCGCAATCATTGAGCAGTCGGCCAAGCCGATGGAGCAAATCGATGGAATCAAGATCATCGACATTCGCGGGATGGGACAAACCACTGGCGGCGCGGAGGGCAACCAGTCATCAGGCGACAGCGACCTGGCCAAGTCAGTCGTCAATCAAGCTTTGCGATACCGCGCTCAGCGCCCTCTGGTCGATTCTCTGCTCAAAGAAGTCGGTTTGACCGATCTGGCCGACCTCAGCGGCATGCTGATGACGGCTAATGGCGACAGTCTGAATGAGAACGACAGCACGGGAGATACTGGCGCCACATCCGACACCTCGACGAGTCGAAAAAGGAAATCCAGCCAATCGGGGTCCGGTAATCTGCACCATCCTGCTTCGGATAAAAAGACCGGCCACGATTCAGACGATTCGGCAGCGAAATCAGATAGCTGACCCCATGATCGAGCAGACGGCGCCCGCAGCACCTGCGGGCGCTTTTCTTGTTCTCGCTGATCATTGATCTCGTTAGTAAGCAGATTGGAGCTCGTCGATCCGGACCTTGGTTCAGATCACTGTCGACTCCACTTAACACTGGATGTCGAATCATTCCGAATCCACCCCCGGCCTGATCGCCCAGTTCGGCCCGCTTCTGACCTACGGTCGGCGGGCGCTGGCGCTGGTCTGGGCGACCAGCAAGCTCCTGACTGTTGCGCTGGCCGCGCTGACCCTGGTCGCCGGGCTACTGCCGGCCGCGATTGCCTGGGTCGGCAAGCTGCTGGTCGACAACGTGGTGGCGGCCATCGAGCTCGGTCAGATGACCGATCAGATCTGGGCTTTACTGGGCCTGGAAGCCGGACTGGTGGCGGCCATGGCGGCCACCCAGACCGGCCTGAACATCGCCAACAACCTGCTCCGAGCCCAGCTCGGGCAGCGAGTCAACGTGATGATCCTGGAAAAAGCCCAGACCCTGGAGCTGGCCCAGCTCGAGGACGCGGAGTTCTACGACCGCCTGACTCGCGCCCGACGCGAGGCGTCATCGCGCCCGCTGGCGCTGGTGCAGAAGACCTTCGGCGTGATCCAGAACGGCATCGCGATCCTGAGCTTCAGCGGCCTGCTGCTGGCTTTCTCGCCCTGGGCGGTGCTGCTGCTGGTCCTAGGTGGTCTACCGGCCTTTTTCGTCGAGGCGAAGTTCGCTGGCCAGGCTTTCCGCCTGTTCCGCTGGCGCTCGCCCGAGACCCGCGAAATGATGTACCTGGAATCGGTACTGGCCCGCGAGGACTACACCAAGGAGGTCAAAC
>CAYTQT010000118.1:0-5020 GCA_964439915.1 uncultured Wenzhouxiangella sp. | reverse complement strand
CCTGCAGGCATCAAAGGTTTCCTAATCGCTGGTTCGCAGCTGGCGGCGATGCAACCAGCAGATACCAAACAACACAAGCAGCTCCGCTGCAAGCAGCCAACCGAAGAGCATCCACGACATCACTTCGGAGAAGCTCACCTTCTGCTCGACCCCAAAGCAGGCCGCGAATTCGATGTACTCCTTGTTACCCACCCACTCGCTGTTGCCGGATCCGCTGCACAGGATGTGGGCCAGCGAACCGAGCACGATGGCTGGAATGAGCAGCAGGAACGGTAGCAGCAGCATCGCCGCGAAGCGAAATCCGACGCGCATCGAGGCAGGCCAGACGAAAGCTTCGTGCTGTCCACGCTGCCGCCATCGACGAATGTCTGCCACGGTCTCGACGGCGAGACCGGCGATCACCGCGATCAGCGCTTGCAGCAGGCCGGAACTCCATGCACGTCCGGACCAGGTGGCCAGTTGGGTCTGCGCGCGCGGCCAGTCACCCCCGGACTGAATGATCAGGACCAGCGCATAAGGGGTTGCGACGGCCAGAGTCCAGGCGATGGGGACCCAGACCGTGCCGGTCACTCGCTGGAAGACCGGCTCGCGCACGATCGTGCGCGCCACCGCCCAGCCAAGCCAGAACACGATGAGCAATTCGCCCAGAAACATCAGCGCGATATAGCCGGTTTCCAGTCGCGCATCGGCGATCGCTCGCGCGAGCAGGGCGAAACTCACCGCGATGACCAGCGCGCGGAACGCAACCGAGCCAGCGTCGGAACGCCACCCGCGGCGGAAGGAGTCGTCGAAGGCACGAGTGAACCGACGTTGCGATTCTGGGTCCGTTCTACTCGAAATTGTCATTGAATATTTCGTCAAGGGCTTCAAAAGCGCCCATGTCGACGGTTGCCCCGGCTACTCGCAGGGTACCGACCACATCGAAATCACCCAATGACCAGTCCAGTTCCGGCGACGGATCAGGTATTCCTGGTGACGGTTCAAATCCGGCATCGATGGCCGGAGAGCTCGATTGTAATCTGAAATCAGATTCGAGCATGGGGTTGGCATCGCTGTTGCCCACGTTGAGGCCTGAATTGCCGGCCACGTTCTGCACCGTGTTGTAAAGGAGATGCTGATTCTCGCTGATCGGTGAGAACGCTATATCCAATGATGTATTGTTCCAGAGGATATTGTTGGCAGCCACGTTCCCGCCTGCTCCTGACTTCACTAACCGGACACCAGCCGAGATGGTGCCGGCCAGCCTGATATTGTTGACGACTGTATTGTTGATGAAGTACGTGGCGTGGCTGCTGATGGCATTCCTGACCACGCTCGCCGTATAAGCACCAGAGACCAAGTTGTCATTAAAAAGACAGTTTGTGATGTCCACTCGGTCGTAACTATAAATTGAAAGGGCGGAGTCAGTGACTCCCTGATTGCCAGTAAATGCGACCCGATCGATCGACACCGTGCCCACTTCATCGCCCGCGCCATAACCTTTGATAAGCAAAGCGCCCGCCGTGGAAGCATGGGACGTCGGCGCATGTCCAAACTGGATGGTCAGATTAGAAATGGCGATACTGACATTGGCACTGCCCGCGGCGATGGCAAGGACTCGATCCGCGTTGCCGCCATCCAGGACGGTTTCGAACGCACCGGAGCGAAGGCGACTAGGTGTGCAATTGGGTAGCCAGCCACCGGTGATCGTGAGGCTGCCAGGCATGCTGTTGGCGTAGTTGAATCCCAGATTGGGATTGCCATTATCGGCCGTATAGTAAGTGCCCTTCACGATTCTGATCTGGTTGTCCTGAGCGTTGCCCTGAGCTTGTGTCAGTGCGTTCTGCAACTCTGCTGCTGTGCTGACACAGAAGTCCTCGGCGGCGGCTGGTGAAACGGTCAATACAATGACGATCATCAACGCAAGGATTCGAGCCATGATCAATCCACCAGTCCTGAAAATTTCTAGACCAGGTCCAAGCGAGCGCGCGGTGATAGCTCGCCTGTGTGATCCAATACAGTGATCAAGCAGGAAGTGAGAACGGTGGTGCAAGGAGTATGAATGCATAGGACGATATCGCTCAAGGACCTACCACGATTAAAGGCCGGTCAAGGGTCAATCCGAACACGTGAATGGGAATGGGTGCCGGTCGTATTCATTTTGCACTTGGGATCGAGTATTGCCTCATCGAATCAGCTCGCCTACTCACTCTCGAATCGATCCTGGTACAGCCTGTCGCCGGGTGCGAAGATGTACGCTGCGCCAGAATTAACGACCGAGTTATCGCTTTCATCTCCATCGACCCCGGTGGCAGCGCTGTCTTCCTCAATTGCTCCCAGCACCACGGAGCGGCCTGAGACCGTGATCGAGGCGCCAAACAGGTCACCGTTACCGGTATTGGAGGCCTTGAGATAAGCCTGCTGCGACCAGTCGCCTACCCCATCTCGGGCAAACACATAGGCTGCGCCGGATCCGGAGGCCGAGTTGTTGTCCTGGTCGCCATTGACGCCGGTGGCATTGCTGTCCTCGAGACGTGCGCCCACTGCCACGGTGTCGCCGGCGACCGCAACCGAATAGCCGAACTGGTCAATGCCCTCGGTATTGGAGGCCTTGAGATAGGCCTGCTGCGACCACGTGGTGCCATTGCGCACGAACACGTAGGCCGCGCCGGCACTGACCGCGTCGTTGCTGTCCTCATCGCCATTTACCCCGATAGCGCTGCTGTCCTCTTCAAATGCACCCACCACCACGGTGTCGACGGACACCCCGACCGAGAAGCCGAACCAGTCACCGTTATCGGTATTGGAGGGCTTGAGATAGGCCTGCTGCGCCCAGGTAGTGCCGTCGCGAACGAACACGTAGGCCGCGCCGCTATCGCTACCGGCATTGTTGAACTCATCGCCATCGACCCCGGTGGCGGCGCTGTCCTCGTAGCGTGCGCCCACCACCACGGTGTCGCCGGAGGCCGCGACCGAGACACCGAAATCATCACCGCTATCGGTATTGGTGGCCTTGAGGTAGGCCTGTTGTGACCAGGTGGCACCATCGCGAACGAACACATAGGCAGCGCCGCTGTTGGCGGCCAGATTATTGGACTCATCCCCATTGACTTCGGTGGCGTTGCTGTCCTCTTTTGGCGCGCCCACGACGATGACGTCGCCGGACACCGCGACCGAGGTGCCGAACTCGTCAAAGCCTTCGGGATTGGAGGCCTTGAGGTAGGCCTGTTGCGTCCACGTCGCCCCATTGCGCACGAACACATAGGCTGCGCCGGACCCGGAGGCCGAATTGTCCCCCTCATCACCATTGACGCCTGTCGCAGCGCTGTCCTCAAGGCGCGCGCCGACAACTATTGTGTCGCCTGAGACTGCGACCGAGACGCCGAAAAAATCAGCACCATCGGTATTCGAGGCCTTGAGGTAGGCTTGCTGCGACCAGGTAGCGCCATCGCGAACGAACACATAGGCCGCGCCGGCGGCCGAGGCCGAGTTGTCGTCATCATCGCCATTGACGCCGGTGGCCGCGCTGTCCTCGGATGGCGACCCGACCACCACGGTGTCACCCGACATCGCGATCGAGATGCCGAACGCGTCACTGCCATCCGTACTGGAGGCTTTGAGGTAGACCGGTTGCGCCAGCGCGACAGCACCGGTCAAGTTGCCAACCCCGCTACGACCCTGTTCTTCATAAATCGGCGCGCTGGCAGAACGCAACGGCAGACGATTCTTTGAATGCACCGTGCGGATCGACTGCCAATCCGTCGCCGACAGCCCGTCGGGCAGTGCGGGTGGTCCGACTTGAGCGACTGCTGGCGAAAGGGTCGAGAAGATAAGCAAAAACAGTAGAGTGAGACGCGCCGCCATGGATCCTTCTGCCTCCTGGCATTGCACAACAACATGCAGATTACATCGCAAGGAATGCAAAAATCCCGGATGCGAACCATTGGCACGCAGGTACAGCCCCCGACGGACAGCAGGCAAAAAATGAGGGTGTTGATTTGGAAAGCATAGAAAAAACATGGCACGATCTCGTTTGAGGACCTCGCCTACTAAAGGCCGGTCGCAGGTCAATCTGAACACGTGAATGGGAATGGATGCCGGTCGTACTCATCCTGCGCTTGGCCTGGAGTATTGCGTCATCGAATCTGCTCGCTTACTCACTCTCGAATCGATCGGAAAACAGCCCATTCTCTTGTTTGACGGCGGACCACGGGTCGCTTCTGTAGAAGCCTGTGTCACGGCTCTCTTCCTCGTTGGCCTTACCTCTTAGAAAGGCCGATCGACGATGATTGCGCACAGTCTTTGCAAAGTCTGCAATTCGAGCGACTGGTGAGCGTTCCCCTACGACCGCCATGCTCTGCAGTCGTCGATGGTGGGCCTAGCGGGCTATCCCTTCGCCGATAGGGTCTCGTGCCCTTGCTTCACCGGCAATCGGCTGGATGGCTTGATCGCTTCTGTGCGCTCTTATCGGGGTTCGGCCTTTTCCTGGGTAGGAGCTCTCCTTGTTGTGACCACAGAGGAGCGTAATGAAAGACCGGGACAGGCAAGTTTTGAAGAAAGCCGTTGAAATGCTGCGGCTCGGACCGGGCGGCATGGTTAGTTCGACGAATTCGGTTTGATCTAAACACTGTGTGGAAAATTTCGCGGAGATATGTGGTTTGCAGGCACGGCAAGCGACTCCATCTGGCCGAGAGACTGAAAAACCCAGATTTTCTGGAGCTCAGGTCGGTCGCTGATGCAGGATAGCTTTCGCTACTTCGCTGGCAACCCCTTTCATCCAGGCCTGCCCCAACGCCTGGGCTTTGGCCATCAGCGCTTCGGCTGAGCAACAATCAACAAAGGACATCCAGAAACTGAAAACTCTTCGTAAGCCGTCTGATGTCGACACGGAATAGCGACCCGACGTCGTTTGCGTTGGCCTTTCCAGGGCCGAGTAAGGTGTCAGCAGCTTGAAGAACGGCTTTTGGTCGCCAAAGGCGCACGCCAACTCTCCAGTCGACCGGCTAGCGGGGCGAGTTTGGAGTTGGGGATTGGGCTATTC
>CAYTQT010000117.1:0-5080 GCA_964439915.1 uncultured Wenzhouxiangella sp. | reverse complement strand
AACGCCCGCCAAGGCCGCATGTCGCTCGCCGCCTGTCACTGCCTGTTCCAGTTCTACGTGGCCGACGGCCGCTTAAGCTGCCAGCTCTACCAGCGCTCCGCCGATGTCTTCCTGGGCGTGCCCTTCAATATCGCCAGCTACTCCCTCCTGACCCTGATGATCGCCCAGGTCACCGGACTGAAGCCCGGTGAATTCATCCACAGCTTCGGCGATGCCCACCTCTACCTGAACCACCTGGAGCAGGTCGACGAACAGCTTTCACGGGATCACTACCCGCTGCCCGAAGTGAAGATCAATCCGGCGCGCAGGGCCATCGATGAGTTCGTGTTCGAGGATTTCGAGCTGGTGGGCTACGAGTCGCATCCGGGGATTCGAGCTAAAATTGCAATATAGTGCAAATAGATTAACTATTGACATATAGGCTATGTAGTTAGTAAACTAAATTATTCGTGGAAGGATAATCCAATACAAGGGGTTGTATTAGGAGCTGTCGTTATGCGAATCACAAACGGTAGGGTAATTACAAGCTTTCATTACGTCGTTTTGTTTTTCCTGGTTTGGCATTCGGGGATGTTTCTTTCCCCGGCTTGGAGTTCAACCAGTACTTGGAGTTCGGCCTATTGCAGCTATTGTTGGAGCGATAATCAGTTCGCTTCATTTGCCGAGAATCATGTTCCGAATACTTTTCTTGGAAATGGCGGCGTTCTGACTTACCCGGTTTACGTTATCAATCCCAACACTCTTCAGCAGCGATACTTCGACGTGCACGTATGGTGGGGTGGAGGAACAATTAATAGTGCGCCAGAGGCGGAAGAAGAAAACGGACCAAGCGCGCGTAGTGGTTCCGCTCAATCAAGTCAAGGGCTTCAAAAATTAGCTGTGCTGGGCGCGGGAAATCCCATGGTGGTTGAAGCGATAGAGGAAAGCGTATTGATGGTTGATGCCTTCTTCCAATCGACGAGAATCATTGATAGCACTGATTTGAATACGGAGGTGGATTCAGCGATTGATTTGGTTGGGCCTGATACTTCACAAGCAGGGGAAGATCGAAGGTCTCTGCCCTTACAGGTAGCCGATTATTTGGAGGCGAACTGGGACACGATTTTTGGTCAAGGTTCGGATCTTTTAGACCGCGCTGTGGACAATTACATCGGCGAGTCTCAGGTGTTTAGAGATCAATTGTTTCAGGTGAATTTCCCTGACGGCACATCGGCGAAGTTTGTCATTAGTTATGGAAGCAACAACCCAGTCATGCTAGTGATGGAGCTTTTGGAGGATACACTAACGATGCCGGACGGCACTGCGGTGCCATCCTTTCCCGAACATTTGATCGGCGAACATGAAGTATCACTGGGAATGGGAGAGTCACTAATGGATTTGGTTAATCGGTTTCGTAACTCGTCACCTCCGCTTTCGGACGTTAATTGTTCGATGATCTGCGAACAACCAAGCAGCGGTAGCACCCTGACTTGCACGCTGACCTGTCCGATTCCTTGAGGGTCAATGAAAATTTGTGAAATCACTGTCGAGGCCGCTGTTGGCCTCAACTGCTTTTCCGAATTTGCAGAAAGGCCAGCGTGAATCACCACTGTTTCGCCAGACGATCGCGCGCTGCTTGAAAACCCGCCGTATCAAAGGTCAGAAAATTCCCCCCGACCAATCCCTGATCGATATCAGTAGGCTTCAATGATATCCATTGAACGCGAATGCCGGCGACCAGGCTCAAGTTGTTGGCACCAAAGGATGAAAGACTCAACCTTTCAGGTTCCTACTTTGGCAAAGTGTTGATCCAAAACCCTCGAATCGCCCGGTACCCTTCGATCTCGTTACCCCGATTCCGGAACCCATGCCCCTCATCGTCAAACAGCACGTATTCCACCGGTACGCCGTTGTCGCGGATGGCTTGGACGATTTCGTCCGATTCGACCTGGAGCACGCGCGGGTCATTGGTGCCCTGGAGGACGATCATCGGCTTGACGATGTTCTCGGCGTGGAGCGATGGCGAGATTCTTCGCAGGCGCTCGGCGTCTCCGGTCGGGCTATGTATTTTGGCGAACAAGGCCTCGCCCTGCGGACTCCACCAAGCCGGACTGTTCTCCGGGGCGCGCAGCCATTGGGTAGAGCAAAAAGCTGCCTGTTCCAGGGTCTCCTATGGACGTGTATTGAAATGAAGCTTGATAAGATATACTTTGTGTTTTGTATATCATTTCTAATCTTGAGGACGTAAATATGCAGGTGTCCAAATGGGGAAATAGTCTGGCGGTCCGCCTCCCTGCGGCAGTCATAAAAGCCTTGGGGCTCAAAGAGGGTGACGATATCGAGATTCATGTCGAAGGCTCGCGGGTGTTCAGTGTAAAAAAGCAGCCCGACCGTCGCGAGTTGCTGGCTGGGTTGCGAAAGTACCGCGGTCGCTTGCCTGAAGGATTCGTTTTCGATCGACTCGAAGCCCATGAGCGAGAATAAGTCCACCTCATTCACCACTCCACCTATTGCGGCATGGTCAGGCCCTGCATCAGAGGCATTTGGCTCTGTCGCGAAACGTCACGGTTACAGGGCCTCTCGGCTCCTCGCCACGGCAGGGTGGTAAATGAAGCCGGCTAGGGCGTTCTTTGACACGAACGTATTGCTGTATCTGCTCTCGAGCGATGCGTCCAAGGCCGATCGTGCGGAAACCCTCGTTGCGACGGGCGGCACGATCAGTATCCAGGTCCTCAACGAATTCGCATCGGTCGCGTCACGTAAGCTCGGAATGTCCTGGGTCGAGATTCGGGAAGTGCTTGAGACGATCCGAGCGGTGTGCCGAGTCGAATCGTTGAGTCTGGAGACACATGATCTTGGTCTGACCTTTTCGGGCCGGTACGGCTTTTCAATCTACGACTCGATGATTCTTGCCTCGGCATTACGGGCGGACTGCCAAGTGGTGTTCACCGAGGATCTGCAGCACGGTCAGGTGATCGAAGATCGGCTCAAGATTATCAATCCATTCTCTAGCGCTGGGACTTAGGTTCCGACCCCCGCCAGATACCGATCCAGAAACTCCCGAATCGCCCGATACCCCTCGATCTCGTTATCCCGATTCCGGAATCCATGCCCCTCATCGTCAAACAGCACGTATTCCACCGGGACGCCGTTGGCGCGGATGGCCTGGACGATTTCGTCGGATTCCACCTGCAGTACGCGCGGGTCGTTGGCGCCCTGGAGGACGATCATCGGCTTGACGATCTTGTCGGCGTGGAACAGGGGTGAGATGCGGCGCAGGCGTTCTGCGTCCTCGGCCGGGTCGCCGAGTTCGGCATAGAGGGCCTCGCGCTGGGGGCCCCACCAGGCGGGGATGCTTTCCAGGGTGCGCAGCCAGTTGGTCACGCCGAAGATATTGACGCCGACTTCGAAGACTTCGGGCCGGAAGGTCAGGGCGGCGGCGGTCATGTAGCCGCCATAGCTGCCGCCCATGATGCCGATGCGGTCCTCGTCGACCCAGTCCATGCCGGCCAGCCAGTCGCGGGCGGCGACCACATCGTCCAGATCGCATTCGCCGTGGCAGCGGTCGTCGGCGGCGTAGAAGGCCTTGCCGTAGCCGGAGCTGCCCCGGTTGTTGATGTCGAAGATCGCGTAGCCGTGGTTGAGCAGGTACTGGTTCAGGCCGGAGTAGCCGATGCGTGCCTGGCCGCCGGGGCCGCCGTGGACGCGAACCAGCATCGGTGCCGGATTGTCGGCGGAAGCGCCGTGCGGGGTGTACATCACGCCGGGAATGACCATGCCGTCGTAGGACTCGAAGCGCATGACCTCACCGCTGACCAGATGGGCCGGGTCGATTTCAGGATTGAGTGAGGCGGTCAGGGCGCGGGGCTTGGTGCCGCTGTCGATGTTGGTGATGAACAGATCGCTGGGGCGTTTGCTGGACTGCAGATAGAGGGCCATCTGCGTGTCATCGTCGGAAAAGGTCGCCGAGACGATATTGCCGTCGGGCATGGGCGGTAGCGCGATGTCGGAGAAGTCCGCCATCGAGAGCACCCGGAGTGCGGTCTGCGAATCCTGGTTGATGCCGGCGACCAGGTAGCCGCCGCCGTTTGAGCGACTGGCAAAGGACACATCCCAGTCAGGCTGCAGCACCACCTGCTCCTCGCCGGTTTCCAGGTCGCGCCTGACGAGGAAGCGGAATTCCGAATCGCGATCGGTGGTGTAGAACAGGTGGCGTGAGTCGGCGCTGAAGGTCTGGGCCGAATTGGCGACGGCACCATCATCGGCGATGAGTGTTTCGATCCGACCCGTTTCCCGGTCCCAGATCAGGATGTCCGTATCGCTGCGAACATGGACCTTGCTGAAGGTGACGTAGCGACCGTCGGGCGAGACGGCCGCGGGAGAGGCGTTCACGGTGTTCTCCACCAGCAGCGTGCGCTCCAGCGTCTCGCTGTCGTATTCGTAGATGTCGAACACGCTGCTGTCGCGCTCGTTGCTGGTCAGCCAGAACACGCTGCCGTCGCTGGAGAATCCGACGAAGCTGGCTCGCAGGCCCTCACCCGGCGTCAGGTTCACCACCGAGCCGTCGGCCTCGCGCACGTAGACATGATCGAGCTCGTTGCCGCCCTGGTCACCGGTAAAGATCAGGCGGTCGTCGCTCGGAAACCAGGCGCGGAAGAAGCGTGGGTTATCGGTCGAGTCGGTCAGCTGAACCGGTTCGCTGCCTTCAACGGGCTGGGCGTAGACATTGAAGATCCCGCTGCGGTTGCTGGAGTAGGCGATCCGCGCTCCGTCGGAAGAAAACCCCGCGCCGCGAACCTGTTCCGTGTCCATGAACTGCTCGATGCTGTAGCGCGGAATGCCGGGGACCACGATATCGCCGGCATCCTCGACGGCATCAACAACGGGCGTCGGCGCTACGGCCTGCTGTTCAGCGGTATCGCTGACGACATCCGGCTCGTCGGATTGACCGCAGGCAGCAAGCAGCGCAGAAGACAGCAGCAGGGCAAACAGGGGCTTTGAGTTCATTGGGTTCGGGCCGGTCGGAGGGACCGGAAACAGTACTGGGCGGCTGTGGTCCGAGTCAAGCACGTTGCCCGCGCCTTGCGCGGGCCCACCAGGC
>CAYTQT010000116.1:0-5115 GCA_964439915.1 uncultured Wenzhouxiangella sp. | reverse complement strand
GGTTCAGGGTTCAGGGTTCAGGGTTCAAGGATCGAGGATCGAGGATTGAGGATCAGAGTTGGGTTGGCCAAAAAAAGGGGCGGCTGGTGGGCCGCCCCTTTTTTCCGGGGTCTGGCTCCGGATTCGGAGCCAGCACGGTTGTGTCTTACTCCTCGCCGAAGGCGAAGCCGAACAGCTGGAGCAGGCTGATGAAAATATTGTAGATCGACACGAACAGGGTCACGGTTGCGCTGATGTAGTTGCGCTCGCCACCGCGGACGATCTGCTGGGTCTGGAACATGATCAGCCCGGTCGAGAGCACCGCGAACATCGCCGAGACGGCCAGTGCCAGTGCAGGTAGCTGCAGAAACAGGTTCGCCAGCGCTGCAACAAAGGCCACCAGGATGCCCACGAACAGGAACGGTGCCATGAAGCTGAAATCCTTCTTGGTCACCAGGGCAAAGCCGGAAGCGCCAAGGAAAGCCACTGCGGTCATTCCGAACGCGGCCATGACAAGCTGATGCCCGTTACCGAATGCACTCAGATAGGCATTGATCAGGGGACCAACGGTTACGCCCATGAAGCCGGTCAGAGCGAACACGGCCAGCAGACCCCAGGCAGAGTTTCGCAGCGTATTGGTCAGAATCAACAGACCGAAAAAGCCGGCCAGTGTGATCAGCGGCCCCAGGGGCGGCCAGTTCAGTGCCATCGCGGTGTAGGCCATGATGGCGCTGAAAGTCAGCGTCAGGGCTAACAATTTCCAAGTGTTGCGCAATACTTTACGGGCACCTTCGTCGGTGACTACGGTCGTCGACGCAGGAACGGAAGAAGCACGAAACGGCTGGTTCATGGTTGTAATCAAGCCTCCAAATCAGTCAAGCCAAAAGCCGAATGCGAATCATTCGGATCCCAAATCTACGACCAGAGTCTA
This sequence comes from uncultured Wenzhouxiangella sp., assembly GCA_964439915.1. Taxonomy (GTDB): domain Bacteria; phylum Pseudomonadota; class Gammaproteobacteria; order Xanthomonadales; family Wenzhouxiangellaceae; genus Wenzhouxiangella. Next base: position 4,205 of record CAYTQT010000116.1, on the reverse strand, counting down.
GCAGGAAGGTTGCATCGAAGGCGAGAAGACCGGCTCGAGTTCGTCGACGGCGGCGCCTCCGGCGAGCTGCTCGGAGAGAAATTCGGCGGCGGCCGGCGCCATGATCGGCCCGAAGGCGGCATGGCCCATATTCAACCACAGACCGCGCACGCCGGGATAGGCGCCGACCGATGCCTGCCGCACGCTGCCCGGTACCGGCAGTCTGCCGCTCTGCTCCAGATCGTGTCGCCCCAGCCCGGGCAAGCGGCTGTGAACCCGGCGCCGTAGTTCATTCAGCGTCAGGATCTCGGACTCGACTGCGCCCAGATTGCTGAGCGCCACCAGGCGACCGTCCGCACGCGGGGCCAGGAGCATCGACGGCTCGACCAGCGCGCAAGTCAGGGCGGCACTGGACGGAGCAAACTGCAGGGCCGGGGCCAACCGGGCACCCCCAACGATCGTCTCCAGTCCGGATTCGTGCAGTATTGCCGTGCATGCGCAGTCGCTCGCCATTACCGTGGCTTCAGCGGCGATGAACTCACGATTGTTCAATTCGACGCCGCGCACGATGTTGCCGGTGACCTCCAGTCGCTTGGCCGAGCGATGGCCGAGAATGTCCACACCGCGCCGGGTCAGGGCCAGACTGAGCGCGCGCGCGAGCCGGTCCGACCGGACCGTCGGTCGATCGGGCAGGCACCACACCGGCTGATACCCCTCGGAAAATTGCGGCTCGAAGCTTGCCACTGGGCCCTGCACCAGGGCCTTCCATTCCGGCGTCTGGCGATCCGCTTCACCCCCGACGATCGGAGAGACCACCAGAAGATTCCTGTGCTCCAGCACAAGATCGACCCCGGTGTCCTGCGCCAGCCGGGTCATCAATTCCGGCAACAGCACCATGCCTCGTCGCTCGAGCTGGTTCAGGACACCGGACCGGTGCCAGGGCAGCGCCAGCGAGAGATCGAGCGGCGGCAACAAGTCAGGCAGTTCGGGCGCGGGGATCACGATCGGCTTCAAACCGGACTCGAACAGCCACAGGGCACTGGCGAGGCCGCTGATGCCGGCACCGACAACAATCAGGTCAGGGCGAGCGCTCACGACTCCGATGGCGGCGTGCTGTGCCGCGGCAGAAAGCCGTCGATCAGCAGCAGGATCACTCCGAGCACGATGGCACTGTCGGCAATATTGAAGGCCGGCCAGTGCCAGCCCTGATAGTGGATGTCGATGAAATCGACGACGTAGCCGAAGCGCAGCCGATCGATCAGATTGCCGATCGCCCCGCCCAGTACCAGCATCAAGGCCGAAGGCAGAAGCCGGGACCGATTCGGCAGGCGCCACAACCAGACCAGCAGGACTGCACTGATCGCAACCGCGACAATGGTAAAGAACCAGCGCTGCCAGCCGCCCGCATCGGCGAGCAGACTGAATGCGGCCCCTTCATTATGGGCCAGGGTCAGATTGAACCAGGCCGTCATGGGTACCGGACGGTACAGCACCAGATTCTGGCTGGCCAGATGCTTGGTCCAGTAGTCCAGGACCACCACGATGACCGCCAGCACCAGCCAGAGGACGTACTTCTGCGGTCGCATCGGAGTCATGATCGATCAACCCCAGCGGCGGGTTTCACCCGCTCCAGCGACATTCTCGACGCAGCGGCTGCACAGCTCGGGGTGCTCGGCCGATCCACCGACAGACGGTCGATGATGCCAGCAGCGCACGCACTTGAGGTGCTCGGTGGGCCGGACCGAGAAGCGCAGGGTCTGCCCGGCAACCTCGGCCTGATGAGCGCCCTCCCCTGCAGGGCCCAGATGGACGTCGGAGCTGATGAAGATGAACCGCAGTTCGTCGCCGACCTCGGTCAGCCGCTCGGCCAGAACCCCATCGGCCTCGAGGGTGATTTCAGCAGCCAGTGAGGATCCGATCTCCTTGGCCCGACGCAGGGCTTCAAGATGCGGGCCCACCACCTCGCGCACGGCGCGCAGACTGGTCCAGAACTCACGTTGCCCGGCAGACGCCGGCGCCAGCCCGTCGTACCAGGTGCTCAGCATGACCGACTCCTCGCGCTCGCCGCCCATTTCAGCCCAGATCTCCTCTGCGGTGAAGCTGCAGATCGGCGCCAGCCAGCGCACCAGGGCTTCGAGGATGTGATGCATCGCGGTCTGCGCCGATCGTCGCGCCGGGTGCTCCTCGGGCAGGGTGTAGAGCCGGTCCTTGATCACATCCAGGTAGAACGCGCCCATATCGGATGAACAGAAATGATGCAGACGCTGATAGATATTCAGGAATCGGTAGTTGCTGTAGGCCTCGCGGATGTCCTGATCCAGTTGCGCGGCCATATCCACCGCGTAGCGATCCAGCGGCAGCAGCTCATCCAGACCGAGCCCGTGGTGGCCGGCCTTGAATCCGTGCAGATTACCGAGCAGGAAACGCGCCGTGTTTCGAATCCGGCGGTAGGTGTCGGCGACCCGTTTTAGGATCTCGTCGGAGACGCTCATCTCCTGGCGGTAGTCGGCGGCGGCCACCCACAACCTCAGAATATCGGCGCCCAGGGAGTTCATGATCTGCTGCGGGGCGATGACGTTGCCCATGGATTTCGACATTTTGCGGCCATCGGCATCGACCGTGAACCCATGGGTCAGCACCTGTCTGTAGGGCGCTTCACCGTGCATCGCCACCGAGGTCAGCAGTGAGGACTGAAACCAGCCGCGATGCTGATCAGAGCCCTCCAGGTACATATCCGCGGGTCGGCCGAGCTCGTCGCGCTGATCGAGCACGCAATGGTGGCTGACGCCCGAGTCGAACCAGACATCGAGAATATCCGGCACGGTTTCATAGACCTCCGGGTCGACGCCCAGCCTTTCCGCGATCCCGTCCTCGTACCAGACATCCACGCCTGCCTCGTCGACCAGATCGGCCAGCTTGAGCAGCAGCGCGGCCGTATCGGGATGCGGCTGCTGAGTCTCGCGATGCACGAACAGGCCCAGCGGTACGCCCCAGGTGCGCTGGCGCGAGATACACCAGTCCGGCCGCGATTCGACCATGCCGCGAATGCGGGCCTCACCCCACTCCGGAACCCAGCGGACCTGTTCGATCGCGGCCAGAGCCTGGTCGCGAAGTCCCGCCTGATCCATCGAGATGAACCACTGTGGCGTGGTCCGGAAGGCGGTCGGTGATTTGTGCCGCCAGCAGTGCGGGTAGCTGTGCTGGAAAGCCGCATCAGCCAGCAGCGTGCCGTTGGCGCGCATGTGCTCGACCAGGGTCTTGTTGGCCTTCCAGACGAATTCCCCGCCAACCACTGGCGTGTCCTCCACGAACACGCCGCGGCTGTCGACCGGATTGACCACCGGAATGTCGTAGCGCCGACCGACCTCGAAGTCTTCCTGACCATGGCCCGGCGCCGTATGCACAGCCCCGGTGCCGGTTTCGGTCGTGACGTGATCGCCGAGGATGACCGGCACCTCGATCCCGTTGTAGGGATGGTGCAGTCCGAGCAGCTCCAGCGCCCGGCCCTGGACCGTGCCCAGCACCTCCACCGAGGCAAGGCCGATCCGTTCGCAGACCGCATCGCGCAGCTCGGAGGCGACCACGATATCCAGGGTTCGACCGTCGCGCTGGCCTCTGAGCAGGTCATAGTCCAGCTCGGCGTTCAGGCTGACGGCCTGGTTGGCCGGGATGGTCCAGGGCGTGGTTGTCCAGATCACGATGCCGGCGCGATCAGACACCGACTCGACGCCGAAGACCTTTGCCAGACGGTCTGAATCGACTGCTGGAAAAAGCACGTCGATGGCGGTCGAGGTCTTGTCCTGATACTCGATCTCGGCCTCGGCGAGCGCCGAGCCGCAGTCGAAACACCAGTGAACCGGCTTGACGCCGCGCTTGAGATGTCCGTTCTCGACGATCTTCGCCAGGGACCGCAGCATGCCCGCCTCGTAGCTGAAGTCGCGGGTGGCATAGGGGTGAGCCCAGTCGGCCAGACCACCCAGGCGCTTGAAATCCTCGCGCTGGCGGTCGATCTGCTTGCCGGCATACTCGCGGCATTTCTGGCGGAAGGTTTTTGCATCGACCTTGTGGCCGACCTTGCCGACCTTCTTTTCAACCTGCAGCTCGATCGGCAGGCCGTGGCAGTCCCAGCCCGGAATATACGGTGCGCGATAGCCGGCCAGCAGCGCCGATCTGACGATGAAATCCTTGAGGATCTTGTTGACCGCATGGCCGATGTGGATATCGCC
>CAYTQT010000115.1:0-5210 GCA_964439915.1 uncultured Wenzhouxiangella sp. | reverse complement strand
CATCAAGGGCTCGAAACGGTAGATTGCGCTCCGGCGCCCAGCCGCACTGCGTACAGTCTTGAGCAAGCCATCCTGTAACAGCACGCGTGAGAAACGTGCTGCGGTGGCAGCGGGAATACCGGCACGCCCGGTAAAGCGGCTATTGCTGAATATTGGCTGGCTGAACATGTAATCCAGCGCCGCTACCGAGTACTTGGAGGCCAGCAGTCCGGCAAATCGAAGCTTCATCTCCTCGTAGCAATCCCGGATTTCCTGAGCGATACGCAAGTTCTGCAAAGCCTGCTCCCTCACGGCGACCAGAAAGAACTGACACCAGCCCTCCCAGGCGCCAGCCGCCGAGACATCCCGCAAGCGGCTGATATATTCGTCCTTGTGTTTTTCAAAATAGCGACTGATGTAGAAGTGTGGCGCAGCAATCGCACCACCTCGCCACAACATCAGCGTAATCAGCATCCGACCAACACGTCCGTTACCATCTTCGAATGGGTGCAGCGCTTCGAACTCAGCATGGGCCAAGGCAGTTCTGAGCAAGATCGGCATCTGGTCGTCGTCGATCAGCCTGAACAGGCATTCCATTCCGTGCGGCAGATGCTCGGGGGCAATCGGGACAAAGTGAACATCTCGGTTGCCTCGCTCACCCACGTAGTTCTGCTCGCGCTTGTAAAGACCAGGCGACTTTGCCGCTCCGCGCCCGAACGACAACATCTGCTGGTGAATGCTTTTGACCAGCGACTCGGTAAGCGGCCGGCCTTCTTCAAGTTGCCTCTGCGCTGTGTTCAGCGCTCGACGGTAAAGCGCGGTTTCGATGACATCGGATCTAAACTCCTCGATCGCGCTCTCGTTGTCCTCCTCATACTCCGCTTCCAGATGCAGGATCTCGTCCATGGTACTGATGGTGCCTTCCATGCGCGAAGAAACAACGGCTTCCTGACCACGCATGGGTGCCAGAAGGATCTCGCTGTTGTGCATGCCCTGCAGGGCCTGGTCGTAGCGTGCCAGTGCGTCTGTCGCGGCGAGCAATCCGGGCACTAGCCGACCCTGGTCCAGTTCCGCAGGTGGAAACTGTTCCAGATGGTAGTGAACGGCCCTGCTCAGATCGAGATTCATTCCAGGTATCCTTCGCCTTGGCAATATTTGTCTCTCACTTTACAGGATTTATTCACAACAAATCCATTTGATGTCAACCGGCGCGCGACAAATCAGCTTGTTTCTCACTTTTTGAGAAAAATGAACAACAAACCCGTTTGTTCGTCAGTTGTGAGTGACAAACGATGACGCGGCTTTCTTGCATCGGGCTACGGCGCCCACGCCGCGCAAGCCCTCGGCCCCCACCACGGCATCGCCGCCCGATACGCCGCCGGGGCCGAGGACGCATGATGCTGATCGGCCAGCCAGCGCGTTTCCAGGTCCAGCGAAAGATGGCCCGCGGCCCGCCAGTCCCTCAGCCACTGCTGCAGCGGACCGCTGAAGCGGGGCGCTTCTTCAGTCGATCGGGTGATCATCAGCGGCGTGGCCTGGTTTCGATCCACGGGCTCGACGGCCAGGAAATAGTCCAGGTTGGCATGCAGGGCCGTGTTGATCGAGAGGTAGTGGCCGAACAATTCAGGCCGGGTGAGCGCGGTCAGCAGGGTGAACTGGCCGCCGAGGGACTGGCCCAGGATCAGGCTGTCGCCCTGGTCAACGCGGTAGTCGGCCTGGATGCGCGGGATCAGCTCGTCGGCCAGAAAGTCCTGGTAGGCGAAGGCGCCGCCGAAGAACTCGGGCTCCTCGGCCGGGGCGGTGTAGTCGGTGCCGCGGTAGTTGCCGTTGGAGAACCCCAGGCCGCCGTAGGAGATGCCCACCATCACCACCGGCGGGGCCAGGCCGTCGATTTCCATCATGAACTGGAAGGGCGAGAGCATCGGGAACAGGATACCGCCGTCAAGGACGTAGACCACGGGCCAGTCGCAGTCGACCTCGTCGTAGCGCAGGGGTTTGCGGACATAGATATGGAAGTCCCGGCCGAGGATCTCGGACTGGATGGTGAAAGTGTCGACCGGGCCCATGCCGAAGAGGCGGTCCAGGGCTTCGTCGGCCCGGACGGGGCTGAAGACCAGCAGCAGGCAGAGCAGCCCGGCGATCAGAGGGGTGCGGTACAAAGGCATGGTGACAGGCTCGCGTGGGGTTCAGCCCCAAGCTGCCATCTTGCGCGCACCGAAGCAAGCGGGGCCGTCGATCGACGACCCCGACGATCGCCGTGGGTTCAGGCCGCCCGGCCGATCCGGCTGGCCTCCGGCACTTCCACCAGGCGCCCGGTCTTGCAGTCGTAGATGTAGCCGTAGATCGGAATGCGGTCGGGGACCAGGGGGCTGGCGCGGATGCGCTGGACGTCTTCGACCACGGACCTGGCGTTGTCCTTGAAGGTCAGCCAGTTGATGTACTTGCCGTCGGGGCTGCCGCCGCCGGCGTTCGAGTCGTGCCATCCATCTTCGTCGACGGTTGCAGTCTCCAGGCTGCCGGCCAGAAGTTGCCCCATGGTCTCGCTGTCGAACAGTTCCATGCCGCAGTCGGTGTGGTGGATGACGAACCACTCCTTCGTGCCGAGCAGCTTGTAGGAAATGACCAGCGATCGGATGGCATCGTCGCTGGCCCGGCCGCCGGCGTTGCGGATCACGTGGGCATCGCCCTCGGCCAGGCCGGCGTACTGGGCCGGGTCCAGGCGGGCGTCCATGCAGGTGAGAATGGCGAACTGGCGGGCTGGCGGCAGGGCCAGCTCGCCCTTGTCGCCGAAGTCGGCGGCGTAGCGCTCGTTGGCGCTGAGAACTTCATCGAGGATCGTGCTCATGATCGGGGCCTTCTGTATTCCAGTGGGGTTCAAGAGGTCGCAGACTAGACCAGATTCTGGTGATACCAAGGATCGTTTCAGACTATGCATATAACCATTGCAATCCTGAATGGGCCGAGAGAGCTCAGGATCTGACCGCCATGCTTTGCATGCGCCTGGCTTTGCATCGACAATAGAGAGGTCAGCCAAACAGTGCATTCGAGTCAGCGATGAAGTATCTCAGTACGCGCGGGCAGTCCGGTCAGGTCCCGCTGGAGACGGCCTTGCGCGCCGGCCTGGCCCCGGATGGCGGGTTGTTCGTTCCGGAAGCCATTCCGGCGTTCGCAGCCGATGCCTTTGTCGGGTCACCCGCCCTGCCGGCCACGGCCCAGCGCGCGCTGGCGCCCTACTTCGCAGGGAGCGTGCTCGAGGATCGCCTGGGCGTGATTGCGCGGGACGCACTGGACCTGCCGCTGCCGATCGTCGAGTTCGAAGCCGATCGGGCCTGGATGCTGGAGCTCTTTCACGGCCCCACCGCGGCCTTCAAGGATTTTGCCGCGCGCTTTCTCGCCGCCTGCCTGGCCCAGCTTCGATCCGACGAGGACCCGGTGCAGACCGTGCTGGTCGCCACCTCGGGCGATACCGGTGGTGCCGTGGCCGCGGCCTTCCACCGCCGGCCCGGTTTCCGGGTAGTGATTCTGTATCCCGACGGTCGCGTCTCGGCCCGGCAGGCGCATCAGCTCGGTGCCTTCGGCGACAACGTTTACTGCTACAGGGTCCAGGGCAATTTCGACGACTGCCAGCGCCTGGCCAAGCAGGCCCTGAACGATCCGGCCTTGAGCCAAGCCCTGGCCCTGACCTCGGCCAATTCCATTTCCATCGGGCGTCTGCTGCCGCAGGTGAGCTACTACGTGCACGCCGCATCCAGGATGGCGCCCTCTCTGGACGAGCCGATCAATCTGGTCATCCCGACCGGCAACCTGGGCAACGCGCTCGGCGCGGTCATCGCGCGCGACATGGGCCTGCCCATCGGCGACATCCTGCTGGCCACCAACGCCAACCCGACCCTGCCGGAGTTCTTTTCCGGCCTGGACTATCGCGGCCGACCGGGCATCGCCACCCTGGCCAACGCCATGGACGTGGGTGACCCCAGCAACTTCGAGCGTCTGGCCTGGCTGTTCCGCGATCAGGATCTGCGCACGATCGGCCTGAATGCGGTCAGTGTCGAGGATGCGGCGATCGAGGCGACGATTCGCCGCTGCTGGAACGACCTGGACCTGGCCGTGTGCCCGCATACGGCCTGTGGCCTGGAGGCGCTGCAGCAGTTGCGCGAGAACGGCGACGAGCGACCGTGGATGGTGGCCGCCACGGCCCACGCGGCGAAGTTCGAGAACGTGGTCGAGCCCTTGGTCGAGGGGAGAGTGGAGGTGCCGGCCGCGCTGGCCGAGCTGCTGCAGAAGCCGTCGAGTTCGATCGAGCTGGATCCGAACTTCTCGGCGCTTCGGACAGAATTGAAGCGGATCGCCGAGGCGTCGTGATGCTACCCCTGGCGCTGCGCCTCGGACGCCGCGTGCGCATTCGGCCGGCCGGCAGCCATCGCGCTTTCACTCCCCTCCAGTTTGCCGAGGAGGTGCTCGTAGGAGCGGCGCAGGGCATCATAGCGGCCCTGGGCGGCATCGAGCCGCTGCCTGATGGTATCGCTCAATGCTTCCGATCGATCAGCTTCCGGTTTGGCAGACATCGATGCTTCTCCTGACTGGACTGGCACTTGCGCAAACGGCTGCGCGGCTGCGATTGTGGAAAAAACTAACCGTAGAGCGTGAAGGCCGTGTCGATCGGTTCGTGCTGTCAGCGTCGGCGCGGACGCTGATCGTTGAGGCGATACGGCCGCGCGGAATGCTGCGATGACCTTGTACTCACCCACGCGGACCCTGCATTTGAAACCCGGGTTTTTCCCAAAATGGCATTGACTCGCGGGCGATAGAATTCGCAACGTTATCGCCTGAACGATAGCAACGATCAGACCCCGACCCTCCAGACCGCAACGGAGAAGCCATGCGCAGTGACACGACCCGGAACACCGGCCTGAAGACCTGGCTGTTTCGCCCCTTCGACCGCATTGCCGGCACCCAGGCGCTGGGACTGGGGGCAGTCGTGATTGCCCTGACCGCCCTGCTGGCCGCCTCGTCCGGGCTGATCAATGATGGGGTGCTCGACCTGCATTTCGGTCCCGAGCTGCCATTCTGGGTGCTGCTGGCCCAGGGCCTGATCAACTGGGCAAGCCTGAGCGCTCTCCTGCTGATCGCCGGCCTGTGGATGGGACGCGGGCCGTTTCGCTGGATCGATCTTCTCGGCACCCAGGCGCTGGCTCGCTGGCCGATGCTGGCAGCGACCGCCTATCTGGCGA
>CAYTQT010000114.1:0-5257 GCA_964439915.1 uncultured Wenzhouxiangella sp. | reverse complement strand
GGACCATTCTTCGGAGGTGGTTCTCATACCAGGACGCATGGAGATGCATAGCAATGAATAATCCAGTCACAAATGAGAGCGAATACACCCAGGTTGATGAGCCTAGAAGAAGCCGCGCTAGTTGCTGGATTGTCAACGCAAGACCTACAGCCGCAACAAAGCAGGCCGTCGCAATAAGAAATCCCTTAGGTCTTGAAAGAAAATGTTTACGCGCTTTCCGAACAAGATGATACCGCTCGATTTTAGAGAGGCCCTCAAGCTCCGGCCACGACCTTTCCCATTCCATCATGAAGTTAAAAACCTCTCTTCGCGATAATCCCTTTGGAAGTTGCATCAGTAGACGGTTTTTGCGACCCGATCGCCTGCTCTACGAATGCGCGGAAACGATCGGCATTTTCTAACTCGCCGTTCAATGTAATCAGCACGGATTTCCGGCGACCATGCTCATCCAGCCACCGAAGCCGATAGCCCGTACCAAAAATAGAGGGTGACAATCGATACCACACAGGCAATTCATCAAGGGCTTTGACCTGCTCGACCATCATTTCCGCCAGGCCCCTCCAATAGCGGATTTTTATAGTTTGGTTTATCACGTCTATGCTGAGGGGCAAGTAGAACAAAACCTTCAAGACAATGAAAAGAGAAAGAGCCGCCAGTACGCCATTAAAACCGGCGTTGTACCCACTAAACCAGCCTAAGCCGAGCAAACCAAGCGTGGAAATCGCGAAATTCGCGCTGAATACAATAATTAAAAGCCAAGAAGCAATAGTGCTGGAACGACTGTGCCCAACCCGGAAACTTCCACCAGGATCATCTTCATCAATCGAGGCAGGCAGGTTTTGTGCATTGCCATAGGTTGCCCAAAGCGCCATGAAAAAGCCAAAGAACACGCCATGGATAATAAACATGATCAATGCTTTCAGCCAACCGATTTCAGTCAGACTACCCAACAAGAGCTGAGTGATCAGCATCATTACAGCAAAGGGAATACCGAATTCGAGCATCGATCTTCGAAACGTTTGGGCGCGCTCTGCACGCAGTCGGATGGCGATATCTTCGGGTTCCCCGAATGCCTTTGCGGCTCGGGTGACTGCCTGTCCCTCATCTTCGGGTGAGGCTTGCTCAATTGCTTTCACGAGAAACTCTCTGGCTTCAAGCAGGATGACTCGTCGAACGGATTTTGCGCCGACCAGCCCGGCATCGAGACGCTTGAGATATTCGTCGATTAAATCGTTACCGGTGGCGAGATCAGACTCCCACTTTGGCGACGGTAATCGCAGAAGTTTTAGAATCATCTTTTTCCCCCTTCTTTCGCCGTCGGCAAAGGTTTGAGATTCAGCAGTGCAAGGAAACTCGCCCTGTGCGGAACCGTAACAACCGCGCGCGCAGGAACTTCCAAAAAAATAGCAAGTGCTCTTGTTGGATTCAATCGGGAAAATTCGATCTGCCGCTACTGAAATTTCCTACTTGATTAGGCGAATTTCTTACGAGGGACGCGATTGATCCCTCGGCCCGACACTCACCACTCACGCGGCGAACGCGCGGCCTTCGGCAGTCTGAAACGGACCTCCGCAGAGCTGGTCAATACGTTCGTCTACGGAATAAAAATACTAATTCTCCAGATAGGCTCTAATTGTTTGGAGCTTCGTCTCCAACGTCTCTTTTATGGGCTGCCCAATCCCCTCAAAGACATCGGCGGGCATAGACGCCGCTGTGCGCTCCAAGGCATCGTAAACGCCGCCTTCCAGGCCGTGAATCAATTCCTGAAATTGTTGTAAAGAGACACCAGCCGCCTTAGCACTTTGCCCGAAATGCCGTGGGAGTATTTCATTCACGACGTAGTGCCGGCTGTCACCGACGGCCATGGCGAGCTTAATCTGGTTTCGGCGCAGACGCCTCTGCGCAAAGTTCGGTTGCGCGGACATGACGTCATAGATCGGGGTCATCTTGAAGCGGCCACCAGGAAACAGGAAGACGCTGAAGTTCTTGGCGTGGCCATCAGTCGCGGCAATCAGCCAGAACACAATCTGCGCCTTCAGAAAGTCAAGTCGATCTTGTTCCGGATCGTCACTACCCGTGAGCAGGGAGAGACATTCGGAGATACCTGGGCCGCCTTCGCTGTTGTATTTCCCGGTCGCAGGAACGGACAGCGCTTGGCAGAAATCTTCCTGAGGCAATCTGAGCAGGCGGCTATCGGCAGTTTCAATACGATCGAAGCGCTTGATTGAGAGCACCCGGATATCCTCGAAGTCGAGTATCTGGCTTTCTGGCACAGCCAGACCAAGCTCGCGGCAGAAGGTTAGACAAAAATGCTCGTTTTCAACGCTGCAAGACATATCCAAGCCATTGGGAAGTTCGCCCAACTGTGGCTTGAAGATATGCGTTGTGGGCGTTGAACCCTGCGGCAGGCACCAGCCGTCATTCCACAAGAAAGCGGTTTTCTCTTGCGCGCCGGCAATGGAAATACGGAATTCGCGTTCACCATCGGGCTGAATCCCAAGAGGGGCTGACGCCAGGTTGCGGATGGTGTCGGCGATTTCAGACTCGTCCAGCGGTACGGATTGGGGCGGCCCAGTGAGAGGAATGTCAGCTCCATCAGGCAGGAATTGAAGCGCGCCCACGCAGTCCCGACCGATGCTGGCAAGGAGATTAAACGCATCCGTTCCTTCAGCCCCGACTTTTTCGGCAACTTTTCGGCGGATCGTGTCGTTGTCCGGCAGGAGGTTGTCAAAGTACGCCGACACTTCTGCCCCCGTGTAGCGGTCCTCACGGAGCGGCAGCGACAAGGACACAGGAATAGCCCGACGCTCGTCTCTCAGCCACTCCGGGGCGTAGGCAAAGGAAATGGCGCCGTTGGAAGCTCGATCCAGCGTGCCGACCAGCCGCCCGTTGACGGCGACTGAAAGGCGCATGCTTTTTCTTGGCCGCGCCATCAGAACAGCTCCTCAATGTCCTTGTGTGATCCCTTGGTACGAGGCTGTAGAACGACTTCAAGGTCAAGCGCGCGCACCAGATCCATCACGGTGTTGAACTTGACCGTCTCCAGGCCATTTTCCACTTGGGACACGGTCCCCTGCCTCAATCCGGCTCGGCTGGCGAGCTCAGTCTGGGTCAATTTTCGTTCGCGCCGGAATCGGCGCAATGCCGCCCCCAGCTGCTTTGGTGATCTGACAAGTTCCATTCTGGCAACTCCCTGGTTTGCGAATACGCCGTAGCGTATAAATAAGTAATATACGCGCTGGCGAATAAAAAATCAATATACGTTCTGGCAGATAAATTGTTTTTATGCGCCTGAGCGTATTTTGATTGCGAGGAGCCGAAGTTTTGCCCAGTCAGGCCGTCTGGCCGGTCGAGGAAATTTGGCAGTGGGATGCTGTGAATTGTCGGGGAATGTGGAGAAAATGTGCCCCTAAATTGCCCCCCGGCTGGGAATTAGCGACTTCTGTAAAACGCCATAAAGGGTGACCCCGCATAAGCAGCGGTGCGGCCGGTTCTACAGGCCTTTGGGGATAGCAGCCAGAAGCTGGCGGGTGTAGTCCTGTTCAGGGTCGCGGTAGATTTTTTCTGCGGTGCCGTACTCGACCAGCTGGCCCTTGTTCATCACACCAATGTAGTCCGAGATGAAATTGACCACGCTCAGGTCGTGGGAGATGAAGAGGTAGGTCAGGCCGAATTCTTCCTGCAGGTCCAGCAATAAATTAAGGATCTGGGCCTGGACCGACACATCCAGCGCCGAGACGGACTCGTCGCAGACCAGAAACTCTGGGTCGACGGCAAGCGCGCGGGCAATGCCGATGCGCTGGCGTTGTCCGCCTGAGAATTCGTGCGGGTAGCGGCCGAGATGGCTGGGGCTTAGTCCGACCCTTCCAAGCAGCGCGCCGGCGGCATCCCGGTGCTCGGCACGGCCGGCTTTCGGCTTCACTTCCCGCAGGGCTTCGAGCAGGATGTCGGCCACGGTCATGCGCGGATTGAGCGATGAGTAGGGGTCCTGAAAGATGATCTGCATCCGCCGGCGCAGATTTCTCAGCTGGGCGTCGTCGGCCGCGGTGACATCCTCGCCGTCGAAAATCACCTTTCCTCCGGTCGGTTCTGTCAGCCTCAGCAGGCTTCGCCCCAGCGTGGTCTTGCCACAACCCGATTCACCGACCAGGCCAAACGTCTGTCCCCGGCGAATGCTGAGAGACACGCCATCGACGGCGCGCACATGGTCAACCACTTTGCCGAACAAGCCGCCAGTGATGGGGTAGTGGGTTTTCAGATCCCGCACTTCGAGCAGCGTCGGCGCCGACTCAAGGTCGCTTTCGGTTCGGCTGACCTGCGGGGCCAGACGTTCCTCGGAGACTTCAAGTCGCTCGCCTTCGGGGGTCATGAAGTCAGCCACGGTGAGGAGGCGGGCGGGGTTACCGTCCAGCTTTGGGCGACAGGAAATCAGTCCACGGGTATAAGGGTGTTCGGCGCGATGAAACAGTTCTTTCGTCTCGCCTTCCTCGACCTTGTGACTGCGATACATCACCACGACCTGATTGGCCACTTCGGCAATGACGCCAAGATCGTGGGTGATGAACAACAGGCTCATTCCGTAGCGGGCTTGTAACTCACCCATCAGGTCGAGGACCTGTTTCTGGATGGTCACGTCCAGGGCTGTGGTCGGCTCATCGGCAATCAGCAGGTCCGGCTCGCAGGACATGGCTTGGGCGATCATGACGCGCTGTTTCTGGCCACCGGAGAGTTGATGTGGATAGGAGTCGATCAATTGTTTGGGACGCGGCAGGCCGACCTGGTCAAGCAGCTCCAGCGTGCGATCACGAGCGGCCTTGCGCGACAGCCCGTCATGCTGGCGCAGTACTTCGGCCACCTGCTCACCAATCCGGTAGACCGGGTTCAGGCTGGTCATGGGCTCCTGGAAGATCATGCCGATCCGCTTGCCGCGAATCCGGCGCATCGCTGATTCCGACAGGCTCAGCAGATCCTGGCCGTCGAAATCGATCGTGCCCGCGCTGATCTCGCCCGGTGGCGTGGGGATCAGCCGCATCAGCGTCATGGCGGTCACGCTCTTGCCCGAGCCGGACTCCCCGACCAGTCCGACCGTGCCGCCCTTGGGTATATCGAAGCTCAGATCCTCGACCGCCCGCACCCGGCCGTCTTCAGTCTGAAAATCGACCGTCAGCCCATTGATGCGAACCAGCGCCCGCGTGTTGCCATCGGCCGGGCCCGGTTTTTCCTGAACCCCTAACCCCGAACCCTGAACCCCGCTCTG
>CAYTQT010000113.1:0-5270 GCA_964439915.1 uncultured Wenzhouxiangella sp. | reverse complement strand
GGCAGACGCATCCGGTCGCGGTCCGGGTCGGGGCAGACCAGCTCCGAACGACAGCCCTGCGCCTCGAGCTGGGCGAGCAGGTCGACATAGTAGGCGCCGACGCCGTTGCGTTCGGGAATCGAGTCTGAGGCGACCAGGACGCGGATCGGCCGTCGGCGGGATTCGATCATCGAAGCACCGCACCGGAGGCATCGAAACGCCAGCGCCGATAGACCCCCGAGAACAGCTTGTGGATGTCCGCCGGACTGAGCTCGAAGTCCCGGAGATGATAGCGGTGCGCCGACCTCGTCCTGCCCGCCCGTCGACCGATGTCTTCCAGCGCCTGCCTCAGTTCGCCGCCCAGGGGGCGATCGATCTGTTCGAAGGCCTGCTCAAGCGCCGGCTTCAATCGATGCCGCAGGGCCGAATTGTCGATCAGGGCCAAGCGCCCGGGGTGCGCCCGGGCCACGCTGTCCAGATGCTCGAAGTACAGCCGCAGCAGCTCAAGCAGGCGAAGCTGCAAGGCCTCCGGCATGGTCGGAAATCCTGCGGCTTGCAGGCCCGGCAGCAGTGCGCTGAGCTGCGAGGCGACGAGCTGCTCCGGATTCCTGCTGCAGACGATGAAGCGGGCATCGGGAAAGGCTTCGATCAGCGTGGCAACCGATCCGGAAAACGAGGGGTTCTTCGACAGGAATTGCTTGCCTGGTCCATGAACATAGAGGTGTTTCTGAATACAGCGTCGATACCAGCGCAGCCAGTCAGCGCGTTCACTCTCATCGGGCTGGAGATCCAGCATGGCCACGCGCCAGAGGGCACCATCGTTGGGGAAAAGAACGATCAGTATGAAACACCAGCCCAGCGGCAGAAAGCAGAGGAAATCCTCCTCCGGTGCCTCGAGACTGAACGGGTGGACCTCATCGAGACTCGCCCAGAGCCGTCGCTCCAGCCATTCCAGCCCGCGCTTTCCGGGACGACCGACCCGGCGATCGACCCGGGCCAGGGCCATGATCAGCTTCCGGGCGGTTACCGACAGCCCGAACAGGCATTCCCAAGTGCGGAAGGTCGTGTAGCGTCGGTCCCGGGCCAGCACGTGGTGCAGATGGGTCGTGCCCGATCGCGGCGGACCGACCACGAACAACGGTTCGACGATCTCGACCCGACGATCGCCGCGGAAGAGCAGTGCATCGAGGACAAAACCGATCCAGTGCAGCGATTGCCCGAGGCAGAAGATCGGCCAGAGAATGATCAAACCGATACGCTGAAGCCAGGCACGTTCGGGCACGATGCCCGAGCGCCAGCATTGCCACCAGAGGCTGAACATCCTGCGCTGACTCGTCCAGAACAGACGCCACATCACGCGGCTTCCCTTGACCCAACAAAGACCCTGGCCATCCTAACGCCTGGCGTCCGTCTATGGGTGACATCTGAATGAAACGAAACTGTCAGAAATCAATCAGGCAAGTCCCCGGAAGACACCCGCCGGAATCAATACGGCCGTTCAGGCACCCCTGGCACCTGAACGGCCTGTGACATGGCTGCTAGCCGATCAGTGATCAAAGCCGGTCAGGGCAAGGAATTTCCAGCCGTCGTCGGTTCGAACGAGTGTTTCGACCAGACCGCTTGATTCACGCTCGTAATCCTCTCCCATCTGGACGACCTGAACGAACGAATACATGGCCACGGCTGTGTCACCCTCGACCACGACCCGATGAGGAAAGAGCTCGTAGTTCAGCGTTTGACGCCGTTGCTCGCCGAAACGGGACCAGCTGGCCACAGACTCGGCGTCACGGACACCAGGCCACTCGTCCGTCCAGGACACTCCGCTGTCGTGCATGTAGTCGCCCGGCCAGCTGCCGTCCTCGCTGGACTCGGCCTCCCAAGATGCCGCCACGACGGCCCAGACCGCCTGCTCGTCTTCACTCATGTGGTTGGCCGCAAGAGCCGCGGAAGTCAACCCCAGCAGGCACAGCGCAATTATCGTCCTTTTCATGATCCTTCCCTCGGTGATTAGAATCCCTATCTTGTGTGACTGGCCGCTACTTTGCAACCAGGCAATGTGATATGCATCAACTTCCTTCAGCCGGCCGGATACGCATGAAAGCAATCAATCCACCCCGGAGTGCTAGCATCCGGTCATGTTTCTGCTGAACAACGAACCCCTGTTCAGGCTGAGCGCCTTTGCCGGCATGCTGCTGCTGATGATTGCCATACAGCACTTCTGGCCGCGCCGAGGCGACGGTCGGCCAGCCCGGCGTCAGGCCGTGAATCTCGCCCTGGCCGTTCTGAACACCCTGATCCTGCGCCTGGCCTTTCCGGTCCTGGCGGTGGCGCTGGCAGTCATTGTCCACGATCGTCAAGGCGGCCTGTTCGGATGGCTGGCCTGGCCGGCCTGGTTGACCATTCCGCTCGCCATGCTGATGCTCGAATTGATCATCTATTGGCAGCACCGGATCATGCATACACTGCCCTGGCTCTGGCGACTCCACCGCATTCATCACACCGACACCGGCTTCGACGTCACCACCGGGTTCCGCTTCCACCCCTTCGAGATTTCCCTGTCGATGGGAATCAAGCTGGGAGTGATCTGGCTGCTCGGCCCCCATCCCATCGCCGTTCTGCTGTTCGAGGTCCTGCTGGCGACCGGTGCCCTCTGGACCCACACCGATACGGCCCTGCCTCGAAGGCTGGATCGAGCCCTTCGCTGGCTGTTCGTGACGCCCTCCATGCATCGCATTCATCACTCCAGCTGGCAGCCCGAAACCGACTCGAACTACGGCTTTCATCTGTCCATCTGGGATCGACTCTTCAGCAGCTACACTGATACCCCGAAAGAGAACGAGCGGACCATGGTCATCGGACTCGATGAGTTCCGGAACGAGGCCGATCTGAGTCTTCGATCATTGCTGGCCAATCCGTTTCGACCTGCCCGACAAAGGACTGACGAGGACACCTGACTGCATGCGCGATACCTGGCCTCTACTCCAGAAAACCGACTTCCCCGCCATCCGGCGCGAGCGCATCGATACGCTGCAGATGAATCTCGGCTACCTGTGCAATCTGGCCTGTCTGCACTGCCACGTCGGCGCCGGCCCCAACCGGACCGAACTGATGGACAAGTCGACAATGGAACAGGCGCTGGCCGTTGCCGATCGTTTCGCGGTCAGAACGCTCGATCTGACCGGCGGCTCGCCGGAAATGAACGCGCATTTTCGCTGGCTGGTCGAACAGGCGCGAGCTCGGGGCATGCACGTCATGGATCGACTCAACCCCACCATCATGGAAGAAGCCGGTTACGAATGGGTCGGGGAATTTCTGGCCAGTCAACGCGTCGAGGTCATCGCCTCCCTTCCGTGTTACTCAAAGGAAAATGTCGACTCACAACGCGGAAACGGCGTCTTCGAGGCATCGATCAAGGCGCTGCAGACCCTCAACGCGCTGGGCTACGGTGAGCCGGACAGCGGCCTGGAGATGAACCTGGTCTACAACCCGCTCGGCCCCAGCCTGCCGCCGCCGCAGGGCGCGCTGGAGGACGACTACAAGCGTCTGCTCGGCGAGGAGTTCGGCATCCGCTTCAACCAGCTCTTCACCATTACCAACATGCCGATCAAGCGCTTCGGAGCAATCCTGGCCGCACAGGGCCAGTTCACCGACTACATGCAGCTGCTCAAGGACGCCTATCGCCCGGACAATCTGAAAGCCGTGATGTGCCGCAACCTGATCAGCGTCGATTATCAGGGCCACCTCTACGACTGCGACTTCAATCAGATGCTCGGCCTGCCGATCGGCGGCAATCGCGAACCCCGCCACCTGCGTGACCTGCTCGAAGGATCCGAGCTGCCGCGCCGCATCGGTATCGGCGATCACTGCTACGGCTGCACCGCCGGCCAGGGCTCGAGCTGCGGCGGCGCCCTCAGCGAATAGCCCTGGTGAAAATGCGGACGAAGTCCGGGGCCAGGGTCTCTGCCTTCCCCCTTGCCCGGTGATGAATCCCGTTATTGCCGCGGCAGGACGATATTGCCGACCACGCGCTGACGCTGGCCTTCGATCCAGTCGGCGTCGAAGCCCTCGATCTGCTGGACCACGTAGAGCGGCCGGTTCTTGGTCTCGATGAAGATCCGCGCCAGGTACTCGCCGAGGATACCGATGGAAAACATCTGCAGACCGCTGAAGAACAGGATCAGCGTGGCCAGGGACGCATAACCCGGCACATCTACCCCCCAGATCAGCGTCCGGATCACGATGAAGCTGGCATACAGCAGGGCTAGAAATGCAAACAGGAAACCGAGATAGCCCCAGGCCCGCAGCGGTGCCGTGCTGAACGAGGTGATGCCTTCCAGGGCAAGATTCCACAGCCTCCAGATACTCCAGCGGCTGACGCCCGCATGCCGGGCCGGGCGAACGTAGTCGATGATTTCGACCTTGAAGCCGACATAGTTCATCAAACCCTTCATGAATCGGGTCTTTTCCGGCAGATGCAGCAAGGCATCGACTACGCGGCGATCCATCAGCCGGAAGTCGCCGACATTGGCCGGAACGCGATTGCGGGCCAGCATGCCCATCAGGCGGTAGAACGCTGCGGCGCTGATCCGCTTGAACCAGCCGTCCTCGTCACGCAGGCTGCGGTGGGCCAGGACCATATCGGCACCGGCACGCCAGCGCTCGAGCATCGCCGGTATCAGTTCAGGCGGGTCCTGGAGGTCTGCATCCAGAATCACCACCGATCGGCCACTGGCCAGGTGCAGGCCGCAGGTCATGGCGGCCTCCTTGCCGAAATTGCGGGCCAGACGAATCACCTGGACCTCCGGGCACTGCTCGCGCCAGCTCATGAGTCGTTCGAAGGTGTCGTCGGAGCTGCCGTCGTCGATGGCCACGATCTCGACGCTCTCGGCGTCCAGCGCCTCCATGACCCGATGCAGGGCATCCGAGAGTGCCCCGATACCTTCCGACTCATTGAAGCAGGGAATGATCAGGCTGAGTTCGGGTCGGGTTTCGTTCGGGACCATGCGCTATCAGTTCGGAGGAGGCTTTCGGCCCTGCAGTATAGCGGAGCGATTTCGACCGTGGCCGGAAGGCGCTCGGATCCGGAAAGGTTCGAATCCGATGAACCATTCTCAGGCGGGCCTGCGCTTTACTAACGAGACCATTGATCTCGTTAGTAACCATCAGAATCCTCCGAGAAGAGACCTGAAATGAATCGACCCACCACTCCCCTGCCCCGCGCCCTACTTATCCTTGCTGTGTTTCTGTGCATCCCAGCGCATGCCCAGGTGATCTTCGGGGCCGACATCGGC
>CAYTQT010000112.1:0-5355 GCA_964439915.1 uncultured Wenzhouxiangella sp. | reverse complement strand
AGGCTCAAGGCTCAAGGCTCAAGGCTCAAGGCTCAAGGCTCAAGGCTCAAGGCTCAAGGCTCAAGGCTCAAGGCATTTTCCGGTTTTGCTTAGCCCTGAGCCCTGAGCCCTGAGCCCCTCTTCAGCTGTACCCGATTCTCACGGCCACCACCATTGCGATCGAGGCGGTCAGTAGAAGCTTGATGATCAGCGGGAAGATGAATCTGAACCAGCGAGTGTAGGGGATGCCTGCCACGCCGATCAGGCCCATCAGGACGGCGTTGGTCGGGACGATCATGTTCATGAAGCCGTCGCCGTAGAGAAAGGCCTGCACCGCCACCTGGCGCTCGATGCCGACCAGATCGCCGATCGGTGCCATCAGCGGCATGGTCAGGAAAGCCTGGCCGCTGCCGGAAGCGACAAAGATATTCATGATGCTCTGGATCCCCAGCATGCCGACGGCAGACACCTCGGCCGGCAGGCCGACCAGCGGGCTGGACATGGCGTTGATGATGGTGTGCAGGATCATGCCGTCTTCCATGATCAGGGAAATACCGCGAGCAAACCCGATCAGCAGGGCAGTAGCCGCGAGTTCCGAAGCCCCTTTGCTGAATTCGATCGCGACCCTGTCGAAGCTCAAGCGGCCGATGATTCCGATCAGGATGGCGACCGCCACGAACAGCGCACTGAGTTCATTCAGATACCAGCCCTTCTGGGTCACGCCCCAGACCATGACCAGGAGCGAGGCAAAGGCAACGCTGAGAACGACCGCTCGCATGCGATTGAACGCGGGCGGGTCGACATGTTCGGGCGGCTGGGCCTCGGGGATATCGGCGACCAGGCTCCTGGAGGGGTCAGCCTGGACGCGCAGCGCATACGACCAGACATGATGCGCGCCGATCAGCACAAAGGGCACATACCAGGCGATGCGAAAGCCGATACCAGAAATCGGCTGCAGTTCAGCCACGTTCTGTGCAATGACCAGCGTGAAGGGGTTGGTGATCGCCGCGCCATAGCCGATACCGTAGCCCACTACTACAATGCCGATGGCCGCCACCGTGTCCATCCGCATGGCGCGACACAGCACGATCAGAAGCGCGGCCAGGGGAACATATTCGACCGCCATGCCGATGGTGGCCGAGCCAAAGGAGAAGATGAATACGCCGACGGCAATCAGGGAACGCGGTGCATTGCCGAAGTGATGGATCATCCAGCCGAGCAGGGCGTCGATCGCGCCTGTTGCGCGAACCACGGCCAGGGCGCCGCCGATCAACAGCACGAAGAAAATGATGTCCTGGGCCTGGCCCAGCGCCCGCGGGATCGCAGTGAACAGATCCAGGGGTGTGAGCTTTCCGTGGTCCTCGATGACCTCGTAGGTGCCGGCAATCACGACTTCGCGACCGGCCTCGTTCAATTCAGTCTGAAAGCTTCCGGCCGGCAGGACCCAGGTCATGATCAGCGCCAGAATCATCAGCGCAAACATCAGGACCAGGGTGTGCGGCATCTTGAACGGTTCGGATCGTGGCACGAGACATTGCTCCTTGGAATTCGTAACGAGGCCCGGGCAGTATACCCAGCACGAACGCGGGCGACCGGGCCATGGAAGGCCTGAACAAGGCAAGCCTTGCGGTGGGGCCAGTATCGACTGCTGTTCGACTGATCGGGTCGAGCATCCTTGTTCAGAGGCTGCCTGGCGTTCCTGCGCAAGAAAAAAGCCCGCCGGGAGGGCGGGCTTGCGTCGTCGTCAGAGTGGCTTGCGAGGGAGTCAGGCGGCCTGCTGTGCCTGACCCGGGTCACGGCCGGCCATCTGCCGCAGCACGTAGTGCAGGATGCCGCCGTGGCGGTAGTACTCGATTTCCTTCGGCGTATCCAGACGCACGCGGGCCTTGAACTGGATGCGCTCGCCATCGTCGCGGGTGGCGGTGACATCCACTTCCTTGGCGCTACCGTCGCCGAGACCCTCGATGTCAAAGGTCTCGGTGCCGTCGAGGCCGAGAGACTCCGGCGTATCGCCCTCGAGGAAGTTCAGCGGCAGGACGCCCATGCCGACCAGATTGGACCGGTGGATGCGCTCGAAACTCTCGACGATCACCGCCTTGATACCAAGCAGTCGTGTTCCCTTGGCAGCCCAGTCGCGGGACGAGCCCGAGCCGTACTCCTTACCGCCGAGCACGATCAGCGGTGTGCCATCGGCCTGATACTTCATGGCCGCATCGTAGACGGGCATGACCTGGTTGTTGCCAAAAAAGGTCGTGAAGCCCCCTTCGGTGCCGGGCGCGATCTGGTTGCGGATGCGAACGTTGGCAAAGGTGCCGCGCATCATCACCTGGTGGTTGCCACGACGCGAGCCGTAGGAGTTGAAGTCTGTCGGCTGAACGCCGTTTTCCTGGAGGTATTCACCGGCCGGGGAGTCGGCCTGGATGGAGCCGGCCGGGGAAATATGGTCGGTGGTTACCGAGTCGGCGAGCTTGAGCAGAACGCGTGCGCCCTTGATGTCCTCGATCGGTGCCAGATCCATGGTCATGCCCTCGAAGTAGGGCGGGTTCTGGACATAGGTCGAATCATCCTGCCAGCTGAACATCTCGCCGGTCGGCGTGTCCATGCTCTTCCAGCGATCGTCGCCCTCGAATACGTTGCGATAGGAGTTCTGGAACATGTCGGAGGAGACATTGGTCTTGATGAAGTCCTGAAGTTCGGTCGCCGACGGCCAGATGTCCTTCAGATAAACAGGTTCTCCGTTGGGGTCCTCACCGAGCGGGTCGTTGACGATGTTGGCGTCCATCCGGCCGGCGATCGCGTAGGCGACGACCAGCGGGGGCGAGGCCAGGTAGTTCATCTTGACTTCCGGGTGGATACGGCCTTCGAAATTGCGGTTGCCGGACAGCACCGAACAGACCACCAGATCCTTGTCCTTGACTGCTGCATCGATCGTTTCCGGTAACGGACCGGAGTTGCCGATGCAGGTGGTGCAGCCGTAGCCGACGGTGTAGAAGCCCAGGGCTTCGAGATCGTCGAGGAGACCGGCCGATTTCAGATAGTCGGTGACGACCTTGGAGCCGGGTGCCAGTGAGGTCTTGACCCAGGGCTTGACGTTCAGGCCCCGCTCACGCGCATTGCGTGCGAGCAGTCCGGCACCGAGCATCACGGCCGGGTTCGAGGTGTTGGTGCAGGAGGTGATGGCCGCGATGACCACGGCACCGTCCTTGAGCAGAAAATCCTGGTCCTTGTAGTTGACCTGGGCCACGCCGCTGGGCAGGTCGTCGTCGATGGCGGTACCGCCGCCGCCCTCGCTCTCGAGGCGGGCGACCTCGTTCGAGGCTGCCGTGTCGCGTTCCTTGATCAGCTTCGCCGAGTCGGCCTTGAAGCTGCTGTCGGCGTTGCTCAGAAGGACCCGATCCTGGGGGCGTTTGGGGCCGGCCAGGCTGGGCACGACATCGCCCATGTCGAGCTCGATGACCTCGGTGTAGAGCGGGTCGGCATCGCCATCCTCGCGCCACATGCCCTGGGCGCGGGCGTAGGCCTCGACCAGCGCCTGGCGCTCGTCGGTACGCCCGGACAGCTTCAGATAGCGGATGGTTTCGGAGTCGATCGGAAAGATCGCGCAGGTCGAGCCGAATTCCGGCGACATGTTGCCGATCGTTGCGCGGTCAGCCAGAGGCAGGTGGCTGAGTCCGTCGCCGAAGAATTCCACGAACTTGCCGACCACGCCCTTGTCGCGCAGGATGTCGGTGATCGTCAGCACCAGATCGGTCGCCGTAGTGCCTTCCGGGAGCTTGCCGTTGAGTTTGAATCCGATGACCTGGGGGATCAGCATTGAAATCGGCTGACCCAGCATGGCTGCCTCGGCCTCGATGCCGCCGACGCCCCAGCCGAGAATGCCCAGGCCATTGATCATCGTGGTGTGGGAATCGGTCCCGACCACGGTATCGGGCCATGCCAGCATTTCACCTTCGACCTCTTCGCCGAAGACCACGCGTGAGAGATGCTCGAGATTGACCTGATGGACAATGCCGGTGTTCGGTGGCACCACCTTGAAGTTATCGAACGCGCCCTGGCCCCAGCGCAGGAAAGCGTAGCGTTCCTTGTTGCGCTGGAATTCGATGCGATTGTTCAGGTCCAGCGCGTTGGCCTGGCCGTAGTTGTCGACCTGGACCGAATGGTCGATGACCAGCTCGGCCGGGGACAGGGGGTTGATCTGACTGGCCTGTCCGCCCAGGGCCTTCATTGCATCGCGCATGGCGGCCAGATCGACGATCGCCGGGACGCCGGTGAAGTCCTGCAGGACGACGCGCGCCGGGGTGAAGGAGATCTCCTGATCGGGCGTTGCCTTCGGATCCCAGTTGACCAGGGCCTCGATATCATCGCGGGTGATGTTGACGCCGTCTTCGAAGCGCAGGAGGTTCTCGAGCAGGATCTTCAGGGAGTAGGGCAGATTGCTGACCTTGGGATGGTCCTGTGCCAGTTTATCCAGGCTGTAGAAACTGAAGGTCTTGCCGTTGGCCTCGAACTGGTCAAGGCAGCCGAGCTCATTACGCATCGATCGCTCCTTTGTGGGGGTCTGTTACCGTGCGGCCAGGCATGATGGAGCCGACCACTTTTCTGACCACTCAAGTTTACCACGCACTGCCCTCCGGGGCCGCAATCGGCCCTGCGACTTTGGTCCAACGACCGACTGAATGTTATTGCTGACCGCCGCCTCGCCCTTCGAGAAGCTGCCTTGCCTCGTCGAGCATTCTGGTGCGCTGGAAGATCAGTCGCCACTGGCGGCCGCCGACTTGATGCCAGAGGATGGCAGATCGAATGCCGGCCAGCAGCAGAGCCCGGATGAAGGCGATTTTATCGGCCTGCTTGAGGTAGTCCGGCTTGCCGTTGATCGACAGACGAAAGTCCATGCTGGAAATGAACTGCTGATAGGCATCGGCGAGCTGACTGAGCACGCTGGGATCCAGATCGCCCTCGCGCTGTCGCCAGGCCGATTCGATCAGGCCGATCTCCTGACCCAGGGCATTCATGCGCTGGGAGTCGCGGCGAAGCCTGGCGCTGATCTTGACCAGCCCGAGCGCATAGTTGAGGCTCTGAATCGATTCCTGCTGCGTTCGCGCACTGAAGATCTCGACCATCATCCGAAGCCCCAGGCGCACCCCGTCGATGCCGCCGAAGCTGGCCTCGGTGCTGTCCGGTGAACGCTCGAAGATGCTGGCCAGGCTGTGATGTGCGGCCTGCTGGCTGCAGTGCCCGGCGGTGGCGATCTGGCGCACCAGTTCGCCAGCCTGGAGCATGCCGGCAAAGGCAATCGTTGCGTCTCTCATTGCGGGGCTCGAAGGGTTTCGGGTTCGGTGGCGGCCGGGGCAGAGACAGCAGCAAGGAAATCCGGCT
>CAYTQT010000111.1:0-5606 GCA_964439915.1 uncultured Wenzhouxiangella sp. | reverse complement strand
TGACGGGCCGGTCCTGGATGCGGATCTCGAGCGGGTCGAAGCGCCCGTCGATGAAATCGCTGTCGCTGCCGCTCAGGACGATATCGATCGGCAAGGCCGTCAGCGTGGTGGTCTGGACATCGTTGGCCACCGGAGTGGTATTCGTGCCCTCGGCCTTGACCGTGATCAGCTGATCACCAAAGCTCGCGTTGCCCGAGGCGTCCGTCGCCGTCCAGGTGATCGGCGAGCGCGAATCGATCGGATAGAACGCGGGACCGTCGTTGTCGACGGCGGGGGCAGCGTCGGCCAGATCGACGACCCGGGGAGCGCCGAGAACGACGTCACTCGAATTCAGGCCCGATTGTGACGATGGAATCTCGATAACCCGCCCCGGCGGCGGCACCATGATCGGCGCCTGGGTGTCTTCGATGATGACCTGCTGAAGCAGGGACTCGCTGTTGAAGCCACCCCCGGGCAAGGGACCGCTGTCGGCGACGGTCCAGGTGATGGCATTGCTGCCGATGCCGAGCAGCGCACTGGCGTCGTTGCTCAGGTTGAACGGCATACCGCAGGGATCGGAGGCGTTGATCGTCGAGCGCAGCTGATCTTCGATTCGAGAGTACAGGACTCCGCCAAAGTCGGTGGCCTCAAGGGTGATCGTTGGCGCCGTTGTCGAGACCTCGGGGCCCAGCGGCTTCCATATCGTGATGTCCTGATCGCGCGCATGGGTGACGGTGGTACGCGTATCCAACGGACCGTACTCGTCTGCAGCGAATAAACCCACATCCAAGGCGATGTTGAATGCGGTCCTTAGAGCCACCCTGTTGAGCTCTTTCTGACGCGCCGCCGACGCGCCTAGATTGCCTATGCTGCGGCCGTACCTGAAGGCGTTGAAGGACATCAGCGCCGACGGAATGATGATGTCGAATACATCCGAAATCTGGGTCTCGGCGCGCCAGCTGATGTCATGGACGCCCGGTGGCAGGCTCACGATCTGGGACGCCTCCAGATCCGGCGTAATGTGGGGGTTGAGCACCCGAACGTTAACGCTGGTGTTGCCGTGAAAAACATCGACCTCGCCTGATCGGGTCAACTCGCCCCAGCCCGATGGGACGTCCTGCAGGTTCAAGAGTCCTAGCAGGTCGGAGTATTCTGCGCTCGACTGGGGCAGATCGAACTGGAAATGGCACTCGTCAGAGGTGTTCGGCCAGTCGGACCAGCCGTTCGGCGTGTAGAAGGCCGCCCGCACGTCCTTCAGCGTGAGATTGGTGCTGAAGGTCACCACGCTGGCGGGGATTCCCACTAAGGGGTCCGGAAACCAGGACAGCGGCAGCGCAAAATTGTGCAGGCCGAGCAGAATATTGATGTCGCTTTCGAGCTCTTCGTTGAGATCGGCCACAGCGCTGGGCGACACCAGGCTCAAGCTCAAGAGCCCGATGCCGAACGTGGCTTGGCGCAGCGTGCGCCAACGCCAGTCGATGTTGGACGTCCGACGATCGATCTCAGGAACTGCAGCCATGATCTGATCACTCGTGATTTAAGTCAGACTGCAGTATGAAATTCGGTCCCTCGGATGAGAATGTGTGGGTGTTGCAGAATTCTCTGCGCTGGTTGCAACCGCTGCCACCAGCGAATAATTGGCTTCTATTTCAGGCAGTTAAATCATCGAAAGGTTGATCTAAAAGCTCAGGCGGGGCCGAGTGTTCGAGGGTCGGGCCGCCTGGCAAAGGCCGCCGGCGTGGCCTCGAACCGCTCCTTGAAGCGCTTGGAAAAGTGCGACACGCTGGCAAAACCGACCGCCTCGGCCACTTCGGCCACGTTGCCCGAACGGCTGGCAAGCAGTTGGGCGGCGCTGCGCAGGCGGCGCTCGCGCAGGTGCTCCTCCGGCGACTGACCCAGCTCCGCCTTGCACTTGCGGAACAGGGTCGTGCGGTCCATGTGCATCAATCGCGCCCAGTCGGCCACGGAAAAGCCGGGGTCGGACAGGTGCTCGTCGAGCACCGCCGCAGCCCGCTCGACGAAGGGCGAGCTGGGTTCGACGGTCGCAACGGGCGGTTCTGCCTGCAGCCGCACCCGAAGGCGGCGACGGGAGGCAATCAACCCGGCCACGCGCGCGGCCAGCTCGGCGCTGTCGAAGGGCTTGGACAGATAATCATCCGCGCCAGCCTCCAGGCCCTTGACCGTATCGTCGCTGGAGGCGCGCGAGGTCAGCATCAGCACCGGGATGAAGTCGGTCTCCGGGTCGGCTTTCAGCGCCCGGGTCATCGCCAGGCCGTCGAGCTTGGGCATCAGACCGTCGGCGATGATCACATCCGGGATCAGCTCGCGTGCGCGCGCCAGCCCCTGCTCTCCGTCTTCGGCCTCTTCGATCCGGTAGCTTCTTCCCAGACGCAGCCGCAGGAAGGCGCGCAGCTCCGGGTTGTCGTCGACGAGCAGGACGCAGGGCACGTCCTCGCTGCGAGCGAGTTCATCGGTCAGGTCGGCGGTCCGGGCAACCGGGCTGGCGCTCGATTCCGGTGGAGATGTCGGCGAGCCGCTCTGCACTTCAGCCTCGATATGATCGGGAATCAGCAGGGTGAAACGCGCGCCGTCACCGGGCCGACTCTCCAGCGTCGCCAGCCCTCCGTGCAGTTCGGCCAGCTCCCGGACCAGGGCCAGGCCGATGCCCGTACCCGGCGCCGTGGCCGAGGTCTGCTCGCCCTGCCGATAGCGCTGGAAGACCGCGTCGTGATCGGCCGGGTCGATCCCGGGGCCCGTGTCGCTGACCGTGATCCGGGCCTGGCCCGCTTCGACGCGCAGCTCGAGGATCACGCGACCGCCGGTCGGCGTGAATTTGATCGCGTTGCTGAGCAGGTTCGAAACCATCGTGTCGATGTGGGCCGGATCACAGGTCCACATGAAGGGCTTCAACGCGCCCTCCAGAGTCAGCACCAGCTCTCGCAGCTCGGCCTGGACCCGAAACCGGCCGACGATGCCCTCGATGAGCATGGCCAGGTCCACGCGCTCGGGCTTGAAGGGCATGCGCCCGGCTTCGAGGCGCTGGAGGTCGAGCACCTGGCCGATCAGCGACTGCATCGACTCGCTGTTTCTCAGCGCCACCTTCAGGTACTGGCGATCTTCCTCGTTCAGGGACTCGGCCGCGCGTCGGTCGAGCTCTTCCAGGGGCCCGCGAATCAGCGTCAGCGGCGTTCGCAGCTCGTGCGAAACGTTGGCGAAGAACTGGGCCCGCGCGTCGCTGATCGCCCGAATCTCCCGGGCCTGGGCGCGCACGGTCGAGGTCTGGGCCGCGACCTCGCGAGCGAGCGTTTCTTTCTGTTCGAGCAATCGGCGCTCGCGGGTTCGCTGGCCGAAGCGCGCGGCCAGATAGAGCAGCGCCAGGCCCAGCGCGACATAGAGGGCCCAGGCCCAGGGACCGAAATAGACGGGGTGGCGTACCCGGAAGCCCAGTGGATCGGCCTCGAACACCTGCCCGCTCAGATCCCGCGCCTGCACCTGGAATCGATAGCTGCCGCCCGGCAGGCTGCTGTAGTAGCGCTGGGACTCGCTGCTCCAGGGCGACCAGTCCGCCTCCAGGCCCTCCAGACGAACCCGGTACTGGGTCTGGGCCGGATTAGCGTAGCGAGGCAGACCGAATTCAAAGCGCAGCGAGTCGGCTCGGGCCGGCAGGACGCCGAGGGCCAGGTCCGCGTCCCGATCCACCTCGAGCCATTCGTTCTGATCGGCGTAGCCAACGCGAAAGACCTGCAGGTGACTTGGCGCTTCATCGCTCTTTTCTGGCGGCCATTGCACCCTGATGATGCCGGGATGGCGGCCGATCCAGAGCTGATCGTCGTGCTGCTGCAGGAACCAGTTGACGCCAGGCTCGAGCATCTCCAGCCAGCGCCCGTCCCATTCGAAGCGACCCTGCTCGCTGAGACGGCCTCGCCACAGCGCGCCCTCGGGCCCGATGCCTCCCACCAATTCGCGACTTGAAGAGGCCCAGATGCGATACACCCCGCGCGGCTCCCCGAGAGCCGCGTTGCCAAATTCGGGATCAGGCTCGACACGGAGCGAGTCACCTTCAACCGGGCGATAACCACCCAGACTGGTCCCCAGCACCAAGCGCCCGTCGACATCGAAGGCCCAGGCATAGCCCGACGGCACACCGGCATCGGCGTCGAGAACCCGGTCAACAACCAGCGACTGACCCTGCCAGCGGAATAAATAATAAACACCGGCGACGGTGCCGCCCCAGATCCGCCCCTGGCGGTCTTCCACCACCGTCAGAATACGATGGTTGACGCCAGCCACCCGGGACTGTACCCGCCACCCCGCCTCCGTTTTGAACAGAACACCCAGGCCATCGACGAGCTCGGCGTACACGGCGGGCTGGAGGCGCGAGGGCACGAGACCGAAGGCGAAGTTGGCTTCGATCAGCAGCTCGTGGAAATCCAGCGTGCCTTCTTCGGGGTTGATCTGAACACGATGAACGCCGTCCGATCCTGCAACGAGCAGATGATCACCGTCCCCCTCGAGCGCATAAGCCTCGCGAATGGGCGTATCGAGGAGATCGAATCGACTCGAGACCGCATCCTCGGCGCGCAGCAGCCCGAGTCCGTTGACGTCAGCGATCACCCATTCGTTCTTGTGGACCAACAGATCGTTGGCGGCCGAAAGGCCCGTATCGGCATCGTAGATCCGCAGGCCGTTGAACAGATCGACCCGGGCAATGGCGCCATGCTGGGCAAGCCATAGCCCCTGTTCGTGATCCAGCGTCAAGCCCAGTACATCGCTCACCGCCAGTCCGCTGCTGCGATTGACCTGTTCGATCAATTCGCCGTCGCGAGTCAGCTGAAACAACCCGGCCAGCACGCTGCCCACCAGCAGGCTCCCGTCCGGGCCGGGAATCGCCCGATAGGGCCAGGATTCATCCAATTGCTCGCTCGTATCGAGCCGCTCTCGGTTCTCTCCGCCCCACCAAAACAGACCATCACTGACCGTTCCGAGCAGAAGCCGCCCGTCGGGCCAGGAGGTGATGAAGCTGGCCCGGGCACCCGACGGCCAGATCCCATCGGCGATCGGCGTCGGCGTGACCCCCGCCTCAGGAAACGCCGTGAGGTCGTAGAGCTGATCGCCGACATTGACCAGGTAGCGATCCTGATGCACTTCGGCCACTCGGAACGGGCCATCCCAGGATTCAAACTCCGTCAGCTGGCCGTTTTTCCAGAGAAACAGTCGCTCCAGGGTCTGAAAGTAGACTCGGTCCCCGAGCAGGTGCAGGCCCCGCGTTTCGGCAAAGTTACGCCGTGACTCGGGCAGCTCGTCACTGATCGAGCGATACACCAGGTTGCCGTCCGCGGCGACGTCGAAATAGCCGAACTCATTCGGCGACCCGATCCAGATCCGCCCGTCGGAATCGATTTCCATGACGCGAACGCGGTCCCGATTGCGCGACTGAATCGCCTGCCAGCTGGCACCGTCGAAGACCACCAGCCCGTCGCCGCCGCCGACATAGATGCGTTGATCAGGGCCCTGTCGAACAACCCATTGGTTGAGGTGCCCGCCGTGCTCGGCCATCGTGTAGCTGTTGATGATCGGCTTGCCGGGTGGCGCCGGCGGCGTGGCGAGCACAATCGGAGACAGGACGA
>CAYTQT010000110.1:0-5647 GCA_964439915.1 uncultured Wenzhouxiangella sp. | reverse complement strand
TACAACAACAATTCCTTCATCAACATGCGTGATCCGCTGGAACCGGTCACCGAGAGGCCCTTCGGCTTCGACACGGGACGGGCCGGGGCGCGTGGCCTGAGCGTCCTGCCGTACGAGTACTCCGGCGGGTCCACGATCCGGATTTCCTATGCGCGCCTGGGGCAGCAGATTGCGGCGCTGAACGCACACGGCTTCGAAGCCACCCCCACGCCCCTGGGTAACCTGCTGCTGGTCTCGGGGCTGAGAGGACAGGCCCGCGGTGTTGCCCTGTATGACATCAGCGACCCCCACGACCCCCAGCTGCTGGATGTGATGGCGCCACGCCAATGGGAAGACGACGGAAACCCCGCCTACGAGTATTCGGTCTGGAAGCACTACCTCGTTCTCGGTAATGCGCTTCGAGGAAGAGACGTGGGCGTCGTCAGCTTCGAGGACCCGACCTATCTCCGCGAGGCGTCCTTTATCCGCGATCTGCCTGGTGCGACGCGCTACGGCCAGTATCAGGACAACTATCTCTTCATCGGCCACGGCAAGTTCGACATGGCGCCGCTGGACTCGGGCAATGACCCGGTCATGGTCGAGGTCTTCCCGGAACAGGACCACGAGTACCTGCTGCCGCTGGGCAATCTCATCGCAGCGGCCGAGAACACCGAGCAGGGCCGCGACTACGGGTTCCGGATGTTTCCGCATACAGCAGCAGCCGACTCCACGCCGCCGAGTGTCTACTACCACAGCCCCGCCGCCAACGCGCTCTATCAGCATGTCCGTTCGCGCGTCGGCGTGCTCATCCACGAGACCCTGGACATCGCGACGGTCAATGCCTCGACCTTTCGTGTGTTCCCTCGAGACCTGACCGGTGCGCCCGATGTCATGGGAACACTGAATGTGCACGACAAGGACATCATCAACTTCACCCCCGACAGCGAACTGCTGCCGGACACGACCTACCGGGTCCTGCTGGACGGCATCGCCGACGTCTCGGGGAACGTGATGCCCGCTTTCTCCTTCGATTTCACCACCGCCGGGCCGAATGACCCACCTCCGGTGCAGATCGAATCGATCTCGGTCTCCGAGTATCCGGCTCTACCCAACGTCGCCGTCGATTTCACTGCCGTCGCGTCCGGCGGCATCGGTAACCTTGAATATCGTTGGGACTTCGGTGACGGTACGCCGAGAACCGACTGGCAAAGCAGCACAAGCACCACCCACAGCTATCCAGAAGAAGGCCACTACACGGCGAAGGTCCAGGTGCGTGATCAGTCCGGTCGCTTTGCCAAAACACTGGCCAGCGTCGTGACCGTTATTGATACCAGCGCCCTGGCCACCACCCGGCCAACGAGCTCAAGCCAGTTCTTCGTCGACGAAGCCAGCCGAAGGGTCTGGGTGGTCAACCCGGACAGCAACACGATCACCGCCATCAACGCGGACTCGCTAGTCAAGGTGTCCGAGCACTCCGTCTGCGAAGACCCGCGAGGCGTAGCGCCTGACGCGGTTGGCCGACTCTGGATCACCTGTCACGATGACGGACGCGTGGTTCTCTTCGATCCCCAGGGGGGAACCGTCGTCAATGAGGTCGGCTTCCATCCGGGATCACGTCCCCAGGATATCGCGATCGACCCGAGCGGCGGCACCGCCTTCATTACGCTCTCGGGCAGTGACCAGGTGGCGCAGGTGTCCACGTCCTCCCTGAATGTGACCACTGTGAACGCGATCGCATCCCCCCACGCAATGGCGCTGGTCGACGATACGTCCACCCTGCTCGTCACGCGCTTCATTTCCAATGATGATCAAGGCGAGGTGCAATCGCTCTCAGCGAGCGGTTCGCTTGCGCCCCAGTCCGTGCTTGCCCTGGCCAAGGACACGAGCTCGGAAGACACGGGAGATCAGGGACGGGGCCTGCCCAACTACCTGGACCATATCTCGGTCAGCCCCGACGGTCGCCTGGCCTACGTCGCCTCGAAGAAGGACAACATCGATCGTGGCGTCTTCCGCGAAGGAAATCCCCTGACCTTCGAGACGACAACGCGATCCATCGTCTCGGTCATCGATCTGGGAACCGGCGAAGAACGCTTCGATTCTCGTATCGACATCGACAATGCCTCACAGCCCTCCGCACTCCTGTTCTCGCCCTATGGCGACTACCTCTTCATCGCGCTGCAGGGCTCGAACGTGATCAAGGTATTCGACGCCCTGGCCGGGAACATGATCTCCACTCTGGAGACGGAGCTGGCGCCGCAGTCCCTCGCCTTCGACACGACGACCTATCGGCTCTACGTCAATAATCTCAACAGCCGTTCAGTCACTGTCTACGATCTCGAGGACAGTCTGCGCGGGGGCTTCCTGCGCGAACCGGCACGAACCACCATTTCGACAGTCGCCAATGAACTGCTGTCGACCAGCCCGGAGAACAACGTCCTGCTCGGCAAGCAGATTTTCTACAACGCGGCCGATACCCGCATGAGCAACAATGCCTACATCAGCTGTGCGGTCTGCCACCAGGATGGTGGCCACGATGGACGGACCTGGGATTTCACCGATCGCGGTGAAGGCTTCCGCAACACGACCACCCTGCGGGGCAAGGGCGGAATGGCGCAGGGAAGACTCCACTGGAGCGGAAATTTCGATGAGGTTCAGGATTTCGAAATCGAGATCCGGGCAAACTTTGGCGGCACCGGCTTTATTGTCAGTCCCAACGGGAATACGGCCCCGGTCAATGCACCCCTGGGCGCGCCCAATGCCGGGCGCAGCAGTGACCTGGACGCGCTGGCGGCCTACCTGAGCTCCTTCGGCCCGGAAACACTTGAACCGAGTCCGTACCGATCCGCCGATGGTGCCCTGTCGGACCTGGCGCAAGCGGGACAGGCAGTTTTCGATAGCCTGCCCTGCGCAACATGCCACCGACCCGCCGAGCTGTTTACCGACAGCGGCATGGGTCTCAGGCATGATGTGGGCTCCCTCAGGCCCTCCTCCGGAAATCGCCTGGGCGGCCCGCTCGATGGCATCGACACGCCCTCGCTATTGGGTCTTCATGCGACTGCGCCGTATCTTCATGATGGTATCGCTCCCACGCTCGAGCATCTTTTCGACCCCTCGAATGACCCGGAGCGCTCGGGGGAAATCAACGGTGTCCACGACCTCGTCAACACGCATGATCTCACCGTTCAGGACATCACCGCGCTCATTGCCTATCTCAATGAACTGGATGGCCAGGATGCCCTGCTGATCCCCGGCCTCCTGTTCCGGGATCGCTTCCAATGAGCGCCAAAGCGAAGCGGATCATCCCGGGCCTGGTGATCGCTCTGGCAGCGTCTTCCTTGCTGATGCCAGACGCGATCGGGCGACAGAGCCAGTTCGCGAGCGATGCATCGGATTCGTTTTTAGAGCCATCAGATCGCCAGGGCACACCGGACGAGATCTTCGCCACCGCGTTTCAGTTCTTCCCGGTCCTTGGCCCGGTCACGATGCGGACGGACTCGATCCGGAAATACAGCCACCTCGATTATCTCTACGCCTGGGATGAAGCCCTTGTACGCATGTATGGCGATCGTCCACGCCTGGTACAAGAAGGCGACAATCCCCGAGTCGCCCCCAGCAATACCACCTTCACTGGCGGTGTCGCAGGCGACAGCTTCGGATTCCGGATGACGGGCGTGGCGGACTGGGACTCGGATCAAGCGCTGGCAGCGCTGGCCGAAGGAAGCTTCGAGCTGTATGTCGAGGATCGTCTCAACGCAAGTGCTACCGATGGAATCATGATCGACCGTCATGCGGACACGGGGGGTTTGAAGCTGGGCTTCGGCGTCGACAGCTCCACCGTACAGACCGATTCCGGGGACAGCGTGAATCGCACTGACCGCGTGAGCCAGCCCGGGGAAGCACTGATTCTGAGGGTCGATACGGCCGGCATGCTGCAGCCTGACCCGAACCTGCCGGGCAACACGCATTATGAATTCGTCCCCAATTGGGCAGAGTTCGTCAACGCGGGCCTGGACCCGCAGACCCGCCTGGTTCTTTCTGATCTGCATCTCGAACCGGTCAACGTCAATCCCGCGAACATCAGCTGCGCTGTCGATTACTTCATCTATGACCGCAGCGAGCAGACCCTGATCGAGGGTCAGGCCGGGGAACCGGGCCACGCCATCGGGGTGCTGCTCGCCTCACTCGATCGCATCGGCACCCTCCCCGGCACCTGGGAAGTGGATGACGGCGACATCATCGTTCTCGCCTACAACAAGGATACGGTCGTGTTTCGCGAAGGCGGCGGAACCTTCAAACACAGCTGGGGCTTGTGGAGTCTGCGCTGGGATTTGGTCGACCGGGAATAGGCAGTTGCGATCGAGACTCAAAATCTGACTTTGCAAGGCACTCCGCACTCGGATCACCGCCGCCATGGCCCTCCACCCTGGTCGCAACAGGCGATCTCCGATGGCCGGGCATCAGGTCTTGTCCTGTCTGAAGCATCAGAACATTCCAAGGAGCCATTTCATGTCAAAGTTGTTGTTGTCGATGCCCCTGATCTGGCTCGCCGCGCTGGCTTCCGCCGGGCAGACCGGCGACATCATTTTCGCAGACCGTTTCGAGTTCAGGCCAGGCCTGTCCGACTGGAACGAGAGCACCTGCCAATACGATGATGATGGGACGTCTCATGGAACAGGTGTGCTGGCCGTGAGCTCGATCGTGCTGGCTCAGGATTCGGACCCCAACGACAACATCGATGACGGAACGACGGTCTACTATCCGACGCTTCTGGAGACCAGCAGCTGCACATTCAAGCTGATTGGATGGGGCAATGGCACCTCGGGTTCGGGTGGTGCTTACTATCCGGACTATTTCAGCCATCTGGCCAGTCATGGATTCGTGGTCGCCGTCGCGCATACGAACTTTGCCGCTGCGGGTGACCAACCCTTGTTGACCTCCATTGGCCTTGTCATGGCCAGCAATGACGACCCTTCAAGCGTACTTCACCAGAAGATCGACCCTGCCTTCGGCCTGATGGGCAAGTCGCAGGGGGCCTTTGCCGTGGCGCGTGAGCTGGCCGAGCCGGATGCGACCGCCGGCGTGTTGATTGCAGCCGGTTCGGGTGAAGAGAATGCCCTGTCCAAGCCGGGGCTCTTTATCACGGGTGATCATGATTTTGCCCAACCCTCTGTGATCAGCGGCTTTGACCTGGCAACTGGTGAAGCGACCTTTGCGCAGGCCACTCAAGCGCCGAACCCGATCGGCAATCCCGCCGCAGGCCACTTGGATCTCGATAACCGACCGGGCGCCATCGAGCTCTCCACCTCATTCATGCGTTGCCATCTTCGCGATGACCCCAACACCTGCGACTACATCAGCTGTGCGTCCTGCCAGACCGAACCCTGGAGCGATTTCAGAACAAAGAACATCCCGGCCGAACTGTCGATCGAAGAAAGCGGCTCGAATCCTGACCGGGAAGGTTGAAGTCCCGGAGGCTCGGTTCAAGGACATCCAGGCATCTGGACTCGAATGTCTAGCTGTCCAATTTAATTTTTTCAAGCCGGTCTTTGAGTTCTCAAGGCCCTTCTGAGCCCCTGAAAATCCAATGCGAGCGACGTCAGCTCGCAATTCTTTGGCGGCAAGCGGCGACTTGCGAACAACTTTCGGATTGTGGCTGTCCTGTGTTTGC
>CAYTQT010000109.1:0-5767 GCA_964439915.1 uncultured Wenzhouxiangella sp. | reverse complement strand
GCCCGCAACCTCGCCGAATACGAAGGCCATATGGACATCGAAGTGAACCTGGTCGAAGCCGTCATTCGCGTGGCCACTCAAGTGCAGGAACGCGTGGCAGCAATGGCATGGTCTGAGGAGCCATGACGTCGAGTTGGGATCGCCCAGGATTCCCAAACCGAAAGTTCTGCCCAGGATTCTTACCAACGCATCCCTGAACCTAGAACCCGGGAAGCGGTAACCGAATCACTCCGCCGGCAGCCATTTTCACCTTGCGCCCTGTGCCTTGAGCCTTGCGCCTGCTTTCTCCTGAACCCTGAGCCCTGAGCCCTGAAACCTTCACCCTGAATCCCACCGCAATGAACTCGTAGGTGACGCCCCGCTGAATTCGTCTTGATACGGTCTGGACCTGATCTTATTCACGTCCGGCCAGCCGCTGGAACCGCGCGACCAAATCTGGCAACCGATCTTGACTTGCGCGATCGCCGGGCAGGAATCCTTGGAGTACTTCTATAACGCGATCGTCTTCGATCAGTTTCTGAGACTGCTCAGCGATCGACTCTCGGATCATCGCTGGAGATGCCGCAATCTCGTCTTCCAAAGTATCTCGCGCGTCGAGGACGGTAACAATGTCTTCTAGATCATGACTGAAAAGCAAATCTCCCGCTCCTCGGCCCCTAAAGGCCTCGAATTTCGTTAACAGGAAAATCGGTGCCGATACCAGCCGAATCTCCTGCTGATTCGGCAACACCACTCGCTCAGCAGTCTCGAAGACATACGGGTACCAGGAATTCCCGAACCCAAGAATTTCTCGAGAATTGGGCATGACATCCAGAATCAGTTCACCACTGCGCCAACGACAGATCGGCGCATCAGGCGACTGATCGTTCGTGAACCCACGGCCACGAAGTGCAGCTTCGAAACGCCGAAAGTCGGCTCGGCGAACCACCTCGACAACAACATCGATATCACGGGTCGGCCGAATCATCTGAGCGCGCACCGAAGTCACGAGCAAGCCGGCCGCACAGCCACCGACAAGAACCACTTCGTCAGCCAGATCGTCAAGTGCCGCGAAAGCAGCCTGAACACGGAGCAGATTCGGATCACCTTCAATTCCCGCCCGTCTCATTGCAATCGCTCTGCAATCAAGTCTGCCGCCATCTTTCGTTCCCTCGCCTGACCAACGCGAATTGCATCAAACAATGCCAGTAGTTCATAGAACGGCGGATCAGCCAAGGCCGCTTCCGGCAGCTTCGGGTACAACGGCAACAAGGTAGTTCCGCGAACATCACCCTTCGAGTGCGGCCAGATCGAAGGCAAATCGCCACCAGAGTCAAAGAAATCCGAGAGAGGCGCCGCAGCGGACGCGGTAGGTACGCCGATCGTCACCTCACCGACCACCGGCGGATATGCAAAACGGGCACCGTGCAGGAGAAAATCGAGTAGGGCAGAGCGAGCAACCTGAAGTCCCTGCCGACCTTCAACCATCAATCGAGCAGCACCCAGTCGCTGAACCGCAGCATGGGCCTCATAAGGCGATAGCCGCATGGCCTCTGCCAGTTCGGCATAGGAAAAATTCTGACCAGGCGATAGAGCGAACTTCAGCGCCACTGCAAGGTCTTGCGGTTTCAATACCCACTGCTTGCGGGTGGCACGACGAAGCGCAACTGATTGTCTATTGGCAGCTTTCATATGCTGTATGCATATACCATAAAGCGCCCATCGCTGCAATATGCATATTGCATATAACTTCGAAAAACCAAATTGCAAAACAGGCCAACGGCAAAACACTCCAACAGTCTCTTGAGCAGCCTCAAGCCCCAAACCACAAATTGCGACCTGATTCTTGAGCCCTGCACCCTGCGCCCTTTTTCCCCTTCACCCCTTCGCCCTTCACCCCTTCACCCTGAACCCTGTTTCCCGTAACCTGAACACTCTTCGTCGATCAAGCTATTCAACTTTCACTGGAGTCGTTGGATTCGGACCAAAGAGACGCGAGCCCAGTAGTCTTTGAGTGGCGTTCATTAGACGGCGATTTGTTGGCTGTCCCAGAATCCGCCGATCAAGTTCAGCACAGGCTGTCGCTTTCGCTCCACCCGGGACGACTGAGGTGCGGATTCAGGGGCGGCACGGTCCCAGTATCGATTTAGTGTCTGTTGCCGATTTTTAATTCGCATTTCTTAACTCATTAATATCGAGGCAGTTCCCTCGGCGGACAAGCGCTAAACCAAGCAGCCTGCCAAGCTTGCTTTCCCGACTTTGATAGCAAATTGGGCCGACTTCTATGAATTATCAACTTCTATAAAATTGATATTTCTATTAAACCGCGTTACATTATTTATCAATTTCTCGAAAAATGATAATTATGGCCGAACAATTACCCAATTGGAGAGCTGACTTCGAGAGTCTTCAGCACAGACTCGGGAAAGTCGTCGCAAGCGGTGCATTGACATCTCTTCCCGCAGGTCGATATTTGCACTGGGACCAATTAAAGCACCGACAGCCACCACGCGGCTTGAATCATAAGGATTGGTGGGCGGCCGTCAAAGCAGCGCGGTTTCCAATATGCAAAGCACTGGCGCTTGTTGACCTTAAGGGTCGCCCCTTTACCTTCTGCCCAGTAGAGCCGATCCTCGAGATGCTGCATCACATTGATAGCCGCCTGGCTGGCCGAATTGAAACGTCAAATTCAGAGATAAACGGCCCCCAACGTGATCGTTATCTGATTTCCTCACTGATTGAGGAGGCGATCACTTCTAGCCAGCTCGAAGGTGCCGCGACCACAAGGCGGGTCGCCGCAGACATGATCCGGAGCAACCGGCGACCACGCGGGCATGACGAACAGATGATCCTGAACAATTATCGAGCGATGAGCGCTCTGCGGACTTGGCGAGATGAACCCCTAACACCGGGACGAGTGCTAGAGATCCACCGACAAATCACAGTAGAAACTCTAGAAGACGCGAGTGCGGCAGGTCGGCTTCAGCGACCCGACGAGGAACGAGTTTATGTCCAAGACAACCTGACCCAGGATGTCCTCCATAGACCACCGCCAGCTGAGTTCTTGCCAGAACGACTGGAGCAGCTCTGCCAATACGCCAATCAGATTTTGGTCGGAGAGTCATTCCTACACCCCGTAATTCACGCCATTGTTTTACATTTCTGGCTGGCTTGGGACCACCCATTTGCAGATGGCAATGGCCGTACTGCCCGTGCCCTGTTCTACTGGAAAATGCTCAACTCCAATTACTGGTTGTTTGAATTCATTTCAATCTCCAGCATTCTCAAAGGAGCGCCGGGTCAATATAAGCGCGCTTTTTTGAGAACAGAGTCGGATGAGAACGATTTGACCTACTTCATTCTTCATCAGCTGGAAGTCATCACCAAGGCCATCATGAGTCTTGATGCCTATCTCGAACGAAAAGCTGAAGAAATGCGCCGGGCAGAATCCCTATTGAAGACGACTGTTTCCCTGAACCACCGCCAACTCGCTCTGATGGCACATGCACTGCGACATCCCAGCGCAGAGTATTCAATCTCCTCTCATCAGAACAGCCACGATATTGCTTACGCCACTGCAAGAAGCGACCTGCTGGAATTGGTCGACTTGGAATTAATCGATCAGTCACCAGGAGGCCGAAAGCCCTTACGATTTTTCTCACCAGCTGACCTGGTCGATCGCATCGGCGAGAGACCGTAAACGCCCGGACAGGACGGAATAGAAATAGATCCATACCGAAAAGGACACCTCCCGAAGTCGAATTCGATGCTTGATCCATAGCCACGGTGATTTGCTGGCAGCCCCATTCCAATCCCTCGCCTATTTTGTCACCCCGCGGTTCACCCCCCACAAAAACCACTCGCACCCCTTTTGTCACCCCGGGCCTGACCCGGGGCCTAGCGACTTTGATTGAAATCGAGAGACATCCAGGCCACTAGGTCCCGGGTTACTGAACCGAGCGGCAGTGCCGCGAGCTCGCTGAGTTGCGAAGCAACGATGCCATCAAGTTCAGCACAGGCTGTCGCTTTCGCTCCACCCGGGACGACGGAGGAACGCGTTAAGCAGCCCGAATGTATTTGTCCAAGCGGTATCCGCCCCCACTCCAGACCTGGGTCTGAGTTCTTCATTTCCTGCAATAATCCAACCTAGTCTCAAACAAGGCCGTTGGCATGGCACCTAAACCCAAAAAGCGTTCTCCCCTCAAGAGCAAACCGCTCCGAACGCCGGGTCAATCGCTCGCAGAGGCCCGCAACCGGGTTTGGGATGAGTATGGACAGACGCCTGCGCTGGTTACAGCCTGCTTGCTTTTATTGACATTGGTCGGTGCAATGGAATCCTGGAATGGCCGTGCAATTCCTTTCTGGATTTGGGGCGTGCTTAGCCTGATTTCGCTCGCCTTCCTTATTTATCGGATTATCAAAGTCCGGCCCAAACTCCACGCCCTGCGCCAGGGCGAAGCCGGCGAGCGGGCCGTCGGCCAGTACCTGGAAAAACTCAGAATCGAAGGCTACGAGGTGTTTCATGACCTGATCGGCGAGGGCTTCAACGTCGACCACGTCCTCATCGGCCCCGCCGGCGTTTTCACCATCGAAACCAAAACCTGGAGCAAGCCGGCCAAAGGCGAGGCCAAAATCAACTTCGACGGCCAAAGCCTCACCCTCCCCGGACAAGCTGCAAATCGCCGTCCCATCATCCAGGCCCAGGCCCAAGCGAGCTGGCTGCAAACCCTGTTGCATGAAAGCACCGGCCGCGCGCTGAAGGCCCGTCCAGTTGTTCTGTTTCCTGGCTGGTTTGTCGACAACAAGCAGGCTCGGCAGAGCTCAGTCTGGGTGCTAAACCCCAAGGCCCTGCCGAAATTTCTCGCCCACCAGTCCCAAAAACTCAGCCCTGAGGACATCCAGCTGTTCAGCTTTCACTTGAGTCGGTGGGTTCGGGCGGAAGAGGCGAGAAACCTCCAGCGCTAACCCTGCACTTCCAAAAACCGCTCAAACCGCATCGCCAGACCATCTCGATCGGGCCGATCGGCGCGCCGCGAGGGCACGGTAAGGCGCACGCCGTGCATGTCTTTCAGCCCATGCTGCAGCATCGGTCCGTCAGTTTCTTCCAGCAGGTCGCGCCGAATATGGATCACGCCATCGGGATTGATGCCCAGGAAATGCCGATCGAAGGCCGTGTGGTGGATTTTGCAGAGGGAAAGGCCATTGGACACGCGCGGAGCGCCGCGCTCCTCCCGGTCCGGGATGATATGGCTCGCGTCGAGCAGCTCGCGATGCTTGAGGCGACAAAGCGCGCACTGCTCGCGATAGGCCTTAAGCACCCGCTCCCGGAATCCGCGCTGGTGCAATCGCACTTGAACCGCTGCGGTGATGTACTGCCGGCGTGGTGCATCCTGCTCGCGCACGGCCTCCTGATCAGCGCCCGCCAACAGCGTGTCAGCGATGCTCTTTTGGTCATCCGCCATCACCGTAAAGCGCAGCCGTCCAGGGTCGTCCCCAACAACGAACACGGGCCAAATCGGCAAATAGCGCCCCGGGACCAGCCCGAAAAGATAGATCAAAGGCGTGCGCCGCAGCATCGCCTCGCGCAGGCCAACGTTGTCTCGATGAAAGGGGTCCGTGCCCCGATAGCGGTATTCCAGCCGATGGTCGTCGGCAAAGCTGTCGTCGTAGGGGCTATTCGGCGAGGTCGTGATCGTCAGGGGAATTTCGGGGCAGACCGCTGGCTTGAAAATGCCCTGCGCTGAAACGAATGGCACTCGCCGCCCCTCGAACTGAAAGCCCTGCGACA
>CAYTQT010000108.1:0-6011 GCA_964439915.1 uncultured Wenzhouxiangella sp. | reverse complement strand
GCAGAGCGGGCTGTTGCCGGTCACGCTGCTGGTCGTGCCGGGCAGGGACTGGCGTTCCGAAGATCTCGCTCGCCT
The DNA here is from genome assembly GCA_964439915.1 of uncultured Wenzhouxiangella sp. Classification (GTDB taxonomy): domain Bacteria; phylum Pseudomonadota; class Gammaproteobacteria; order Xanthomonadales; family Wenzhouxiangellaceae; genus Wenzhouxiangella. Next base: position 5,936 of record CAYTQT010000108.1, on the reverse strand, counting down.
TCGATCGCTGGTTGCTCGCGGTGCCGAGCTGGCAGGTCACGGTTGGGTGCATGAGGTCGAACGGGTTAGCGGGTTCGGACATCGGCTGCACAGCGCCCTGATCTCGAAGCGGGTTGCCGAGCATCTGGCCCTCGATGCTTCCGGCTGCCTCGAACTGATGCAGCGCTGCCACGGCTGGTTCTCCGAGCAGGATCTGCCGCGGCCCACGCTCTATGTTCCACCGGCCTGGGCAATGGGTCCGCTGTCGCGCTCGGCGCTGCACGATCTGCCGTTCAGGCAGTTCGAAACGCTGTCCGGCGTCTACGCTACCGGAACTTCGCGCTTCCGTCGTCTGCCGCTGCTCGGCTTCGAGGTCGACAGCCGCTGGCGGCGCCTGATCGTTCATGGCTGGAATGCCGTCAACCAGAAGTGGGGCGGAAGTCTGCAGCGCCCGATTCGGCTCGGTATCCATCCGCATGACTTCTCGCTGCAGCTTTCCGATCAGCTGGATCTCTTGATCCGATCCGGCGGGCAGGGCTTGAGCTATCGCTCGCTCGTCTGACCGTGTGACTCGATCTCAGGCCGAGCTCGAATCCAAGCGCAGCGATTCCAATCTTTCCAGACAGTCGATCGCCGACTCGAGTGCCAGACCGCGGCTGCAGCGATTCTCGCGGAGTTCGGTCAGCACGGACGGCAGGTCGTGCAGGGTGTCGAGATCCGTCAGCGTAGGCAGGATCAGCCCGTCTCCCGAATCGGCCAGTCCACGCTCGAATTGCGCACGAGTATCCGCCCTGCTGTAGGTCACGGAGGTCCAGGTGCGCCGGGGCAGCGCATGGTTGCTCCCGAAGGTCCAGAATCCGCCGTCACTGGCCGGGCCGATCGTCCAGCGCTTGGAGGGGGCTGACAGCCAGTCGTGGGCCTGGCGCAGGTGCTCGACCTGCCATTGGATGGTATCGGCACCCAGCAGCAGGGCGCTTCGGTGTCGCTCGATGAGCTGGCCATGGATACGGCACATCCGGGCCCCCAGGCCGCCCGGGCCTTGCGGGATGTTCGGAAGCGCAGACCAGAGCGGGTGGCCCAGCGCTTCCGGCTCTGCCACGGCGAAGTAGACCGGGCCGATCGCGGTCCTTTCGGCCAGCTCGGCCACTGCCAGCGCGGCATATCGATGCCAGTCTTCTGCTGCCTCCTGGCCGAGATCGGACGCCAGGCGCGTCTTGACCGGTGAGTAGCCCGGTGTCTTGACGAAGATCGCAACGGCTGTCATGGCGTCGTCAGCGCAGGAAGTAGAACGCGTAGCCAACGATCAGCGCGGGGATGCCGGTATACAGGGTCGCAATAATCGCCGCGCGTGGCGTCAGCGCGATGGCAGGGAACAGGGCGTCGCCATCGTTGGAGATTGCATTGGCGATCAGCGCCCCCAGAGGGAGGGCTCCGCCGATGTACAGGGTCGTCACCACGATCTGAGGCCCGCAGCCCGGAAGGAAACCGACCAGGACCGCGATCAGAGGCGTGAACGGTGCCCAGACCGCAAACCATCCGGCGATGTCGGCGCCGCTGAAGTGAACGCCCAGCTCGTAGAACAGAAAGGCGGCAATCACCCACACGGTGACGAAGTTGGTGTCGTTGATCACCCGAGCGAGGATGGAGCTCTGGTGACTGCGGCCCGGCGGAATGCATTCCCCGGCCCGGTCGCCGGGATTGACGCCGGCATAGTGATGAGCCGGGTTTGCGGTGAAATGCAGACACCACATCGCGATGGCCAGGACGCCGCCCGTGAAACCGAGCAGGGTGGCCGGCTGCAGCCAGGCCAGGGGCCCGAACCACTGATTCGGATCGGCTTGAAAAGCCACCGGCAGGGCGAGGATCAGACCCGGCACCATCAGTCCCAGCCAGAGCGGATGGAAGAGCCGGGTCGAGCGCGGACTCCGGCCCCGATTGCGGGGGTCGGGGCCTGGACTGGGGTCGTTGCTGGCTGCCTGACGCAGGAACTCCGGTCCATGGGTTGCGTCCATCAGGTAGCCCGAAATCGTGCCTACGATGATGCCGATGGCAAACACCAGCAGGGCTGTCAGGGGCTCGCGAGCCAGCAGCAGAAAGGCGGCATCGCCCATGGTTGCGGTGAGCACGGCGATGAGCGCGCCGAATCCGACCTGGCCGCGCACGTACTGCGTGACGACGATGATCGCGCCACCGCAGCCGGGCAGCGCGCCGAGCAGGGCTGCGATCGGAACCTGCCAGCGGCGGTGGCGGACCATCAGCTCGCCGCTGTCGAACTTGAATAAACGCTCGGCACCATAGACGACGGCCAGCGTGGCGGCGACGAAGACGCTGACGGTCAGGTAGGCCTCGCTGATCGACTCGATGATGATCCGCCCGGCCGCAGGCGACAGGATGGCCAGGCTCACAAGCGCCAGAGGAATCAGGACACGCCAGTCCAGGGCGCTCCAGCGCCGGAAAACCCTGAGTCCGCGGCGGGCGGCAAGAAACAGGGTGGTCATTGGCAGGCATCTTGACTCATGGGCCAAGAGTACTGGATCGGAATCAATAAAACGCGTGAAAAAGATGCTGAGGTCCCCGTCTTGGTGGACTTGCTGATAGTGTTGCGAGCTGTTCTTCGCCGAAGCCTCATGCCTTGGACTCGAATCGATCTGCACCCGCCTTGCCCCCTGCCGGACGATTTGCGCTGGCGGCCGCCCTGTGTTCGAGCCTGGGTCAGACCTTCTTTATCGGCCTTTTCGGGGCGGAATTTCGTGACGCTTTCGACCTGAGCCAGACCGCCCTGGGCGCGCTCTACGGTGCCGCCACGCTGGCCAGTGGGCTGCTGATGTTCTGGCTCGGGTCGCTGGCCGATCACTGGTCGATGCGCCGGTCGATCGCCGTGGTCCTGTGCGGACTGGCGCTGGGAGCCGGGCTGGTGTCACTCGCCCATGGATTGCTTGGACTGGTTGTCGGTTTGTTTCTCCTGCGCCTGTGCGGTCAGGGTCTGGCCGGCCACCTTGCGGTGGTGGCGGCGGCTCGCTATGCCCGTCGTCGCGGTCGGGCTGTCGCAATGGTCAGCTACGGTTTCATCCTGGGTGAGGCGATGCTTCCAGCGCTGGTTGCCCTGGGCATGGAGAGCCTGAGTTGGCGTGGCGTCTGGTTGCTGGCGGCCTTGATCACGATCGGCGTGGCGTTGCCCGTCCTCGTCTGGCTGGCCTGGCCACTGACCCATCCACGAGTGCTACGTGACGCGGAGACGAGCGCGGTTTCGCCGGCCGTGATGACGCGTCGCAAGCTGTTCACCCAGGCGAGCTTCTTGCGCGTACTTGCGATCGTTTTGGTGCCGCCGGTTGTGGTCACCGCGGTGTTCCTCCACCAGGGCACGATTGCACGGATGCTGAGCTGGGATCTGACCGATGTGGCCTCTGGGTTTGTCCTGTTTGCCGGGATTCAGGGGCTGTTTGCCTTTGCCGGCGGGCGGGTGATTGATCGGTTCAGCGCTCGCGTCCTTATTCGATATTCCTTGCTGCCAGCCGGGTTGGGACTGCTGTCGCTGTCCATCCTGTCGCCGGCTGCCTCCCTCTGGGCGCTGTTTGCAGGTGTCGGGATGACCGCGGGCCTGAACGGCGTGATCACCGGCGCGGTCTGGGTTGAACTGTTCGGCTCGGCACAGCTGGGCCTGATTCGCGGCGTCTACTCGGCCCTGATGGTGGTCAGTACGGCATTGGGTCCGGTCGCGCTCGGCCTGCTCTTGGACTGGCAGGTCTCTTTGCTGTCGATGGCGCTGGCTTATCTCACCTATGCGCTGATCATCCCCGCGCTGCTCTTACCGGGGCTTCGCGTCATCTCGGATCCGGCTTGATCCGTCCAATGTGCTAGCATCCGCCTCGCCGTTGGCGAACAAGTAGGAGTTTCTATGCGATCCATCTCAACTGCACTCCTCGTGTGCGCATTGCTCCTGCCACTTTCCGGACAAGCACAGGTCACTCGATTTCTCATCGTCGGTGACAGCTGGGCGGATGAGCAGCGGCTGGATGGCTCCCATCAACGCGTCTTTGTTGATGTCGGTCTTGAAGCCGTGGGCGTATCCGGCGAGCTGACCACCACCAGCGGAAGCACGGCGGCCGAGTGGGTGATGTCGACAAATCTCGATCGCATCGACCAGGCGCTGGCCGCCTATCCTCATCTCGACACCGTTCAGCTCACCGTCGGCGGCAATGATTTTCTCGATACATGGAACACCGGCTTCACCCAGGCGCAGTTCGATCAACTGGTCGGTTTTATCACCAGCGATGTCGAGATCGTCACCGACTACATCCTCAGCCGTCGCCCCGAGATCGAAATACTGATCAGCCTCTACGACTACCCGAACTTCGAAGACACCCGCAACGGCTTGATCTGGATCGGCTTCTGCAGCGGGCTCTGGGACGACCTCGGCAACCCCACGCCGCTGGAGCTCAACACCGCCGCCGTCGCGGTGATCGACGCCGTCGAAGGCCTGGCTAATGCTGATCCAAGGATCACCCACGTTCGCCACCTCGGTCAGGCCCAGAACTTCTTCGGCCTGCCCGGGCAGCCGCCGGGCACGCTGCCGCCACCGGGCGACATCACCCAGCCCAGTCCCGCTCAGGCCATGCGCGAACGATTTCCTTTTGGCGGGCTGGACTGCTTCCACTTCAATGGCGACGCCTACGACCTGCTGATCGGCAACCTGGTCGACGGCTACATCGACGACCGCTTCGAACCAGGGCTGGCGCTGAGCTTCGACGATCTGAGCGTTGACTACACCGGCGCGCCGCAAAGCGTGGGCGTCTCCACAACGCCGATCGATCAGCCCCTGATCATCAGCTACGACAACCAGCTTCAACCCCCCAGCGACGTCGGGTCCTACCAGGTCATCGTCACCGCCCCCGGCTGGCGCGAATCCCTCACCGGCCAGTTCGAGATCGTGCCCGGCAGCCAGACCATCGGATTCTCTACACCTGCCCAGCTGCAAATAAATGCCAGCCCCATCACTCTGGAGGCCAGCGCAAGCTCAGGCTTGCCCGTGGTGATCGAGCTGGTCTCTGGCCCCGCAACGCTCGACGCCAATGTGCTGACACTGACTGGCGTACCAGGCACCGTCGAACTCCGCGCAACCCAGGCTGGAGACAGCAATTGGCAGGCGGCTGATGAGGTGCTGCGGACGATCGAGATTGTCGAGTCGGTTGATGGGGTGTTTGAGGATCGGTTTGAGCAGGGGGATTGAGTTGGAGCGGTCTCGACAACCTTAAACACAGAGTCACCGGGGCTGAATATGTCCGGTGACGTTGTTGTCGTCGGAAAAATGGGGCAGGGCCTGGATTGATCCAGCATCGCCCTAGACCGGCGGATTGCGCGGCGATAAGCAGACGATTTGGGGAAGTTTAGAGCCCTTCAAGTATCTGGAGTGAAGCTTTTCTGCGTGCTATGTTGCACAGGCGCGCCATAGCAGCCGATAATATTCGCCACTAATTAATAAAAAACAGAAAGTTAGAATAAAACACAATTAAAACCATCATGCTATGAAGCAATATGCTCCAAATATGCAATACTGCAACCTTTCGCCAGATATTTACTAGTTATAGATTCTATTGAAACCCGGCAAATTGAAACGTAGAAAAATGCACACTAAGGGGGTTCTCTTTCTTATCTCCTCCCTTGCGCTCTTCTTTATCGCTTATCAATTTTACAAATTGGGAATAGATGTGGTTAGCTATCATATAGGAGATAAGGTTTTTGGTGCGTCCACACTATTAGGCGTTTTTCTAACATTAGCTGCTGGGTTTCTACTCGGATTTTTTTTCTACATAATGGAGCTGGTGCAGATTAAGAGAAAATATCTATTGATCAGAGAACTTCGAAGGCGCAGGCTACGTGATCTATAACAAACCGCTCAAGTCATTCGCTTCGCTCACTCGGACGCAGATAAACCCTGCGCCGCTTAGCTAAGACGTTAT
>CAYTQT010000107.1:4048-6255 GCA_964439915.1 uncultured Wenzhouxiangella sp. | reverse complement strand
GCCAGCAGAATCAGGATCGAGGCAATGGCAATCAGCACATTGTCGTCGATCGGGCCGAACTCGTAGCGCTCGACCACGGAGGCTACAAGCGCTGCAATGACGCCCCACCAGGGCAGCGCCGGGTCGGCCTGCGAGGCCACCACCCAGGCCAGGGGCACGCTGACGATCGCCATGCACACATTGCCGATCACATGCTTGGAGCGATGACGAATGAAGTAATTGCGTACCACGCCGGTGACACCATCACCGAAGGACATGAACAGACCGGGCAGAATGGCCAGCCAGGGGTCACCCAGCAACCACCAGAGGAAGGCCAGCGACATCCACCACATGATGGCAAAACTGACGTCGTTCTGATTTTCCTCGATCTGAAACCAGTAGAGCCGTCGGTTGCTTGCATGGGTATAGAACAACAGCGCGCCTACTACCAGGCCGCCGAGCATCGGGTACCAGAAATCGGTGTAGACCAGGGGGACGAACAGAGTCGGCACTCCGGCCCCGGCCATATGGACGATCTTTCGCGTGTAGTAGACCGCGCGGATGGATTCGACCCCGCGGGCCACCATCATTCGATACGGAATGCGGGTGAGATAGGCAACCGCAATGACATAAACGCCGAGGGCAAGGGTCCAGAGAATCTGAGAATCGATCATGATGGCCTGAAGCTGTTTTCCTGGTCGTAAGGCGGGTTCGAATCCGAGTCGTCGTCAGGCAAACGAGCCGACTGGTCGTCGCCCGAACCAAGGAACGTTGCTCGAATTCACGATCACCTATCTTGACAGATTCAGTCACTGGTTGAGAAGGTCTGCAGCCTGATCGTTGCGGCTCCGGCGTGAACCCCCGGTCGTTTGATCAGCCCCGACTCATTTCAGCGCGAAGAAAGGCTCTGACCTCATCGCCGGCAGGGGCATCGATGACCAGATGGACGCGGTCTTCCCGACCTCCATTGAACACCGAATGCGGCTCGCTCAGCCGAAGGTACCAGCACTCGCCCGCCACCATGATCAGGCGCTCATGGTTCAGATAGAACTCGACCGACTCATTGGTGATGACCGGAACATGAAGTCGGATCGCGCCATCTTCCACAGACAGATCATGATCGCGATGTTCCTTGATGCGCGAGCCAGGCGACAGCGACATCAGGCGCACCGCATGCAGCTCGAAGGGAAAGGACGCCAGAACCTCGGGCAGGTAGCTGCAGGCAGAAAGAAAATGCGTGTCCTGGAAGTCGCTGCAGCCTGGATCGGAATAGGCCATCAGGATCGGGTGTTCTGCGCCCCGTGGCCCTCGCAGAGGCAGGATGCTCCAGTCACCCTCATAATTTTCCCGGACGAAATGAGCAATCCAGTCCGAGCAGGAAAGCGCCTCGAGATCATTCCTGAGCCGTGCGGGGTCAAACCGCAGCGATAGCTTCAACCGATCCGGGACGGTCTCCAGGGGATTTGCGATCATGTTGCAGGGCGGGCTTTCCGTGGATAGCCGACCAGGCGCGGGTGATGACCCAGTTCATAGACGAACTCGATCAGGCCTCCGGGCTCCAGGCTGCCGTCCAGCGTCGGGCTTCTGGGGCAGGTCAGGCCCGAATCATAGTCAGTCAGAAGATGATCCTGATAGGTGGTGATCTCGGTCACCACCATCGGCTGATAGCGTCCTTCCCAGTCCGACGGCAGTTCGATGGTGGCGCCAGAGAGCGTCTCGTTCCCCGCCTGGCACCAGGATTGAAGCGATCTCCGGTCCACGCGAAACACCTCACCGAGCGACAGACGATCGCGCTGGGGGTTCGGCTGATCGGACTGCGGATTAGAAATCGAGAACTCCTGAGCAAGGTCGATCAGGTCGAAGCGGATGCTGATCGTCTCCGGAACAAGGACGGCGCCGGGCGCCTCTGCAAGCAGATGGCGCGCGATCGCGACCTGAGGCTCGGACTCGAGGCAGGCCTGCATCACTTCCAGAATAACGAGATCCGGCAGTGCAGCCTTTTCAGCGCGATAGTCCATGGCATTGTCGATGAGATAATCGTCAACGGCATGCGCCAGTCCGAATCGCTCGATAAGGGTTTGAGCTGAACGAATGGATTCAGCATGGATATCCATCAGAGTAAACACCGCTGATCCGCTCGGTAGAAAACTCATCAACGGCAGGGCTAGCGCCGCAAAAGGCCCGCAACCTGCATAAAGCACTCGAACCGGACGGTCGGCAATCGTCGC
>CAYTQT010000107.1:0-3948 GCA_964439915.1 uncultured Wenzhouxiangella sp. | reverse complement strand
GACGGTCATTCTGGCCTCATTTTCAGGTCACTACCTGCTGATCCCGCGCTGTGATCGCGTTGAATATAGAGGGATGGGGTCAAGATCAGGCTCGAGAAATGACTTGCGCGCTTGGTCTGAGAACAATCTCCCCGAAGAATAGTGTGTCATCATCACTTCAGTGTCCAGCAGGCCCGGATTGAGCTGAAGAAATTCTTGCGCCGATCGGGAAGCCCCTGAGGTCTGCATGAAGTGATGTACAGCAAGCAACCAGGCTCTGGTCAGCGTTGCGTGGTACTTCTCATGGATGTCAATATTCATTTCCTCCAATAAACCGCTTATCGTCGCTCGCATTCTCTCAACAGCTTCGTCGATGGGATTTTCCAGAAGGTAAATGTAGGCAAGTCGCAGGTGTGCCTCATGATTGAATCCAGCGACATTAAAATCACAGGACTCGACCTCTTTTCTGAAAGCCAGGTCCGCTTGCGAAGCTTCATGTTTCATTATTGCCTCCATGCTTGACGTCCGTATCGGGCCTGCCGAAAAGGCCAGAAGTTCAATGCTTTTCTGCTGCTATGGGTCTTCGCCTCAGAGAACAAATCTCGTCGATCCGCTGCGTGACGAAAATCAATTAACCCCAGAAGCAGCCGTAGTGATCATCGTCAACCACTTTCAGAAAATCCTCAATGCTCCGAACTCTTGCCTGCGGTTCATAGACATGCCATTTGAGGTCCGCTCGTTTCCAGAAAATCTTCCAGCTATTCCGTGTCTTGACGTACGTGGCCTTGGCAATCGATTGCTCCATGATCTGGCTCTCGTCTCGCCAGTAGGGTCGAATTTCGAAGATCTCGACGCTTTGGCCCCTTACACGGAACCCGATGTCTAACGACGGACGTATGGGCGGTGCGGGTCTCTTCTCTTCCACATAGGCTGATACTGCCCTCTCAACTCGCCTTTGCTCGAGCTCGCTAAATGCCATGGTCCTCTACTCCCTGATCATTCACGCGGGCGAGCGCATTCAATCGGGCACGCGGGCTGAGGAGCTTCTGAACAACTCTGCATGGAGCGCATCCGAGTCAATGTCCGCAGGGCCCTTGAGCATAGAGATAGTCTTCACCTGATTCGTCCTTGATTCGTAACTGCCCAAGAGCCTCAGCGTGAGAGTCCGGAATCAACTCATAGAGCTTCCGGCGCTCAAGGGAGGCCGGGTCGCCCTCGTTGCTGATGCAAATTCCAAAGTACACATTCATAGCTATTTTCGAAATGATGCTTGATCTTGAATTCTTAGCCTCCTACTCCGGGTGCTTCATATCACCGTAGCTCCGCCTGCCTCTCTATGCCATTTGGCAATCTGACCATCGCAAATCCCCTCCGGTTCTGACATCTTCCTGGTCTTTAGGTTTTCCGGAGTCTCGAAAGTTCGCGAATGGAGCGGCCAACGGCGAAGGTTTCAACTTATTCGATTTCACCGACGATCTCAAACTTCATGCGACCCTCAGTTGCATTAGCGGCATAACGCCTGAGCTTAGGTGCGTTTGAGGCGATAACCGTTTTGGCGACAACAAAAATGGGCAACGGGTAAAACGTCACCTGCAACGATTTGTTGGGCGGCTGCATAACTTTGGCACCCAGTCACTTACCTTTATCGGTCCGGGGCGTTCACAAATAGCAATACGAGGCCGCTAGTTGCGGCAAAGACGAATGCATCATCGAACGAACCCGAGCCGATCTGCGTTTGCCACATTTGAAACAACGCGCCGCCGATGACGATGAAGCCGCCGAACCAGACCGCCAGAGCCATGCCAGGGCCTAACAACGCGAAGGTTTTGGAAGAATTGAACTCTTCGGAGGTTCCATTTCGAACTTGCCATAAATCCCAAGCACCCTTTATCGACAAAGCACCAACCAGGAACTCGCCGAAGATAATCGCTACAAATGCCGCACCGACAACGACCGGACTGGTTAGTGGCGGAAAGATGTGATTGCCGTATATTTCGTGCCCCTCCATCCCGAGCACGTACGCGACCGCTCCGAAACCAGAGCCCCAGTTCGCAACATTGCCCGCGACATAGAACCAACCCTGCAGCCCAACGAAGGCAACGAGTACGATTTTTAGAATTCGAACCAACATTTTTTTCTCCCTATACTCACTTACTTGGATTCCTCGCTGTCAATCTACGTCAAGATACCCAACGTCCAGGTTAACCGTCGCCGCCACCGGGCTTGATCGGCTTTGCCGCCGTGGAGCTTTCCGACGTCCGGTTGAACCCTTTGTTAGGTGCGGCTCTCAAATTAGCACCAATCAATGCAGCATGTGTATAATATGCATTCCTGATACACATTTACTTCACCATGCGAACAAATATTGAAATTGACGATACCCTAATGTCCGATGCCTTGGCCATGACCGGTGTGCGCACGAAAAAGGAAGCGGTCGAACTTGCCCTCAAGACACTTATTAGGCTAAAAAAGCAAGAACGAATCAAACAGTTCAAAGGAAAGCTCCGCTGGGAGGGCGACCTTGAAGAAATGAGGACTGATGCATGATTCTGGTTGATTCCAGCGTTTGGATCGACTTTTTCAACGACAATCAAACAGCCGAAACACAGTCTCTCTCAGATATTTTGGGTCTACTACCCATTGCCATAGGTGACCTGATGCTTGCGGAGGTGCTGCAAGGCTTTCGTAAGAACAACGACTTCCGGACCGCGCTCGAGCTTTTTGAGTCGGTCACCGTGCTTGAGCTGGGTGGCAGGGAAATTGCCATACAAAGTGCAAGGAACTTCCGCAAGCTGAGAAGCAAGGGATTCACCATACGCAAGACGATTGATTGCATCATCGCAACGTACTGCATCGAGCACAAGTTGCCACTCCTCCAGGCCGATCGGGATTTCGAGCCCTTTCATGAGCACTTGGGATTGAAAAAAGCGACTCAAATCACCTAATGTCTTAACTAAGCGGCGCGGGGTTTATCCGCGTCCGAGTGAGCAAAGCGGACGGCTTGAGCGGTTTGTTATATTTCATTTAGCCTTGGCAATCCCGAGGTCTTTGCAGATCTTTTGCGCCAAGTGTTCGTTGATTTCCCGGTGCCCAGGGACAGCGGACCGCCGATTCTGAGCCGGGTTGTGCCACCAAGAGTGGCGGCCGCCCTCACGCAGAAGTTCACAGCCGTTGGATTTTAGATGCCGAATCAAGTCTCGGCGCTTCATACTGCGATTTCGAGCTCCTCGAAACCAGTTCCCGCTGCGCTAACAGCGTCTGAGCGGTTGAATTCAAGGGCTTCAAGAAGGGCCTCCTTCAACGATATTACTAATTCTTCACGGGTCGATTCCTGACAATTGACGCCGGGGACCTCTTCGATCCAGCCAATCCACCAACCGTCATCCTCTTTTAATATCGCGGTGTATTTTCTATTCATAGCCTGAGTGCATCGGAAAATTCTGAGTGGAATATAACGTCTTAACTAAGCGGCGCGCGTAAGCGCGACCGAGTGAACAAAGTGAACGGCTTGAGCGGTTTGTTATGCGGCACTGACCTGAATGGTCTCGATGCTAGAGTGCGGCTGGGGAATGGGGTCTCCGTCTGCTTTGAGCCCCTCAAGGTGAAACTCGATGGCCTCTCGGATTAACTGCAGTGCTTCAGCTTTGGTCTCGCCCGCAGCGACACAGCCGGGAAGATCCGGGACGTACGCGCCCCAGCTATTAGGGCCCTCTTCAAGTATAACTACGTATTCCATAAAACCACCTATTACTTGAGGCCAGCCTGCTTTAGGATAGCATTGAGTGTGCCGGTTGGCATATCAACGCCGGGCTTGCCGGCAACCGTTACAGTTCCAGACTTTAGGGGATGGCTAAATTGTCGATGACTTCCCCGCTGGCGGACCTGACTCCAACCGTCATCTTCCAACAGCTTGATGAGCTTTCGGACCTTCATATCGGCATCGCATCATCAGTTTGCAGCCGCATAACG
>CAYTQT010000106.1:0-6273 GCA_964439915.1 uncultured Wenzhouxiangella sp. | reverse complement strand
CGGACTCCCAGTCGTAGGTGGTCTCGGTTTGCAGGCTGAAGGTCCAGGCAGACGGGAGGGTGTATGACACGAAGGGCTGGATATAGGTGGCATTGATGTCGTCCCGATCGCTGGCGCCGGCGACCGAGGTGATGTGATTTGCCAATCCACCCACGGTCCACGGACCACTCTGATGCAGCGCGACCACTGAGGGTCCGAGAGCCCACTTTTCCGTGCCCAGCAGATCATTGGTGGCGGTAGGCAGGAGGAATACGGTACCCGCACCCCAGATCCAGCCGCCTGAAGTCGGTTTAACCGGCGAAAACAGCAGGCTTTGCTGAACATCACCCAGCCCGGCCTGACTGCCCGCGCCTGGAAAAATCCTGCTCTGGTCCAGCAGCGGCATGATGGTCCGCGAGATCAGGTTCCAGTCCTCGTTGAGCGAGAACGGAATCACCGGCTGGACGTTCATCGTCCAACGCTCGCCCTCATCCAGAGGGCCGATATCCCGATCGTAGTTGAGCTGGAAAGGCACGCTGATCAGGGCCGCGACCGGGTTGGCCAACTGCATGGCCAGGTCTTCGGCGCTGTCCTGGGCAACAGCCTCTGCGGTCAGACAGGCACTGATCAGGATCAGAACGAACTCGATGCGCTTCTTCATCGCTTGCTCCCGGGAACCCAGTCGACTTCACATCTGAAGCCACGAATCGCCGCATGATAAAGATTCGGGTCAAGCAAGAAAGACTGTTCTGGGCATTTGAACGATTGTGGCGAAAACAACTGACTGAATGATCGAGCTAGCGCGGGAGTTTCTTCGAAACAACCCATGGCTCAGTGCGCTGCCGAACGGTCTGTGAGATGACTTTATTGACCGTTGCCGACTGCTCCCGCCATCTGCGCTAGGCCAGCGGATCTGCAGCGTCGGGGGACAGGCCCGGCGGCATTGACGGTCTCGTGAGCGGTTCGCTAGGATTCGAGATCGATTCGGACGATGACGGCCAGAGTCTTGATCACGGCGATGACGACGACCCATGATCCGAGGGAGCGGATGCCCCGCAGACGACTGGTGGCCAGCTTGCTCAGGATAGCCCGCATCCGTCGCGACAAAGCCATCAACCGAATCGACCTGGAGCTGATTACGACGCAGGGCGCGTGGGCTGCGAGGCCTGCCATGGGCAGATTTCTGCGCATCTGGAATGAGGCGGCGACACCGGACGCCTGGGTCGCGCCAACCGGGCTGGACGACGATGGTTTCAGCCATTCCTTCACGACGACCCAGACGACAAACCAGCAGTGCGCGACCTGTCATTCCCGCCGCGAGGCGCATGACGATAAATCGCCGCTGCCAGATGCGCCTTTTCAGGATGCTTATGGCCTGGCCCTGCTGCAGAACGGCCTTTACCACGCCGACGGCCAGATTCTTGACGAGGCCTTCGCTTAAGGTTCGTTTCTACAGGCCCGGAAACGGGCCATGGGCGCGGGCTGTGTGGATTGTCACGACGCGCACAGCGCAAGGGCTACTGGGAGAGCGCAATGCATTGTGCACACAGTGCCTTCTCCAGCCGGAAGCGATGCCTATCCCAGCGTTGCCACGGTACTCTATGACGCACCAGAGCATCACTTTCACGCGCCGGAGCGTGTTCACATGGGCAATGACTGGCGTGCCGATCATTCGTTTCGTGTTCTGCGGCCCTATCTCGTCGAATTGACCGGTGCGCCCGATGAAATCTCTCCTATACGCCTGCGCGAGGAAGTGGTCAAACTTGGCGAGGATGGCCAATGATTTCACGATTCAAAAAGTATCAACTGCGACCATACCGCTTCAGGAGGCAGGCCTCTTCCAACTTCCAGCTGTTCCCGGCTATCCCGGCTAAAATCCTTTCTCATCGAGAGCGGCATCGAGATTCTTCAGATAGTCCAAATAGGCACGTTCATATGCAAGAGCCCAGTTCGCATCGCTAGCAACCTGTCCTTTATTCAGCCCATAGCCCGCAACAGTGAACGAGGTTTCCTCCGCAGCCCTTCTGAACGTGAGAACCGTTTCGATCACGGATTCAAAACTTACACTGAAGACGCCTGGTGAGAACCATGCCCAGAAGCGCGTGATTTCCACAATCAGGTCCAGGTCCTCACCGCCTTCAACGATCGTATAGCCGCGTCCCTCCAGGCCCTGAGCGAGAAGTTCTCTTAGCTTGCCGGGAACGGTCTGGCCTTCCGGCAAGGCGACGTCACCCATGGCGCCCCCGTACCCGTTGCGTTGCCGACCAATCAGGGTTTGAAGTTCTGCTGGCGTCTTACTTTCGAGATCGCCTTTGACCGAGGGCGTCGAGGGATCGCGAGGACTCTGCTCGAAGGCGCGGCTGTCTTCGACCGAAACGATACGAAGCGAACCGCTAGCGGTCTGCTCGTTTGCATATTCGGGTACTGCAAGATCAATATTGCGGGTGCCGGTGACACAGCCGCTGAGCATGAAAATTGTGATGGATAGGAAAATCAGACGAAAAAGCATTGTTCCGGCACCCCTTTTTGTGTGAATTTGGCAATGACGATTGCCCGGCCTGTGGCAGTACTACTATTGAGCTCGCCGCCTCAGTTGCATCGGCAGTTCAATCGACAAGAATTGCCGCCGGAGACGGCGGATCCTTGCAGATGCAATACCCTCAAACCCAGAAATCCGCCAATCCATACTATAACTCCGAATCGAGTTGTTGCCAACCCTGCCTGCCGGCACGAACCAGCCACAGAAATGGGAGATGAAATTCGCCTGGCCGGCATCCTGAATCCCCTGAAGTGCAAGATTGCCCTGTTCAGAGCGGTGTTGATCCTGGAAGCGAACCGGGATGGCATCTGCTAGTCTCGAAGCAGATTCAAGTCAGGAGCCAGAACTCATGGCAACACACGAAAAGATGAACTACATCGAGTTTCCGACCCGTGATCTGGCGGGCAGCAAGCGCTTCTTCTCCGAAGCCTTCGGATGGCAATTCACCGACTATGGTGCCGACTACAGTTCGTTTTCCGATCAGGGTCTTGATGGCGGTTTTTTCCGCTCCGATCGGGTCGCGACCACTGAGACGGGCAGCGCACTGGTCGTGTTCTACTCCACCGGACTGGAGGCGACGATGGATAAGGTGCGCGAGTCCGGCGGCGAAATCATCCAGCCGATCTTCGATTTTCCGGGCGGCCGTCGCTTCCATTTCACCGATCCCAGCGGCAATGAATTCGCGGTCTGGTCCGAAAGTCCGGCATGAAGGATTTCGCTCAGGCTCTTGATCTGGCAGCGCATCCCGAGGGTGGGCGATACCGCCGTCTGTTCGAATCGGCCGATACGGTGATCAACCGTCAAGGCACGGTGCGCCAGGCAATGACGCATATCTATTACGCGCTCGATATGGGCGAACAGAGTCGTTTCCATCGCATCGGCGCGGACGAAGTCTGGCATCTGTATCGCGGTGCCGGGATACGGCTGCATCTCTGGCATCCGAATGACGATGCAGCCCATTGTGTGGAACTCAACGCCACTGAACCACGTTTCTGCCATGTCGTGCCGGCCGGGACCTGGCAGGCGGCCGAGCCTCTAGACGGACCGGTGTTGCTCGGCTGTACCGTTGCTCCAGGCTTCGACTGGGACGATTTCGAGCTGATCGATGCACAGCCCGAACAGGCCACGATGCTCAGAAACCTGGCGCCGCATCTGGCGCGATTCATCGACAAGGTGCCCGAGCATGGTTCTTAGGTCCTGAGCCATGCCCGCATTCGGGGGAAAGGCTCTGTTCCATTTTTCTGGGCACGAATGGGGCCGTCGGTCAGGCCGATCCACTCCAGCATGGGAAGTCCAACTGCACCCTCTTTCGCATAGTGTTCGGCCAGCCAGGCGGCATCGCCCTTGTAGCCATTGGCGTGGAACACCACTTCCGGATCCAGCCCCAGGTGGAGCGCCGCGGCGTAGGACCACGCCAGAACCATCATTTCGTCCGCCGGTTGATTGCTCGCATCTTTGTAGACGGTGGCGCGTTGTTCCGGCCTCATTACGGCCAGGTGGCCTGCTTCATGAAGCAGATCGCCGGGATAGAGAAGCTTGTCCTCGTCCACGGCAAGACCCCCATGCTTGATCAGAACACCCGGAACAAACGTTTTCTCTTCAATCGTCTCTTTCCAGACCTGCAGACCGATCTCCCGAATAAAGCAGACCATGACGGTGGTTTCTGGGAGAGCAAAGACTTCCATACGTATCGAAACTCCACTCCAGGTTCAAGCTGACAGGCAAGTATAGACACTCCGTTTTCAGGTGGTGAGGGGAATCCGGCTGTCTGGTAGTGCACTGCATTGCAGGAAACATACGATGAATGACCCGCCTGCTCGGTCTCCTACTTGAATTCAGCACATTTCGAGTCAACCTTTTCACGACGAGACTGAAACGCGCAAGGAACCCGCTATGAAAATCCTGATGATCCTGACCTCCCACGACAAGCTGGGCTCGACCGGCGAGAAGACCGGCTTCTGGCTCGAGGAATTCGCCGCACCCTACTACGCCTTCATCGATGCCGGCGCCCAAGTCACTCTGGCCTCGCCAAGGGGCGGTCAGCCGCCCATTGATCCCACGAGCGAAAGCGAGGACAACCTGACCGACTCGACCGAGCGCTTCGGCAGCGACTCGAATGCCCAGACTCATCTGGCCAACACCATCA
Source organism: uncultured Wenzhouxiangella sp. (assembly GCA_964439915.1). Lineage (GTDB taxonomy): Bacteria > Pseudomonadota > Gammaproteobacteria > Xanthomonadales > Wenzhouxiangellaceae > Wenzhouxiangella. Next base: position 1,609 of record CAYTQT010000106.1, on the reverse strand, counting down.
AACTGGCAGACGTCGATGCCGACGACTTCGATGCCGTGTTTTATCCTGGCGGTCATGGACCGCTCTGGGATCTGGCAAACGACCCGAAGACCATCGACCTGGTTCGCGAGTTCATTGAGTCGGGCAGGCCGGTCGGTGCCGTCTGTCACGCACCGGCGGTGCTGACCGAGGTCAAGAAGTCCGACGGCGGCTACCTCGTGGCCGGCAAGCGCGTTACCGGATTCACCAACTCCGAGGAACAGGCGGTGGGGCTGGCCGATGTCGTGCCCTTCCTGTTGGAAACCAGACTGTCCCAGCGTAGTGGCCGATTCCAGCGGGGTAGCGACTGGGTCAGCCATGTGGAAGTCGACGGCCTGCTCGTGACCGGCCAGAACCCCGCCTCGTCTGCCCCGGCCGCCGAAGCCCTGTTGGGCCTGCTCAGATAAACGGGTCTGCCTTCGGACGGATCAGGCGCTCGGAGTTGCTCTTCCGGCCAGTGCCCGGTCGAGATGTCTGCGCCAGAACGCCGGAGGGTGGGCCATGGTGCTTCGCCCGACGCTGATCTCGCAGATGCTCCTACCCTGCCTGTCGATGGCGCGCGGCGGCGGCAGGACGATCACGTCATGTTCGCGAGCGTAGGCGTCGATGGTCCGAAGCAGCGCTTCTCGCTCGATCGGGATGTGAAGATGGAACATCGCCGCCTGCGGTGGGTCGGGATTGACCACCACACCGGGAATCGTTGCCAGCAGGGAACCGAGACTGTGGGCGTAAGGTACCGCCTGGTCGATACTGGCTAGGTTGTCGTCCAGTCCGCGCTCAGCCGCCAGGATGTAGGGATAGAACGAGCTCAGATTGCCGCCCGCTCGACGGTTCCAGACGCGCGCCTGTTCGATGAAGTCCGACTCGCCGGCCAGAACGGCGCCGGCGATGCCGCCGACATCCTTGTACAGGCTGACATAGACCGAGTCGGCAAGCGTACTGATTTCGGCGAGGCTTCGCTGATAGTAAGCCGGACAGTGCCAGAGGCGGGCACCGTCGATGTGGACCGCGATGCCGTGTCGGCGGGCCCAGTCGATCTGGGTCTGGAGGTCCGACCATTCGGGCAGCTGGCCTCCGATCTCGCGCATCGGCAGTTCCAGCACGACCGCACCCAGTTCATTCGGATTGCCCCGCTGTAGATCGTCCTGAGTCAGCACGCGCTCCGGGTCTCCCAGACGCGCGCTTCGAAGCCCCCAGAGCTCGCGATAGCCGTACTCCTCATGCAGGATCAGGTGAGATGTGGGATGCAGACCAACGACCGATCGATCGCGCTGATCGCAGTGCAACCTCAGCGCAATCGACTGCGCGAGGACGCCGCTTGGCAGAAACAGGGCAGACGGTTTGCCCAGATGCCCGGCAACGCGAGCCTCGAAGGCTTCGATCAGCTCGCCCCGGCCGTAGACATCGGCCGCCGCATGGTCTATGGCGCGGGCAGCGAGTTCCCTCAGGGTCGTGGCCATGGACTCCTGCGGGTGACGTACGATGCAGGCAGTCACCTGCTCGGTTCTTTACTAACGAGATCAATGATCAGCAGACATTCAGCTTGTCTCTCAGCGTTCGTGGCAAGGCGTCGGCGCGCCGGTGTAGCCGG
>CAYTQT010000105.1:0-6322 GCA_964439915.1 uncultured Wenzhouxiangella sp. | reverse complement strand
GAGCCTTGAGCCTTGAGCCTTGAGCCTTGAGCCTTGAGCCTTGAGCCTTGAGCCTGGCCTTTCAGTCAAACCTCAAGTGCTTGACGGAACGTCCTTCGTCGCGGATTTCCTTGAGCGCATCGATGCCGATGCTGATCTGGGCATCGACGTAGTTCTGGGTGATGATGCGGTCGGAAGCATCGGTCTTTACACCGTCGGGGATCATGGGCTGATCGGAGACCAGCAGCAGTGCGCCCGTTGGAATGCTGTTGGCGAAGCCGGTCACGAAGATCGTGGCGGTTTCCATGTCGATCGCCATGCAGCGGGTCCTGCGCAGATATTTCTTGAAGTTCTTGTCGTGTTCCCAGACGCGGCGGTTGGTGGTGTAGACGGTGCCGGTCCAGTAATCCAGATCGTGATCGCGGATGGTCGAGGAGACGGCGCGCTGCAGGGTAAAGGCCGGCAGCGACGGGACTTCGGGCGGAAAGTAGTCGTTCGAGGTTCCCTCGCCGCGGATTGCCGCAATCGGAAGGATCAGATCGCCGAGTCGATTCTTCTTCTTCAGGCCACCGCACTTGCCCAGAAACAGCACCGCCTTAGGTCTGATGGCGCTGAGCAGATCCATGATCGTGGCGGCATTGGCGCTGCCCATGCCGAAATTGATCATGCTGATGTCGTCGAAGGTGGCGTTGCGCATGGCCTTGTCCTTGCCGCGCACCTCGACGTCGTGCAATCTGGCGAATTTCTCGACGTAGTTGTCGAAGTTGGTCAGCAGGACGTACTTGCCGAAGTCGTCCAGATCCGTGCCGGTGTAGCGCGGCAGCCAGTTGCTGACGATATCCTGTTTGTTTTCCATTGGGACTCCTTTTGTCGAGTTCTTGTTATTTGGATGAGTTCATTCCTGCGATGGAATCGCTTGCGCCGATGACATTGTCCACTCGGCGCTCGAGCGGGAACGAATCCCTTTATCATAGCGCGGACCGGTGACGAGACGAGGTCGAGCGATCGCGCCGAAACGCCAGGAGGGATCCAGTCATCAACATGAGAAAGGCCAGGCAGGAGTCGACCACGGGGAGGATCGCGCCCGGGCTGTTGGTGGCACTGGCCATCGCGGCGGGCGCCAGCCTGGCGGTGACCGGCATGAAATCCCTGCCCGGCTGGATCGGCCAGTTGCCGCTGAGCGCGATGCTGCTGGCCGTGCTGGCCGGCCTGGCCCTGGCGCCGCTGGCCTCGAGTCGACCGCAATGGGCGCCCGGGCTGGATCTGGCGCGCGGCCCGATCCTGAAGATCGCCGTGGCCCTGATCGGGCTGCGCCTGAGTCTGTCCGACCTCGCCCGACTCGGTCTGGATGCCCTGCCGCTGGTACTGGTGGCGGTGATCTTCGGGCTGGCCGTCACCTGGCTGCTGGTCCGACTCAGCGGGGCCCACTGGCGCCTGTCGGCCCTGCTGGCTGTCGGCACGGCGATCTGCGGGGCCTCGGCCATCGCTGCCACGGCGCCGGCCCTGAGGGCCAGACGCGAAGAGACCTGCTATGCCGTTGCCTGCATCGCCCTGATCGGCCTGACCGCCACCCTGGTCTATCCGCCCCTGCTGCATGCCTGGATCGGAGACCCCGAGCGCATCGGCCTGATCCTGGGGGCGGCCATTCACGATACCGCCCAGGTCACCGCCGCCGCCTCACTCTATGAACAGGGCTGGGCGGGCACTGGCACGCTGGATGCGGCCACGGTCACCAAGCTGCTGCGCAACAGTCTGATGTTGATCGTGATCCCGGGGCTGATCTGGGTGGCGCGCCGGCAGAACGAGACCGGTGATACGCGAGTGCCGTTCCCGCTGTTCATCGTCGGCTTCATCGCCCTGTGCGGCGTGCGCAGCCTGGGCGATCTGCTGTTCGGGGTCGACAACGGGTACTGGAACAGCCTGATCCACTGGGCAGGGCAGCTCAGCGTCTTCGCCTTTGCCATGGCGATGGCCGCCCTGGCGCTGTCCATTCGTTTCGCCGATCTGCGCCTGCTCGGCTGGCGCCCGGCAGCGGCCGCCGTGGTTTCGGCGCTTCTGGTCTTTATCGTCGTCATCCAGCTGGGAAACTTCTGAATGACTCCACGAGGGCATGAGAATCTGCTCAGCGCTTTCCCAGTCAAAGCTGCCATCGCGGCCCGGAAGCCGCTACCATCAAGGCTTTGAAAACGGCAGCTTTCGATGGCACTGATTGCACACAAGTTCGGCGGCTCGTCACTGGCCGATGCCCGATGCATTGCCCATGTGGCCGACCTTCTGCTGGCCCGCGACGATGAGGCGCAGGTGGTCGTCGTTTCCGCCATGGCCGGCGTCACCAACGCCCTCATTGCACTGGCCAATGACGCGGCCCAGCAGAACGCCGGCTGGCGTGAGCGCCTGGCCGCGCTGCACCAGCGCCATCTCGACACAGCCGACGGCCTGTGCGGCGATCACGCCTGCCTGGATGCCCTAAAGGCTTCGCTGAATCAGCGCTTCGGGCTGCTCGAACAGCTGCTCGACAGCCTGGGCCTGATGCGCTCGGCCCCGACCGAGGCCGTCGAGCTGATCTCCGGCCTCGGCGAGGTCTGCTGTGCCGAGCTGCTCTGCGGCCGGCTGCATGCCCTCGATCAGCCAGGCCGGTTTCTCGATGCCCGCGACGTGCTGCGAGTCCGGCCGACCGCGCTGATGGTGGCCGTTGACTGGGCCGACAGTCAGTCACGAGTCGATGCATTTCGCACTGCCCACCCCAGCGATCGATACGTGATCACCGGCTTTGTCTGCCGTCGCAGCGACGGCCGAATCTCGACGCTCGGACGAAATGGATCAGACTATTCGGCGACGATTTTCGGGCGCCTGTTCGGCTCGCAGGAAATCCACATCTGGACCAATGTCGACGGTCTGCTGTCGGCTGACCCGACCCAGGTGCCCGATGCCTTCCTGCTCGATCAGCTCTCCTATCGCGAAGCCTTCGAGCTGGCCTATTTCGGTGCCCGCGTGATCCATCCTCAGGCGCTGTCGCCGGCGCTGGAATCGAATCTGCCGGTGTATGTCCGCAATACCTTCAACCCGGACTGTCCCGGCACCCGGGTCGATCAGACCGGGCATCCCGAGCCGCCGGTCAAGGGCCTGTCGGGCATGGCCGACATGACCCTGATTACCATCGAGGGGGCTGGCATGATCGGCGTGCCGGGCACGGCAGAGCGCGTGTTTTCGGCCCTGCACGCCAAGTCGATCTCGGTGGCGATGATCTCGCAGAGCTCCTCGGAGCATTCGATCTGCCTGGCCGTTCCGGGCGGACAGGCCGAGGCCGCCTGCCTGGAGCTCGACGATGTCTTCGAACGCGAGCTGCGCCACGGCCAGATCCAGCGCATTTACACGCTGCCGGATATCCGCCTGCTGGCCATCGTCGGCGACGGAATGACCGGCCGGCCCGGGGTGGCGGCGCGACTGTTCGCCTCGCTGGCCCGCGCCAACGTCAACGTGCGCGCCATCGCCCAGGGGGCGTCGGAACGCAACATCACCGTCGCCGTCGACGAGAGCCAGGCCGAGCGGGCCTTGCGCGCGGTCCACGCCGGCTTCTACCTGTCCGAACAGACCATCGCGCTGGGCTTGATCGGACCCGGCCAGGTCGGCCGCGAACTGCTGGCTCAGCTGGCCGAAGCCGCGGAACGACTCAAGGCCACCACCCAGCTCGACCTGCGCCTGTTTGCCGTGGCCGGTTCGCGCCGGATGCGCCTGTTCCCGACCACCGTCACAACCGAGACCATCAACCTGCCACTGAATGATCAGGATGACGCGCTCGACCTTGACGCTCTGGTCGATCATCTCGAGGAGCAGCACCTGCCGCACGCCGCGATCATCGACTGCACCGCCAGCGATACCGTCGCCGACCGCTATGCCGGCTGGCTGGCCCGCGGGCTCCACGTGATCACGCCGAACAAGCACGCAGGCAGCGGCCCGATCGAGCGGCATCAGGCGATTCGTGAAGCCTCGCGCGACGGGCTGACCGCCTGGCGCTACGAAGCCACCGTCGGCGCCGGCCTGCCGGTCATCCAGACCCTGCGCGATCTGCTCGACACCGGCGATCGCGTTCGAAGCATCGAGGGCATCTTCTCCGGCACCCTGGCCTATCTGTTCAACCGCTACCAGAAAGGAATGTCGTTTGCCGAACTGGTGCGCGAAGCCCGTCAGGCCGGCTACACCGAGCCCGACCCGCGCGATGACCTGTCGGGCATGGACGTGGCGCGCAAGCTGGTCATCCTGGGACGCGAAATGGGCCTGGACATCGACCTTGACCGGGTCCGCATCGAATCGCTGGCCCCGGCCAGCCTCGATGGGCTCGACGTCGACGCCTTTCTCGACGGTCTGGGAGCGCATGACGAGGGCATGGCCCAGCGCCTGGCCGAGGCCGATGAGCGCGGCGAAGTCCTGCGCTTCGTCGCCCGCCTCGACTCCGACGGCAGCGCCGAGGTGGCCCTGAAATCCCTGCCGGGCGACCACCCCTTCGCCCATCTGGCCCTGACCGACAACGTAGTGGCGTTTACCACCGACCGCTACTGCGACAACCCGCTGATCGTCCAGGGCCCCGGCGCCGGCCCGGCGGTCACCGCCGCCGGCGTGTTTGCCGATCTGCTGCGCGTCGCCTCGCACCTGGGCGCGCGCCTGTGAGCTCGGACCAGGCCACCGCTTTCGCGCCGGCCAGCGTCGGCAATGTCGGGGTCGGTTTCGATCTGCTCGGACATGTGATCGATGGACCGGGCGACACGGTGACGGCACGCCGGACCGACCAACCCGGCGTGGTCATCGAGGCCATAGAAGGCGTGATCACCGATCTGCCGCTCGCGCCGGACCGTAACACCGCCGGGCGCGCCGTGATTGCGCTGCTGGGATACCTGAAAGCTGATTTCGGCGTCGCGCTGACCATCCGGAAAGGCATTCCGCTGGGCTCGGGCCTGGGCGGCTCGGCGGCCTCGGCCACGGCGGCCCTGGTCGCTGCCAACGCGCTGCTGGATCAGCCGCTGGACATCAAGGCACTCTACCCCTTCGCCCTGGCCGGCGAGTCGGTGGCCAGCGGTTCCGCCCACGGCGACAACGTCGGCCCGCAGCTGCTCGGCGGCCTGGTGCTGGCCACGCTGGAGCGGCTGATCCAGATACCTGTCCCCGATGGTATCTGGGCCACCGTGGTCCACCCCGATCACATCGTCGAGACACGGCGAGCGCGCGAAAGCCTGCAGGCTCCCTTCGACATCGCAACGATCGTCCAGCAGAACAGCTTGCTGGCCCAGTTCCTGACCGGCTGCCAGACCGGCGATCTGGATCTGATCCGCGCCGGTCTGGGCGACGTGCTCGTCGAGCCGCGGCGCGCGCCGCTGATCCCCGGCTTCGAGCAGGTCAAGCAGGCGGCGCTGGATCACGGTGCCCTGGGGGCTTCGATTTCGGGCGCGGGGCCCAGCGTGTTCGGCTGGTTTGTTGATCAAACACAGGCCGTTGCGGCACGCCAGGCCATGATCGAGGCCTTCGCCGCGGCAAACCTGCCAGCCGAGGGCTGGGTCAGTCCGGTGAATTCACCAGGCGTTACATTAATTCGCGCTTGAATTCTGGCGAAAAAACGTCGTTTCAGCTCTCTGCAGCCTTCCTCTGCAGCCCTCCTCTACAGCCTCTGCCGGCAACTTCTTTTCAAACCTTACTCGAAGATGTATCTCGGCTCCCCCAGAATCTCGAACGCATCTGGAGAAAACAGAACATCGGCAACGGGAAGACAGGGTGGGATCTGCCAAGATGGCTCCTCCCCTTGAGTCGCCCGATTTGCAAATATCAAGTAGTAGCCACTTTCTCCAAATCTGAACGGAAAGCTTGGCGATGCGTAGATCTCCATCGCTTCAAGTGGCTCTCCTTTCCATTGCCTGAGCACCTTGAACTTGATATTCCCGACACCGAAGGGATCTAGCTCATGGAACATGATCTCACCGATGACCGCGACATCCACCGCACCGATTTCTTCCTCGGGAGAAAAGCACTGAAAAGATGTAGCCTGCAGGTTGGCGGACAAGAGAAATGCTGCGAAGATGCCTGGCATTGTGACTTTTGAATACATGATTCAACCCTGCTTACTGCTGAGCGTACGAAACCCGTCGGTGGCGATTCTTCGACAGACCAAGACCCCGCTTCAATGCGACTGATCGGTTGGAACAGAGACCATAGGCTGACATAGTTCAACTGCCGACAGACTCACCCCTCGTCGAGCAGGTAGACGACGAACACTGTCGCTTCGGCCGTCAGCGCTTCCGGTTCGAACATCGGGGGCGCGGCTTCCATCCGCGTGGCGCTCCTGTACAGGCCGTCGCCA
>CAYTQT010000104.1:0-6374 GCA_964439915.1 uncultured Wenzhouxiangella sp. | reverse complement strand
TTGCTGACCTGCGGATTCAGATCGACCAGATCGAACAGCGCCGGCTGACCGAGATCGCTCACTTCCGTTGCGTCGATCTCGACAATATCCGGCGGCGCCACCAGGGTGGGCGGCTGACGATCCAGCACTTCGATGCGCATCGTTCGCACGGTCTCGTTTTCCAGGCCGGCCAGATTCGGGCCGGGATCTCTGGCCGTCCAGGTGATGACAAAGGCATTGTCTTCAGTGTCCGTGCTGACCGGCCAGAAATTGCGCAGCTCGGCCGTCGGGAAGCTGGGGTTCAGCGTGGTGTCCCGGTCGCAGGCATCGGTGACGTTCAGGAATGAACGCAGAATATTCTCATAGCGCCGGCGTGAGACGCCGCCGACCTCGTCGGCTTCGATCGTGACCTGCAGCTCTCCGTCCACCAGCTCGGCGATGGCATTGCCTTCGCTGCCCAGTATTGGAGTGATGGTGGGAGGAATCTGGTCATAGACGATCACGTCCTGCAGCGCGGTCTGGAAGTTGAAGACCCGCCAACCGCTGACTTCGCCGTCGAGCACGCCCTGCCAGAATTCCAGCCAGACGGAGTAGAGCAGTCCGGAGAAGGGCTGAAATTTCGCGCCGGGGGGAAGTCCGGGGATCGGCAGCACCAGATCCACGGGACTGATGCGCGCATTGGCAATCCAGGTCACCGTGCTGCGACCGACGGGAAAACTCAGGGTCCTGTCTTCATTGAAAGGGCACTCGTACATCGGGCCCTCGCCCTCGAACTGACTGAAGCGTACGCTGCCGTCTTCACGGCACGCTTCGTAAATCCTGTCGCTGGCATCGAAGGACGCGCTGGACAGCAGGAAATCCAGATCGGTGAACTGGGCGATCGGCGGCCGGGGGTTGCGCGGGCTGCCGGCCAGGAGCACGACGTCGACGTCCGTGTTGTGATGCAACATGCGGGGTGTGCCCAGCTCACCCCAGTCACTCTGCGAATCCCGTGGAATGCCGAGCACGTCCGTATAGGTGAACGCCATGTGTTCCTGCTCGATCTCGACCTCGCACTGCCCGGTGGGCACCGTTCGTGTGATGTCGTCAGGCGCGTTCAGGCTGGGCTTGCAGGCTTTGAGTGCCAAGTTGGCGATATAGGCTGCGGCTGAGGCGATGTCTGCGCCCGGCAGCGGCACAAGCGAGGCAAAGAACGAGAGGTTATAGGCGGCTGCCAGGGGAATGATGCAGGCCAGCGCTCCGTCGTTGCCACGCAGGTGGGCCTGCGAATGGCGCAGCTCGGACGACAGCCCCAGCGCCCCCAGTATCACCGGATAGTCGCCGGCACTCGAATCGACTCGCTGCAGCATCAGGCGATCGAACGGTCGATCGGAGACCACGCCGATCTGACCGTTCTGTCCTTGTCCCTGTTGAATCAGGCTGACACGACTGCCCCTGGGGATCTCGTGCGCAAAGACCTGACGGCCGATCTCCTGATCGCCCTCGAACAGCGAAAGCACCAGCATCGCCTGCTTGCGGGCATCACTAAGCTCGAAACTCACGGCGGTCTGGGAATCCGTAAAGTCCAGCTGCAGCGGTCGCTCGCCATCCAGATTCACCCGGCCGCGATCCAGCGCCAGCTGGTCGAGGGAAAAGCGCGTCACCGGCGTGCCCGAGCGTGGCTCCGAGTCCGCTTCGAGTTCGGCCAGGTCAAAGGTTTCCAGACCATGGCGCTGGGCAGGTGACATGAGCTCGAGACTGGCGGCAGCCGCCGGACCGCAGACCAGGCACAGACCCAGGCCGACTATGAGTAGAGCTGTGCGCATGATGGTGCTCCCGAAACTGTTGAATTCGCTTTCGATCAGCCTAGTCTTCGGCGCAGCAGCGCGCCATGTCCGCAGGTTGTGGATTGATCGCCGCAGGTTGCGAAGCTCTGCAGTGGTCTGAAAATAATCTAAATTTTCATAGGGTTGACAGCGACAGCCGGCATCCACAGGATCGAAATCGATCGGCCAGGACAACCGCACTCTGCTCACCTCAGGGATTGATTTTCAATCCGGCCCGCAGGTCTTTCATCAAGCGCGAGCAGGCAAGGAGCGTATCCAAGGATGGCGCTGCTGGAGAAATTCCTGCGCTCAAGATCCATCAAGACCCGCGGCTGAAACTTGCCGGCGTCTGGCCGAAGCGTTCGCGAAAACGTCGCGAGAACGACGAGACGCTGGCAAAGCCAACGGCCTCGGCCACTTCGGCCACATTGCCGGCACGCCTTTTCAACAACTCGGCGGCGCGCTGCATGCGGGCCTCGCGCAGGAACTCATCCGGCGACTGTCCGGTTTCATCCTTGAGCTTGCGGAACAGGGTGGTTCGGTCCATGTGCATCAGCGCCGCCCAGTCGCGAACGCTGAAGGTGGAATCGGCCAGCGACTCTTCGGCTACCTGCGACGCTGACCGCAGAAAATCCGACGCGGCGTCGATCGCGGCTGCAGCACTCTCTGACTCGGTCGCCAGCCGCGCTTTCAGGCGTCGCCGCGAGGCGATCAGGCCATTGATGCGCGCGACCAGTTCGGCCCCGTCGAAGGGTTTGGCCAGGTAGTCATCGGCACCGGCAGCCAGGCCCTGGACGATGGCATCGCTCTCACCTCTAGCGGTCAACATCAGCACGGGAATGAAGTCCAGCTCGGGATCGGACTTGATCGCCCGGGTCATTCCCAGGCCGTCGAGCTCGGGCATCATGCCGTCGGTCACGATCAGGTCGGGAAGATGCTCGCGCGCCTGCTCAAGACCCCGCACGCCGTTCTCGGCCTCGACGATGCGGAAGCTTCGACCCAGGCGCATGCGCAGGAATTCGCGCAGCTCGGCGTTGTCGTCCACGAGAAGAATCTGCGGAGCATCGGTTTGCTCGCTCACCAAAGGCAGGGCTTCCGCTTCGGCGGACTTCGAGCTGGCTGCCTCGGCTTGGGGCGCCCAGTCGGCCTCGCCCTCCATCGGTTCGAGATCGGCCGGGAGTTCGAGCGTGAAACGAGCGCCCTCCCCCGGTGAACTGGTCAGGAGGACCTCGCCGCCGTGCAGTTCGATCAGCTCCTTGACCAGGGCCAGGCCGATGCCCGTGCCACCGCCGCCCGGGGCGGTCCGGCTACCCTGGCGATAGCGCTCGAAGATCTCGGCCTGATCGGCTTCGGCGATCCCCGAACCGCTGTCCTCGACCACGATCCGGAAGCTACCGCCCTCCCGGATCAGCTCGACGCGAACGGTGCCATGGGCCGGAGTGAATTTCATCGCGTTGCTCAGGAGGTTCAAGACAACGGTGTCGAGATGGCGCGGGTCGAAGACGGCCCAGCAGGCCTCGTCCAGCCCTTCTGAACTCAGCTCGATCGACTCGCTGCGGGCGAGCACGGAAAACCGCTCGACCACGCGCCGGATGGCAAGCGCCAGATCACTGCGCACCAGCCGAAGCGTCATCTCGCCGGCTTCCAGCTTCTGCAGATCCAGCACCTGGGCAACCAGGGACTGCATGATCTCCGTGTTGCGCTGGGCCAGAGCCAGGTAGCGCTGGCCCTCTTCGCTGAGCGCCGGCTCCCGGGCCAGCTCTTCGAGGGGCGCGCGGGACAGGGTGAGCGGCGTGCGTAACTCGTGCGAGACGTTGGCGAAGAATTCGGCCCGCGCATCGCTCAGGCGCTGCACCTCACGGGCGCTGGCCTGCGCGTCGGCCGTGCGCTCGGCCACCTGCTGTTCCAACGCGACTTGCTGAGCGCGCATGCGACGAGCCCGGCGCGCCTGGCCCCATTGGGCCGACAGCGCCAGCAGAATGAGGGCGATGAGACCATAGACCAGCCAGGCCACCGTGCTTTCATACCAGCGCGGCAGAATGCTCAGCCCGAGCGGTTCGGAATCGATCAACCGCCCTTGAACGTCACGGGCCTGCGCAAGGAACCGATACTCACCCGCCGGCAGTTGCGTGAAATCCCTTCGATCCTCGTCGCTCCAGCGGCTCCAGCCTGATTCCAGCCCATCCAGTCGCGTTCGATACTCGGTCCGGTCCGATCGCTGGTAGCTGCTGAGCGCGTATTCGAAGCGAAGCGTCGGCTGCTCGCGATCAATCCCCAGCTCGACCGCGTGGCCCGGGCCGCCGCGCAACCAGCGGCCCTCATCCGGAAAGCCGGCTCGCTGTACGGCAAGCCGACCCGGCGGCGGCGCGTCGCTGGCGAGCTGGTCCAGATCGATCCGGTAGAGACCGGGATGGCGACCGAACCAGAGGTGACCGCGCAACACCTTGAAGAACCAGTTCTGACCCGGCGGAAGCTCGGGCCTGAGCCGTCGCGGCCAGCGCAGATCGCCGGATGCAGAACGCTTACCCAGCCACAGGGCCCCACCTTCACCCACACCGCCGACGAGGGTGTCGTCACTCACCGGGAACAGCTTGTAGACTCCGCGTGGCTCGTCGAAATCGCCGTTCCCGAAGGTCGGATCCGGTTCGATGCCTTCGCCACTGGGAACCGGTCGATATCCGCCCTGACTCGTGCCCAACACGATTCGATCTACAAGGTCGAAGGGCCAGGCGAAGCCATCGGGCACCGCGTTGCTGTCGTCCAGCACCGAATCCAGCACCAGGGCATCCTCGGCCGTCCAGCGCAGGCGATAGAACCTGCCCGCCATCGTGCCGACCCACACGGTACCGTCGTCGGCTTCGGCGACCGGGCCCGCGCGACGATCGATACCGTCGACTCGCTGGACGGCCTCCCAACCTTCATCACCACGGATGAGGATCCCCAGCCCCGATTCCAGCTCTGCATAGATCACATCACGCAGGCGCGAGCGATGCAGCTTGTAGCCATAGGTATCCTCGATCAGGCGCTCGCTGGACAAAGTCTGACCCGCTGCCAGATCGAACACCATGCGATGGACGCCCTCCGAGCCCGACACGAGCACGCCCTCGCCATCATCGAGCAGCCCAAAGGCCTCCAGAATCGGAGCCTCGAGGGACTGCAGGCGGCTGCTGTCCGTCCCATCGGCCCGCAGCACGCCCACGCCGTGCGAGCCCGCCACGAGGATCTCGCCCTGATGCTCGATCAGCCCTTCGGCCTGGCGCACGCCCAGATCGCTGTCATAAAAACGCAGGCCGTTGAACCAGTCCACGCGGGCGATCGACCCTTCCAGCGCCAGCCACAGTCCGCCCTCCTGGTCCAGCGTCATGGCACTGACCACATTACTGTCCAGGCCATTACGTTCGCTCAGGTGATCGAGAAGCTGGCCCTCGGGCGAAAGATGCATCACGCCTTGATAGCGCGTCCCCAGCACGATGCTGCCATCGTCCATGGCGAGAGCGCGAAACGGCCAGGCTTCGGTCAACTGCGGAATCGTCGAGGCCGGTTCTGGAAGCTCACCTTCCGACAACCAGTACAGACCCTTCTCCAACGATCCCATCAACAGCCGACCATCCGGCCAGGACTCGGCAAAGGTCAGTCGAACGCCCTCGGGTTGCTGCAGCCCCAGGATCGGAACCAGTGGTTCATCGTCCGAGGGAAAGACGGTCAGGTCATGAAAATCCTGGCCGATCAAGGCCAGCAGTCGACCCTGATGGGCCAGCGTCATCCGGAAGATCCGGTCGCGCTTGGGCAGGGCCGACAGGGAGTGGCCATCCCATTGGAACAGGAAATTCAGGGTTCCGAAGTAGACCCGCCCGTCGATCCAGTTCAGGTCATAGGTCTCACCGAATCCCTGCTGATCTTCAGGCAAACGCTCTGACAGGGAGTTGTAGACCAACGCGCCGGTTTCATCGGATTCAAAAAAGCCGAACTCGTTCGGCATCCCGACCCAGACACGACCCTCCGGACCGATGGCCATGACACGAACCCGATCACCCTGCGGCGTATCGATCTGCCGCCAGCGCGCGCCGTCAAAGATCAGCAGGTAGTTGCCGTTGCCGACCAGCATCCGCCCGTCCGGCGCCTGCTCGATCGCCCAGTTCGTCACCTGTCCGCCGTAGTCGGCCATCGACCAGTTCTGGACCAGGGGTTTGCCGGGGGGCAGCACCGACGGCTTGGCGTGGGCGTCCGCGCAGCAGAACTGGAGCGCGAGGACGGTTAAGATGGCCAGAAGGCTTTGTTTCATCAATACCTGGACTCGAAAAAGGCCGTAAGCAGGATGCAAGACCTTTGTTTCAGCTGCGATGACCAGCGAACCCGCCATACGGGCAATACGCCTTACCCATATCAGGTGGCCTGGCCATGACACGCATCGTCGTTGGCGTCTCGATCCTGACGCTCATTGTGACCTGTTGGGTGCTGATTGCACAAACTCTGGACGAGCGCCCCAATGAGACCGCCAGACAGTGGGCGTCGCAGATGGGCCGGCCAGATCATGGCCGAGAACTTTCAGACGACCAGTACCGCTTACTCGGACTTCAGTCCATGTCCGGC
>CAYTQT010000103.1:0-6386 GCA_964439915.1 uncultured Wenzhouxiangella sp. | reverse complement strand
GGTGGTCAACTTCGACGAACAATTGACGGCGGTGCCGATCGGTCTGCTGGGATGAGTCTGGATGGCGATGAACAAAGCATTAAAAAAAGCTGGACAGCCAGAAAATGACCGATCAGTTTCGGCGGATGGCTCGGCTTTTGTATTATGATGTAGTACAAAACGATACAGGAGCTGGCTATGGGTGTTACTAGCATTCGCCTTAGCGAAGACGTTGAAGTTCCGCTTGAGCAGCTGGCCAAAAAGCTTGATCGGAGCAAGAACTACCTCGTCAATCAGGCGATCAAGGAATTCGTGTTACGCCAGTCAATGGAGGAACTCCGTTGGGCGGATACCGTTGAAGCGTTGGAGTCTGTCAAGGCCGCACGGCTGGTCGACTCGAAGGAAGTATCGGAGTGGCTCAAGTCCTGGGGAAGTGATTCGCCGAAGTCACCGCCGCAGGCGTGAGAATCCGGTTTACCGTAGAAGCGATTCAGGATCTCGACCGGCTCCGCGCTTTTGTGGAGGCAAAGAACCCGCATGCCGCAAGACGCATCGCAGCCGAGCTACTGGATGGGATCGAGAACCTCGCACGGTTCCCTGATCTCGGTCTCCCGGTAAGCCAGGCACCAGATCCAGGACGGATCCAAGATCTGTTCATTGGGACGTACACCATCCGCTATCTGAAAGAAGAGAGTTCGATCATCATTCTTCGAATTTGGCACGGCAAAGAGGCTGAGAAAGACGCTTAGCAAGTGATTTGCGGTGGAGCGGAAAAGTCAGAATCGCCAGCAACAGAAACCGGTTCGAATCAGTGAGGTATCCCTATCGATCATTCAGCCCTCAAATCGATCCGAAAAGATGATTTCGGGAAAGTCCGCGTTGATCTGTTGCGCCTCAAAAGCGCCGATATCGCAAAGGGCCGCCCCGGTGCCGTTGCCGTCGAAGGGTCTGGGTTCACCGCGCTGATCGAGGGCGGGGCAGCCGGTGCCTCCGGCGTCGACGGCTGGTGAGTTGAACAGCAGCGCTCGGGTCGGCGTTGGGCCGCCGTTGTCGTTCAGTTCGGCGAGCAGCGGGTCGACGCCGGTGATCGATCGATTGTCGAGGGTGATGTTGACCTCGCCGGGATTCTGAACCAGCGCATGATCCAGCTCGAAATCACCGTTTCCGGCCAGGTCGAGATCCCCGCCGGCTGAAATGATGGACCGTTCGAGTCGAACGTCCGCTGACCCGGCGACTATGGCGATCGAGGCGCCGCCGTCTGAATTCGGCGCTTCGTTGTCGCTGACGGTGCTGTCGAGCACGTTCAATGAGGCGCGATTCAGCTCGATGCCGCTGCCCAGGCCGTTGAGAGGGCCATTCATCCGATTGCCCGAGATGGTGGTGTTGCGAAGAGTGAGTTCGTTCCCTCGTGCGTAGAGCGCGCCGCCGCGGTTTCCGGCGCGGTTACCGGTCAGGGTGCTGTTGCTGATTTCGACATCGGAGGAAATCGACCAGAGCCCGCCGCCGGCACGGGCTTGATTGTTGCTGAGGATCATCACGTCTAGCGTCAGCGCGGCGACCGTACGGATCGCCCCGCCGCGCTCACCCGGATCGGGCGTGCCCGCATTGCCGTTCCCCCGGATCAGCCTCATGCCGCTCAGGCGATTCGTGGTGCCCCCTCCGACGAAGTGAAAGTGCCGCGACTGAAACTCGGCGTCGATG
Source organism: uncultured Wenzhouxiangella sp. (assembly GCA_964439915.1). Taxonomy (GTDB): domain Bacteria; phylum Pseudomonadota; class Gammaproteobacteria; order Xanthomonadales; family Wenzhouxiangellaceae; genus Wenzhouxiangella. The sequence continues at coordinate 4,706 of CAYTQT010000103.1, read as the reverse complement.
GTCAGCAGATTCGCGCCTGGGCCCGAGACGGTGATGGACTCGTCGATCACCAGGTCGCCCTGCGTCAGCGTGAGGGTCACAGGCCCGTCGAATACCGCTGGATCGAAGCTGACGACCGACAGGTCCGGATCGCCGTTGGCCGCGTCGATCGCATCGCGCAGCGTGCAGCTGCCGAGGGCGGCCTCGCAGACGCCGTCGCCGTCGTCTGCGATGGAGTTGACGACAAAGTCCGGCCCGGGCTGGATCGGATCGCCGGCCACGGCGGTGGCGGCAACGCCGATCAGCAATCCTTGGGTGACGGCGATGAACAGGGGGTGGCGTCGAGCTGTCATGGTTAACACTCCTGGGCGACTCAGTATTCGCGGGTTGCAAGGTCTAAAACCCGATGAGGCTAAGACGGCACCGTGGTACCGAGCGTGGTCACCAGCGTTGAAATTTCAGAAGATCGCGCTGAACGTGAGGAGAATCCGGTGCCAGAGGGCCGGGGCGAGCCGCAGGTCATGTGGCCAACACACACCACAAGTCGGGGCGATTCCTCTCCCTGAACCAATTCCCGTAGGTCTTGCGCTTTTTCAGACAAGACCATTCAATTCCAACGGGAGCTATCCGATGATTATCAGCAAGCACACGATCGCCGTTCTGGCCATCACCCTTTCAGCCACGTCAATGGCGTCAGCCCAGGACCGCTTTGGCCAGCCGGTCGAGCCATCCCCGCCTTCGCAAGGACAGTGGCAACAGCAGCCGCCGCCGCCTCAGCAGGGCCAGTGGCAGCAGCCTTCCCAGCAGGGACAATGGCAGCAGAATCCTCAACAGGGGCAGTGGCAGCAGCCACCTCCCCAGCAGGGGCAGTGGCAACAGCAGCCTCGCCAGCAGGGGCAATGGCAACAGCCTCCTCAGCAGGGCCAGTGGCAGCAGCAACCACCGCATCGGCAGGGGCCGGGAGGCGCATCCAATCCGCTGGAGCACCTGGTCCAGATGGAGCGGCAGGATTTCGGGGTCCGACCGCAATCGACGCTGAACAGTGGCAATCTCGGCGGACCGACGCCCGCCAGTATTCCGGGGGGGCGGGTCATCACCACACCTGAAGTCTTGCAGATGCTCAACAACCCCGGTGCCGGTGCGGTGGTGCTGGACGTGCTGGGCGGTCATCAACGCCTGCCGAACGCCTTCGATGCGACCGCCGCCTCGGCCGGGGGATCCTTCGAAGATCGCGTGCAGTCCCGGTTCGAAGCTCAGCTCGGACAGATGACCGGGGGCCGCAAGGAGGCTCCCCTGATCCTGTACTGCTCCAGCATCCATTGCTGGATGAGCTACAACGCCGCCTTGCGCGCCATCCATGCCGGCTACACCAATGTGTTCTGGTACCGGGGTGGACTGGAAGCCTGGAACACCATGGCCCAGATGAGCGCGCAGTTCAGCAGTGCGCAGCCTCAGCGTCGCCGCTGGTAGCAAACCAGGGCACACGTCTCCAGCCTTTCGAATGGGTCCTTTCTCGGTCGCGGTCCGCTCCGGAATAGAAGCGGCCTGATCGGGGAAGGGTTCGTCGCCTGATTACCGAATTCCCTTTGTTGATGGCCTGCCGTCGAGATTTTCAAATTAATTTCAAGTGAATTTCAAGTTCGAAGGCATCCCCCAGGCGTACGCTTCTCCAATCGGGATGACCAGGACTGATATTGAATCGAGAGATTCCCCTGGTCTTCCCCGGACCCGCCTCTGACCGAATCGGTCGGGCGGGGCCTGCCCTTCCTGCACTCTGTCTTGCTCGCTGAGGTGTGGGGTTGATTTGGACATGGAGGATGCGACATGAAACTTGCTACAGCTCTATCTGCGTTGGTACTGATCTCATTCAGCGGTCTCGCCAGCGGGTTCTACCCCGTCGATGGATGGTGGTTCAACCCGAATGAATCCGGTCGAGGTGTCAATATCGAGATGCAGGATGACACGATGTTTGTCGCTCTCTTTCACTACGCGGAGGACGGCGATCAGTCCTGGTGGATCACCTCCGGACAGTACGACGACACCCTGCAGCGATTCCAATCCGAGTTTATTGCGACCGACGATGGTCAGTGTCCAGGATGCGCCTGGGTCGGCCCTGATATCGTGACCTTGCCTGACTCCGGCGTCACCATCAACTTCACCTCACCGATCACTGCGACGATGACATGGGCTGGCGGCACGACGTCACTGTCGCGTCAATATTTTGCCCAGTTCGACACAGGTGACCCGCGGACATTTCTCCTCGGCGAATTCCATTTCACGATCGGTGACGATGGTGTTTATGTCGCCGATCGGTTGATATTCGATGAGTTGGATGAAATGGACGGTGTTCGTTTTGTCACCGGCAGAAGAAGTGGCACGGATCGACTTGCTATCGGTGAATTCCTGGACGGCCTATTCATCGTCCTTGTCGAGGACTCGGACAATGAATTCCGACTCTACAACTTCGATATGACCAAGGATCGCATGGAAGGGGTATCAACCACCTTTCCTATGGATGGAGAGCCGGATGGCCCGCTCACTCCATTTATCGCTCATCGAGTCAACAGCAGAAGCTTCGTTCAGACCGGCACCGGTCCCGGGCTATCGGCTTCCTTCCCAGCACAAAGCATTGATGGTGCAGCGCAATTCATTGTTTCCGAGACCGGAAAACGATCTGCCCAGGCCCTGCCGAGGGGTTCTGTGGGGGCGCTTCAGGCCCGCATCGAAAGCTTGAAGCTGTCATTGGCCGATCCTCTCGAGTGATGGTATCGCCCCGGACTTAGAGCAGAAGCCGGTACTGGCGACGTTCGTCGTCGCCAGTACCGGCTTCAGCAACGAGATAGCGACCTGCTCGATTCATCTGCTTCCAGTCACGTCGAACGGCGCTTCGACTTCAACACCGCCACCGGGTTCAGTCCAGCATTTTCCAATGTCTTCTGTCTGCCAGAGTGTTTCTCCCGAGAATCCGTACTCTGAAGCCATCAGGACTTTTCAGGCCCGATGAATCTCCTGGTTCCGCCCTTCAGCCCTATAGCAGCGGTCAGACGCCTGCGGGATTGATTCACGCTTGTTAGCATGAGGGCAGTCTCGAATAAAGGAGAACGACATGAAACGCTCTGCATCCGCACAATGGAAGGGCAGTCTCGAAAACGGTCAGGGTACTTTGTCTTCCGAGTCCGGGATTCTTTCCTCCACGCCCTATTCCTTCAAGACCCGCTTCAAGGACGAGAAGGGAACCAACCCCGAGGAGCTGGTGGGTGCTGCGCACGCCGGGTGCTTCTCGATGGCACTCTCGATGATCCTGGGCCAGGATGATTTCACGCCTGAGCGTATCGACACCAAGGCGACCGTGCAGCTCGATGAAGTTGAAGGCGGTTTCGCGATCACGAAAGTGCACCTGCACTGCCGTGCCTCGGTTCCCGGTGCCAGCGCTGATCAGTTCGCTGAAGCAGCCAACGCCGCAAAAGCCAACTGCCCGGTCTCGAAGCTGTTCACCGCCGAGATATCGATGGACGCAGCGCTCGACAGCTGATCGCACAGAACCCGGCGGCCCTGGCGCCGCCGGCTCTCGTCATGCGATCTGTCCGACCCCCACGTTTGCAGAGTCAGGGTCACAAAAGTTGCCGTTAGATCTCTAACCGCTTAAAGGCAGGACATTGATGGTTGCTGCAAGACCCACTGCCAGAACCTGGAGTGAGTTAGGGACAACATCATGTGTTTCACTGGGAATGATCTTCCGAATCTCGCAGAATGCGCGGTTCAAGACCTCAGGCATGGGTAGCGGGCAGGCGAAAGATCCAGTGACAGGCTGGCGACGGAATAGGTAGAACTTGCCCGGTGCCGGCTACTGCTGGCAATGAGAGGGTTGGGCACTTATACTCCGAGACAGCCTTGGCGGTCAGCACTTGATCGTCGAAATCGGTGATCATCCTCTGTCGCGGATATACCGAACAAACCCGGCTTCAACCACCCAAGGATTCAGCATGCAAAGCTCCCCGGGGTTTGCCCTGCGCCTCGCCCCCCTGCTGGCGCTGATCGCCGTGATCGCGGTCAATGCCTCCGCCAACATCCTGCCGATCAACGGACTGCGCACCGGCGAGATTTCCGCCCTGTATCCCACTGGATTCACTCCAGCCGGTTGGGTATTTCGGATCTGGAGCCTGATCTACATTGGTTTGCTGGCCTTCTCGATCGCCGCCCTGGTGGGTCCGGCCGCGATCCGACGCCGGGCAGCCGAGATCACGCCCTGGTTCCTGCTCAACGCGGCGGCCAATATCAGCTGGATCTTCGCCTGGCATTACCAGCATATCGGCTTGAGCCTGGTGCTGACGGTCCTGATCCTCACCCCGCTGATCGTCATTACCACGAAGCTTCGCCGCCGCCCGCGCCCGGGTTGGGGAGAGCGGGTGCTGATCGACCTCCCTTTCAGCCTGTATTTCGGATGGGCGACCACCGCAGCCCTGTCGAACCTGGCCAACTGGTTCTTCGACCTGCAGTTCTGGCCGCTCGGCCTGGCGATGGACGAATGGGCGATTGTCACCGTGGTGATCGCCGCGTCGGTCTACATCTGGGTGACCACCGTCACCCGCGATCTCGTTTATGGTGCCGTGTTCCTGTGGGTGGCGGCCGGGATCTACCTGCGCCCCGAGGGTGTCGTCGACTCGGTCCAGCTGGCAGCGGCGACCGGCGGGGTGATGGTGGCCTTGGCGATTGTTCTGGCAGCACTG
>CAYTQT010000102.1:0-6485 GCA_964439915.1 uncultured Wenzhouxiangella sp. | reverse complement strand
CGGGCGATGTGAATGGCGATGGTCTGGCCGACTTGATCGTTGGCGCATCAGGCGCTGACTCCGGCGGCGACGGCAATGCCGGCGAGAGCTACGTGGTGTTTGGCAAGGCGAGCCCGACCACAGTGGAATTAGCCGCAATCGGCTCTGATGGCTTTCGTATCGACGGCATCGATGCTCAAGACCGCTCGGGCGTCAGCGTCTCTGGCGCGGGCGACGTCAACGGCGATGGCTTGGCCGACCTGATCATCGGCGCTTATGCAGCCGACCCCGGCGGCGAGAACCGTGCCGGAGAAAGTTATGTGGTGTTCGGCAAGGCGAGCCCGACGACGGTGGATCTGTCCAATCTGGGCAGCGGCGGATTTCGTATCGACGGTATCGAAGCCGATGACCTCTCAGGCCACAGCGTCTCGGGCGCGGGCGATGTGGACGGTGATGGCCTCGCGGACGTGATCGTTGGTGCTTTTGGTGCCGACGATGCTGCCGGCGAGAGCTACGTGGTGTTCGGTAAGGCCAGCACGACGACGGTGGATCTGTCTAATCTCGGTGCCGGCGGCTTTCGTATCGACGGTATCGATATCAATGACTTCTCGGGCCGAAGCGTCTCCGGCGCAGGCGATGTCAACGGCGATGGTCTGGCCGACCTGATCATCGGCGCGTATGGCGGCGACCCTGGCGGCGAAAGCAATGCCGGCGAAAGCTACGTGGTTTTCAGCACCTCAGTGCCGCTGCTGAGTACAAGCTACCGGGGACGCAGCCGCAACGGCAATCCGCCACGCATGGCGGTGGGTATCACCGGTGACGGCAGCAGCGACGGCACGCCGGATGCGCGCTTCTGGATCAACTTTTCCGACGGTGCGGACCTGCTGACCGCGGCCTCGACCGAGATCGTCAATCTGACCCGATCCGACGGCGCCTTTGCGGCCTCGGCGGCCGACGTGTCCTGGCGCCTGCAAACAACTCGGGATGACTGGACCAGCGCCGAGATCACCGTCCGCTATCTCGACAGTGAGCTGCTCATTGCCAACGAAAACGCCTTGCAGCTGGTCTTCTCCCCCAATGGCAGCGCCCCGTTCACACCGTTGGCCAGCCAGGTCAATCCTCAGAACAACACGATCCGCGCCACGATTACAGAGCCGGGTTTTATCTACATCGGCGAGGGGGATATTACGGATGAGCTGTTCAGCGATCGTTTCGAGGAGACGTCGCGATAGGGTGAGCTCGTATAGTCCGATTCCTCGTCGCTGCCTACCCGGAACGCAATCATCGCTTGATGTGTCTTCAATCGGTTGCCGGAATCGTGAAAGGACTGTCCAATGAATGAGTATGGTTTCAAAGATGGTGGCACTGCTTTGCCCAAAATTATCCTTAGAGAGGTCTCGATGATGCAACTCCTTCGCCTTTCCATCGCGCTCTGGCTGATCCTTCCGATCGCCACGGCGTTCGCCGACAGCAACGCGAATGATCAATCCAGCAATCGATCTGACTATCGTTATGACAATAGCGCCCAACTGGAAGCCAACAAGCTGGTGGCGATGGGGTTCTACCAGAACCTCTGGGCGACCGACAACACCGACCGCTACTCGGACTACGTGGCCGACCGCTACGTCGTCCACGACATCGGCGATCGCAAGGGCGTGACCGAGCCGGCGATCGAACAGAAGCTCATCGCCGATCAATTCTGGCAGGGGGGTGAGATGGACTTCGAGCTGGACTATCAGATTGCCGAGGGCGATCTGGTGGCCACGCGCTGGACCTGGCACTACGAACCGGAAACCCTGTTGTCGAGGTTCATGTTCGGATCGACGTCGATCCCGATCATCAATGTCTTCCGCATCGAGGACGGCAGGATCGTCGAGGTCTGGAACCATCGCCATGACATCGATACCCGCATGACCAATATCTTTCTGTTTCAGGGTCTTGTGATCGGGCTGTTGATCGCGCTGATCCCGACGGTGATGGTCTTTCGCATGCGCGGCAGGCTGAAGCGTCTCGAGGCCGCCTGACCCCGAACAGGCACACGACACACGGGCCGGGATCGCCTTCGCGTCCGGAGAGAGCCAAGTGTAGAAGTGGGATTCAGCTTGTGCTAGTTTAATCGGATGATATCGTCCATCCGCCAGCACTTATCCAGAACCGCCCGATTCAGTCTCGGCCTGTTTGTGGTGCTGTGGATCGGCATGGTCATCGCCCCCTGCGCGATGGCGCACGTTGGATCGGATTCCGGGCCGCACGATTCCCATCACGACTGCCCGCACTGTCCGCCCAAGCCCTGCCATCAGAAGGCCGAGCCGGTCGATTGTGACGACACCGAGCCGGCCGATCGCCTGCGCAGTCTCGACAGTAGCCAGTTCGTGGCCCTGCTGTCCGATGATGCGCCCGTTGCATTGGACGACTGGCCGGACCGGTCGCTCGGGTCGATGCGCTCAAACCAACAAGCGCGCGACGGGCCCCGACCGCACCTGATCTTCCAGCGCTTCAAGGAATAGCGCGACCTCCACACTCGATTCATCCGGCCCAGTGATGGCCGGTCGTCTCTGTCGTGTTCTGGAGGTCGACCATGAAAGGTCTTCTGTTTTTATCCCTGATGCTGATCGCACCGGCGATCAGCGCCCTTGAGCTGGCCGAAGCCGAACGGCTGGCCATCGAATCGGATCCCCAGCTGCAGGCCATCGATGCCCGCAGCCGCGCCTCGGGTCATCTGGCCGTCAGCGAGGCCCAGCTGCCGGATCCGGCGCTACAGCTCGGTGCTCAGTCGGTGCCTCTGCCCAGCTTTGACGTGCGCGATGAGCCCATGACGCAGTTCCAGCTGGGGATCGAGCAGCGCGTGCCGGCCCGCTCACAGCGAGAAGCCGCCGTGCAACGACAACGGGCCGAACAGGATGCGCTGGCCCTGCACGCCGACGCCCGAACCCTGCAGGTGAGGGCGGCTGTGCGCGCTGAATGGACCGAGGTCGTCGGCCTGCAATCGCTGATCGATCTGACCCTGCAGCGGGCCCGGCTGCTGGCTCGCTACAGCGATGCCCTCGATGATGGGGTGCAGAACGGGCGAGTCAGCCAGCAGACTCTGCTGGAAGGCCGGACCCGGGAACTGAGGGTTCAGCGCACGCTCACCCAGCTGCGCGTTCGTCTGGCCGAGCGGCGAGCCGAGCTCGAGGCCTGGTTGCCCGGCATCGAGCTGCCCGATGCGCTCGCCCCGATCGTGCTTTCAGAGCCTGTACACATCGACATCGATTCTCATCCTGTGGTCCTGGCAGCCGGTTCCGAGGCGCTGGTGGCCGAGGCCGGAATCGCCGCAGCCCGGTCCGCCTTCGACCCCGGTTGGTCCTGGTCGCTGGGTGTGGGTCGTCGCATCGGTGATGTGCCGAGCGGGGCGCCGGACGAGACCCTGCTGAATGCCCGGCTGCGGATCGAACTGCCCTTTTTTACCGGCGATCGGCAGTCGCAGAGACTGGCCGCTGCACGCGAATCCCACCGCGCAGCTCTGAGCGCACCGGTCGATGCAAGGCGAGGCCTGTCGGCCCGTCTGGATCGCGCCGAGCAGCGGGCCACCCAGTTCTACGACCTGGCGCGCAGCTATGCCGAGGACATCCTGCCGCGCTCGCTGGAGGCTGCCGAGGCGGCCCGCGACAAGTATCGCAACGGCTCCATCCCGCTGGAGGACGTGCTGGCCGCAGAAGTCGAAGTACTCGACGTGCGCCATGAACGGATCGAGGCACAGATCGAAGTGGATCGTGCGCGAGTCGATCTTGCCTTTCTCGGAGGACTCTGAAGATGACGCATACACATAAATCATCGCCTGAAATTCAGGCCCTTTTCGCGCTGTTGCTTCTGTTCGGCCTGAGCTCGGTCGGGTTCGGCCAGCAGGCGAGCGAGATGGATCACTCCCAGATGGATCACTCCCAGATGGATCACTCGGGGATGGATCATCCTTCGAGTCAAGGTGGCGATCCTGGCTCCGAAAGAGACATTGCCTACTGGGTTGCGCCCATGGACCCAAGCTACCGGCGTGATCGTCCGGGTCAGTCACCGATGGGCATGGACCTGGTGCCGGTCTACGTCGACGAGCTCTCGCCTGCCGGGACGGTTCGCGTCGGCGCGGCAGTCCAACAGCAGATGAATCTGCGCACCACGGCGGTCCGGGAGGGACGGCTGTGGCGGCGGATCGACACCGTTGGTGAGGTGGTCTGGGATGCCAGCGCTATCAGCCACGTGCATTCGCGCGTATCCGGTTGGATCGGCGAGATCGCGATCGATACGGTAGGTGAGGCGGTCGAAGAGGGGCAGCTTCTCTATACGCTCTACTCGCCGGACCTCTCGAATGCCCAGGACGAGCTGCTCCGGGCGCGCAGCGGCGGGGCGGGCCTGCTGGCCAGTGCCCGAGCGCGATTGCGCACGCTGGGCGTTCAGGATGATGTCATCGAGCGGATCGAGCGCGAGGGCCGAAGTCTGGAGTACCTGCCCTGGTACGCGGAGCGATCCGGTGTGGTCAGCCGATTGGGTGCACGCGACGGTATGCGCGTCACCCCGGACATGGAGCTGATGGAGATCGCATCGACTGCACCCGTGTGGGTGATCGCCGAGGTGGTCGGCCGTCAGGTCGACTGGCTGGGCCAGGGCCAGGTCGCTGAAATCAGCACCGACTACCGGCCAGGGACGCGCTTCCGGGCGCGGGTCGAGTATCTGTATCCCGCTCTCGATCCGGTGACCCGGACCCAGCGCGTTCGCCTGCCGGTGCAGCTCGACGAGCCGTTGCTCAAGCCGGGCATGTGGGTCGATGTGCGGATCTTCGCCGGGCCGGTCGACGGCAATGTGTTCATCCCGCTAGAGGCGCTGATCCGAAGCGGTCAGACCGAGCGCGTGATCGTCCAGACCGACGAGGATACCTTCGAGGTGCGTGAGGTCAGCTCCGGCATGGAATCGGGAGAATTCGTTGCCATTCTGGCCGGCCTTCGGCCCGACGAGACGGTGGTGACCTCCGGTCAGTTCCTGCTCGATTCAGAGGCCAGTATCTCCGCCGACGGCGCGCGAATGGAAGGAGATGGGCATGCGCACCACTGATGCTCGCTGGCGCGAAGGGGAGCGGTCATGATCGAATCGATCATCCGTGCCTCGATTGCGAACCGTGGCCTGGTTCTGCTGCTGACCCTGCTGCTGCTCGGGGCCGGGCTGTACGCGCTGCGGGCAACGCCGGTCGACGCCATCCCCGATCTGTCCGATCCCCAGGTCATTGTCCGCGCGCCGTTTCCCGGTCAGGCACCCCAGGTGGTCGAGAGCCAGGTGACCTATCCGCTGACTACCGCGCTGATGGCGGTGCCTGGTGCCCACACCGTCAGAGGCTTCTCGATGTTCGGCGATGCCTTCATCACGGTTCTGTTCGAGGAGGGCACCGATCTGTACTGGGCTCGCGCCCGCGTGCTGGAGTACCTCAGTCAGGTCTCCGCCCGACTGCCCGATGGGGTTCGCGCCGAGCTCGGGCCGGATGCGACCGGGGTGGGCTGGGTCTACAAGTACGTGCTGGTGGATCGCTCGGGAGGCACCGACCTGGCCGAACTTCGCGCCCTGCAGGACTGGTTCCTGAAGTTCGAGCTGCAGGCCGTCCCTGGCGTTTCCGAAGTCGCCACCATGGGCGGCCAGGTGCGCGGCTACCAGGTAGTACCCGACCCGAATCGCCTCCGCGCCCTGGGCCTGGACCTCAGGCAGCTGCGTCGGGCGATACAGGCCAACAACGCCGAGACCGGTGGGTCGCTGATCGAACTGGCCGAGGCCGAATACATGATCCGTGCCGATGGCTATCTGCAGTCGCTGGATGATCTGCGCCGCGTACCCACCGGCCTGGTCCGCGACGGCACGCCCGTGCTGCTCGGCGATGTGGCCGAAGTGCGCCGCGGCCCGGTCGCCCGGCGCGGCATGATCGAGCTCGACGGCCAGGGTGAGGTGGTCGGGGGCATCGTCGTGATGCGCCATGGCGAGAACGCGCGCGCGGTCATCGAGCGCGTCCGCGCCAGGCTCGACGAGCTGGCTGGCAGTCTTCCGGACGGCGTCGAGATCGTCACGACCTACGATCGTTCGGGCCTGATCGATGCGGCGGTCTCGAACCTGTGGAGCAAGCTGCTGTTCGAATTCATCGTCGTCGTCCTGATCATCGGCCTGTTTCTCTGGCACTTCCGCTCGTCGCTGGTCGTGCTGGTTTCCCTGCCCCTCGGCGTACTGGCCGCCTTCATCGTGATGAAGGTGCAGGGCATCAACGCCAACATCATGTCGCTGGGCGGTATCGCGATTTCCGTCGGGGTGATGGTCGATGCGGCCATTGTCCTCATCGAGAACGTTCATCGCCACTTCGAGCGGGAGGACGAGGAGCTCGACGAGGCACGCCGATGGGCCGTGGTCGAGCGCGCCGCGCTGGAGGTCGGGCGGCCGATTTTCTTCACCCTGCTGCTGGTCGCCCTGTCCTTTCTGCCGGTGTTCGCGCTGCAGGCCCAGGAGGG
>CAYTQT010000101.1:0-7131 GCA_964439915.1 uncultured Wenzhouxiangella sp. | reverse complement strand
ACCGAAATCCGTAAACCGAAATCCGTAAACCGTAAACCGAAATCCGAACCCAACATCCGATGTACCCCTGGCTCAGAAAAGGATTGTTCCTGCTGCCGCCTGAAGTGGCCCATGACCTTGCGCTGAATGCGCTGGCCAGGGGTCGTCTGCTCGGCCTGCCGCGCCTGCTCGCCGGCTGCGCGACAAGCGAGCCGGTAGAGTGCCTGGGTCTGCAGTTTCCCAATCCGGTCGGCCTGGCCGCCGGTCTGGACAAGAACGGGGACTATATCGATGCCATGGGTGATCTGGGTTTCGGTTTCATCGAAGTCGGGACAGTCACGCCGAAACCGCAACCGGGCAACCCGAAACCGCGCATGTTCCGCCTGCCCGAGCACGAAGCCCTGATCAACCGTCTGGGCTTCAACAACAAGGGCGTGGATCGCCTGGTCGAACGGCTGAAGCGGCGCCGATTCCAGGGGATCGTCGGTGCCAACATCGGGAAACAGAAGGACACCCCGGTCGAGCGCGCCGCCGACGATTACCGACTCTGCCTGGAAAAGGTCTATCCGCACTGCGACTACATCACCGTCAACATCTCCTCACCCAACACAGCCAACCTGCGGGAGCTTCAGGACACCGGCCCCCTGCGCGAACTGCTGGCCGAGCTCACTGCCCTGCGCGACCGACTCGGCAGGGACCATGGCATGCATCGTCCGGTGCTGATCAAGATCGCGCCGGACTGGGACGACACCGCGCTTCGCGCATCGCTGGGCGTGATCGGAGAATCCGGCATCGACGGTCTGATCGCCACCAATACCACCCTGGACCGGACGCCGGTCGAGGGGCATCGCCATGCCGGCGAGGGCGGCGGCCTGAGTGGTGCGCCGGTGCGCGACCGGTCGAATCACACCCTGGTCCTTGCGCGTGAAACCCTGGGCACCGACTTTCCGATCATCGGCCTGGGCGGGATCACCCGTGGCGAGGACGCGGCCGCGAAACGTACCCTCGGCGCCGATCTGGTCCAGATCTATACCGGATTCATCTATCACGGCCCGAAGCTGATACGCGACTGCATCGAGGCCTGGTCGCCCGCGGATGCCTGAGACCATAACGACCATGGCTGCCGACCTGCAGCCGCTATCGACCTTCGGTCTGCCAGCCCGTGCCGATCAAGTCCTGATCATCGACCACCCCGAGCAGCTCGAGCAGCTGCCAGACGCCGAGGGGCCCGAACTCATCCTCGGCGGCGGATCCAATACGGTCTTTCTCGGCGACTTCCACGGCCGCATCCTGCTGTCGCGTTTGCAGGGCCTGGCCTTCGAGGGCCTCCAGGGCACCGATCAGGTCCGGGTCCGGGCTGCCGCAGGCGAGTCCTGGCATGGACTGGTCCGCCGCTGCCTAGATCAGGGTCTGCACGGCATCGAAAACCTGGCCCTGATACCCGGCAGCGTCGGTGCCGCACCGATTCAGAATATCGGGGCCTATGGCGTGGAGCTCGATCAGGTCTTCGAATCCCTGACCGCCTGGGACCGCCTGCAGCGACGTTGGGTTGACCTCGATCGGAACGACTGCGCCTTCGGCTACCGCGACAGTCGCTTCAAGTCGATCGAGCCGGGCCGTTTCTTCATCACCGAAGTCCGGCTGAGCCTTTCACGCCGCTTCAACCCGAGTCTGAGCTACGCCAGCCTGCGCGACGCGCTGGCCGCAAACGGTATCGAACGGCCTACGCCGCGCCAGCTCGTCGCCACGATCCTGCGCTTGCGCCGGCATCGCCTGCCCGACCCGGCCCGCCTGGCCAACGCAGGCAGCTTCTTCAAGAACCCGATCGTCTCGGCCGAACAAGCTGATCAGGCACTGAAGCGCTGGCCGGATCTGCCGCACTGGCCACTACCGAACCAGCAGATCAAGCTCGCGGCCGGCGCCATGATCGAACGCCTGGGTTTCAAGGGAAAGCGACTGGGCGGCGTGGGAGTCTACGCCAATCATGCGCTGGTCCTGGTTCACCATGGCGGTGCCAGCGGCAGCCAGCTCCAGGACCTGATCGAGCGCATTCGGCGCGCCGTCACCGAAGCCTTCGGGGTCATCCTGGAACCCGAGCCCCTGCTGATCGGGAGCCTGGTGAAAAACGACTGACCCAGTTCGGGCGAGTTCTGCGCTTTACATGGACAACGGCCCAACTGTCCTGAAAAGTGCTCCCGATGAATGCAATTGATCTCATGACCTCCCTGCCCTGCCGGAATGCGCGGCGGGCCGTGCTGGTTGCCGGGCTGGCCATGATCATGGTCCTGGCCCACGCCCGACCTCTGGCCGACCTCGAAGATGACATCTTTGCCAACCGCTTTGCCGAGGCCATCGATCCACTGATCCCAGTGGTTGACGGCGAATACCAGTTGCCCGCTTTCGCCCTCAGCGACCAGCTCGAGTGGATCATTTCGGAGCTGGACGCAGCCGAGACCACGACCACGGCAGAGGTCCAGGCACGCTTCGTCAGCGCCTACGACCCGGTCACCATGCGTGATTTCATCAACAGCCTGCGCGAAAGCCAGCCCAATGCTCGCATCATCGATCTGATTTCGATCACCCCGGTGCGCGCCACCTTCGTGATCGAGGGCGAGAATCCGGACTCCTCGCTCGGCTTCGTCCAGCTCGGAACGCAGTACGCCGGTCAGCAGTTGATCAATCTGTTCGGCGTTCAGCCATTTGGTGGCACCGTCCAGTTTCCGAGCGATCAGACGCGCAGCCTGAGCGAGGCCGCCAATCACTTTCAAAGCCTGGCCGCCGACAACAGTCTGTTTGTCGGACGGATCAACAGCAACAATCAGTGCGAAGGTGTAATCGAGCGGCTGCCGGACACGCCGCGCGGTCTGGGTTCGATCTTCAAGATGTGGGTGCTGGCCGCGGTGGCTGAGCGCCTGAACGCCGGTCAGAGCCTGCCGCAGGACCTGATCACGCTGGTCGCCTCCGAGCGGGCCGCAGCAGGCATCATCAACAACGAAGCGCTCGGCACCCAGTTCAGCCTTGGTGATATGGCGATCATGATGATGGCCAACAGCGATAACACCAGCACCGACCACTTGCACGAACTGGTCGGACGCGACGCGGTGGAGACGGTCGTCTCCGATTTCGGAATCGTCGAAACCGACCAGCTCCTGCCATTTCTCAACATTTCCGAGCAGTTCCACGTCTTCACCCGCTTCGACCAGACCACGGCGCTGAGCTATGTCAACGGCAACCTTGCGTTCCGGGAGCAGTTCCTGACCAACGAGATCATCCCCGAAGGCCCGTCATTTCCGATCAGCTTCCCGTTCTTTCATGAAGAGCTGCTGACCAGCGGCACCTGGCGAGCATCAGCCCGCGACATCTGCCGGACTCTGGCCGGCATGCATGCATTGCCGCGCAACACCCCGGGTTTCGAGGTGATCGATCAGGCGATGGGCCTCCAGGCAGCCCAGCCAGGCATTCGGGATCGCTGGGGCCGGGTATGGTACAAGGGCGGCAGCCTGGCCTCCGGTGCCTCGGGCAATCACGTTCTGACCAACGCCTGGCTGCTCCAGAGCGACGGCGAACAGAAGCCCTGGGTGGTCGTGGCCCTGACCAATGATGATGCCGGCGGAATCGATATCTTCGAAGTCAATTCCGTGCTGTCACGCATCCTCGAATTGATCGCCGAGATGCCTTGACAGGCAGGCTGGGCGACGAAACTGGCGAACAAAAAAGCCCGGCAGGTCGCAACCTTGCCGGGCTTTTCCATGACTGCCTGTTGGTCGAGGCTCAGGCGTCGAAGCGGGCCTTGAGCTTCTTCAACGCTGCGGCTTCGAGCTGGCGAATACGCTCGGCCGAGACGCTGTATTTATCGGCCAGCTCCTGCAGCGTGGCCTTGGGGTCGAGCAGCCAGCGACTCTGGATGATGTCGCGCGAGCGATCATCCAGACTGTCGACGCCGTCGAACAGCAGATTGTGGTGATGCTCTTCCCAGTCCTGCGCCTCGATGGCCTCGGCCGGGGCGACGGTCAGACCCTCGAGGTAAGCCGCCGGAGCCACGTAACTGCTCTCATCATCATCGGTGGTCAGATCGAAGCCGATGTCCTGGCCGGACAGGCGCGACTCCATTTCGGTCACGACCTCGGGTTTGACCCCCAGATCTTCGGCGACTCGATTCACTTCGGCCTGGTTCAACCACCCCAGACGCTTTTTCTTCTTGCGCAGGTTGAAAAACAGCTTGCGCTGAGCCTTCGTGGTCGCGACCTTGACGATCCGCCAGTTGCGCAGGATGAATTCATGGATTTCGGCCCGAATCCAGTGCACGGCGAAGGACACCAGGCGAACGCCCTGATCCGGGTCGAAGCGCTTGACCGCCTTCATCAATCCGATATTGCCTTCCTGGATCAGGTCGCTGAGCTGCAGACCGTAGCCCGCATAGCCGCGAGCGACGTGGACGACGAAGCGCAGGTGGGACATGACCATCAGACGCGCCGCGTCGAGGTCTTCCTCGTCGCGATACCGTCTGGCCAGACTCTGTTCTTCCTCGACGCTCAGCACGGAAATCTTGTTGACTTCCTGAATATAGGCGTCGAGCGAGCCCGTTCCGGCCGGCGCAAGCAAATGGCTAGGAACCAGCTGATTGCTCATGCATTGCTCCTCTGAAATTCAACACGGTACTATAACAGCCGAGCCCCACCGGGAACACCCCGACGCTGACCTCGAACTGCCTCACTGCACACTTCGACTATCGCGTCCGATATTGGTTCCCCGGCCGTGAAGACCACAACAACAGCAGCCCGCGAGCTCAGGGCCCAGCCTCCTCACCCGCCAGGCGCTCGTGCAGATAGGCATAGATCAGGGCCTGCAGATAGGCCGCCTGATTCAGGTTCGCCGCCCCGCCGTGGCCGCCTTCGATATTCTCGTAGTACAGCACCTCATGGCCCTGCTCGAGCATCCGCGCGACCATCTTGCGGGCGTGTCCCGGATGGACCCGATCATCACGGGTCGAGGTGGTCACGAAGGCGACTGGATAGTCAGCCTCGGCCGAGACGTTCTGATAGGGGGAGTACTGCGAGATCCAGGCCCACTCCTCGGCAATATCCGGGTTGCCGTATTCGGCCATCCAGCTCGCGCCGGCCAGCAGCTTGTGGTAGCGCTGCATGTCGAGGAGCGGGACCTGGCAGACCACGGCGTTGAACAGGTCCGGGCGCTGGACCATGACCGCGCCGACCAGGAGACCGCCGTTGCTGCCGCCCTGGATGCCGAGGTGCTCGGGTGAGGTGATATCGCGCTCGATCAGGTCCTCGGCCACGGCGATCAGATCATCGAAGGCGCGCTGGCGGTTCTCTTTCAGCGCTGCCTGATGCCAGCGCGGCCCGAACTCACCGCCGCCGCGGATATTGGCCAGCACGAACACGCCGCCCCGGGTCAGCCAGCTGTTGCCGATGGTGCTGGAATAGAACGGCGTCCGGGCGACCTCGAAACCGCCATAGGCCGACAGCAGGGTCGGGTTGCTGCCATCGGCCTCGAAGCCTGGCGGCGTGACCACGAAATAGGGAATCCTCTCGCCGTCGGCCGAGGTGGCCTGATACTGCGCCACTTCCATGCCATCGGTGTCGAACCAGACCGGTTCGGACCGAATTGCTTCGTGGCTGTCAGCCATGGCATCGGCTTCGTACAGGCGCGAGGGCGTCAGAAAGCCGGTGTAGTTGTAGTAGAAACGGTCCGAACGATCGTCTGCCGTGACCACGCTCAGGGTCCCCATGGCCGGCACGCTCAGAGCCTTCCGGTCCCAGCCGTCCGCATCGTGGGTAAAGCGCAGCATCTGACCGTTGACATTGTCGAGGAGCTGAACCAGAACGGCGTTGTCGGTTGAAGTCACGCTGCCGACGGCCTGGCGCTCGTTGGGCTGGAACAGCAGCTCGAACTCGGCCTGGCCGGCCATCATTGCATCGATGGAGGTCGCAATCAGCGCGCCCTGGCGCCAGGTTCGTTCGGCCCGCTGCCAGTCCGACTTGAGCTCGATCAGAAGCTGGCCGTCGACGATGCCCGACAGCTGGGCGTCGTCGGGAACGTCGATCTTCTGCGTCTGACCGTCGACCAGCAGATGATATTCACGGGTGAAGAAGGTCGGCAAACGCAGCACCATATCGTAGGGCGTGTCGCCGTCCCACAGGCGCAGACCGGTGACCAGCACGTCGCTGGTCTCGCCCTCGAAGACCAGCTCGGCATCGGAGCGGTTCGTGCCGCGCTCCCAGATGTAGACCTGCCGTGGATACTCGGAGGTCGTCATCTGCTCGGCCTCGAAAGCGGGACCGTAGAACACGCTGTCGCGATCGCGAAAGCTCAGGTAGCTCTTCGATTCAGGCAGGGCGAATCCATCTTCGACGAACTCTCGGCTTGCCATGTCGAATTCGCGTCGAACAGCGGCATCCGCACCCCCACGCGACAGGCCGATCAGGCAGCGCTCATAGCTCGGATACAGACAGGACGAGCCCGCCCAGACCCAGTTTTCGTCTTCGGATTCGGCCAGGTCGTCAAGATCCAGCAGGACGTCCCAATCAGGGTCTTGATCGCGGTAGCCCTCGACCGAGGTCTTGCGCCAGATCCCACGCACATGGGTGGCATCACGCCAGAAATTGTAGATCTCACCGCCCATCAGCGAGGGGTAGGCAATCCGGTCTTCCGAGGTCAGGGTCTCCAGATTGCGATCCAGCAGGCCCTGAAACAACGGGTGCGATTTCAGCCGAGCCTCGGATCGCTCGTTCTGTCCACGGGCCCAATCCAGGGCCGCTTCGGACTCGATCTCCTCGAGCCACAGGAACGGGTCTTCTGAGGTGCCAGGGGATTCAGCCATTGCTGCACCGCAAGCCACAACGCCGGCCGCCAGGCCCGCCCGGATCAATCGCTTCATGCTCGGTCATCCTGAAAATGAGTTTCAAAACGCGCGAAGTTTGACAGACCGGCGTCAAGCTGGCCTGTGTGGGAAGTCATGATTTGGAGGGGAAAGGATCGGGTTCCGGTTTACGGTTTACGGTTTACGGTTTACGCAGGATAGTGGCAGCTTTCGCTTTCTCCTGAAATCTGAAACCTTCGGCCTGAACCCTTGTCGTCTCGCCTTGAGCCTTGAGCCTTGAGCCTTGAGCCTTGAGCCTTGAGCCTTGAGCCTTG
>CAYTQT010000100.1:0-7217 GCA_964439915.1 uncultured Wenzhouxiangella sp. | reverse complement strand
ATGATGTACCTGGAATCGGTACTGGCCCGCGAGGACTACACCAAGGAGGTCAAACTCTACGATCTGGCCCCGACTCTGCTCGACCGCTATCGCGCCATCTTCGGCAAGCTGTTCAAGGAGGACCGGGCGCTGACCATCCGCCGCGGATGGTGGGCCTTCGGCCTGGGGTTGCTGGGTACGGCGGCCCTCTACGGCGCCTTTGCCTGGGTCGTGCTGGCCACCGTCGCCGGCCAGCTTTCCCTGGGCGAGATGACCATGTACATGATGGTCTTCAAGCAGGGTCAGTCGGCGGTCAGCGCCAGTCTGACCTCGATCAACGGCATGTACGAAGACCATCTCTACCTGTCGAGCCTGTACGAGTTTCTCGAAATGCCGACCTCGCCGCGACGCGGTGATGCAAGCGTTGGCGAGCAGCCGGGAACCGGCATGAGTATCCGGAACCTGAGCTTTACCTATCCCGGCACGGTCCGCCCGGCGCTCATCGACATCAATCTGGAGCTGACGCCTGGCACCAGCCTGGCGCTGGTCGGTGAGAACGGTTCGGGCAAGACCACGCTGACCAAGCTGATCGCCGGGCTCTACGAAATCGATCAGGGCGATATCCGGTATGACGGCACTTCGCTGAAGGACTGGGACTCGCGCGCCCTGCAGGACCGCATAGGGCTGATTTTCCAGGACTTTGCCCGCTACCAGTGGCTGGTCGGGCACAACATCGGCGCAGGCGACATCCGCGGGTTCGACGATCCGGCGCAGTGGAAAGAGGCCGCTGACAAGGGCCTGGCCGATGCCTTCATCCGCGAGCTGCCCTCGGGCTACGAAACCCAGCTCGGCCGCTGGTTCAAGGACGGCCGTGAGCTCTCGGGTGGCCAGTGGCAGAAGATCGCCCTGGCGCGTGCCTTCATGCGCAAACGCGCCGACATCCTGATCCTGGACGAGCCGACATCGGCCATGGACGCAAAGGCCGAAGCCGAAGTCTTCGAACATCTGCAGGCGACCGCACGAGAGCAGATCCTGATCCTGATCTCGCACCGCTTCTCGACCGTGCGCCGGGCCGACCGCATCGCCGTCATGGACGACGGACGGATCATCGAACTCGGCACCCACGACGAGCTGATGGCGCTTGCCGGTCGCTATGCGCAGCTGTTCACGCTACAAGCCGAGGCGTATCGCTGATGGGGCGCCTTGCGCTTTGCAATTCAGAAATATTCACCTTTTCTTATAAATCTTCCCTAGGCTGAATCGAAAGCGGTATTGAAGCGCGAGATTCGAATCGGCAGCGCGGCAATGGTTGTAACGAACCGATCTCGGTGCTTATACTTGCCGCGGACTTTTCCATGGATCCTGTCAGGGCTCATGTATTTTTTTCTTAGAACCGTTATTTCTCTCTGGCTCCACGAGCCAAACAATCCCCATTGATAATCAATTCCTTAGCTGCTTCTCGATCTCATAACAAGCAAACAAGCAGGTGGCCTGATGCCTAGAACCAGAACATGTTCTACAAACAATGCCCTCAATCGCTCAAATTTTATTATTTTATTCGGGCTAACATTTTTATGGCTGTTCATCCCGCTCACGTTTGCTGCCAGCGCCGAATCTTCCGAAGCACTGGCGGCTGAGGAAGAGGCCGCAGTCGCAGCTAGACCGCCTGAACGATCCGCCGTGCTCCAGGATGTGGCGGTCTATGCGCGGAAGCGAAGTGAGCGATCACAGAGTGTTCCCATCGCTCTCGACGTACTGGATTCGCAGGTCCTGTTCGAGCGCGGGGTCTATGACCTGGAAGACATCACTCGACAGAGTTCCAGCATCTTTCTCGAACAGGGGTCGGTCCCCCAGGACCTGAAGCTCACGGTCCGCGGAATCACACCGACCCGCGGCCGCCCCAGCATGGCGATCCTGGTCGACGGCGTGGATATCACGACAGAGGCGATGATCACTTCCGGCGGATCGCTGTTGATCGACCCCATGCTTTTCGACATCGAGCGTGTCGAGATCATCAAGGGTCCGCAGAATGCCCTCTACGGACGATCTGCCTTTGCCGGGGCCATCAGCTACACCACCCGCGATCCCGGCGAACGGTTTTCCGCAGCCCTGGAAACCGACCTTGGACAGTACGGTCAGCGCCGGCTCCTGGGTCGCATTTCTGGCCCGATCATCCAGAATCGACTCAGTGCCAGCCTGAGCGTTGCCAACTGGAATCATGACGGATTCTATGAAAGCCCCATCACCGGAAGCGATCTGGGCGGCCGCAGCGGCAACAGTCTCGCCGGCACCGTGCGCTGGACGCCGGGTGAGGATTGGATCGTCCAGGCTCGGATGACCTATGAAGATGCGGAATTCGGCATTCAGCCGCAGATCCACCCCGAGCCCAATGCCTCCTTTACCATGCCGACCAGCGCCCTTGGCGCCGTGATCAACCCGGGTGTGACCAGTATCCGGGGTGTCCGGGGCACACCACCGTCCTGGGATGAGTCGCAGATCGGCAACAGCAGCAACCCCCGCACGCCGGGCGAGGATTATCCGGGCAGCGACAAGGAAGTACTGCGCGCCACCCTGAATGTCACCCGTGAATTCAGCGGGGCGTCGGGCCTGTCACCGGCCAGGTTCATTTCACTGACCCACATTGCCTCTGCCGACAGCCTGCAGTTTCAGGACTTCAACAACTACGGCGATGCCGGCAGTCTGCCGGCCTACGGCGAGATCTGGATCGACAATGACACAGAACTGTTGAGCCAGGATTTCCGTCTGCAATCCGGCAACGATGGCCCGATCAGCTGGACAGTCGGTGCCGAATACTGGGAAGAGCATCGGGATGTGCTTAACGGCGGGGTGACCTGCCTGACCTATGCGCCACCCTTCGTGCCAGCCGAGGGCGCACCACCCTGCGGACCTATCGTCGCCGCGGTCGGTACTTCGCTGCCCCGCAATTCGGATCTGTGGACCCGAGATATCGAGCACTGGTCGGCCTACGGGATCTTGTCCTGGCAGATCAACGATCAATGGAATGCATCGGTTGAAGGGCGTTACGTCGACGAGGATCTCGAGGCCGGTGGACCGGATCTCGACAACTCCATCGTCTCACCGCTTCCGTTTCTCGGTGGCGCGAGTTTTCCCGCACCCGCCGGCCTGACCACCGCCAGCCAGAGCGACAGCTATTTCACCCCGAAGGCCAGCATTCGCTATACGCCGAGTGACCGGGCGATGGGTTATTTCTCCATCGCACAGGGCATCAAGCCGGCAGGCATCGGCTCGGTCAACGGCGGCGGCGGCACCTTCTTCCCGGAGCAGCTTCGCTTTGAGCAGGAGCAGGTAATCGTCTATGAGCTGGGCTCGAAACTGGATTTTCTCGAACAGCGCATGCGGGTCAATACCGCCCTGTTCTTCCAGGATTTCACCGACAAGCAGGTCACCAGCCAGATCGTCGATGAAAACGGCTTCCTGCAGTCACGCATCAGAAACGCCAATGCCGAAATCTACGGCGCCGAGCTCGATGTCACCCTGCAGGTCACCGATGCCCTGCGCCTGTTTGCGTCCTACACCTACCTGGAATCGGAATACACCGATTTCACTCAGTTGACCAGCAGCCCCGGCGTCATCGCCTATACCGGCGGCTGCAATCTGGTGACCACACCGGCCGGCCAGTCCACTTGCGAGGTGGACTTCTCGGGTAACGATGTCGAGCGCGCTCCGCAGAACTCGTTTATCGGAATCGCCCGATACACCTCGGAGATCATCAACGATTTCAATTGGTTCGTCGATGTGCAGACCAATTTCCGCGACGAACGCTTCTCCAATCCAAACAATCTGCTCAAGTTCGACAGCTACTGGCAGACTGACCTGCGCGTGGGACTGAACGGCGGCGACTGGCAGGTCATTGCCTATATTGATAACCTGTTCGACGATGACACGATCAGGGACGGCTTTAACACCGGCGGTGACCTGCGCAACTTCTCGATCGAGGGTGCGACCTTCGTCCTGCCCGACAGCGCGCAGTTCTATCTGCCGCAGCCGCGGACCTTCGGCATACGCGCGGCCTACTACTTCGGTCAATAGACCCCCAGGAACGCTCACGGGAGCATCAACCGACAGGGAACCAAACGATGGCATCTTCGACATTCAGCAATGATCGAGCCCGCCAGTCCTCGGCAGGGGCCTCCCTGCTGGCGGCGCGCTGGCAACGCGTTCGATCAGGCGCGCTGGCCCTCGGCCTCGTCCTGTCCGGCATTGCCCTGTCGAATACCATCCTCGCCCTGCAACACGCCTGGGTGGACTCACCCTCGGCACTGGACAGCCTCGTATCGCTGTCCCTTGCCTGCCTGGGAATGATCCTGATCTGGCGCGGGCTCAGCGCCTCCGATCCGGCCGCAAGCGTGCTCGGCTACGCCGGCGGCGCACTCCTCTGGATGGGCTTTTTCGAGTGGACCTGGAGAAACTTCACCGTCTGGCTGGACATCGATCACCTGATGGTTGATGGCGCACCAGCCCTGCCCGGCTCCTTTATGCTGATTCAGGCCTCGGTCTGCCTGTTCATCCCCTTGACCCTTCTGGTTGCGGTCAACAAGGACACGCGATGCCGGATGATGCTCTGGGTCCGGGGTCGACTGGGCCTCGAGATCCCGGATGCCAAGGGCAATCGATCACCGCAGCACCCCGCGCGCGTCAGCGCAACGGAAACGATCTTCATCATCTGGTTCATCTATCTGTTCAATATCTCGCTCTACGACCCGCGTCTGATCGGCGGCAGCTCGACCCTGTACCTCATCAGCCTGGCGCTGCTCGGCGGCTGGCTGGTGTACCTGTTGAACCGACTCCTCCGCATCTCCCAGCCCGGCCTGGCGGTTCGCTATGCCATCCCGACGGCATATCTCCTGTCGATCCTCATCGACGGCGCGACGTTCACCGGCCTGTTTTCTGCCTACTGGATCGAGCCGATTCGTTTCCCCTTCTTCGCCACCGCCATGGTGCTGCTGTTCGCCCTGTCCGTCCACGGACTCTGCCAGCCACCCGGCGCGAAGCAGCCCCGAGCACAATCCGCCTGATCAAACCGCCGGCGGCCGTTGTGGCCTATCGCCCTGAGCCCTGAGCCCTAAATAGCGCTAGCCCTCTCTTTTCCTGCACCTGATCACGGAATAGTGATCGGCCCGCCGCTGTTCTCATAGGCGTAGCTGACGATCGTGGCCGGGCTCCCGTTCGGCCCTGTTTCGATTCGGGCATAGCCGTACTTCGTCACGCCGTTGTCTTCGAAGCGGAAGCCCAGATAGGCATCCTGACCGGAAACGGTACTCCAGGCGCTGGCCGCGGCGGCGCTGAGCGAGGTCGTGAATTCAGCGTCGGGACCCACGGTCGAGCCGGGCAGCAGAATGGCATAGGTGCTGCCACCATCGATCGTCACACCTCCCTCGACCGTTGAGCGAGGCCAGAAAAAGGCCAGTTCACCCGAGTTGCGCCAGATATTGAAATCAAAGGGCGGGTCGTCGCAGTCACAGGTCGTGCCGTCGATCCAGCGAATCGAGCCGCCGGTGCCGTCTTCGTTCACCGTGAAGTTGACGTCCGGAAACTCGATGATGCCCGTCGCGAGTTCGAAACGTGAGCTGAAAATGTCATCCTCTGGGAGGAACTCGAAGGCGCCGACGTCCGTACCATCGGCCCCCTCGATCGTTCCGTCGCCCGTGTCGAAGGTTCGGGGAAAGCCGCGGCCGCGCTGATCGAATTCCTGGCCAAAGGCCTGGCCATTGTCGATGGCCGGGCTGGTGACCTCCAGGGCGTGCGTCAGGGTCGGACCGCCGTTATCGGCCAGGGCAGAGAATTGCGGATCCACGTCATCCTGGCCGCCGGTAGACGCGAAGAAAGAATCGGCCAGCCTCGACAAGTTGAACCCCCGATTCAACACAATGGAGGCACCGATGAAATTGCCGAAATCGATGTTTTCACTCGGCACCGAGAAGATCGAGCTGCCGACCTCGAGAACCAGCAGACTGGGCGTGGATTCCTCCTCGATCATCCGAACGCCCGTGCCCTCCCCGATTAGGGTGTTGTTGAAGAAATCCACGAACATCTCCGCACCATCGGCGACGGCCAGTCCGATACTGGCGGGCTCGTTCTCGGCGTTTGTTTCGTTACCGGAGATTGTGGTGTTGCGAATATCGAATGTACAGTCATCATCCGAACTGCATTCCAGGTAGATACCGCTGCCTTCACTGGACGCCGAATTATCTCTCACCAGCGAATTCAGCAGCATCCCGTTTTTGCCGTCGATAAACGCAAGCCCTCCGCCTAGAAACGCTACGTTGTCGTCAAGATCAAGTTCGCTGCCACGAAACGATGAGGCTGCGATCGATACGGCGCCACCGGATGCGGACACGCCGCCGGTGATTCTCATACCTGAAATCGCGAACCTGCCTTCAAACTGACTCGTCAGAAAGACCGCGACTGTGGCGGACTCGCTATTTCTTTGCACGGTCAAAAGGTCTGCACCTGGGCCATCGATGAACAAGGAGGTGTCGACCACAGGCAGAGGCGATAGAAGTTCGATTGTTCGCGCCGTGGAGAAAAAGCCTGGATCAAAGGCAATGGTCTCGCCTTCCCCGGCATCGACCATGGCCTGGCGCAGGCTACCGGGACCGGCGTCGTTTGCGTTGGTCACGACGATATCGGGCGTGTCGAATTCGAACAACAGAGACGCTGCCGTGACCTCACCCGTGAATTCCACAAAACCATCGTCGAAGCGCAGGATCCAGGTCCCATCCATCGGCGTCCCCAGGAACGCTTGATCCATCGAAGTGAAGTCGGGCAGGCCGGGGGGCGCATTGATGTCACCGGATGGGATAGTGCGCGCGGCCGTCGACGGAATGTCGAAGCTGGACGGGAAATCGGCGGCGGTCCACCAGTGATCGCTGGCCGCATCAGAAAAAGAGTAGACCGACGAATCGACAAGGTTAGAGTTGTGCCCCTCTGGATCGTTCGTCGTAACGCCGGTCTGCGCGAACAGCAGGTGTTCCGTGCCATCGGGCGCAATCAGCCTGACTCGCACATCGGCAACTATTTCATGATTGGCGCTGAATTCCACGCCGATGCTGCCTACGTTTCCCTGGGTGCCATCCACCTCGAAGCGCACGTCCAGGGCGGAGCCATAGTTTCCAGGCCCTTCGCCCGCTCCGTCCGGAATCGCCCCGAGACTGTCCGGCTCGGCGGCGACCAAGAAGGCCTGGGCCCTGAGTTCG
>CAYTQT010000099.1:0-7298 GCA_964439915.1 uncultured Wenzhouxiangella sp. | reverse complement strand
TCCAGCAGCAGATAGATCAGGCCGAGGGCCACAAAGAGTCCGCTGAGCTGGCGGTATTCGGGGGGCGCGATGAGACGACGCAGTTCTCGCCATCGTCGGGGATCCACCAGCGCACCCAGGCTGTTGCTGGAGGCGACCAGTACCGTCATCGCGGGCATCAGCAGAGACAGGCCGAGGAGTCCGATCGCGACGGCGACCGGTCCCAGCGATTCGTGCAGGGCGGCGAGGATCAGCGCCATGAAGCACCACAGGGCGATCTGGCGCAGGGCCTGAAACTCCCCCAGATCGAAGTCCCGGTACTCGCGTTCGAGGCCGGCGCCATCGGCGGTGGCCAGAAGAATTCGGCTGGCCACGCGCAGGGCCAGGATCCAGAGCGAAACCATGGTGCACAGGGCGAGCAGACCGGCCAGAATCGGTGTCAGATAGGGCAATAGCAATGACACAAGCCCGGCGATGGCCGAGGCCGCAGCGATCAGCGGCCACAGCCAGGGCCGCAGCGGAAAGCACAGGGCCTGCCCGTAACTCGCATCCGATCTCGGGCGCGCTGTCGGTATCCCGCCAGTCATGGCATGCTCTTGTCCTTGCACCGAACTGTCATGGATTCTGGCATGGATGAGGCACTCCGAGATCAACACGAGCAGGCGCTGAAGCGGCTCGAACGGTTCAGCTACTGGACCGACAGCAACTTCCGCATCCCCCTGACCCGGTTTCGCGTCGGTTTCGGTCCGCTGATTGCGCTGATTCCCGGCATCGGCGATCTCGTCGACCTGCTGATGTCGCTATGGGTGGTCAATGAAGCCCGCAGGATCGGCGCGGGCAAGGGCCTGATCATGCGGATGCTCGGTCATCTGGCCGTTGATTTCTTCGGCGGCCTGCTGCCGGTGGTCGGCGATGTCTTCGATGCCTTCTACAAGGCCAACAGTCGCAATACCGATCTGTTGCGCGAACACCTCTATGGCCAATTGGGCCGGGACCCGACACCGGAGTTTGCCTGGTGGAAAGTGGTGGTCTTCTTTGTGCTGGCAGCGCTTTTGATCGCGGCCGTGGTTGCAGTATTCTGGTCGTGAGAGTCGGTCAGCAGACCGCAGTCGACCGGGTCCCGATGCGGGGCTGATGGATTGCGGTCGCCCAGGCGCGTTGAATTCGGGCTGCGTGCGTGTTCAAGGTCAGGCCAATGGCCTCGAGGCAGAGCGTGACTCGGCTGCGGGTCTCCGGGTCGAAGGTCGCCTCGAGTTCGGTCAGAGCGTTTTCCGGATCCACGGCGCAGGAGCACATCGACGAGGCGATGGCCTTTTCCAGGGCGCTGGGTGGATCGGTCGGCAGCAGCGACATCGCAGAGGCATCGTGCTTCCTGAGGGCCGCGATCAGGTCAGTGCAGGGTGCTTCGATTTCCTGCAGATCAAAAGCGCTCAACCAGGCGCTGAGTTCGGCGGGCTCGGAGCGCGCGGCCAGGCGCAGCGAGTACAGCAGAAAGGGCGAGAAGAAGCGGGGTTGGCACATGCGTCATCAGGGCTCAGGTTTGATCGAAGTGGTTCTTGCCGGCATGTCGACCGCCAGCCAGAATGGATTTCCAGGGGTCGATGGCAGCACTTGATGCAGCCCCAGACGATCGAGCTGCGTTTCAAGTTCGGCGAGTTGCCCCGCCCGGGCTGCCGATCCATCGAACACACCCAGAACGCCCTGGCGGCACACTGGCTCGAAAAACAGTGATTTCAGGCGCTGCAGCTGTTCGCCGGGGGGTGCCGCAAGCACCAGCAGACTCTGCATGCTCGACTGCGCCGAGGCACCGCTGAGGAGCCAGTCGAGGCCGGCATCCTGCAGCACCCGCCAGACGGCATCGGCATCGGCGCCGGGTGCGTTCATCAGGAGCGGGCAGCGAATCCTCCGGCAGCCGCCGTCGGCTGCGGCGGCGGCAAGCATCAGGCTGACCTTCGGGTCGGGAAGACCCTCGAGCTGGATCAGCCGGGGCCCGATCCAGCGAATCAGCCAGTACAATCGGGTCAACTGCTCTGTTGAAAGCTGGCGCTGGCTGCCGAACCAGCGCCTTGTCAGTGAGCGAGAAGTTGAAATCCGCTGGAGCGCGCGCCTGGCGCGCGGGTCGCGCGGTACAGCGTCGAGCTGGTCAGTCAAGCGTGGATCGCCAGCCTGCATGATGATCCCGAGTTCCAAGTGAACTTCAGGATAATCCCAGTGATTTCTAAATGCAAATCATTTTTATTCGCATCTAATCAAGCTGAACGAACTCGATTCGCTCGACCTCCAGCTCGGCATCGAAACGCTCGCCATAAGCCACCAGACCCAGGGACTGAAGGGTGCTGAGGTCCAGTTCCTCACGCAGGCTCTCGGGCCGGAATTCGGTGAACGGAATATCAATGGTCTGCCAGGCACCGGTGGCCGGAATCGGTGCACGGTAGTAGGCCCAGGGCCGGCGGGTATCGCGGGTACGCAGGTGAATGTAGTACGGTCCGGGGCTGGCGCGTACGGTCAAGCGGATGGCGCTCCAGTCGCTGGCATCGAAGCTGCCGTTTCGAGCCAGGGGCAGGCGAAGCTGGATGAAGCCCCCGTTGTTGTCCAGGCGGACTTCACCGCGCAGAAACAAAGACGCGCCGTCTTCGCTGCCGCGATAGCCGGCCTGCATGTCCGAGCGCCCGCCCATGACCCGGTCGGTGAACCCCTGCCAGGCCGTTCCGAGCTTCGAGACGCCGTCGCCGGATTCGAAGTCGTCGATCAACAGCCGCTGATCACTCATGGCTGAGTCCGAAGCCTGCGCCTGCGGGCCTGCTTCGGCGGCCAGCATCAGCAGAACTGCGGGGGTTGAAGTCACAAAAGCAGAATTGATCACGGGACCGCCGACGACAAGACATCATGGCGTCAGCATGACCTGATGGGTGTGAAGCGGAAGCTAAAGCCGGCTCGATGGTGAGCCGGCTTTGTTGTTTCTATTGCCGGCCCAGGGGCTGCTGGCTGGCCTCGAAGCGCGCCCAGACACCGTCGGTGCCATCCCAGCGACCGCGGGTGGCGGCCTTGGAATACTCGGTGGCACGCTGCTCGAAGAAGTTGGCGAATTCCACACCATTGAGGATTTCCTGCAGCCAGGGCAGCGGGTGCTCGACCCGGGCCTCGTAGCCGCCGTCGCGGGCTTCGAAGCAGCCGAACACCGTCGGCAGCTTGAGCTGGGCCAGACGCCAGTCGGCGATGTAGCGGATATAGGCCTTGATGTCGTCCGGGCCCATGCCCTCGATCTCGCCCAGGCTGAAGGCCAGGTCGACGAAGTTCTCTTCCAGCTCGACCATGGTCCTGGCCACATCGATGATGTCATCGCGCACGGCCGGCGTCATCGCCCCGGTTTCGCGGTTCCACTCGTGGAACAGGCGGATCACGCCCTCACAGTGCAGTGACTCGTCGCGCACCGACCAGCTGACGATCTGGCCCATGCCCTTCATCTTGTTGAAGCGCGGGAAGTTGAGCAGCATGGCGAAGCTGGCGAACAGGCTCATGCCTTCGGTGAAGGCACCGAACATGGCCAGGGTACGCGAGACGTCGGTGATGGTCTCGACGCCGAAGGTCTGCATGTAGTCGGCCTTGGCCTTCATCTCCGAATAATCCCGGAAGGCCTCGAACTCGGTCTGCGGCATGCCCAAGGTCTTGAGCAGCAGCGCATAGGCGTCGATATGGACCGTTTCCATATTGGTGAACGCGGCCATCATCATCTGCACTTCCAGCGGCTGGAAGATCGGGATGTAGCGCTTGAGGTAGTTGTCGCTGACTTCCACGTCCGACTGGGTGAAGAAGCGGAAGATCTGGGTCAGCAGCGCGCGTTCGGCCCGAGTCAGTCGATCGCCGCCCCAGTCCTTGATGTCGTCGCCGAGCGGCACTTCCTCACCCATCCAGTGGGTCTGCTGCTGGCGTTTCCAGAATTCGTAGGCCCAGCCGTAGCGCTCAACGTCATAAGTGCCCGACGAGGTCAGCAGGCCGACCTGGCCGGTGCCGATCAGTTCGCGTGGGTTGGAATTCAGGTCGATTGTGGTTGATGCTACTGACATGCCAGACACTCCTCGTAGTCGGTGGCGTTGCCGTCGGCCTTGACTGCATCGGCCGCATCCAGCTTGCCGGCGAAGCCGGCCCGCGACAGGGACTTCGAGCGGCAGTAATAGAGGCTCTTGATGCCGCGCTTCCAGGCGCTGTAGTGCAGCATGTGCAGATCCCACTTGTCGATGTCGCCGGGCAGGAACAGGTTCAGGCTCTGGCTCTGACAGATCATCGGCGCGCGGTCGGCGGCCAGTTCGATCACCCAGCGCTGGTCGATCTCGAAGGCGGTGCGGTAGATCGCCTTCTCGTCGTCTGTCAGGCAGTCCAGGTGCTGGACCGAGCCCTCGTGCTCGAGGATCGAGGCCCAGGTGGCCGGCGAATCCTCACCGCGCTCGGCGAGCAGGGCCTGCAGGTGGCGATTGCGCACGGTGAAGGACCCCGACAGGGTCTTGTGGGTGTAGATGTTGGCCGGGATCGGTTCGATGCAGGCGCTTGTCCCCCCGCAGATGATCGAGATCGAGGCCGTCGGCGCGATCGCCAGCTTGTGGCTGAAGCGTTCCTTCGCGCCGGCGCGAAGCGCGTCCGGGCAGGGTCCGCGCTCCTCGGCCAGGGCCTTCGAGGCCTGGTCCATCTGACCACGCACGTGCTTGAAGATGCGCAGGTTCCAGGACTTGGAGGGTGCCGATTCCAGCGGGATGCCCTGGGCCTGCAGGAAGCTGTGGTAGCCCATGACGCCGAGCCCGATGGACCGCTCGTTCAGGGCCGAGTAGGCCGCGCGCGACATGCCCTCGGGAGCCGACTCAATAAAATAGGTCAGCACGTTGTCGAGGAAGCGGGCCAGATCTTCGATGAAGTCGGGCTCCTCGCTCCACTCATGCCATTTTTCGATGTTCAGCGAGGAGAGACAACACACCGCCGTGCGCTCGCGACCCTCGTGATCGAGTCCGGTCGGCAGGGTGATCTCCGAGCACAGATTCGATGTGGACACCCTCAGACCGAGCGCTTTCTGGTGCGCTGACATCTCGCGATTGACGGTGTCGATGAACAGCAGGTAGGGCTCGCCGGTCTGCAGCCGGGTCTCGAGAATCTTCTGCCACAGGGAGCGGGCGTCGACGCGTCGGATCGCCTCGCCGGTCTTCGGACTTCTGAGGGCAAAGTCCGTGCCCTCGGTCACCGCCTGCATGAACTCATCGGTGATATTGATGCCGTGGTGCAGGTTCAGGGCCTTGCGGTTGAAGTCCCCGGAGGCCTTGCGGATTTCCAGGAATTCCTCGATCTCCGGGTGGTGGACATCCAGATAAACTGCCGCCGATCCGCGGCGAAGGGAGCCCTGGGAAATGGCCAGGGTCAACCCGTCCATGACGTGGACAAAGGGCATGATGCCCGAGGTCTGGCCCGTGCCCTTGACCGGCTCACCGATCGAGCGGACCTGGCCCCAGTAGGTGCCGATGCCGCCGCCGTTGGAGGCCAGCCAGACGTTCTCGTTCCAGGTGTCGACAATTCCGGTCAGCGAATCCGGGACGGAATTGAGAAAGCAGGAAATGGGCAGGCCGCGGGTGGTGCCGCCGTTGGACAGGATCGGTGTGGCCGGCATGAACCACAGCTGCGACATCGCATCATACAGCCGCTGGGCATGTTCCAGGTCGTCGGCAAACGCGCAGGACACGCGGGCAAACATGTCCTGAGGACCCTCGCCGGGCAGCAGGTAGCGGTCCTTCAGAGTCTGGGTGCCGAAGGCGGTGAGCAGGGCATCGCGCGAGCGGTCCAGGGTCAGGTCATCTGCACTGGGGCGCGGCCCCAGGGGTGCCGGAACGGCGACCTTGCGATCAACCGGCACCCTGGCCGGGTCGAGTTCAGGCAGCGTCTGTGTTGCCAGTGGGTCCATCTCTGATCTCCTCGAATCCTGTGGTTGGGCCGGTCCGGCCGGCCGTCTCGAGGACGGGGATTTCTTGGGGAGACAGTCAGGCGCAGCGCACGCCAGGGCGCTGGACAACAATCTCCCGGGAACTCCCGCCCGGGTTTGTTTTGTCAATCACTACCCACGGCAGGTGTCCTGGCTCGCGGCTCCGAGGCTGCTCAAAGCTGGTTTGAGTCGCCTGTGCGTGTTGGAGCTGGCCTTCCCAAGCAGATGCATCGCTCAGTGGCCCGCGGAATCGCTCTCAACACTCGCCGCCTACAGTTGCGGGTACAGCTCCGGACTTCGACTCACAGAATCGTCACCGGATTCCCTGGAAAGCGCTAGATCTTGTGCCTAGTCCGCTCCGTGTACCCAATATCTTGGGCCATCCGAATTGCTCAGGTCAAGAGAAATTTGAGTTTGAACGGCTAAATCGCTGAATCACCAGCCTTCTCAGGCGCGCCGATTCTGGTCATCGACGACTCGAACTCGATAAGGCAGTTTGCGGCTCAAGCGCCAGAGCACCTGATTTCTGGCGTCGTTCGGTGCGCCTGGTGCATCGCAGGGAACGATCACGCCGGCAATATTGCTGTCGATCAACTTTCGTCATCGATCGTACCCCGGTAGTACGTGATTCCGCCGACCGGTATGCTTCGGTATCGTGGCTGGGAGTGTGCGGATGAGGCTCGTCCTGATTCCCCTTTCGGTGGCTGGGAGAAGCAAAGCATGATTGAAAAAGGCATCAAGGAAGAGATACGTCGTCGCCTGGTCGCCGTAGAGCAGACGGAATCCGTCGAAATCCTGCTGGCTGTCGAGTCGGGCAGTCGGGCCTGGGGCTTCGCTTCAAAGGATAGCGACTACGATGTGCGTTTCATTTATCTCCGACCGGCCAACTGGTACGTCTCGATCGACCTTGAACGAAAACGCGATGTGATCGAGCAACCCATCACCGACCACATCGACCTGTCCGGCTGGGATATCCGAAAAGCGCTTCAACTGCTGCGAAAATCCAATCCGCCGTTGATCGAATGGCTGAACTCACCGATCGTTTATCGAGAGGATCGAGCGAAAGTCGGCTCGCTGCGCAAGCTCGCAACGCGCTGTTACTCCAAGGTGAACCTCCGACATCACTACCTCAACATGGCTCGCCGGACCGTGGATCAATATCTGCGCCGTCCCAGAATTCTTCACAAGAAATACTTCTATGCGCTGCGGCCGCTGCTGGCGCTGCGATGGCTGGAGTGTTTCGCCGAGCCTGTCCCCATGGACTTTCCATCACTTCGCGCTCGAGCCGATCTCGATCCGGCGCTGAACGCAGCCATCGAACAGTTATTGAAAGACAAGCAGCAGTCTTCGGAAACGCAGGCCGCCC
>CAYTQT010000098.1:0-7669 GCA_964439915.1 uncultured Wenzhouxiangella sp. | reverse complement strand
CCGTACTTCGTCACGCCGTTGTCTTCGAAGCGGAAACCGAGATAGGCGTCCTGACCCGATACTGTGTCCCAGGCCGTGGCGGCCGTGGAACCGGTCGTGACAATGAACTCAGCGCCCGGGCCCACGGCCGCTCCGGAGAGTAGAGGTGCATACGACTGACCACCGTCGATGGACACACCGCCTCTGTCCTGTTGGCTGTTGGGGAAGAAGAACGCGGGCCCACCGTCGAGCTGGTACAGATTGAAGTCAAATGGCGGATCATCACAATCGCAGGTCGTGCCATCGACCCAGCGGATCGAGCCCCCGATGCTGTCGTCGTTGGGCGTAAAGTTGACGTCCGAAAACTCGATGATGTCCGTTTCGAGTTCGAAACGTGAGCCGAAAATGCCATCCTCAGGGAGGAACTCGAAGGCCCCGACGTCCGTACCATCGGATTCTGAGATCGTTCCCTGGCCCGTATTGAAGGATCGGGGAAAGCCAGGACCGCGCTGATCGAATTCGAGGCCAAGCCTATAACCGTTATCGATCGCGGGGCTTGACGACAGAATGGCGTGGGTCGCTGTGGGTCCCCCGTTGAAGGCCAGGGGCTGGAGCTGAGGGTCCGTATTCGATTGCTGGGAATCGACGCCGCTAAAAAAGTTATCGGTCAAGACGTTGCAGCAGAACGAGCCGAGGGTGACGTCTCCTCCCTGAATGTCAAAATCGATCGTTTCCGGTGCGTCAATGATGTTGCTGTTGAGGGTGACATCAAGCACCGTATCTGGATCGGCCAGGCGCTCGAACAAGCGCAATCCGATCGACTCGGACACGATGGTGTTGTTTTCAATCGTCGCATCGAATGCGAAACCGCCGCCCGTGCTCAGGACGATCGACGCGGCTTCGTTAGTTGGCCCTGGCGAGTTCCCCGTTATCGTTGAATTTCTAAGAATGAAGGAGCAGTCATTAAAAAGAAGACAGCTGACGAATATCCCGCTGCCGTCGGCGCTGCCGGAAAGCCCTGAATTGGTATGAACCAGTGAATTCAAAAGCAGGGCCTGCTGCGCATCAGCAATGGCAATACCTCCGCCCGACCGCGCTTGACTGAAAATGATGGCCAACTCGCTGCCTCGAAACGACGTGGCTTGAGAAAAAATCCCACCACCAGCTAGATTTTCTCCCCCGCTAATGGTCATCCCCGACAGGGCGAATCGACCCTCGAATCTCGTGGTGAAAAAAGGCTGAAAGTCGGGCAGCACGACAGAAACACTTCGCCGGATGAGCAGAATATCGGCACCGGGCCCCTGGATATAGAGCGAGTGTTGCACCGCAGGCAAAGCCGTCAGCAGATCGATCGTGCGGGGCGTGGCGAAGAAATCGGGATCAAAGGCGATGGTCTGGCCCTCCCCGGCATCGAGCATCGCCTGGCGCAGGCTGCCGGGTCCGGCGTCGTTTGCGTTGGTCACGACGATATCAGCGGTATCGGCTCCCAGCGTCAGAACAGCTTCAGTGACCTCGCCAACAAAATCGCTGAATCCATCCTCAAATCTCAGTATCCACGTGCCGCTCACCGGCGTACCCAAGAACGCCTGATTGATCAACGTGTTGTCTGGCAGGGGCAGCGGTGGCGCGTTCACATCGCCGGACTTGGTGGTGCGCGCCACTGTGCTTCCGATATCGAAGTCACCAGATTCGTCATCGCTCGCATCCCACCAGTGCGTCGTCGCGAAGTCACCAAAGGTGTACAGCGACGTCTCGACCAGATTTGACTCAAAGCCGTCTGCGTCATCCGTCGCTACCCCGGTCTGCTCGAACAACAGGTGTTGCGTCCCATCAGGTGCAATCAGGCGCACTCGCAGATCGCCAACCCAGGGGTGGTTGGCACGGAAACTGACAAGGATGCCGCCAACGCGGCCTTCCACGTTTTCCACGTCAAAGCGAATGTCGAGCGGTGGCCCGTAGTTGCCGGGCCCATCGCCGGCCCCGTCCGGGATTGCCCCGAGGCTGGCGGGATCGGCGTCCACGATGAGGACGCCGGCCTGAACGGCGCCCGAAAGGAGCGCGGTCGTCATGGCGAGGGCCACACAGCGTTTGAATACTGGTCGTTTCATGAGCTTATCCCGACTGAATTCTTTGGTCTCTTTAGAGAGGCTTGTGCAAGACGGCAGAGAAAGGGATCATTCTTTTCGAAGTTCGAGGCTGAGCTACCATTGGTCCATGGATCCCGCCCGCTACCAGCGCCTGAAAAATCTGATGATCGACGCGCTCGAACAAGCGGACGGCGATCGGGAGCGCTTCATCGATGAAGCCTGCGGCGACGATGACGCGCTACGCGCCGATCTGCTGCGCCTGATGGGGCATTCGATCAGCGATGGATTTCTCGCCGACAGCGCCATGGCGGTCGAGGAGCGGCAGCAGACCGACTCGATGATTGGCGCGCGAATCGGGCGCATCCGTATCGACCGGCTGCTGGCCAGGGGCGGCATGGGTGAGGTCTTCGCCGGCGAGGACGAACTGCTCGAGCGCGCCGTCGCGGTGAAACTGATTCGCAATCAGTGGCGCTGGTCGGAGGCGCGACGCGAAGCCTTTCTCGCCGAAGCGCGCGCGCTCTCGGCTCTTGCGCATCCGAATATCTGCCAGGTCCATGACTTCTTTTCCGACGATGACCGCGACGTGCTGGTCATGGAGTTGATCAGAGGCCGGACCCTGCGCGACATCCTGAACGAAGATGGACGCCCAGCCCGACGAACGGCACTGAGCTGGGCGCGCCAGATTGCCGACGCCCTGGTCAGTGCCCACGAGCAGGGCATTGCCCACCGCGACCTCAAACCCGACAACGTGATGCTCACCGACAGCGGACAGATCAAGGTGCTGGATTTCGGGCTGGCGCGCAGCCTGCCCTCAGGCGACGATGGACCGGTCGAAGGGCATGCCACACAGGTGGCCGGCACACCCGGCTATCTCGCGCCGGAACAGGCCCTTGGCCAGCCGGCCACACCGGCCAGCGATATATGGAGCTTCGGGCTGCTTCTGATCGAGCTGCTGACCGGCGAGGCCCCCTTCGACAGGCAGCAGACCGGACCCTTCCTGCTCGATCAGGCCCGGCGAGCCGAGGTCAGGATTCCGCGAGGCCAACCCCGCGCAGAGACCCGCCTGCTGCGTCGCCTGCTCTCGGCCGAGCCCGGAGCACGGCCCAGCGCTAGAGCCCTTCGCGATCAACTTCAAACCATTCTGAAGCGACCGAAGCAACGGCTGCTGGCGGGTGCGGGCCTGGCCGTGGCCGTCCTCCTGTCCTTCGGCGGCCTGCGCTATACGATCGATCTGCAGAATGAACGCAATCGCGCCGAGGCGGCCCGGGCCGAAGCCGAGGAACTGGCCCAGTTCATGCTGCAGGAACTCTATGCCGGGCTGGATTCGGTCGGCCGGCTCGACCTGCTCGAGCCCGTAGCCGACAAGTCGATCGACTATTTCGTCACCCGCCGCCAGACCGAAGAACGGCAGGCACCCGATGACCTCGGCACGGGACTGGCCCTGATGCGATCTTCCCAGGTCATGTTTTACCAGGGTCGCCTGGTCGATTCGATTTCGGTCATGGAGGAGGCCGTGGATCTGCTGATCACGCTGAATCAGACGCGCCCACGGGACCAGACCGTGCAGCAGCACCTGATCGAGGGACTGATCGATCTGGCCTCGCAACTCAACAGTGCCGGCCGTCACGAGGACTCGCTGGCCCGAGCGCGCGAGAGCCTGCAGCGAGCCGAAGTGCTGTTGAGTCAGGTCAACCAGGATTCGATTGAGAATGCCGAGGCCGCAACAACGGCCTGGGACCTGCTGCTCCAATCCTGGTTCGCGCTCAGCGACAGCGCCCTGCGCGCAGGCGATTTCGGCCTGTCCATCGACAGTGCCAATCAGGCCCTGAAAGTGGCCGAGCTCCAGGCGCCGGACATCGAGTTGATCGATCAGCGCGCTGCCGATCTGGCCTGGACCCGCTGTCTGGCCTTGCTGCAGCGGATCCATCTCGGCGGTCAGATCGAGGCCTGCCGCGCGCCGCTCGAGCTCGACCAGGCGCGCTATGCCTCGCAGCCAGAGGATGCATCCGCACGGCTCAACTATTCCAACTCACTCTGGCTGATGAGCCAGGCGCAGTTGCTCGAGGGCGACCCGTTCGAGGCTCTGGCAAGCGCCGAAGCGGCTGAATCTCTGGCTCGTGATCTGATTGCCTGGGATCCAGAACAGCCCCGCCATGCCAATCTGCTGGCGGTGATCCTGATCAGTCAGGCCCGCGCCCTGGACGCGCTCGAGCGCGACGATCAGAAACAGCAGATCCTGAACGAAGCGCTCGATCTGACCGAGGCGATGGTCGGTGCCGGGGATGACCACCTGGTCGTGCACAATCACGCCACGGTCCTGGCGCTGCTCGAACGATCTGACGCGGCACGGCCCTGGGCCCGACTGCTCATGGACAGCGGCTGGAACCGACCGGCCTTCATCAGACTGTGCCAGTCGCTGTCCCTCGACCCGCGCTGCGAGGACTTCCAGTTTTGATCCAGAACTCCGAACGTGCGATCACACTGCTCCTGCAGCGCTGGCGGTCCGGCGATGAGCAGGCACTCGAAGACATGGTGCCCGTGGTCTATGAAGAGCTCCAGCGCCTCGCCGCCGGCCAGCTCAAGCGCGACTACGGTGCCACCCTGCAGCCGACAGAGCTGGTCGCCGAGGCCTACATGCAGCTGGTCGATGTCGACCAGGTCGACTGGAAAAGCCGCGCTCACTTCTATTCCATGGCGGCCCGGATCATGCGCCGGGTTCTGGTCCAGCGCTATCGGCGCCGCGAGGCCGATCGACGCGGCGGTGGCCAGACCCTCCTGACCCTTGCGCCTGGCCACGGTGCCACCGACCCGAAAACCCTCTCACTCGATGCCCTCGAGCAGGCCCTGAGCGAGCTCGAGCGCCTCGACCCCCGCCAGGCCGAAATCGTCACGCTCAAGTTCTTCGGCGGCCTGACCGCCAGGGAAATCGCCCAGGCCCTGGATATCTCCGAGCCCACCGTCAAACGCGACTGGGCCGCCGCCAGGATCTGGCTCTACGATGTACTGAGTCCGTCCTTCCAGTAGAGAGCGAGAGGGCGGAAAGATCAAAAGCCTCTGAATGTCATCCACTCAAGCTGGATCGGATCTCCTCGATGACCGCCGGATCCTCGATGGTGGAGGGAAGCTCGGGATTCTCGCCGTTGGCCAGCGCGCGCAGGGTGCGGCGCAGGATCTTGCCGGAGCGGGTCTTGGGCAGGCGCGGGACGACGTGCACCTGGCGGAAGCAGGCCACCGCACCGACTGTCGATCGAACCCGAGTCACCAGGTCATCACAAACAGCATCCGGCGCCATCGTGCTTCCATCCTTGAGCACGACCAGGCCGAGAGGCAGCTGGCCCTTGAGTTCGTCGTCGATGCCGAAGACCGCGCATTCGGCCACCTCCGGATGCGAGGCGACGATTTCTTCGAGCTCACCGGTGGACAGGCGGTGACCGGCAACGTTGATGACATCGTCCATCCGGCCCATGATGAAGACCTGCCCGTTCTCACTGATGAAGCCGCCGTCGCCGCTCAGGTAATAGCCTGGATGGGTCGTTGCGTAGGAGCGCGTGTAGCGTTCGGCGTCGTTCCAGAGCCCCAGCAGGCAGCCCGGCGGCAGCGGCTGTCGCACGCAGACCGCACCCTGCTCGTTAGGTCCGCAGCGTTGTCCCGAAGGATCAAGGATCTCGACCTGGAAGCCCGGCGTGGGTTTGCCCGCCGCGCCAACGACTTCCTCGGCCTGCTCCAGACCCACGGGAGTGCAGGCAATCGCCCAGCCGGTCTCGGTCTGCCACCAGTGATCGAGCACGGGCAGGCCCGTCCTGTCCTTTAGCCAGTCGTGGGTGGCCGGATCGAGACGTTCGCCGGCCAGGAACAGGCGCTTCAGTGCAGAAAGATCATGCGCCTTCATCAGTTCGCCGTCCGGGTCTTCCTTGCGGATGGCCCTGAAGGCTGTCGGCGCGGTGAACATCGCGCTGACCCTGTGCTCGGCCATCACCCGCCAGAACGCACCGGCGTCGGGCGTGCGAACCGGTTTGCCTTCATAGAGCACCGTGGTGCAGCCGTAGATCAGCGGGGCGTAGACGATGTAGGAATGGCCGACCACCCAGCCGACGTCGGAGGCCGCCCAGAACACCTCGCCGGGCTGCATGCCGTAGACCATCTCCATGCTGTAATGCATGGCCACCGCATGGCCACCATGATCGCGCACCACGCCCTTCGGCTTGCCGGTCGTGCCCGAGGTGTAGAGAACGTAGAGCGGGTGGTTGGCGGGCACCGGGACGGCGTCGACCGGTCCGGCTTCCTTTTCCAGCGTCGACCAGTCATGGTCGCGGCCGGCGATCAGTTCTGCCCGGCACTGCTCACGCTGGAAGACCACCGTGGTTTTCGGCGGATGCTCGGCCTGATCGAGGGCAGCATCGAGCAATGGCTTGTACTCGATGATCCGGCCAAACTCGATGCCGCAGGAAGCCGACAGGACGACTTTTGGGCGGGCATCATCGATGCGCACCGCCAGCTCGTGCGGGGCGAAACCGCCGAAGACGACCGAATGGATCGCGCCGAGGCGCGCGCAGGCCAGCATGCCGATCACCGCTTCGGGGATCATCGGCATGTAGATGACGACACGATCGCCCTTCTCGACACCGAGGCTCGC
Source organism: uncultured Wenzhouxiangella sp. (assembly GCA_964439915.1). Lineage (GTDB taxonomy): Bacteria > Pseudomonadota > Gammaproteobacteria > Xanthomonadales > Wenzhouxiangellaceae > Wenzhouxiangella. The sequence goes on along the minus strand of CAYTQT010000098.1, from coordinate 970 downwards.
CAGTGCGCCGGCGAAGCGCGCCACCCGCCCGGTCAGGTCGCTGTAGGTGAAGGTCTGCTTCGTGCCGGAAGATGGAGAGTCGTAGATCAGGGCCGCCTGATCACCGCGCCCCGCCTCGACCTGCGCATCCAGCGCCAGCCAGGCCGTGTTCAGTTCACCGTCTGCGAACCATTGATTCGCCCCTTGCCCGGCCGGCTCATGGCCAAGGGCCGGTGCCCGGTGCCAGCGGATTCGTTGCGCCTGTTCCAGCCAGTAGGCGTCCGGGTCGGCGGCCGCGCGCGCCGCATGATCGAGATAGGGCGAATGCGTCATACGGTTCTCCGTCCAGGGTGATCGCTGTGCCAGTGTGAATGAATTCCTGCTGATCCAAAACTAGACCATCGGCGAATACACAAGGAAAAATTCCGAACGGCCCGTCGTACTATTGGCGTTATCCTTGGACTCTGCAATTCCATCCGCACCGAGAAAACAGAATGAGCGAATCCAGAGGTCTGAACGTACTCGGCACCGAGCTGGCCGACTGCTCCCACGACCCGAAGACCGGCTTCTACCGCACCGGCTGCTGCGAGACGGGACCGGAGGATGCTGGCGTACACACCGTCTGCGCGGTGCTGACCGAGGGTTTCCTGAAATTCAGCAAGTCCCGCGGCAACGACCTGAGCACGCCGCGCCCGGAGTTCGGTTTCCCCGGCCTGAAAGACGGTGATCGCTGGTGCCTGTGCGCGGCCCGCTGGCTGGAGGCCTACGAGGCCGACTGCGCGCCGCGCGTTCATCTCGAAGCCACCCACGAAAACACCCTGAAGATCGTCCCGCTAGAGGCCCTGAAAGCCCACGCCCTCGAACGCTTCCACTAGCAAGAGTCTTGTCCTGCCTGTCTTCTCACCGGTGTGATCTGCTGCTCCCGCGCCTGACCCTCTCACCCCTCACCCCTCACCCCTCACCCCTCACCCCTCACCCCTCACCCCTCACC
>CAYTQT010000097.1:0-8007 GCA_964439915.1 uncultured Wenzhouxiangella sp. | reverse complement strand
TCTAAAAAACACCTAACTATAACTAAGTGGAAAAAGTCAGAACTGTGAGTTTTCTGAAAAAAGTCATATAACTTGTTTAGCAATCCCTAATTTTTATTGTTTTTGCCTGCTAATCAACAGATTAACCGATTTCTACGTCTGGAGAAAAAAGTAATTTTTCCTTTTAGTTCGCCGCATCAGGCGATCCCGATTCGACTTGTAAACGATACCTCATTGAACGCGGGGGCCCGGGCTCCCGCCTTAGGGCGGGTATGAACGCTCGCAAAATCTGCGAGTACCCCTTCCGAGATCATTTCAACGAGGGCAGAGGGAAATGACTGCAGATCCGTGACGCGGCTCGGACTCAGTTTCATAACAACTGCCCCGCTTCCTTCCACCCATCCAGACAATGTCCCGTCGGCGGCAGCGGGCAGGTGGAAGTGGCGGTGGAGGCGCAGGGGGCGATTCAAGTCAAAGATGACTTCACCGCCCTCGGGCAGGTCGGCGAAGAGGAAGTGGTCGAGGTCACGGGGCTCACGGCCGAAATCCCGGCCGGCAAGATTGAAGAACAGCTCTTCGCCATCCTGGCTCGGTCTGGCCTGAAGCCCGATAGTCTGCCCGTCTAGCTCGGTTTCGGCGATGTCGGGCCTGGTGTCCTGGCGTCTGGAGCTTACGGTTCGGTCAGTTCAGGCTCGATGCGCTTCCGTGGCACTTCAGTGTGCCTGTGTGCCCCTGGAGTCCTTGGAAAGCTGGATGGTAACCCGCAAACCTCTGTCTTCACGATTCTCCGCCCGAATCGACCCGCCATGAAGCTGTACGGCTCGACGTGCTATCGCAAGACCGACACCGCTGCCTCCATCACCATGCGGCCGGCTTTCGTCGACCTGGTAGAAGGGATCGAACAGCTGGCCAAGCGCTTCCTCGGGGACGCCCGGGCCCTCGTCCTCGACGACCACCTTGATGTCCGATGAGCGCTCGACCAGCGCGACCTGAACGACCGTGCCTTCGGGCGAAAAACGGACGGCGTTTCGAATGATGTTCTCGATCGCGCTGTGCAGCAGGGCAGCGTCCGCTTCGAGTGTCAGTCGTTCCGGGCCCGCTTGTCGGACCAGGATGTCATCGTCGCCGACCTCGACATGCACATCATCAATGATCGTGCGGACGAGGTCGGCGAGATCGGTGAATTGACGCTGGATCTCCTGCTGCGCATCAAGACGCGCGTAGGCCAGAATGCGTTCGATCAGCTCGTTCAGCCGCTCGGACTCTGCGTCCATTCGATCGATGATGTGTATTTGGTCCTCGTTCGTGATGCGCTGACGTGCGACGGACTGCAGCGCCTGAAGCCGCGCCAGCGGCGAACGGAGTTCGTGCGAGACATCCCGCATCAGACGTCGCTGCGCGCTCAACAGGCGATCGATTCTGCCGGTCATGGTGTCGAAATCGCGCGCGAGCATGGCGATGTCGTCCTGGCGATCGCCGACCGTGTGGGCCACGCGGACGCTGAGATCACCGGCGGCCACGCGATGACCGGCTTCCCGCAGGTGGCGGACGGGAAGGACGATGAACCTGGCCAGGAAAAAGGCCATGCCGGCGCTGACCAACAGCATGGACAGCAGCAGGATCAGCCGGCCTCCCGGACGGCCGGCGGCCTGGGCGAGTGGATAGCGCTTGTAGTCGCCGACCACGAAAAAGCCGGGCGTGTCCACCGTGGGCCGGATGAGACGAGCGTTGCTGTCCGGCGCGTCTGGCCCCTGTTCGAGCGCATTGCGCACGGATCGCGGCAGGAACCGACCCTCGATGTCCTCGCCGCTGGACAGGTCGATGATGTAGATGTCCAACAGATCTTCATAGCTCAGGGCGTGACGCGAAATGAGCTGTCGAGCGGACCATGGCTCGCCCCGAGCCCTCATCGATTGAAGGTCCGACGCAACGGTATCGACGAGGACCTGGTTGGCCATGTCGGTTTCCGTGGACGGCAGCCAGCGCGTCAGAAAGTACGCCAGTGCAATACTGGCAATCACCGTCAGCCAGACCGACAGCAGGATGCGTCGAAAGAAACGATTCATCCGCTCGAAACGTACAGATAGCCGCGACCACGGATGGTCTTGATCCGCTGCAAACCGCTCGGCAGCGGCCCGAGCTTCTTGCGCAGCTGCACGATGTGGGCATCCACGCTGCGGTCATAGGGCATGAGCCGCCGTCCAAGTGCCTCGCGGGCGATCGCGTCCTTGGAGACCACCCCACCGGTGCCGCTGACCAGGCATTCCAGCACGCGAAATTCCGTTGCCGTCAGGTTGACCAGTTTGTCGTCGAGGAAGACCGACTGGGAACTCGATTCGAGTCGCAGATCGCCGGCGACAAGCTGGTCCGGGCAGCCCCTGCCATCGTTCACGCCGGGTACGCGACGCAGGATGGCTCGGATTCTGGCGACGATTTCGCGCAGGCTGCAGGGTTTCGGAACGTAGTCGTCTGCCCCGGATTCCAGACCCAGAACGCGATCGAAGTCATCGCCACGCGCGGTCAGCATGATGACCGGCGTATCGGACACCCCTCGAATCGCCTTCAGGGCAGAGAATCCGTTGAGTCGGGGCATCATCACGTCGAGAATGATCACGTCATAGCGGTTTTCGCTGGCAGCGGCAACGCCGGCTTCGCCATCGTGACGGGCATCGAAGACGAAGCCACCCTCAGCGTCGAGAAACTCTTCGAGCAGACCGGTCAGGTGGACGTCGTCATCGACCATCAGTACCTTGATTGGCTCAGCCATGTTCATCCTTGTTGCAGCTGGCTACCGGGCCGTGGGCTTCATCCCCGAGGGGGATCCTGAAGCCAGCACCTGCTCAGAGACGTCTGGATTGCAATCCATCTCAGCCTCCCTTCGAAATCCTCCACGAAGGTATTTCCAAAGCGGAGCGAACTGGATAGTCAGTGGATTATGGCCCAGGAAACCGGTCGTGACCCCGTAGCGTACACGTTCGCCTTCCGGCTCGTAGGTTCCGAACAGCCGATCCCAGACGATAAAGACTCCGGCGTAGTTTCTGTCGATGTACTGCGCGTTGCTGCCGTGATGTACACGATGCGCCGACGGGGTATTGAACAACAGTCCCTCGAAGCGTCCCAGTGCTGGGACGGCTTCCGTGTGCAGAAAAAACTGGTACAGAAGCCCCAGCGCCAGTGAAGCCACGACGAACTCGGCGGGCAGACCGATCAACACCAGCGGTGCGAAATACAGCGGCGTGATGAACTTGGCCAGCCAGCTGAGTCGGACCGCCGTGGAGAAGTTGTACCAGGGGCTCGAGTGATGGGTGTGGTGCATGGCCCAGAGCCAGCGCAGCTCGTGCGACGCGCGGTGGTAGCCATAGTAGGCCAGATCAACGATGACGAAAGTCAGCAGGAAGATCAGGAGTGTCTCTGGAAGCAACAGCCCCCGGGGCAGCTCGATCCAGGACATCACCAGGTAGGACCAGGCGATGGCAGCCGGGCGAATCAAGCCATTGCCGACGGCGATCATGAGATTCGCCAGGGTTTCGCCCGCGTTGTAGACCGGTCGTCGACGAAGCAGGGACCAGCTCAGCTCGACCATGATCAAGGCGATCAAGGCAATGATCGGAATCAGGGCGGTGGTGTTCATGAAAGAGTCTCCCGAAGATGGATCAGCGGCGTAATTGAGCGCGCAGTCGCGCCCGCCTCTCGTCCTGGATGTCGCGGTAGATCTCCATCTGCGCCGGCGACAGAATGGCTTCGACCTGTGCATCGGTGCGCTGATTCAGCGCCTGGGCATCGCCCCGGAATGCCAGCAACGCTCTGCGATCCGGCCGATGGGATCGGCTTCGATCCAGGCCATGCGCCTCGAGCAGCGCCTGCAGCTCCAGGAAATGCGCTCGAAGCATCGGCTCCAGCTCAGCGCGCTGTGACTCAGCCAGGTCGAGGCGCTCGATCATCTCTTCGAACTGACGCTGGAACGGGTCCTCGGAAAGGTTCTCGTGCTGGGCAAGCGTCGGGGTCGAAAGGCCGATCATGGCAATCAAATAAACAAGAGCGCGAAACATCAGGCCGATCCTTTCTTATCTGGATGGGGCTCATGCTAGCCGTCGCCCGGCGAGCGAACGCCAGCAAAGGTAAAGAATCGTAAGGGTTTCGAAGTCCCGCTCGAAGGACGAAGGCCGCATTCGACCATACCCCTGTCGACGAATACACGGTCCCTCTGCGCTCTTGCCCCGACGATCCATCCTGCCTTTCATTTCTTTGCACTCTGCGGCCGTTTCTTTGCATTCCGGGATCTAGGCTGACAGCGTCGATGGAAGACGGCCCTCATCCGGCACCGGCGAATTACCCGGGCCTGCGCTCGATTTCGTCTCTCTGAAACAGAATCAAGGAAGGAAGCATGAACTCAAGACAGTCGTATGGTGTTGCTGCTGCGGCCCTCGTCGCTTCGCTCGGGCTGGCAAGCCCGATGACACACGCAGGCGGCAATCTGCTTTCCGCAGCGTGGGGCCTGGACGATGCCCTGGTGGCGTTTCCGAACTGCCCGGAGAGCGTCAATCAGGACGGCATGCCCGTGGTCCTGGATGCGGAAGTCGACAATCTGTCGCTCGACGCCTGGGATTTCGAAGTTGAACTGGAATCAGGCGCGCGCCGAGTACCGATCTGCGCCACGACCCTGCCTGCCCGTGAAGAAAACGAAGATCGCACCGTCCTGCTGATCGGTGACCTGGGTAGTCAGGAAGACCCACCGCGCTGGGTGCGTATCGTGGATGAGCTTCGCGCCGAAGATGGATCGGTGCTAGGGGGCGCGGTTGCCGTTCCGGACTACGCCGGAGGGCCATCGCTCATACTCGGCGAAATGGTGCCTGTCGAAGACACGGAGTGTCCGGCTGACACAGCCTCGGCCGTGCGGCTGATCTTTTCAGGCGGCGTGTTGTCGGCCGACGGCGATGAATTCCAGGCGGCAGACCTCGAACGCTTCGCAGTCGACACTCTGGCTGGCGTCGTTGAACCTCTCGGCTTCAGTGATCTGAACGATTTCGACAACAACCTCGAGCTTTGTCTGGACACGGTTGCTGTGGTCAGCAAGGTCACGGTGGCCGACAACACGGCAATCGACCCGAACGGCGACCCCAACGACACCACCTCAACGCTCGTTGCCGCGCCGGAAAACGCGCTGGAGATCAACGGGATCTGGTTCGATCCGGCCACCGCCGGCGAGGGCATGACCGTGACCCAGGGCCGTCAAGGCACTGTGGCGTATTTCTTTGGCTACGATGCCCTCGGTGAACGGCTTTGGTTGATCAGCGACGTCATCCCAACAGCTTTTTTCCCTGATCAAGCGGTCTCGGTCCCCTTATTCCAGGGCGATGGCGGCGTATTCGAGACGCCCCTGAACACGGTCTCGCTCTGGGGCACGCTGACGATGACCGTAGAAAGTTGCAGCGCGATACGCTTCGAAATGGACGGCACCGATGGGCTGAAGACGCTCAATGCAGTGCGCCTGGCCGATGGCGGTCGCCGCTGCGAGGACCCGGTCGACGCTTCGGGTTTGCCCTTCGAGGAGATTCTTCTCCAAGGGGTCGATCGCTATCTCGGGGTGTATTCACCGTCGATCTCGGCGGATGTGGGTGGCGGCGTCACGACGCATCGCTTCTCCGGTGAGAACGGCGGACCGATGTGCTTCACTGGCAGTGAGTTCGCGATGAGCACCCGCGACGGCAGCCGCGACGACCTGCTGATCTTTCTGCAGGGCGGGGGTCTGTGCAGCCCGGCCGGGTGCAACGCCGTCGAGACCGCCAACCCGGTCACGCCGCCGCCCTTCGGTATGCTGAACGCAGGCGACGGCGCCAATCCAGCGGCGGACTTCGATACCGCTTATCTGCCTTATTGCGATGGCTCGCTGTGGAGCGGTGACGCGGAGATCGACAGTGACGGCGATGGGGTCGTCGACCGGTCCTTCCGTGGACTGAAGAACCTTTCGGCCTCGCTTGATGTGATCGCAGCGACCTATCCCGAGCCCAGTCGAATCCTGCTGGCCGGCAACAGCGCCGGAGGCTCGGGCGTGCACTTCGCCCTGCCCCTGGTCCGTGCGCTCTATCCCGAGGTGTCGATCGAACTTCTCAACGATTCCGGTTTGGCGATCCTCCCGTCGCGCGATCAGGCCGCGGGCCTGTTCCAGTACTGGGGATCTCTCCCGTTCTTCCCCGCAAGCTGCCCGAACTGCATTGGCGCCGACGGCAACCTGACCGACTACTACAAGTGGCAGCTGACCGAGGATGCCGAGCTGCGCATGGCCTACATCGGCTCGAAGCAGGACGCGACCCTGGCCGCTGTCCAGCCCGGTGGCGGTGAGGCCTTCGAGGATCAGCTCCTGTCCATGATCGACGAAATCAAGGCGGACGCTCCCGACCAGTTCTTCAGCCTGATCGCCGACGGTGATGGCCACACCTTCATTCTTCGGGACTTCGACTACCCGATCGCAGGCACCACGGTTCGTGAATGGATCACCGACATGCTCGATGGGAGCGAAGGCTGGGGGTCGCTCAGCGATTGACCCGGTCGCAACTCGAACAGGCGATCTGTTTCGCCCATCGAGCAAGCCGCGGACATTCGATCCAGTTCGAATGGCCAAGCAAATTCACTCATTGGCTCGTGAATCCCCACCAGACAGAAATGTAAGGGAGTGCAAAAACGTGACGGACATCACATGTATTTCGAGCCATTCTGAATACGCTTCATCGCTTAGGGGACATCTGTCGGTTCGGTAGCTGATCGTACGACAACAGACTCATTCTTCGAGGGACCGAGATGAAGCAATTCTTCCATGCAACTTCGGCTTTGCTGCTGTCCTGTCTGGCGGGGGTCTCCCAGGCAGCCCTGATCCAGCATTTCGACGCGTCGGATCCATCGACCGTTCAACTCGAGGCTTCGACGTCAACCATCCTTGCCATCGAGGACATTTCCGGGAACGGGCGCGACGGCACTGCCGGCCGCGGGAGTGTCGAGTATCCGAGCGCCTTGATCTCGCCGACCGGTCTGTCCGGAATGGATATGGGAAGCGCACGGAATGATCTGATCGCCCTGCCCCAGGCCGCAGCCGACGAATTCCTGAACTTCCAGGACGAGGCGGCCGGCCGGCCCGGCTTCTCCCTGGCGGTCGCGTTCATCGTCGGGGACTTGACGGGGGATGAGCAGTACGTCCTGGGCACGACCCATGTGGGTTTCAATGTGCGGATTCGATCCGACGGGCGACTCGGGCTCCGTCTGCGGAACGGAAACATCTCATCGGGCAACGCCACGGTCGAACCTGGCGATACGGTCGTGCTCACCGTGACCTATGACGCGGCCAGCGGCGCCTACAGCCTCTGGGACTCCCTCAATCGCGCCTCCGTGACCGGCTCGGAAAACTCGAATATCGACTTTCCGGAAGGCAACGACCTCAGGCTCGGCGAGGCCCGGACCACCGGTAGTTCGAGCAACCATTTCCGAGGCGTGGTCGGCGAATTCCAGCTGCACGACCAGCCCTTGTCGGCCAGTGCAGCGTTCGAGCTTCAGCGCAACCTGGCGCTGAAATGGACCGGTGAGACGATAGAGATTCCGCCCGTCGCCCCCGGCCCGGGGTTCCGGAACATCGATCGCGATCCCGCCTTGATCGGCTCGGAGTACTACACCAACGTCTTCGTCGATTCCACCGACAACATCGCCCGGACGGTCGACATGGGCTTCCTGAACGGCTACCTGTTCATGACGACGCGGGGCGATGCCCTGGGCACGTTCTCGATCTGGGATATCTCGGACGAAATGGACCCGCAACGAGTGGTAAACCACGACATCAACGGCAAGATGCACACGGGGGTCATCTTCATTCCCTCCGACGATCCCTTCGGCAACATCTACTACTACAACAACAATTCCTTCATCAACATGCGTGATCCGCTGGAACCGGTCACAGAGAGGCCCTTCGGCTTCGACACGGGACGGGCCGGGGCGCGCGGCCTGAGCGTCCTGCCGTACGAGTACTCCGGCGGGTCCACGATCCGG
>CAYTQT010000096.1:0-8166 GCA_964439915.1 uncultured Wenzhouxiangella sp. | reverse complement strand
GTGACGACGAACTGCCGGCCGGTGGCTACAAGGACCTGGTGACGGTCGAAATCGCCGCACTGTAAGGCTCCACTCGGTCGGCGCCCTGCGCCGCACCGATCGCGAGAGTGATGGCACTCCGCGATTCCCGAAGCGCCCGGACCTGTCCGGGCGCTTTTTTCGTGGATAACTGAACCTTGCCGAGCCTATTCCCGCACTTCCGCCGGAATCGCGACTTCGAGATCATTCGGATCAATAAAGCCTGGAGGTTGCGTCAATCGGATGGTCGTGTTCCCCACCGCCTCCGGCCTGAATCCGGTGCTGAGGACTTCTGACTCCTGACCACCCGCGAATATCAGTGGACTCGTCGTGATCGTCCCGATCTGCGGGTCGTCAGTGCTGACCGGCACCGTGACGATCATCGCGGCACGCAGGCCTTGCTCTGCCATAGCCAACCCGGTGTCGGAAAGCTGTGCCGAGCGCACTGTCAAGGTGGTTGGCAGATCGCCCACGCTGGTGGAAACAGCATTCGGCCAGTCAATAAAGAAGCCCGCGTTCGTGACACTTACGGGCACTTCGATGGTCTCGAAGCCGGGCGCGGTGACCGTCAACGTTGTACTACCCCTCTGAAGACCCTGGAGGTAGAAATAGAGCAAGTTGGTCGCCGCAACGTCCTCGAACACCTGCCAGGCACCCCCAACCGCGCCTGGACTCTTGCTCAGAATCGCAACGGCGGTATCAGCAACGCTGATCCTCACGTCCACCGGAGTCTCCGGCGTATCACTCAGGCGGACCGTCTCCAGGCTCTGGAGATTGATCCCCGCGCTCAGTGAACTCACAAAGATTTCAGGCGTTTCGACGGTGACTGGAATCGAATGCGTTCTATCAGGCAGCTCTTCGAACCCTGGTGGCTGCATCACCGATATACGCGTCATACCCAGTGTGTTGGGCAGAAAGTCAACCGACCGATCAGGCCCTGCATCGCCCTCGAAGATGACCGATGCAGAGCTCATCTGACCGACCGTGGGGTCCTCGACCGCCACGGGTACTGCCACCGATAAACCGGCGCGAATCCGGGTATCCATCCAGTGATGGTTCGGGGGGCTGGACTGAGAGACTCGGATCGCGATCGGCGTCGGTACGGAAACCGGGGTGGTCTCGATCGATCCTGGCCAGACAATTGCAAAACCAGACTCGACCACCTCGATGACCGCCTCGGCCGGGGCATAACCGGGCGCGCTGATCGAAACTGAAGTCACGCCTTCCTCCACACCGTGGATATACAGCCCCCCGCCGGTAAATCCGATCACGTCTTCGAGGATGATGGACGCGCTGCCAGCCTCCGAGCTCGCGCCGGAGACGAGCGCGATACTCGGATCTGCAACGACGACCTCCACATCGACCGGTTCCGGTGGACGTTCCTGGAGCCGGAACCGATGGTTGGCCTGAAGGCTTTCACCGATGACAAAATCTTCCAGCTCCAGCCTCGGCGCGACGACGTCGAATTCGACGACCTCATTCCTGTCGAAGGGTTTGTTGAATCCCGGTGGCTGACCGATGCTGACCGTCGTCCGGCCGATTGCACCGGGGACGAGGGTCGTGTTCTCCTCGACTCCAGACGCGCTGGTGAACACCAGCGGGCTTTCAGTGATCTCGCCCACGCCTGGATCGGAGCTCGAAACCGTAATCTCCGCCACCTGCCCGGCCCGCAGGCCCTGCGCGTCGGCGAAGCGGCCCAGGGCGTCCAGGCGAGCGGATTGCACGCCTAGCCACGTCGGACTGGAATAGGTTGTGGTGACCGTCGGGGAGTCCTGGTCGATAAAGAATCCGGATTCGGTCACGGTCAACGTGGTCTCGATCGGCTCATAGCCTGGCGCTGAAGCAGTCAGTACGGTCGCGCCTCGGCTGACCCCCTGAATCCAGACTGTCGGTCCTCCCCATGTCTGGTCGACGTCGGTCAGGGTGATGGTCTGTAAACCGACCTCGTCTCGATTCGGGGATACCAGTGCAACCTCTGGATTGGCAATACTCAAGACAACGTCCACGGGCGCGGGAGGCGACACACTGAGCCTGACACGCCGATCCTCCTGAAGATCTTCACCGACGAAGATGTCATCGAAACCCAGAATCCCGGGCGTGCGCACCTCCACGGGTATCGAAACGCGCTCGTTCCCAGGCGCCGTGAAACCCGCAGGCTGGGAAATATCGATCGCAGTTGATCCAGGGCTTTGCGGGCTGAAGCGCACAGCAGGAAACGAGCTATCCCCACCTTCGAAGATCAGAGGCGTATCCAGCAAGGTCCCCACCCCAGGGTCGGCAAGCTCGATCGGAACCGTCACCGAAAGGCCAGCACGAATCTGCCCTCTCTGAATCCCCGAGGCGGCGGGTCGGAGCCGACCAACCTCGATACGCACACTCTGAGGATCGGATAGCGTGGAAGTATCGATGGCGTTCGGTGAGCTGATGTAGAACCCGGACGGGGTGACAGAGATCGTCGACGAGACAGGTGTAAAGCCCGGTGCAAAAGCGGTCAGCGTGGTGACTCCCTCACTGAGGCCTTGAATATAAAAATCCTGCTGATCATCCGTCGTTACCGATTCGAGCACCAGACTTCCCGAGCCGACTGATGTTGACTGGCTGGACAGCAGGGCAACTGAAGAATCGTCAACCGTGAGCGTGATATCGAGAGGGTCGGCAGGCGTCGAGCGGAGTCGCACTCGATGGCCTGTCTGCAGATGCTCACCGACGCCGCGGCTATCGAGCTCGATTGTGCCCGCCAGAACATTGACTGGAATGGTCGTAGATCGATTCACTGGCGCGACCAATCCGTCCGGCTGCGTCAACGAGATACTGGTCTGACCGATCGCTTCAGGCACGAACGCGATGATCTCTGCGAAGGGCTGACCACCATGAAAGCGAACGAAGGCCTCAGACATCGAACCGACGTTCGGATCAGCGACCGCGACCGGCACGTCGAGCGTCAGCCCCGGGCGCAGGCCCTGCGCGTTCCAGACCTGTCCATCAGAGGAGACGGCGCCCAGTCTGATTTCGACGCCCGTTGGGCTCGACAGGAAACCAGTGGCAATCCAGTTGGGCCGGTCGATAAAAGCGCCCGCATCGATCACCGTCACCTGTCCAGCAATCGGATCGCAGCCCTCGGCAGTAATCTGAATCGTCGTACTGCCTTTAGAGATCCCCTCGATGTAGAAGCTTCTTGAATTCGTATCGTTGACCAGAGGAATGGTCGCCGATGCCGATCCGGGAAGGTCTGGTGAGCTGCCGACGCGGGCGACCGAAGGATCGGCAACGGTGAGCTCGATATCTACAGGCGTTTCGGGCGTATTGTCCAACGCGATCGTGCGCGAGGCCTGAAGGTCTTTTCCGACGCGGGTTTCGCTGAAGGAATCTTGCCAGAAGCATGATCGGTTGACCACGACCTCACTGCTCTCCTGTGTCTGAACAAACCCAGCGGGCTGAATCAGGCTCAGGGTCGTCGTTCCCACGCGCTCGGGATCAAACTGGAAGGATCCATCGTTGTCCGTTCCTCCCTCCAAGACCAGCTGGTCCGGCGTCAGAACCCCGACCAGGGGATTACTGGTCATGATAGGGACCTCGACGGTCAATCCGGCACGAAGCTCCTGCGGCCCGGTCCGCCCCCCGGCAGACATCCAGCTCGAGACTGAATACTCTGCCGGCTCGGAGTTCGGCGTCGTCACCAGCGGATTCCACCCGCTCATGCGGAAGGCAGACGTGCCGACAGAGACAGTGGCAATCTGGTCATCGTAGCCGGGAGCGGAGGCGACGATCGTGGTTTCGCCTCGTTCGAAGCCCTGGACGTAGAAGAACTCTGAAAAACCACTGTCGACACTCTCGATCGTGATCGTCTGCGAGCCCGGGCCATCGCGCTCGGTCGAAAGCAGCGCGCGGCTGGGATCGTCCACCCTCAAAACCAGATCGATCGGTTCTGACGGCGTCTGGTCGAGTCCGACCTGCTGGCGCGTTTGCAGCCTGTCTCCAACAAACGCATCTCTCAAATCAATTCGAGGGAACCGAACCTTGACCTCGATCGTCGCTGCCTCGGCGGGTGGGGTCGAGAAGCCCGCGGGCTGAGTCAGGGTGATCGTCGATTCGCCAAGGCCTTCCGGGTCGAACTCAACGGTCCTTGTCGAGGCGAAGCTGCCCTCGAAGACAACCGGGCTGCCATAGATCGGGCCAAGCTTCGAATCATTGATGACGACGGGCACTTCCAGCGACAACCCCGGCCGGATACCCTGAAAGGCGTAGCCCCAAAGCTTGTCGCTCAGCGGCGTGGCGCCGAGGTGGATCGGCACGCGGAAGCCATCGACGATCGTGTTGATTCTGGCCGGTCTGTCGAAAACGAAGGCCGACTCGGCGACCTCGAGCGAGCGCCGCACCTCATTCGTACCGGATGCCGTGGCCACGATCTCGGTGTCGCCCAGCTCAAGACCCTCGACATAGAAGAACGAAGCACTGTCCCGACTAACGCCCTCGATCAGTATCGACGAGACGCCCGCCTGGCTACGCTCTCTGGACAGCAGTGCCTTGGCCGGATCTTCCACGCGGACCAGGATATCGGTCGTTCCCGTGGCCTCGGGGCGCAACTGCACCCGGTACACGGTCTGCAGGTCCTTCCCGACAATCCAGCTACCCATCAGCAATAGCTCGGCGGGAACCACTTCGATGTCCAGTTCGGTTGGGTGTCCGGTCTGGACGCTGAAGCCAGGAGGCTGCTCGAGATCGATCGTCGTGCCTCCAAGCGCCAGGGGCTGAAAGCGCGCAACGATGTCGCCATCCTCGCCGCGAGCAATCGGGTTCTCGAGGAACTCGCCGATCAGGGACTGATCTGCGATGAGCGACACAACGGGCTCAAGGTCCGGCCTGAGATCGAAGCCGGAGTGCAATTCGCCATCCTGACCCACAAACGCTCCGGCAATGGCGAGATCAAACGGCTCCGAGGAAAGCGTGATCGCCAGAGGATTCGAATGGGTATCGAAATAGAGACCGGATTCGGTCACCGTGATCGTTGAAGTTATTGTTTCCAATCCCGGGGAGGAAACGACCAATTCGGTCGTCCCCACCTCGAGCCCTTGCAGGTAGTAGCTGTAGTCCTGGAAGCTCAGGTTGGAATAAAGCAACTCGAGAGAGTCCTCACCAGGGCTGTGGCGATCCTCTGAAATCGATGCAATCGTAGGGTCAGCGATCTCGAGATAGAGATTGCGAGGCCTGAGTGAGCCTGAAAACACCGGCGCATGCTTCGCGACCAGGCCCCGACCGATCGTGACGTCCCGCGTGAGCAATTGGCGCCCGATCGTGACATCAACGGACGTGTCGCGGTTAGTCGGCGTCGTGAACCCCTGCGGCTGCGTAAAGCTCAGGGTCGTCGCACCATAGGCCTGTGGATTGAAGCGAACAGAGGCGTCATCCGACTGCCCGCCCGCAAAGACCGCCGGATTGTCCGTGACGACGCCTACGCTGGCATCGGCATTGAACACGGGTATCTCGATCTCCAGTCCGCCCCGCAGAACCTGCTGCTCCTCGATGAAGCCTCCGTCACGCAGGCGGGCGACTCGCAACGACACGTCGAATGCTGGAGATGGATCCGACCGCACAATCCCCGACGAGGAGAAATAGAAGCCGGACTCGGTCACCGTCAATTTAGCCCAACGATCCCGATAGCCCTCGGCCGAAACGGTAATGAAGGTCGCGCCTGTACCGAGCCCCTGCACGAAAACCGACCTGTCGCTTTCACTGCTGAAGGTGACCGTCGAGGATCCCGCATCGAGGGCAGACAACGAGACCAGGGCAATAGAGGGGTCATCGACCGTGAGCGTCAGATCGACAGGCTTCGGCGGACTTCTCGACAGCTTCGCACGCCGCTCCAGCTGCAGGTCCTTCCCGACCAGTACGTGCCCGAAGTAAATGCCCGGTGGCTTGCCGACCTCGATATCCACCGCCGTCTCCTCGATACTCTCACCGCCTGCAGTCAGGACCGCGTTTCCTTCGGCAACACCCAGCAACTCGAACTCTGCCTGCGATTGCCCCGCCGGTACCGCGAAGGAAGCCGGGGCGGCAAAAACAGCGGAATTCGAGCTCGTCAGGAAAACCTGCAGACCGCCCGGGGGTGCCGGGGCCGAGAGCTCGACCTTCACAAGGTCGGCCCAGCCCGGCGACAGTTCACTTCGGCTGAAAGTGAAATCAAGGGAATAATCACGTACCGGAACCGCGCGCTGAATGGGAGCGAACCCCTCCGCCGATACGGTGATTAGGGCCTCACCCCTGGTCAAGGCCTGAAGCTGCGGATTGCGGGTTGGATACCAAGCACCCTCGGGAATGAACAAGGTCTCGTCGACGTCGACAACGGCCGGGTCGCTGCTCGCGAAGTGAACCTCCAGACCGCCAGCCGGCGCAGGCTCCAGCAGACTGAGCGGTAGACTGCGTTGCTGGCCCGGCACCAGATCAGGCGCCAGTCCTACGCTGATGATGCTGCCAATCGCGGTCGCTGCAAGCGTGCTCTCCTCGTAGCCCGGCGCAGTAACAGTGATATCGACCGAACCGGTAGCCGTAGCGCTGAGCGTCACGCGCAGTCGAGTGCGTTCTTCCGGAATCGTGACCGCCGAGGGCGAGATCGACAACACGCCCGGATTGCTGCTGTTGATCGCAATTTCGGTACCGCCCGCAGGCGCCGGGCGATCAAGCTCGACAAAGCCCTCGATGCTGTGCCCGACCTCAATCCTCGAGCCGGCCAGGATCTGCAGCCCCCGGGGATTCACCCGAACCTGGCGTGATGCCGCCTCGTAACCCACCGCTGTGACCTCGATCATCACCTCACCATCGCGAACACCCGAGCTTACCGGCACGATGCGCTCTTCCTCGGCGGCTGCAATTCGAACGACCGGAGGCACGTTGAGGATGCCGGGGTCGCTGCTGGTCAGGAAGACCTCAAGATCCTCATCCAGCGCCGCCTTTTCCAGCCGGATCAGTAGCTGGCCGGAATCGAGGGTATCCAGGTCTGCCATTTCGACGAATATCTGCGGCAGCTGCGTACAGGTATCGGTCTCGAAGCGATCGCAGAAAATCGGGCGCGCAGCCGCTGCCGTAATCAACACGAGCGCCGACACGGCAACGAAGGTTTGTAGTGCTCTGATGAAGCTCATGCCGGACACGCTCCTGGCAAAAATCGATGGCTCATGTGTTGCAGGGCGCATCGCCCGGCAGGCGACGGCGTAACGGAAGGATGCGGTCGAAGACCTGCTACTCCGGCCGCATTGCCCGAAGGTCTGTAATCAGGCAGCCAGAAATCAACCGATCACGCGAAAATCTATCCCCACTCACGACTAAAGAGTGTAATTGATCTCGCCGCAAATCTCCAGAGAGGCCTTGTGCTGGTGCCATCTTTCGGGACTTAGACGATCAAGGCCCTCGGGCTTCATCGAGACGCTATGGCGTTCGGACGCTGGATGTTGCAACGATCCTGAAGCGAACCAGGATCTGGTCTGCCACGGCCAGTTGGCCTCCGGCGACGCTGAAGGGTGTCATCCCGAAATCACTCTGTCGCAGGCTGAGCTGCCCGATGGCCACGAGCCGGTCGTCTGCCATCGTCAGGGCCACCGGCACCGTCAGCTCGCGCGTCTGGCCGCGCAGCCGGATGCGAAGATCGATGTCGGGTTGCCAGCGCGGGCCGCGCAGGCCCAGCGATTCGATCTCGATCACCGGGTGACTCGCCCCATCAAGCACGGCAGATGAAAGCAGGTTCTCCCGTGTGCCCTCAATCGCCGACTCGGACGGATCGCGCTCGAAACCCTCGTCCCGCCGCCATTCGAGTCGGTCGACTTCCAGGCCCTTGACATCGATCGTCAGGCGCAGCGCCGAGTCCTGCCAGGGCTCGACCAGGGCCACCCGACCGGAAATGACGGGGCCGCCGATCACGTGGGAATGCCCCAGCCGCGCCAGCGGGCCATCAGGGTGGACTACGATGCGCAATTCAGAGCTCGCCTTATCGACGACAAACTGACGCGCGCCGACGGGCCACTCGACAGTGGCATCGGAAAGGCCTCGGGTCGCGCTCGTTTCGAGGTTTGGTCGAGGCTCGGCCTGGCAGGCAATCAGCAGCAAGGCAAACAGCAGGAGATTCAGGAATTTCATTGGCCAGCTTCAGCAAGCAACAGG
>CAYTQT010000095.1:0-8566 GCA_964439915.1 uncultured Wenzhouxiangella sp. | reverse complement strand
ATGGACAACAGCATCCTGATCGGCGCAGGGGCCGAACAGATTCATCTGGACGGCCGCTACGGCAATCGTCACGGCCTGGTGGCGGGCGCCACCGGCACGGGCAAGACCGTCACCCTGCTGGTGATGGCCGAGGGATTTTCGCGCATGGGCGTGCCGGTGTTCATGGCGGATGCCAAGGGCGATGTGGCTGGCCTGGCCGCGGGCGGCACCCCGCACCCGAAGATCGACGAGCGCCTGGAAAAGATCGGCATCGAGGACTACCGCCAGGAGCCGAACCCGGTGGTGTTCTGGGATCTGTACGGCAAGTCGGGTCATCCCGTACGCACGACGGTCACCGAGATCGGGCCCACGCTGCTCTCACGGATGCTCGAGCTCAACGACACGCAGGAAGGCGTGCTCAACGTTGTCTTCCGGGTCGCCGACGAGTCCGGCCTGCTGCTGCTGGACATGAAGGATCTGCGCTCGCTGCTCCACCACGTGGCCGAGCACCGCCAGGAGATCAGCGCGCAATACGGCCTGGTCAATACCGCCAGCATCGGCGCCATCCAGCGACGGCTGCTGGCGCTGGAGGCCGACGGCGGCGATCATTTCTTCGGCGAGCCGGCGCTGGCGCTGGAAGACCTGATGCGCAGCGACCTGTCCGGGCGCGGCGTGATCAACATTCTCTCGGCCGAAACCCTGATCCTCAAGCCCCGCCTGTATTCCACCTTCCTGTTATGGCTGCTGTCGGAGCTGTTCGAGCAGCTTCCCGAAGTGGGCGACCCGGACAAGCCAAAACTGGTGTTCTTCTTCGACGAGGCGCATCTGCTGTTCCAGGACTGTCCGCCGGCGCTGCAGCAGCGCGTCGAGCAGGTCGTTCGCCTGATCCGCTCGAAGGGCGTGGGTGTGTATTTCTGTTCGCAGAATCCGGACGATGTGCCGAACGAGATTCTGGGCCAGCTCGGCAATCGCGTTCAGCACGCCCTGCGTGCCTACACCCCGCGTGACCAGAAAGCCGTGCGCACGGCCGCCGAGACCTTTGTCCCCAATCCGGCCATCGACGTGGTCGAGGCCATCACCACCCTCGGCACCGGTGAGGCGCTGGTCTCCATGCTGGGCGAGAAAGGCGTGCCGCAGCCGGTCGATCAGGCGCTGATTTCACCGCCACGATGCCGGATGGGCGTGCTGAACCCCGATGAACGCGCCCAGGTGCGCTCGCGCAGCCCGGTCGGAGCGAAGTACGATCAGACCCTGGACCGCGAATCGGCCCACGAGATGCTCAGGGATATGGCCGACAAACAGGCACTCGAAGCCGAAAAGGCGCGCGAGGCCGAAGCCGCCGAAAAGGCCAGGCTGGACGCCGAAAAGGCGACCGCAAAGAAGAGTCGGGGGTCGAGTCGTCAGAGTGCCGGAGAGGCGTTCTTCAAGTCGACGGTTCGGACCATCGGCACGACCCTGGGCCGCGAGATTTCAAGAGGCCTGCTGGGCTTGATCAGACGCCGCTGATTCAGCGGCGTCCGGCACTTCCGGCAAGGATCAGGCGTAGACGCTGGACTTGCGGAAGGACTTGACCATCAGGTAATACAGGACGGCGCGGTGCTTGGTACGGTTCGAGCGGCCATAGGTGTCGATCGCAGCCTGCAGGCCCTCGTCGAGCTTCGGCGAATCTTTCAGGCCGAGCTTCTTGATCAGGAAATTCTGCTTGACGCGATCAAGCTCTGCCTTGTCGCTCGCGGCCACTGTTGACGAATCCGCGTTGTAGACCGAGGGTCCGAGTCCGATCACGATCTTTTTCAGAAGCTCCATGTCCGGCTTGGCCACCCCACACTTCTCTTTCAGGTCCTTGGCGTATTTTTCGATCAGTTCGTCGCGTTTGCTCATAGGTATCACTCCCTTGCGATTTTGGATTGAACGCAAGCTGTCCGCAGCCCGCTCGCGCCAATGTATGCCAAGCGCTGGCTGAGTACAAGTAAGTGCGGTGTCCTTCAGTGCTATCGACTACACTTCAGGCCTCTTTTTGCCACGAACCGTTTCCGATTCGAGGATGCCATGAAACCGTTCGACCTCGTCTTCCTGCTCCTGCTCGCCCCCGGCCTGGCTCGCGCCGAGCTGGTGCCGATTGCCGACATCCACGGCTCGACCTCGATCTCGCCTTTCGTGAATCAATCCGTGACCACCGAGGGCATCGTGACGCTGGTGCACTCCGACAGCTTCTGGATTCAGACGGCTTCGGATCGCGTGCCGGTCAAGCGCGAGGGTCTTCAGGTTTTTACCGTCGACCCTGCGCCGGTCGGTGTCGGAGACCGAGTGCGTGTGACCGGCTACATCGATCGCTTTCGCCGACCGGATCGAGAGCGTGATCTCTTCGTCACCCGCCTGATCCAGCCACAGGACCTGGAAGTCCTCGCCAGCGATCAGGCCCTGCCGCCCGCCATTCCGATCGGCACCGGCGGACTGCGCATATCCCCCAGGCTGCGCGATGAGGACCCTGCCATCGATCGATCGCAGAGCGCCAGCGACGCCTGGGCCTGGTTGACGGGCATGCGCGTCGAGGTCACCGACCATGTGGTCATCGGCCCCACCAGTCGCTTCGGTGATACCTGGGTCATCAGTCCATCCGATCATCCTGCCCTGAACGACCAAGGCGTCCTCGTCGCCAGCCAGGACCCGGATCATCTCGACCGGATCCAGGTCAGCATCCATCCGATGCTTCGCCCCGACTTCCCGCGACCGGCTCATCCCGGCGATCGCTTCCGGCGCCTTGAAGGCGTTGTCCACTATGCCTTCGGTGGCTATCGTGTCCAGGCAAGTCACGCCCTGGACTTGCTGCCCAAGGACCGTGCCCCCGATGCCCTGACGCCCCGCACCACCCTGACGCCCGACACCGATCACCTGACGGTTGCCGCCTACAACGTGGAAAACCTCGACCCGGTGATCGAGCGCATGGGCCGCGTCGAAGGCGATGACGACGTCAGCGACGACATCGGCAGCGGCCGCATGGCGCGCCTCGGGGCCCACATCGCCGTACAGCTGGCCAGCCCGGACATCGTCGCCCTGCAGGAGATCCAGGACAACAACGGCGCCGAGCTGGGCGAGGTGGTCGCGGCCGATCGGACCTATACCGCCCTGATCGAAGCGATCATCGCCGCGGGCGGACCGCGCTATGCCTTCATCGACCTGCACCCGGTCCGCGACCGCGAGGGCGGCCAGCCCGGCGGCAATATCCGCAACGGCTATCTCTACAATCCGGAACGGGTGGGCCTGATCGAGGGTAGCACCGAGCGCCTTGCCCACAGCGCCTTCGAGGGCTCAAGAGCGCCAGTCCTGGCCGGATTCCTGTTCAACGGCCACCGAATCGATCTGGTCAACAATCACTTCTCGTCCAAGGGCGGCAGTTCGCCGCTGTTCGGCGAGGGCGAGCGCATTGTCGGCCGCGCCGAGGCGCGACGCGGACAGGCCAGGGCGGTGCGTGACCTGTTGCAGGAGCGCCAGGCCTGGTCCGGCGGGTCGCACTGGGTCGTGCTGGGCGATTTCAATGACCACTGGTTCTCCGAGCCCCTGGCCGTTCTGAAAGGCGAGGGCGACGATGTTCTGGTCAACCTGATCGAGACCCGGCCGATGGACGAGCGCTGGACCTACATCTTTCGCGGCAACGGCCAGGCCATCGACCACATCCTGACCACGCCAGCACTGGCCGAGCACGCCGAGATCGAAGTCGTCCACGTCAACGCCCGACTGGCCGACCCGGCCGCCGACCACGAGCCGATCGTTGCGCGCTTCCACCTGCCTTAGCGGCAGCTTGTCCATACCTCGGGTTTATTGAGCTCGGTGCGCGGCGGCGAGGGGTATCATCAACGTTGAGGCGTGACCTCTGGGCTATGGCAATTCGGCCGGTGAGTCGTTAGGCTTTTTGGTCTCTCTCTTCGACCCCAAGGACTTGCCCATGAAGCTGCTCAGATTTGCGCTTGGCGCCGTCTTGTTGCTTGGCCTGCCGACGCTCGTGCTCGCCGAGCGCGCGGAACCCATCGATTATCTCGACGAACTACCTCCGCTGCTCGACCGTGAGCTGTTCTTCGGCGACCCGGAGGTCTCCGGTGCCCAGCTCTCGCCGGACGGCCGGTTCATCACCTTCATCCGTCCCTATGAGGGGGTGCGCAATATCTGGATCAAGGGCATCGATGATGCCTTCGAAACGGCCCGCCCGCTGACCGCCGACGACAAGCCCGTACCAGGCTATTTCTGGAGCCGCGACAGCCAGTACGTGCTGTACGTTCAGGACAAGGGCGGTGACGAAAACTTCCACGTCTGGGCGGTCGATCCCGACGGCGAGATCGATTCCGAGTCGGGCGTGC
Source organism: uncultured Wenzhouxiangella sp. (assembly GCA_964439915.1). Lineage (GTDB taxonomy): Bacteria > Pseudomonadota > Gammaproteobacteria > Xanthomonadales > Wenzhouxiangellaceae > Wenzhouxiangella. Next base: position 4,235 of record CAYTQT010000095.1, on the reverse strand, counting down.
CCGAAGCGCGCAATCTGACCGACTTCGATGGCGTGCGCGCCTTCATCCTCAGCGTGCCGAAGAGCACGCCCGATCACATGCTGATCGGCCTGAACGATCGCGACCCGGCGCTGCACGATGTCTACCGGGTGCAGATCTCGACCGGCGAGCGTGCGCTGCTGATCGAGAACAATCAGAACATTGCCGGCTGGTCGGCCGACCTGGAAGGCTCGATCCGCATGGCCACGCGCATGAACAGCGAGGGCGGTACGGAGATCCTGGCCGTCAACGACAATCAGCTCGGCGACGTGGTCTACGAGTGCAGCTGGCTGGAAAGCTGCGGGCCGACCAGCTTCCACCCGAATGGAGAACAGGTCTGGTTCATCTCCAACAAGGGCGAGGACAATGATCTGACCGGTCTGTACCTGATGGACCTCGACAATTACGAGCTGACCCTGTTCGAGCGCGATCCGGAAGGCGAAGTCGACTTCGGGGGCGTGATCACGCATCCCGAGACCGACGAGCTGCTGGCCACCGCCTATGTCGGCGATCGGGTCCGCGTCTATCCGAAGAACGATCAATTCGCCGCCGACCTGGCCTTCCTGCGCGAACAGCTGCCGGAAGGCGAGATCCGCCTGTCCTCCCAGACCACCGACGGCTCGCTGGCTCTGGTCAGCCTGTCACGCGACGTGGATCCCGGCTCGGTCTATGTCTTCGATCGCAAGGCGCGCACGGTCGAACTGCTGTATCGCTCACGCCCGGAACTGCCGACCGAGCAGCTGGCACGCATGCAGCCGATTCGCTACTCCGCCCGCGACGGCCTGGAAATCCCGGCCTACCTGACTCTGCCGAACGGCGTCGATCCGGAGAATCTGGCCGTGGTCGCCCTGATTCACGGCGGCCCCTGGGCCCGCGATACCTGGGGCTACAGCTCGCTGGTCCAGTTCCTGGCCAACCGCGGGTATGCGGTGCTGCAGCCGAACTTCCGTGCCTCGACCGGCTTCGGCAAGACCTTTCTGAACGCCGGCAACAACGAATGGGGCGACGCCATGCAGGACGACATCAGCGATGGCGTCCAGTACCTCATCGATCAGGGCATTGCCGATCCCGACCGGGTCTGCATCATGGGCGGCTCCTACGGCGGCTACGCCACCCTGGCCGGCATGGTCTTCACCCCCGAGCTCTACGCCTGCGGCGTCAACATCGTCGGCGTCTCGAACCTGATCAGTCTGCTCAACTCGATTCCTGCCTACTGGGGACCGGCGCGCCAGATCTTCACCCTGCGCATGGGCGACCCGGACACCGAGGAAGGCCGGGCCCAGCTCGAGCGTCAGTCGCCGATCAACCACGTCGAATCGATCCAGCGTCCGCTGCTGGTCATCCATGGGGCCAACGACCCGCGCGTCAAGCAGGCCGAGGCCGATCAGATCGTCGTCGCCATGCGCGAGCGTGACCTGGACGTCGAATATATCGTTGCCCCGGATGAGGGGCACGGTTTCCGTGGCCACGAGAATCGTCTGGCCATGTACGCTCGCAGCGAGGAGTTCATGGCGACCCACCTCGGTGGCCGCTACCAGGCAGAAATGTCGGCCCCGGTCGCTGAGCGACTGGCCGCGATCACGGTCGATGTCGACAGCGTGGTGGTCGAGGATGTCGCCGACGAGCTGGATGCCGCCCGCACCCTGCCGCTGCCCACCGTCGACGCACAGCAGATCGCCGAGGGTGAATTCAACTACACCACCACGCTGACCCTGCCCAACGGTGAAATGGTGGTCAATGCCAGCCGCGAGGTGGCTCGTCGGATAGAGGATACCCGCCAGATCCTGGCGATCCGCACTGACAGCCGCACGCCCATGGGACAGCTTTCCGACCGCTTTGTTATCGACGGCACCAGCCTGCGCCCAATCCGCCGCACGATCGAGCAGGGCCCGTCCACGGTCAACGTGGAATTCGGAACGCGGGAGGTCAGCGGCGCGATCGAGATGCAGGGCAATGAGATCCCGATCAGCATCGAGCTGGACGCGCCGGTCTTCGGTGGCGATGCCGGCCTGGAGCTGGCCCTGGCCGGGCTGGAACTGCGCGACGGCCTGCGCACCAATCTCCGGATTGCCGTGGTCGGTACACAGCAGCGCGTGCGCTATTACCGGGCCGAAGTCTCCGGCCCGGAGACCGTCGAGGTGCTCGAGGGTCGCTTCCAGGTCTACCGCATCGATCTGAACGCCATCGATGGCGAGGGTGGCGATCAGACCTACTGGATCAAGGCCGACGCACCGCGTCATACGGTCAGAATCGAGGGTCAGCTCCCGCCGGAGATGGGCGGCGGTCGATTCGTCACCGAACTGGGCGCACCTGTCGACTGATCCGTCCCGGAAGGGATCGACCCAGCAGCCCCGGCGAGTCTCTCGCCGGGGTTTTTTTGTGCCGACGCTCCTCGCGAAATCCCTCGGGTGGATGCGCTGAAAACCAGGGGCGCTGCTGAACTTCCGAGGCTGCTCAACTCTTCAGCACAGGTCCCGCTGCTGCTCCGATTCGGGTCAGCAGGGCCTGCAGAACATCCCTCAATTCCAGCGTTTTCCGCGCCCGATCGCCGGTGGCACGGCATTTGCTCCTGTCAATTCGAACGTGCATCGCACTCGATATGGGAGACCGCCCTATGAAGCTCATCACCGCCATCATCAAACCCTTCAAGCTCGACGACGTACGTGAGGCCGTCGCGCGCGCCGGAGTTCAGGGTATGACCGCCAGCGAAGTCAAGGGCTTCGGCCGCCAGAAAGGCCACACCGAGCTGTATCGGGGTGCCGAATACAAGGTCGACTTCCTGCCCAAGATCAAGCTCGAGATCGCCGTGACCGCCGATCAGCTCCAGGCGGTTGTCGAGGCCATTCAGGAAACCGCCGGCAGCGGCAAGATCGGCGACGGCAAGATCTTCGTCACCAGTCTGGAACAGGTCATCCGCATCCGTACGGGTGAAACCGACGACGCCGCGCTTTGAGCGCCCATCCGAGTTTGTGAGGAATTGATATGGAAACGACACTTCAGATTCAGTACGCCCTCGACACCTTCTATTTCCTGATCTGCGCCGCCCTGGTCATGTGGATGGCCGCCGGGTTCACGATGCTGGAAGCCGGTCTGGTCCGCGCCCGCAATACGGTCGAGATCCTGACCAAGAACGTGGCCCTGTTCGCCATCGCCTGCCTGATGTATCTGCTGTTCGGCTATACCCTGATGTACCCGGAGGCCGGCGCCAATGCCTACTGGTCCGGCATCGGCTTCCTGCCCGGTCCAGAAAACACGATCGAGGCGACTGCGGCAAGCGGCGGTGACACCTACTATTCCAACGCTGCAGACTTCATGTTCCAGATGGTGTTCGTGGCCACGGCCATGTCGATCGTCTCCGGGGCCGTCGCCGAGCGCATGAAAATGTGGTCCTTCCTGCTCTTTGCCGTCGTCCTGACCGGCTTCATCTATCCGATGCAGGGCTACTGGAGCTGGGGCGAGGGCTTCCTGTACGAGGCCGGCTACTCGGACTATGCCGGCTCGGGCATCGTTCACCTGGCCGGCGCGTCCGCGGCGATCGCCGGCGTCCTGCTGCTGGGGCCGCGCCGGGGGCGCTACGGCCCCGACGGGTCGATCCGCGCCATCCCCGGCGCCAACCTGCCGCTGGCAACCCTTGGGATGTTCGTGCTGTGGATGGGCTGGTTCGGCTTCAACGGCGGCTCGGAGCTGCAGGTCTCGAACTTCGATTCGGCCAACAACGTGGCCCGCGTGTTCGTCAACACCAACCTGGCCGCTTCCGGCGGACTGATCGGCGCGCTGATCCTGGCCCGCTTCATCTTCGGAAAGGCCGACCTGACCATGGCCCTGAACGGTGCCCTGGCCGGCTTGGTGTCGATCACCGCCGATCCCCTGTCGCCTAGCTACGGCCTGGCGGCCGTGATCGGCTTCTGCGGCGGCTTGCTGGTGGTGATCTCGATCATCGGACTGGACCGGCTGAAGATCGACGACCCGGTCGGTGCCATCTCGGTCCACGGGACCTGCGGCATCCTCGGCGTGCTCGCCGTGCTGCTGTCCAACGACGAGGCCACCCTCGGCGGGCAGCTGCTCGGCATCGGCGTGATTTTCGGGTTCGTGTTCACCGCCTCGCTGCTGGTCTGGTTCATCATCAAGATGACCCTGGGCCTGCGCGTCGACGCCGAGCACGAGTACGACGGACTGGACGCCCACGAATGCGGCATGGAAGCCTATCCCGAGTTCGT
>CAYTQT010000094.1:0-8648 GCA_964439915.1 uncultured Wenzhouxiangella sp. | reverse complement strand
CCATCGATGACGTGGTGCTGGAAGTTCAAGACAAGGTGATTCCCGACCGGATCGAAGGCTGCGGCATCTTCCGTGACCGCTTCCAGATAAGCCATGGCGTGGCCGGTATCGCGCGTTGTGCCCTCGGTCAGATCAACGACACGGGGATCGAACAGTGCCTGAGTAACGGCGGTACGTGTTCCGGGTCCAGTCCGACCGGCGAAGACGCCGAGTTCGGTCGGGATCGGTTGGCAGCGCAGGGATTGCTCAACAAGCTGGGCAACGGTCCCGCCGGCTTCGACTACACCAAGCTGGATGCCGAGGGCAACGCGCTGCCGGACTCGGCCACCGAATGGGCCTGCGTCCGCGACAACTACGCCGGCCTGATCTGGGAAGTCAAAGTGGATGACCCGGCCAGCCCGCGCCATTTCGAGCACACCTACAGCTGGTACGAGCCGGACAGTCAGCGCAATGGTGGCCAGGCCGGCCTGGCCGATGGCGGCGTCTGTGCGGGCAGTGCCTGCGATTTCCCGGGTCTGATTGATGCAGTCAACGAAAGCCGCCTGTGTGGGGTCACGGACTGGCGCGTGCCGGCTCGGACGGAACTCCTGAGCCTGGTCAATGCCGGTCAAAGCAACCCATCGATCAGCAGCGACTACTTCCCCTGGACATCGGGCGCCTTCTGGAGCCTGACGCCAGTCGCTGCCGATCCGGCGGCGGCATGGCAGCTCGACTTTGGCAATGGCGATATGGCTACCCAGGACAAGACCGCAGCACTGAGAGTGCGACTGGTCAGGGAGACGAAGTGATGACGATGATGATCAGATTCTGCAGCAGGCACTGGACAGGTTCGGGTGGCGCAATGGTGGTCGCCGCTGCGGTGTTGCTCATGGCGTCTCAGCTGACGCTCGCCCAGTGCACCGATGGTGTCGAGAATCCAGCGATAGAGGCGTCCACTCCAAGCGACCAGTTTCTGGTTCGCACCGATGGAACGGTCCTGCATCGACCGACCCAGCTGATCTGGCAGCGCTGCGCCATCGGTCAGACCTGGACCGGCACCCTGTGCTCCGGCAGCGCCCAGCTTCAGGACTGGCAAACCGCGCTCGAGACCGCCCGCGACCACGTTCAGGCCGGAGCCGAAGACTGGCGTCTGCCCAACCGCAATGAGCTGGCCTCGATCGTCGAAACACGCTGCCATTCGCCTGCCATCAACGGCGATGCCTTCCCCATGGCCACCAGCGACGGGTATTGGACCAGCTCACCGACCAGCGAGATGACCGACCGTGCCTGGGTCGTATTGTTTGCTGATGGCGAAATCCAGCCTTCTCCCATTGCCGATTTGTATGCCGTGCGTCTTGTTCGGGCGGGGAGGAACTAGAGTCGACCTGCTGCCTCGAGCCGCGGGCCTGGCTGATTCAATTGAAGGGGATTTATCAATGCACTTTTTTACGTGTCTCGTTTTTTGTCTTTGCTGCATTTTTTCGTCAGCGGTTTTTGCCGGTCCTGGCACCGATCTACCGACCGAATTGAATGCGGCTGACTGGGCCGACATCCAGAGGCAGCTGCCTATCGCGTCTGCTTCGGCAGATCCCGACATACTGCAGCAGGCCTATCTTAAAGCCTCGAATACCGATGCAGGCGATCGCTTTGCCTGGGATCTTGCCGTCGCAGTGGATGGCGGTACGGTCGCGATCGGCGCTCACTACGAGGGTAGCGATGCAACTGGCGTGAACGGCGATGATTCCAACAACGATGCAGAACGCTCTGGCGCGGTTTACGTTTTTGTACACGACGGCACCAGCTGGAGCCAGCAGGCCTATCTGAAAGCCTCAAATACGGACGCCGGTGATCAATTTGGCAAGTCAGTCGGAATCGATGGCGACACGATCGTTGTGGGTGCTCACTTCGAGTCCAGCAATGCGACTGGAATCGATGGGGATCAAACCAACAATGCGGTTCCCACGTCAGGTGCTGCGTATGTTTTTGTTCGTAGCAACGGCAGCTGGAGTCAACAGGCCTATCTCAAAGCGTCGAATACGGGTTTTAATGACCAATTTGGAGGCTCGGTAGCAGTGGACGGCGAAACGGTGGTCGTTGGCGCGGCCCTCGAAGACAGCAACGCCACCGGGATCAATGGCAATCAAAGCAACAATAGTGCTCAAAACTCTGGCGCAGCCTACGTCTTCGTTCGCAGCGACGGTAGCTGGAGTCAGCAGGCCTATCTCAAGGCCTCGAATACGGATAGCGACGATGAGTTTGGCCGCTCGGTGGCTCTTTCCGGCGACATCCTGGCGGTTGGTACGGGCTTTGAAGACAGCAACGCCACAGGGGTGGACGGCGAGCAAGCCAATAATGATGCTGACGCCGCAGGAGCCGTTTATGTTTTCAGCCGCAACGGCGAGAGCTGGAGTCAGCAATCTTACCTGAAAGCCTCGAATACTGAAGCGGGCGACGTTTTCGGCGAGTCGATTGCCGTTGATGGAAACACGATTATTGTTGGTGCGCGCTTTGAAGACAGCAATGCCACTGGCGTCAATGGCGATGAAGCCAACAATGATGCTGAATCCGCTGGCGCGGCCTATGTGTATGTGCGCAACGATGGCAGCTGGAATCAGCAGGCCTATCTGAAAGCGTCGAACAACGAAGCGAATGATCGCTTCGGGACCGCAGTCGGGGTTCATGGCGAGACGGTCGTCGTCGCCGCTTCTTTCGAGGACAGCAACGCGACTGGCGTCGATGGCAATCAGGCCGATAACAGCGCCAACAGATCTGGCGCAGCCTATGTATTTACTCGCAGCGATGCCAGCTGGCGTCAGCGAGCCTACCTGAAGGCCTCGAATACTGGGTGGCAGGATCAATTCGGGGTTTCAATGGCACTAGATCAAGATTCGATCGTGATTGGAGCGCGCTTCGAAGACAGTAACGCGACCGGCGTCAATGGCGACCAGGCGAATAATGATGCCGAAGGCGCAGGCGCGGCCTATGTTTTTGATCTTGCGCTGATCCTCGATGGGCTGTTCAACGATCGTTTCCAAGGCAAGCCATAAATCACAGAGGAAGCAGATCGTCGAACATCACCACTTTGTAACAATCGGCGCTATCCAATGCCCTCGGCAAAGGCCAGGGTGCTTTCTTCGAGAGCCTTCAGGTCATAGCCGCCCTCGAGGCTGGCCGCCAGCCGTCCGGAGGCATGACGCCGGGCAATGGCTTTCAGTTCGTGGCCGATCCAGTAGAAGTCCTCGTCCTTGAGCTGCAGCTGGGCCAGTGGATCACGCCAGTGTGCATCGAAACCGGCGGACACCAGGATCAGCTGCGGCTTGTGTTTCTCCACGGCCGGCAGGAGGTGCTCGGACCAGTGGTCGCGAAATTCGTTGCTGCCGGATTGCGGGGGCAGGGGGCAATTGATGATGTTCGGAGCACGCTTGTCATCCGCCCGACCGGTGCCCGGATAGAGAGGCGACTGATGGCTGGAGACGAACAGGACGCCTGCCTGCTCGGCCAGAACGGCCTCGGTCCCGTTACCGTGGTGAACATCGAAATCACACACAGCGATTCGATTGATGCCGAGGGCGTCGCGCGCGTATAGCGCTGCCACAGCCACGCTCGAATAGAAGCAGAAGCCCATGGCGCGCGTTGCCTCGGCATGATGTCCCGGAGGACGGACCACGGCAAAGGCGCTGTTCCAGTTGGACTCGTCCATTACCGTATCCACGGCCTGGCACGCCGCGCCGGCCGCAAGTGACGCGGCACGCAGGGTGCCGGGCCCCAGATAGGTATCTTCGTCGATGGCCCGAAGTCCGCCGCTTGCATCCATCCGCTCGAGCTGGTCCAGATAGCTCGCACCATGGGCGCGTTCGAGCTGCCCCCGGTCGACCGGCCTGGCGTCTAGCATCCGAAAGCCGTGGAGCTGTTGAATGCCGCGCAGCGCCGCTTCCAGGCGGGCCGGGCGCTCGGGGTGTCCCTCGGGCGGTGCGTGCCCGAAGCAGTCATTGTGGCTGTAGATAGTCAGGCTCATGCTTGCTGTGCTCGCAGGTCGAGTATTCGGGATCAGCCACGGGTTGCAACCATCAACTATCAGCGCTCGCGCTGATGGTCCCACAGCACCTCGCCGGCGCCGGAGGCTCTGGCCACGGTGCGCGAGATCACGAACAGAAGGTCCGACAGTCGATTCAGGTAGCGGATCACCGGCTCGTTGACCGGCTCCTGTCGGGCCAGCGAGATCACGCGTCGTTCCGCGCGTCGGCAGAGGGTGCGCGCGAGGTGTGCGGTGGCTGCGGCGACGGTCCCGCCGGGCAGGATGAAGTCTTTCAGCGGGGGGAGTTCCTCGTTCAGGCGATCCAGCTCACGCTCGAGGCGGTCGATGTGGCGATCGGCGATGAGCTCCATGTTCGGCATGCACAGTTCGCCGCCGAGGTCGAACAGGTCGTGCTGCACGTCGAGCAGCACGGCCTGGAGACTCTGGTCGTCGAGGTGGGCGATCAACAATCCGATCGTGCTGTTGAGTTCGTCGGCGGTACCGTAGGCCTCGACGCGCAGCGAGTCCTTTTGCGTCCGCGAGCCGTCGCCGAGCCCGGTGGTGCCATCGTCGCCGGTGCGGGTGTATATCTTGGAAAGTCGATTGCCCATGTTGGTTGCTTCGTTTAGTTGGTTGGTCTGGTTGGTTATTCTGCGGCCTGGTCTTCCATCAGGGTGACGATGGCCGGTGGCAGTTCGAAGTGTTCATCAGCGGGCGTGCCCAGCTCCACCGAATCGATGATGAGCTGCTGCTTCTGACCCATGGTCGTGACTTCCGAGGTCGCTGGCAGGGTAATCTCGACACCATCGCTCTGGAAGGTCTTGTAGTCGGTGAAGATCGTGATCGTTTCCATGACCCCCATCGGGGATTCGACGCTGCCCTCGGATGCGATCAGCAGACCGCTGCCGACGGAGTAGCAGTCGCTGGATTCACGCCCTGATTTCCAGACCACAGCAACCTTGTAGCAAGGAGACCCATTGTATTCGGCCATGCCCACGGTTTCCATTGAATCGACGAATTCATCGCTACGCATCAGCGCACCAAGCTCGTTGGATTCGATCTGCATCTGCAGTTCGGTACCGGTGATCAGTCGCGGCCCCATGAACGGATCCACCGACCATGCCTGACCGTCCTTGTAGCCGGACTGAATCTCTCCGATACCAGGCAGTTCGATGTGGATGGCGCGTTCGGTGGGTGAGCGCGAAAACAGCGTCATCTGACCTTCCATGCCGGCGGCCGGCATGACGAATCGTCCGGTGGTGGTGGAGTCCATCTGGCGCTCCATGGCGGAGTCACCACCGCTGGCGGCAATATGGGCCTCAACCAGACTGCGCGCTTCGGGCAGTTCCGTGTCGGCGAAGCTGTTGGTGCTGCAAAACAACAATGCAGCGGCGGACAGCACCGGTTTCAAAATGTCGGAATTCATGAATCTTGTCCTCAGGTTGATGTTCATCATGTCGATAGTCGGCGTCAGATCGGGGATGGCAAGCGGCAAATGGATTGCGGCGAATCATTGCACGATTCACCGATGAGGCGCTCTACTGGTTGTTCTGACGAAGCCAGGCTATGGCTGCGTCCATGACCGGATCGACGCCCTCGATCAGATCACGACGTCGGGTCTCGATGACCTCATCGGGCGTGACACCCGCGCCTTCGATGCGTCGACCGCGGCCGTCGATATAGTCAGCAAAGGCATACATCAGCCGATCACCGTTCGGCAAGGGGAGCATCTGGGCCGGCAGCGCCATCCCCGGTGAGGGCGTACCGAAAACCCGTGCTCGTCCCAGAGCCTGCATGCCGGAGGTGAACATTTCGCTGGTGCTGGCCGACAGGGAATCGATCAGAATGGCGATCGGCCCGCTGTATGGCGTGAGCCGGCGTCCATCATCGGCAACACTTCGAGGGAAGGCGCGGAAGTCGATCCGTCCGTCTTCACGCTTGAGCTGTCCCAGCAGGACGGGTTCGTTGACCAGATGGGCCGTCAGGGGAACCATGGTGGTCAGCACACCCCCGAGGTTACCGCGCAGATCGATGACCAGGCCGTCGCAGGCGAAAAGGGATTCCCTCGAGGCCAGGAAGCGGTCCATCAGAAGCGGTACCCAGGTTGTGAAGCTCAGCGTACCAGCACAGTGCTCGGCGTCACCCTGGACCTCAGCGCGATAGAGAAAGGGCAGGCTGGGCAGGTTGCCGATCTTCACCAGTTCAACCTGCTCGGCCTGGGTCTGTGCGGTGACGGTGTGCAGATTTCCCTCGGCATCGCGCAGCGTCAGGGTCAGTGGCTCACCAGTGTCCGGATAGGCAATGCGTCCGTTGGCGGTTGCCTCGAGGATCAGCGCGGCGCGCTCGCGCACTGCAGGCTCCTCGGTGTCGAGGATTTCCTGAACGCTGGCCTCGAGCGGTTCGTCACCAATGGCTGTCAGCTCCCAGCCGGGTTGGAGCAGGTCGGCATTTGCCGCACCGACCCGGTCGATGATCAGTGCGCCGTCGATCAGACGCACGCTCAGGCCCGTCGGCTGGCTCGGAGCGACCGCGGCGGTCCTGTCGTGCGAGACGGGATCTCGAGTCGATGCGGGAAGACCGGTCGGTGGAAGGACGAGAAAATGCGACTCGCCAACACGTTCCAGCATGCGGTTCAACAGGCTGCGCAGTTCCGCCCGGCTGGCGCTGGCCGCTTGCGGACGCAGCTCCTCTCTGGCCTCGAGCCAGTCGGATTCGATCCGGGCATAGTCGAAGTAATCATCGCGAACGTGGGTCCAGACCGCATCGAAGGTGTCGAGCTGCTGACTGGCCGGGGCATCGGCAAGCGATAATGCGCCAGGTTGCGAATCTCCGGCCTGTGCGGACTCAAGAGAGGCCAGGAAAGCGCTGAGCGCCAACAACAGTCCGACAAGCGTGCCTTGGTGCACAGGGCACGAGATCCGGCGCTTGGTGTTCCCGGCCAGCATGACAATGTGATCAATCATCATATTTCGTCTCATCGTTTCGCTTGCAGGCCTCGGTCGAGAGCGCTCGAAGGGTGGGTGGGCGAGCAGAACGCCTCGGTCGACAGCTCGAAGTAACTGCACAGGCACAGGTCCTGATCCGGTACGGGAGTGCCAACAGGTCGTTCAGGAAATTATACGAATTGTTCATGTTGACCGATGGTGCATAATCAGAAGCCATTTTTTCCGTCGGCAACTCATCAAGGGAGTCAATCCATGCGTCTCATCATGCTGTGCCTGTCCTCTGTCCTGCTGATCTTCGGCACTGTCGCATTGGCGCAGACCCAGGGGAGGATGCTCGTCAACGAACCGGCCATCCTGTCCGAATACGACCGGATCGAACCGGAAAACCGCATGGTCGCCGATCGTCTGGAGAACCTGCTTCCGGGCCTGATGCAGGAAACCGGCATCGATCTGTGGCTGATCATCAATCGTGAGTACGCCGAAGACCCCGTGTATTTCACTCTCGTGCCGCAGCCCTCGTTCGCCGCACGCCGCACCACCATGCTGCTGTTTCACCGTCAGGAGGATGGTTCCGTCGATCGCCTGAGCGTCAATCGCTATCCCCTGGGCGAGCCCTATCAGGTCGGCTGGTCGGGCGGCAATCTTGACGAGCAGTGGGCCGCTCTCGGCGAAATCCTGGCCGAACGCGATCCCGAAAACATCGGCATCAATATGTCCTCCACCTGGCCCGAGGCTGATGGTCTGACCCATGGCCTGCATCAGAAACTCATGGCTGTCCTGCCGGAAGGATTCGAAGGCCGCCTGGTTTCGGCCGAGAATCTGGCCGTGCGCTGGCTGGAAACGCGCTCGGAGCAGGAGCAGGCCGTCTATCCCCACATCGTCTCGATCGCCCGCCGCGCCATTGCCGAGGGCTTCTCGAATCGCACCATCACGCCGGGTGTGACCACCGCCGATGACGTCGCCTGGGCCCTGCGCGACTACTTCGAGTCGCGGGGCCTGCGCATCTGGTTCATGCCTTATGTCAACATCCAGCGCCCCGGCGTCGAGTGCGAGGCCGATACGCCGTTCTGCGGCATTTCGGGCGTGATCCAGCCCGGGGATATCCTGCACACCGACGTCGGAATCTGCTACCTGAAACTCTGCACCGACACCCAGGAGATGGGTTATGTCATGCGCGCCGGTGAATACGAGGTGCCCGAGTTTCTTCGGGAGGCCCTGGCCGAGGGCAATCGCTGGCAGGACATGCTGACGGCTGAATTTCAGACTGGCCTGACCGGTAACGAAATTCTCGCCGCTGCCCAGGCCCGCATGGCCGACGAGCCCTGGTCGTTCAATATCTACACTCACCCGATCGGCTTCGTCGGCCACGGCCCGGGGCCCACGATCGGCATGTGGGACGTCCCCGGCGCCATCCCCGACACCGGCGACTGGCCGCTGCATCCCGATACCGCCTACGCCATCGAGGGCAACATCGCGGTCCCGGTCGAGGAATGGGACGGCCAGCACGTCCAGATCAAGCTCGAACAGAGCGCGATCTACACCGGCGAGGAAGTCGTCTACCTGGCCGGCCGTCAGACCGAGTGGCATGTGGTTCGGTAAAACAAGGCTCAAGGCTCAAGGCGAGACGACAAGGTTTCAGCTCCAAGGATTCAGGTTTCAGGGGAAAGCGAAAGCTGCCACCATCCTGCGTAAACCGTAAACCGTAAACC
>CAYTQT010000093.1:0-9343 GCA_964439915.1 uncultured Wenzhouxiangella sp. | reverse complement strand
GAGCCCTGAGCCCTGAGCCCTGAGCCCTGAGCCCTGAGCCCTGAGCCCTGAGCCTTCTTTCGTATTCATTCCCGCGATCATGGCCATAGGCAAGATCAATTGCTTATTTCATTTCGATTGGTTCTAATGATGATGTCCCATCTGGGCCCTATCCTTGAATCAGGGAGAATTCAATGAAGATATCGACTTGCAACCTCATCGCCAGCCTGGCGCTGGCATCGGCGTCGCTGTTGGCCACGACCCCATCGGTCGCCATGGACGATGCCAAGACCAATCAGTTCTGGTGGCCGGACCAGCTCGATCTGAGCCCGCTCCGCGATCAGGACGTCTCGTCCAACCCATACGGCGAAGATTTCGACTATGCCGCTGAGTTCGCCACCCTCGATCTGGACGAAGTCAAGACAGACATCCGCGTTGTCCTGACCGACTCGCAGGACTGGTGGCCGGCCGACTGGGGCCACTACGGTCCGTTCTTCATCCGCATGGCCTGGCATTCGGCCGGGACCTATCGTGTGGTCGACGGCCGCGGCGGTGCCGGCGGCGGTCAGCTGCGCTTCGACCCGCAGAACAGCTGGCCGGACAACGCCAATCTCGACAAGGCACGCCGCCTGCTGTGGCCGGTCAAGCAGAAGTACGGTCGCAAGCTGAGCTGGGCTGACCTGATGGTCCTGACCGGCAATGTGTCGATGGAAGACATGGGCTTCAAGACCTTCGGCTTTGCCGGTGGACGCCAGGATGACTGGGAACCGGACCTGGTGTACTGGGGCCCGGAAGAAGCAATGCTGGAAGCCGAGCGCCGTGACGGCGGCGGCCGCCTGGAAGGCCCGCTGGCCGCGACCCAGATGGGACTGATCTACGTCAACGCCGAAGGCCCGGGTGGCGTGCCCGATCCGGAAGCTGCCGCCGTTGCCATTCGCGAGAGCTTCGGCCGCATGGCGATGAACGATGAAGAGACCCTGGCCCTGATCGCCGGCGGTCACACCTTCGGCAAGGTGCATGGCGCGGCCAGTCCGGCCGACTGTGTGGGAGCGGAACCGGCCGCAGCAGGGCTGGAGGACCAGGGCCTGGGCTGGAAAAATCGCTGCGGCAGCGGCAACGGCGCCGACACCATCACCAGCGGCCTCGAAGGCGCCTGGACCCAGCAGCCGACGCGCTGGTCGATGCTGTATCTCACCAACCTGCTCAGCCACGAATGGGTGCTTTCCGAAAGCCCGGCCGGCGGTGCCCAGTGGGTCGCTGCGAACGGCGCGCTGGACAACACGGTGCCTGAAGTTCAGCCGGGCGCCGGCAACTCGACGCCGATCATGCTGACCACGGATGTGGCGATGAAGCGCGATCCGGCCTACCGGGAGATCGCCGAGCGCTTCCTGGCCAATCCGCAGGAATTCGAGGATGCCTTCGCTCGCGCCTGGTTCAAACTGACCCACCGCGACATGGGCCCGCGCGCCCGCTACGTTGGCTCGGAAGTGCCAGACGAGGTGCTGAGCTGGCAGGACCCGGTCCCGACCTGGGACGGTGATGTCATCAGCGCCCGGCAGATTGCCGGCCTGAAGGAGTCCATCCTCGACTCCGGACTGAGCGTTCCGGAGCTGGTTCGCACGGCCTGGGCCTCGGCCTCGACCTATCGGGCCAGCGACATGCGAGGCGGTGCCAATGGTGCACGGATTCGTCTCGAGCCGCAGGTTGGCTGGGAAGTCAACAATCCCGAAGAACTGACCCGCGTGCTCGGCGTGCTCGGTGACATTCAGGAGGACTTCAACGCTGGCCGTGGTGCCGATATTTCGATGGCAGACCTGATCGTGCTCGGCGGAGCCGCCGCGATCGAGAAGGCCGCTGCCGATGCCGGTCACGACATCACCGTGCCCTTCGTCCCCGGCCGCGGTGACGCAACCCCCGAGATGACCGAAGTCGACTCCTTCGCCTGGCTCGAGCCCTACGCGGACGCTTTCCGCAACTACTACAGCGAGCGTCACTACTTCCCGCCGCTGGACGCCATGGTCGACAAGGCCGCTCTGCTCGATCTGACCGTGCCGGAAATGGCCGCGCTGATCGGCGGCATGCGTGCGCTCAACGCCAACCTCGGCGGTGCAGCACACGGCGTGTTGACCGGCACACCGGGCCAATTGACCAACGATTTCTTCGTCAATGTGCTGAGCATGGACTACCAGTGGCGCCAGCATGATGACATGGAAGGGATCTATGTCGGCAGCAGTCGCGCGTCGGGTGAGGAGATGTGGACAGCCACTCCGGTCGACCTGGTCTTCGGCTCCAACTCCGAGCTGCGCGCCGTCTCCGAGGCCTATGCGTCCGTCGATGGCGAGCAGGAGTTCGTCAGCGACTTCGTCGCCGCCTGGGTCAAGGTGATGCAGGCCGATCGCTTCGATATCGGAAGCTGATCAGCACCCACGAGGCTTATCGCCTCAGGAAAGCAAAGGGCGGGTCCTTCGAGGCCCGCCCTTTGTTTATCCTCGAATTCAACGACTCGACCTGGCCGAGCCGCAACCGGATCAGACGCCGCTGCGCCGCTCCACCAGCCAGTGATACGCCGCGGCCAGCAGGTGCAGCCCGACCAGAATCGGCAGCAGGTATTCGCCGCAGAACTTGTGCACTTCCTCAGCCGCTTCATGCACGGTATGTCCGAGCGGCATTGGAATGTAGAAGGTGAACCATCCAAATACATCCATGCCCTCGCCTTCGGTGAACAGATACATCGGACCGGTCAGGACCAGGACCAGCAGGACGGCGAGCAGCAGTCGATGCATGGTGCCGGCCGCAATCCGCTGGAAGCGGTTTTCGGTCTCGGCGCGCGGAAACCCTTTGGCCAGGCGCCAGCCGGTCCGCCAGAGTACGAACCACAGAACGAAGAACCCCAGCCCGATATGGAGGCTCATGATGTAGTCCTCGGCGGCATCCGGGGCTTCGCCGGCAGCCAGCCCAAGCGTCCACATGGCCACCACTGCCAGGGCCGTCAGCCAGTGGTTGAGGCTTGAAATGCCGGAATATGACGATTTTCCATTCAGTTCTTGCATGAGTGCCTGCTCCTGTTGAAAACACTATCGATGGTAGGCAATGGTGCCAATAACGACAATCCGTCAAACGACGTAAGCCCGGATACGAACGCCGATGCGACTGGGTTTCATGGCAGCATTGAAGCTCGAACTGCAGAGAAGGATCGAATCCGCCACACCATCATGTCGAATTTCACGAAAAACTTCCGGCCGAGACTGATCCTGTCAGCCACTTTCACCCTGATCGCCCTCCTGGTCGGATGGGATCTGCTCTCTGACAGTGGATCCGGAGTCGACACGCTGCATCTGGTCATCGAGTCCCTGGTGCTGGTCATCGCCGCCGGCTCAGGGCTGGTTCTATTGCTGCGCGACTGGCAGCAACGTCGTCGTCTCAGTGAACTGGCCAGGCAGATCGAGCAGACACGCGCCGATTCCGCTCGCTGGCGCACGCGCTATCAGGACACGATTCAAGGCCTGAGCCAGGCGATCCAGGCCCAGTTCAGGGAATGGCAGCTCAGTTCGGCCGAGTCCGAGGTCGCGCTGCTGATTCTCAAGGGCCTGCAGCTCGGCGAAATCGCCGCGCTGCGCGACACCAGCGAGCGCACAGTTCGCGATCAGGCCCGTGCCGTGTACCGTAAATCCGGCCTCGCCAACCGCGCCAGTCTGTCGGCCTACTTCCTGGAAGATCTGCTGCTGCCGATCGACAGCGAGACCGGATTGGATCAGGGATCTCGTTAGTAAAAGCCCTTGAACAGGGGGTCAAGACCCTGAAGCCGAATTTCCTGACAACGCCGGGCCGATCTGTTGATTGCAAGCCCGCTACCTATGGACGGCAGGTATGATCAGGGTCGAACTATGGGAGCGAGCATGAGTTCAAACCAGTCGAAGGGAATCAAGCCTTATCTGCCCGGCCTGGCCGCCGTCATCGCGGTCGCCCTGATCGCCGCTTCTCTCGCCTTGCTGTGGAATAGCGAGGCTGGCGTCGAGATCGAGCGCAACTGGCTGGGGCCCACCCCGGTGACGGTGTACCGCCCGGGCAATGAACCTCCTATCGACGCGCAGGACCAGGCCTCTACCGTGGCCGGCCTCCCCGTGGTCCTGATCTCGCACGGTTTCGCCGGCTCGACCCAGCTGATGGAGTCCTATGCCCTGGCCCTGGCGCGCAGCGGCTACCTGGCGGTCAGCTTCGACTACTTTGGCCACGGCCGCAATCTCGAACCGCTGCGCGGCGATGTGATGGATGTCGCCGGTGCGACCCAGTTTCTCCTCGACCAGACCCGCGCTGTCGCTGACTATGCGCTCGACCTGCCCGGTGCCGGGCCCGACCTGGCGGTCCTGGGCCACTCGATGGCCTCCGACATCATCGTGCGCTATGCCCAATCGGACCCGCGCGTGCAGGCCACCGTCGCCCTGTCCCTGTTCTCACCCGCCGTGACCGCCGAGACGCCGGACAATCTGCTGGTGCTTGTCGGTGATCTCGAGGGGCGGCTGAAGGGCGAAGCGCTACGGGTGATCGGGCTGGTCAGCGACGAGCCGGAAGCGGGCGTCACCTACGGCCGCTTCGAGAATGGCAATGCCCGCCGTGCTGCCTTCCCGCCAGGCGTCGAACACGTGGGCATTCTCTACAGCCCCACGGCGCTCCGGGAAAGCGTGGACTGGTTGAACCAGACCTTCGATCGCGATGCGCCCCCGCAGACCGATCCGGTCAACGCTCGGGGCCCGGCGATCGTGCTGCTGCTGCTTGGTGTGCTTCTGCTCGCCTGGCCGCTCAGCCATCTGCTGCCGAGGACCGTGAACGGTGCCTTTGGCCTGAACCCGCGCTGGCGGGAACTCCTGCCCGCTGCACTGATCCCGGCGGTACTCACCCCCGTGCTGCTGGTCGCCTTCCCGGCTGACTTCATGGGCATACTGGTCGGCGGCTATCTCGCGGTGCACTTCGCGCTCTACGGCCTGCTCACCGCCATTGCCTGCCTCTGGATTCGTCACCGACGGGGTGACCGTCATGCTCCCGAGTCGGGTGGACGTCGGATCGGCCCCGCCCTGCTCGCCGCGGCGGCAGCCAGCCTGTACGCCGCCGGCGCGATCGGTCTGGCCATGGACCAGTTCGTGACCTCATTCGCCGTCACCGGCCCGCGCCTGCCGCTGCTGGTGCTGATGCTCGGCGGAACCCTGGCCTATTTCCTCGCTGACGAATGGCTGACCCGCGGGCCCGACGTCCCCCGCGGCACGCATCTGCTGACCCGCGTCTGCTTCCTGTTCTCGCTGGGCCTGGCCGTGGTGCTGAGCTTTCAGGAGCTGTTCTTCCTGCTGATCATCGCGGTGGTGATCATCCCCTACTTCCTGATCTACGGCCTGTTCAGCAGCTGGATCTACAAGGCAACCGGCGATCCACTAGTGAGCGCGCTGCCCAGCGCGGCCGCCTTTGGCTGGACGCTAGCGGTGGTATTTCCTCAACTGGCAGGTTGAAGACCCCACCCTGCTTCGGGGTGGACTCAATCGCCTTCGAATCGATCACTGAACAGGGCAGCGCGCCCGAAGACCACGTAGCTGCGGCCCGAATCATCGCCCTGCGTCCCGGCGTCACTGGCACCGATCATCAGATCATCGACCCCGTCTCCATTGACATCGCCAACAATGGACACCGAGCGACCGGCCTGGTCGCCCGCCATCACCCCATTCAGCGCAAAGCCGTTGCGTCCATCAAGGCCTGCCATGTCGATGCTGGAAGGAAATCCATCGCTCGAGCCAAAGACGACGTGCGCACGCCCGGAGTTGGCCCCGTTGGGATCGGCGAAAATAGCGCCGATAATCAGATCATCAATGCCATCGCCGTTGACGTCCCCGCCACCGGCCACGGACTCACCACTGCGCTCAAAGGGGTCCCGGCCGTTGAGCACGAAGCCGTTCGAGCCATCGAGCGTTGACAGGTCGAAGGCGCTGGCGAATCCAGCCGTCGAACCGAAAATGACGTAGCCGCGACCGGGGCGGCTGCCGTTCGCCAGGGCGCCGCGCGCGCCGATAAAAAGGTCGTCGATGCCGTCGCCATTGACGTCACCGGCCGCGGCCAGCGAACGCCCGAGGACATCGTCCATCGCCTCGCCATCGACGATGAAGCCATTGCTGCCGTCGAGCGTCGACACCTCGAAGGGCGTCGAAACAATCTCGTCCGTGCCGAAAACGACATAGGCGCGTCCGGAGGCATCGCCGTTGAAGTCCGCGAAGAAGGCGCCGATAGCGAGATCGTCGAAGCCGTCGTTGTTGATATCGCCAGCGCCCAACACAGGCCAGCCGAACTGCGTTCCGGCGAGCTCGCCGTTCAGGACGAAGCCGTTGGTCCCGTCGAGCGTAGACAGGTCGAGGTTGCTCGGGAAGCCCTGGTCGCTGCCGAAGACCACGTGGCTGCGGCCCGTGTTGAGGCCGTCGATATCGGCACCCGACGCACCGATGATCAGGTCATCGATGCCGTCACCGTTGACATCACCGGCCGCCGACAGGGTGCGTCCACTGAAATCGCCGTAGGCCTGACCGTCGAGCGTGAAGCCGTTCATCCCGTCAAGCGTCGACAGATCGAAGGGACTCGGCAGGGCCTGGTCTGAACCGAAGACTATGTAGCCCCGCCCCGAGCTAGGGCCATTAGGGTCCGCGAAGGGCGCGCCGATCAACAAGTCATCGACACCGTCGCCGTTGATGTCTCCCGCGCCCGAGACGCCGCGACCGGAAAAATCAGTACCCGCCTCGCCATCGAAGGCCACGCCGTTTGAACCGTTCAGGGACGACAGCTCCAAGGGATTCGGAAATCCGTTGCTCGATCCGAACACCAGATAACTGCGGCCCGCATTGGGCCCCCCTGCGTCCCCGCCATAAGCCCCGATGATCAGGTCAGCGATCCCGTCGCCATTGACATCACCCGCCCCGGACAGCGAATAGCCCGAGCGATCAGAGGCCGCCTCGCCATTGATGACGAAGCCATTGCTGCCGTCCAGCGTTTCCAGATCGATCTCGGCGGGAAAAAGCACCTGCGCCGTCGCCGCAGTCGCCAGCGCCGATCCGATGGCAGCTGCTAGAGCTCGAGGATGAAACGTGGCGGCCTGACGCCTGAAGACAGACATAGGAAGCCTGTCATCTTTCCTTGACCCAGCCGATCGTGATGTCATGGAAGCTCCCTCGGTCAAAATTCAGCGGGGCAGCGGGGCTCCACGAAAACCGTGTATCAGCCGGTCAGGCCACGCTCCCGGACCCGCTGTCGCGCCAGGCCGTGATCAGCAGCCACAGTATCGCGCCATGGAACAGGGTCGAGGCAAGAGGAATGACCTGAAGCTCCCAGATCAGCGCACTGGCCAGGGCCAGCGCCCAAGCGCTCGCGATGTAGCTCCCTGCCATCCGCGAAGGGATCGCCCGACGCAGACGCCAGGCTACAACCCCGAGACCCGTTAGCGCCATCACGCCCTTGAGCCCAGCCATGCCGCGCAGCAGTCGGTAGAGTTCCGGGTCTTCGGCCCAGTACAGCGCGGGCTCGAACAGGGCGACAGGGACTGCGAAGCACGCCAGGGCTCCAAAAAGCAGCAGCAGGCGGTAGCCCGATCGCCGAGCGCTTTCTTCTGCAGGGGTATCGGGCACCAGGTGCCCCGGTTGGCGCGTGGGCAATGTTGCAGTCTGGCGCGGATATCTATACATGGCCTCAGGTTAGCAGCGCGAGGCAAAGAGATTCAAGTTGAACAGGGTGGTCGCGAAGCGAATTCTCAGGACTGATCGGGAAGCGATCAACATCTACGCTTTGCTTCAGCCGACTCTTGGCCTCTCACCCAACAGCCTCGCCGGCAGAAAGATCAGCCCACGCAAGAAGGCGAATACGCCTTCAAAGGCGATACCCAGCAACCTGAACGGCAGGCTGATCAGCCAGACCAGGGGCCAGATGATGAGAACCAGCATGGCCAGCGGCCAGGCCAGGACGAAGAGGATGCACCATCCAATCAGCAGCCCGAGGGTTTTCATGAGGCCGCTCGCAGGGCGGCCAGGGCTTCGGCCTCGCGCTCGGCGCTGATCCCCGCGCGAATCTCGGCCTGGCGCTCTTCGGGCTGTTCGCGGAACCACTCAAGCGTCGCACCTACGGTGTCGGCGAAGGGCCGGAGGGTCAAGCCAGCGGCAAGGGCCTTCGCGTTGGATCGGCTGCTGAAGCCAGCGTAATCGCCTTCGCTCGGAATCCAGACCGGCATATCGGACCAGGGGTTGATGCCCTGCTCGGCCAGGAACTCGGCCGGTGCCCAGTTGAGTTCTGCAGCCACGCCGGTCACGGCACGGATGCCGTAGAGCATGGCTTCGAAGGTGAATCGGTAGTCGGGTCCGCAGGCGTTGTAGGCCCCGCCGGCCTGGGCCTCGGCCATCCGAATCGTGAACTCTGCCAGATCTCGGGCGTCGATGATCTGGACCGGGTCCTTGCCGTCGCCCGGTGCCAGCACCTGCCCGCCGCGCGCCAAACGCCAAGGCCAGTAGGTGAAGCGATCGGTCTGATCGCCCGGGCCGACGATCAGGGTCGGGCGGATGATCGTGTGCTGATCCGGGAACCAGCGGGCCACTTCGCGCTCGGACTCGGCCTTCAGCGGCCCGTACAGGCTGCCGGCGTTGGCTCGCAGCGATTCCATGGTTTCAGCCATGGGGTCCTCGCCGGTGTATTCCAGCGTTTCTGCGGTCTCGTCGGCACCGACGACTGCGTTGGAGGCATACACCGACAGGGTCGAGGTGAACAGGAAATGACCGACATTGCCCTGCAGCATCTGGCCCGCATCGCGCACCCAGAACGGCAGGGTGGTCGGATTGTCGATACACACATCCCACTGGCGATCCTTCAACGCGTCGAGATTGCCCTCGTTGCGGTCCCCGACCAACTCCTCGACCGGGCCGGGCCAGTCGATGGACGTGTTACCGCGATTGAAGATCGTCACCCGATGCCCGCGCGCCAGGGCGTAACGCACCTGGAAGGGCCCGGTGAAACCCGTGCCGCCGAGGATCAGGATATTCAGCGGACGATCGGACTTCGCGATCGCGCCCTGCCCCTGCGCCATCACCCGGGGTCCAAGGCTGGACAAGGCGACAGCCCCCAGCCCCAGGCCGCTCAGCTTCAACAAATCTCGACGTGTCTGGCCCATCATCCGCTCCGGCTTCTACGATGAAACCGATAATCTGCCACGCGTCGAGGTCGAGAGTAAATGGGACTAACGGCAGGGGTGGGGTTCAGGGTTCAGGGTTCAGGGTTCAGGGTTCAGGGTTCAGGGTTCAGGGTTCAGGTTTACGGTTTACGGTTTACGCAGGATGGTGGCAGCTTTCGCTTTCCCCTGAAA
>CAYTQT010000092.1:0-9589 GCA_964439915.1 uncultured Wenzhouxiangella sp. | reverse complement strand
GACCTGCGAGCCCGCGCCGCCGACTACCGCATGATCGACCACGCCGACGGCTTTCTGACCGTGCGCGCCCTCAAGCGCAACATCGACGGCGCCCTGGGCACCCACGGTGCCTGGCTGCTGGACCCCTACGCCGACAAGCCCGAGACCTCGGGCCTGCCCCAGACCTCGCTGGATAACCTGCGCGAGACCGCCGAAATCGCGCTCGAGTACGGCTTCCAGCTCAACACCCACGCCATCGGCGATCGCGGCAACCGCGAAGTCCTGGATCTCTACGAAGACCTGCTGGGCAGCCGCCCGGACGAGGACCTGCGCTGGCGCGTCGAACATGCGCAAACACTGCATCCGGATGAAGTCCCGCGCTTTGCCGAGCTCGGTGTGATTGCCTCCATGCAGGGCGTCCACGCCACATCCGACGGCCCCTGGGTACCGCAGCGCCTGGGCGAGGCCCGCGCCCAGCGCCGCGCCTACATCTGGCGCGCCCTGCTCGATGCGGACGCCACCATCTGCAACGGCACCGACGTGCCGGTCGAATCGATCTCCCCGATCGCCTCCTACACCTCGTCAGTCACCCGCCGCATGGCCAATGGTGAGCAATTCTTTCCCGAGCAATCCATGGGCCGGATGGAAGCGCTTTACTCCTACACCATGGGCTGCGCGGAAGCGGTCTTTGACGAAGACCGGCTCGGCAGCATAACGCCCGGCAAACTTGCCGATATCGTCGTGCTCAACGCCAACCCGCTGACGATCAGCAGCGAAGAATTAGCCGACCTGACCGTAGTAATGACCTTGGTCGACGGTGAGGTTCGCTACGAGGCGTTATAGGTCACGGGCGACTCGCATCCCGTTATTTCTGACATGAAGGTCTCGTAGATCCCGCCCGCGATTGGCCGACCGGATTCGGCTGGAATCCGTGTCGCTCCAGCTCCCGCTGCGTCGAATGCGGCGATTGCAGTCGCCGCTCAGCCAGGGCGAACCGTCAACGGGCGCGCCGTTGTAGCTGGTGTTCCAGCAGTCTTCGATCCATTCCCAGACGTTGCCGTGCACGCCGTGAAGACCGAAGGCGTTGGCGGAATAGCGACCGACCGGATCAGTGCGTGCATTCGCGGGCCGGCACGACAGGTAGTTCGCGCCGACGGGGCCATCGGACGCACACGCCAGCGGTTCGGCATCGCCCCAGTGAAAGCGCGAATCAGAGCCAGCGCGCGCGGCATATTCCCATTCCGCCTCGGAAAACAGGCGGTAGCTTTGGCCGGTGATGGTCGAGAGCCAGGCCGCGTAGTCCTGTGCATCGTCGAAGCTCAGGTTGACCGCAGGTCGCAAACCCCGGCCCCAGCCTTCGTCACCGCCCGCGGCCTCGACGCCTGTCTCATCGCAGGCATCCGCAGCAACACAAGCCGCCCACTCATTCCAGGTCAACTCGAAAACGCCTGCCGCGAAGGCGGGAACGCTGACTGTTCGCAGCGGCAGCTCGTCGCTGTCACCACCGCCAGAGATGTCGCCCATCTGAAAGCTGCCGCCGGGCACGTTGACCATCAGCGGGCACGCGTCGCAGTCCCGAAACGTCTCACCAGGACGGAATCCGAAGCGGTCCGAGAACATCGCATCTGAGGAATACACGACAGCCAGATCACCGGCATCGTCGATGCCACTGACCGTCCGTTTGGGGCTGCTGATGACCGCATCGGCACGACCATCCTGATCGAGATCGGCCAGCAGAACGGCAGTGCCGAACTGATCGCCTGCTTCCAGGTCACCGGTATTGCCCGCTCCAGTGCCTAGGTCGGATCGATTCCAGAACAAGCTGCCCTCGGCGACCAACCCGATACCCGTCTGACCGAAGGCGATGAGGACGGCACCCGCGTTGGCTTGACTCGCCGGGTCACGACGCGGACTCCCGACGATCAGGTCATCCGCGCCGTCAGCATTGACGTCACCTGCTGCCAGGCTTTGGCCAAAGCCTGCTTCGGTCTGCGGAGAGCCGGCAAACCCGAACAGTCCCGGCCGAATGAATTGATGGCCCGCACCATTGAGCCCCGAGTCGCCGCCGGGAATCATCAGGATCGCACCTGCGCGGCTGATGTGACCAGGCAGGCCGGCCACCAGATCATCAATGCCATCGTTATTGAAGTCTCCCGCTGTCAGGCTAGATCCGAGTCGGTCCCCCTGTGCAGGCGTCCGATCGACACCCGGAGAGTCGAGCGCCCAGATCTCGTTGCTCGCCAGATCAAGACCGTTCGGACTACCGTAGATGAGATGGACCGTGCCGGCGTTGATCGCGCTGCGCGCATCGAGCGGCGCACCAATGGCCAGGTCGGCGTAGAGATCGCCGTTGAAGTCTCCGACCGCGAGCGCCTCGCCGAACCAGTCCTCCAGGCCCACGCCACCCATACCGGCGTCGTTTCTATCCAGAGAGAGTGAGCCAGCTGTGGTCAGTCCGCTGGCAGCGCCATAGAGAATTTGCACCAAACCCGCGCTGTTCACCGACCCGATGTCTTCGCGCGGTGCACCGAATGCGACATCATCGAAGCCGTCGTTATTGAAGTCGCCGGCCGCGATCGAGAAGCCCAGCTCGTCGCCGGCCTGGGCGATGCCGCCGATCCCGTCCGTGTCCTGATGGAACTGGCGATTGCCGTCTTCCGTCAAGCCCGTCGCAGAGCCATAGACCACGTTGATGGCGCCGGCGCGGTCCTCCGAGCCGATCGCCTCACCCGGACTGCCCCAGGCCAGGTCATCGTAGCCGTCGCCGTTGAAATCGCCGGTGGTGACCGCAAAGCCGTTCTCATCCCCGGCTTCCACCGAACCCGCGACCGCATCCGATTGATCCCAAACGTCTTCCCCTGACGATGCATCCAGACCGCCGGGACCACCAAAGATCTCATGCACCCAGCCGCTGTCGGCGATTTGAGCATCGGATGGCCCACGATCCTCGAAGGGCACGCCGATCGCCAAATCAAGATAGCCATCGCCATTGAAGTCCCCAGCGGCCAGCGCCCTGCCCACCTCGTCATGGATTTCCGCTGGACTGGCGAGATCAGTTTTGGAATTGTCGCTGCCCTGACTGAATACCCGCGTGGTTTCGGGAATCAGCTGCGCATGAGCAGTCATTGCCAGCAGCAGGGCGATGACTGCGAAGATTTTGATCGTCGGTACGGCAGAGCATTGACTGAAGCAACCAGTATCAAGGCCTTTCTTACTCGACTTGCCCCCACGAACCAAGGGATGAATAACTGCCTCTATTGTTGTCACTGGCCTTCCCATTCAGATTGCGAAAAGAAGTCTAGATCAGCGGTTCGCCAATCCACAGGGCCGGCGGTTGCAGATACAGGTCCGATGGTTGCAGACACCAGTGGGCAACGCGTCCGGCGGCCGAATCTCTCCGAGCCACCGGAAACCAGCAACGCCCTCGTCGCAATGAAAAGCCCGGCTTGCCAAGCGACCCCGGAAATGGACTGTTCTCAGCGCCGGGACGCGGCTGCACGGGTCCTGAATACGACACCAGCAAGCGCCGCGATACCGATCCCGCAAAGCCCGACCACCAGCCAGTTCAGCGGCGCGGTATTCGAAACGATCACGCCGACCAGCGCCCAGACGACGGTCATCGAATACTCGGGCGTATCCGGGCGAGCGTATTGCACGAGCACCGCGATCGCCAGGGCCAGGGAGATGCAGATCAGCGCCGCCGCCGTCCCGCCCAGCCAGCCGTAGCCGGCCAGCACCAGGCCCAGGGCAACGCAGCTGGCCGCCGTCAGCCAGCCGGCATAAAGCGCGATCGGCGAGCGCTGCCAGAGTCGATCGCTCTTGCCGGCGGCCAGAAGCGCAAGCACGGCAGTCACCAGCATGAGCCAGATCAGGACCGTCGCGCCGAACACCGACCGATTGGCAATCGGGATCCACGCCGCACCGACCACGAGACTCGCGATCAGCGGCCAGCGCGCAGCATCCCAACCGGCATCGTTCGCGCGCTTGAACAGGCCGTAGACCGCGCCCGCCAGCAGCGCCAGATAGATCAGCCCCCAGATGGAAAACGCATAGCCGGCCGGCTGCACCGGCGGATCGACCTGCGGAATCGGAAACTGCCCGGCAGAAAACCCGTTGAAGCCGCTGCTGAGAATGGGCGACAGCAGGAATGCAATGGCGGCCAGCAGAACCAGAATCGCCTTCGATCGGAACATGAACGACACCTTGGGGCTTAGAACCTGCCCGGAGTCTATCTGCCGCCTGTCGTTCGCGCATCAGGGCAATGCTCATGGCGCATGGAAGCCAGCCCTCTCGAGTCGGAAATTGAGGGTTTGCACTAGTCTATTTACCAGCAATGCGATTCAGATCGCAGCTTATGGGCCCTGACCCTTGTTTTCCCTGAGCGGCCTTGAAATCATTTCAAATGATAATTTTTGATTAGTTATTCGCATTAAATTGACTCAAGTTATAATATCTGATCCCCTTGTTATCGGTAGGCATGATATGGCCAGTGTCCAGATCCAGAATCACAACCCGGATGAGATCGCTCGTCTTCTGGCCGAGCGCATTCGAGCCGAGCGCCTGCGTCGTGAATGGAAGCAGGCCACGCTGGCCGAGCGATCGGGTGTGTCCTTGCCGACCCTTCGCCGCTACGAACGGACCGGCCGCACGTCGATCGACAACCTGCTCAAGCTTTGCCACGCACTCGGACGGCTCGACGAGTTCGCTGACCTGTTCAAGCCGCCGCCTGCCTCGTCGATCGATGAACTGGCTGCCCGCACCGCGCCCCAGCCAAAACGCAAGCGGGGCATGAAGTGAGAACGCTTTCAATCCAACTCACACGCGCACCTGATGACACGCTACCCGTCGGCAGACTGGCCGAGCAGGATCACCGCATCTATTTCGAGTACGACAGCACTTTCCTTGACGCCGGCATTGAGCTCTCACCGTTCAAGCTACCCGCTCGCCCCGGTTTGATCGAACATACCGATCGCTCGTTCGGCCCCCTTCCGGGCGTGTTCGACGATTCCCTTCCCGATGGCTGGGGTTTGCTCTTGATGAATCGCCACTTCCGCCGGCAGGGCATCGACCCTGGAACGCTTTCGCCGCTTGATCGTCTGGCTTATCTCGGCAACCGGACGATGGGCGCGCTGACCTACCATCCACCGTCACACGAGCCCGAAAAGGACACGCCGCTGATCGACCTTTACGATCTGGGCCGCAACGCCGAGGAGGTATTGGAAGGTGATGCCAAGGAAGTCCTGCCCGCGCTGATGCGGGCAGGCGGATCGCCCGGCGGTGCCCGCCCGAAAGTGCTGGTCGGCGTCCAAGGAGACAGCATTGTTTCCGGCGAAGACGACCTGCCTGCCGGGTATCAGCACTGGATCGTCAAATTTGCTGCCCGGGAGGATGCTCGCGACGCCGGCCCGGTCGAATACGCCTATGCCTTGATGGCCCGTGCCGCTGGCATCGACCTTCCCCTGACCCGCCTGTTCGAGGTCGACGATGGTCACGGTAACGGCCGCAGCCTTCGGTATTACTTCGGCGTCCAGCGTTTCGATCGGGGGCAAGGCAACCGCCGGATTCATATGCACACATTCGCCAATATGATTCACGCCAACTTCCGCATTCCCTCGACCGACTACACCGATCTGTTCAAGGTAACGCAGGCCCTCACGCACAACCACGCAGACCTTCTGCGCCTGTTCCGGCTGATGGTGTTCAACCTCGCCGCCCACAACCGCGACGATCACGCCAAGAACTTCAGCTTCAGACTCGATGAGCAGACGGGTGAATGGTCGCTGGCCCCCGCCTATGACCTGACTTACAGTCACGGACCTGGTGGCGAACATTCCACGACCATCCTCGGCGAGGGCCGCCAGCCAACGCGAGCACACTGCCTCAAGCTGGCGACCCAATTCGGCCTCAAGCCCCGCGAGACCAGCGACATCATCGACCAGGTCAATGCCGCCATTGCCGCTTGGCCCCGCTTTGCCGACGAAGCGTCCTGCACCAGGAAGGTCACGAGTTTCATCGGCCAGTCCATCGGGCCGGTTTGACCCCTCTTTTCCAGACTGTGCGCCGACGCCTTGCCACGATTGCCATGACAAGCGCCTGGAGACGATCTGAATGAGGCAATAATCAGGACAGCACTAGCAAGCCCATTCCATTTCATGAATCTGCCGCCAGCCCAGGCATTCCACGTCCAGGCGGCGTTGCCTGGTGTCGCCGCCATAGACCAGCCGGAGATCGACTTCCGGCCGGGGAGAGATGGAACGGGTTCGCTCCGAATACTGGCGCAGGTGATCCAGAAAGGAGCTGTGAAGCGTTGCACCCGATTTGGCTTCGCAGGCAATCAAGCGGTTGCCTGACTGCAGCACCATATCGATCTCCGCCCCTCGGGATTCGCGGTAATGGTGCAGCATCGCCTGTTGCCCGCGGTGGGTATGATGCTTGTAGATTTCTGCTGCTACCCAGCTTTCAAAGACCGCGCCACGCAGCGGATGATGCCGTAGTTCATCGGCATTGCGAATGCCGAGCAGGTGACAGGCCAGTCCGGCATCCAGAAAATGCAGTTTCGGGCGCTTGACGAGCTGTTTTTTGATGTTTCGGTGCCATGCCGGCGCCAGCATCAGTACGAAGCTCGTCTCGAGAATCGACAACCATTTGCGGGCCGTGTTGTGCGAGACCCCGGCATCGGCACCCAGAGCGCTGAGGTTGACCTCCTGTGCGGTGTGAGCTGCGCACAAGCGCAGAAAGTTCGAGAAGGCGCCGAGGTCGGAGACGTTCGCGATCTGCCGGACGTCGCGCTCGATATACGTGGCGACGTAATCAGCCAGCCAGCGCCCGGGGGCGATGTTGCGATCATGAATGCGCGGATAGCCGCCAGCGAACAGTGTCTGGAAGAGATTGTCCAGCGGAATGCCGAAGTCGTCGTACTCCTCCAGGCTAAGCGGCAGCAACTGAAGGATCGAAGTGCGCCCGGCCAGAGACTGGCTGACGCTGTCGGCCAGGGCAAAGTGCTGGGACCCGGTCAGGATGAAGCGACCCGGCGATGCATCACGATCGACGGCTTCCTGAATGTAGCCGAGCACCTCCGGTACGTTCTGAATCTCGTCCAGGATCAGTCCATCCGGATGCTCGGCCAGCAGGCCGCGGGGATCTACACGCGCGAATTCACGTTGGTCGAAGGGCTCGAGGTTGACGTAGCCATAGTCGGGAAACAGCGCCCGACACAGCGTGGTTTTGCCAGACTGACGCGGCCCGGTGACAGTGAGCACCGGGTACTGTTCAGCCAGCTCCTGCATGATCGGAGCCATTTTTCTGGGATGCGGCATGCATAAATTGTAAGTATGAGTTACATTTTATGCAAATTGCGTTGGAATGGCACTCCGACACCTGGATGGCCGGATTAACTTCCAGTAGCTTGCAGGGCAGGCATGGTAGTGGCCTGATCGGCTTCTGGCACGGGCGGAATTCAGCTGTGGCCGCAAAGTGATCAGGAACGGTCAAATAATGTGTGTCCTGGTTCTCGACTGCGTCAATTACCGCACCCAAATACTGGCCAAGTAATCGTTGTTTTTGGCCAAACTCGAGCTTATAGTAGTACTCAGACTTTTCCGGTGTCACGGAGACGCCCATGAAAGATATAGCTTTGAGCCAACTGGAAGCTCAATTCGGCAAATCGTTTGTAGACGCACTTCGCCGTGTGGTTGGAGTGACCGGCGAGGACGGCGGTGCCGCAGAAGCCTGGCAGGTTGGCGAGGCAAAAGACCATTTCAGCGAGATGCTGGACCGGATCGGCGCTGGTGAAGGTCAAATCGTTCGTCGCCGATCCGAGGATCCCGTGCTGATGATGTCGGTCGCGCAGCTCGCGGCATTTGTGAAATTAGCCGCACCCAAACGACGGTTCGCGGACTTGATTGCATGCGACCCAGACTTGCCGACCGGCCGAGCGCTGCGCGTTGCAGAAAACGCGCTTGGTCGTGACGAGGTCGAACTCTGAAGTGCCGGCTTATCTCCTGGGCTCGCAGGCGCTGATCGACAGCGCGCGGAACGTTGACACGCCCGTTCACAAATGGGCACGCGCTATCGAAGCCAACGCTGAAGACATCGTTGTCAGCGTCACTTCATTTACGCTCTTCAAGCATCGAGTCGACCTGCTTGAAGCTAGCGACAGGGCTGCATGGCAGCGCTTATTCAACATCGCCCTAGCTCGCCACAAGAGCTACGACGGCATTTTGTCAGTCACTCTGGACGCCGCTCTGCGGGCCGCAGAACTCCGGGCGATGGTGCTGATGGCCGAAAGTGACGGTGAACAATTCCCGCTTGGTGACCTTGGACGACTGGTCGCTGCCACTGCCCTTGAGGAGCATTTGACGCTGGTCGATATGCGGCAGCCCTACCATGCGGTGCTCGAATCGGCACACGGCCTGTCATTTCACAATCCGTACTCGACGTGAGTTCTAGAGACGAACTTCGGCTTAGCGACGCAACGCACAACACGCCGACCGATCACCGGCAGGTGCTGTCCTTAAGCGGCGGCGGCTATCGGGGGCTGTATACCGCGCTGGTACTTGAGGCCCTAGAGGCCAAGGCGCAGTGTCCGTTGCGTGAGACCTTTGATGTACTTGCAGGGACCTCGATAGGAGGGCTGATCGCAGCAGCCTTAGCCATGGGCGTATCAGCATCTGACATCGCGAGGGCAATCGAGGTCCACGGCCCGAGCATCTTCGATCGGCGCATCCAGTTGGGCCGTTTGCGCATCCCAGTGACGAATCCAACACGATTCCTGTACCGGCCTCGCTACGCGCAGGGTCCTCTAGTGGACGCGATCCAAGAGCTGCTGGATGATAAAGCGGATATGCCGATGGTCGATGTCGAGACGCCGCTGCTGATCGCTGCTGTGAACACGGATACGGGGAAGCCATCAGTGCTTATGTCAAAGGGTCTGGCCGGAGGCAACGCATCGGGCATCACTTTGAAGGATGCCTTGCTTGCCACGTCGGCCGCTCCAACCTACTTCCCTTCGCATGTGACCCAAAACGGAACATACGTCGACGGCGGATTGATCGCCAATGCACCTGATCTGGTCGCCGTGACCGAGACCGTGCGTAAGCTCGGATGTGATCTCAATCGAACGCGCGTACTTAGCGTCGGTACAACCGGAGCACCGCACATCGTCTCTAGAAGCGGTCGCACCCCCGGTACAATCTCATGGCTGCTCGCCCGAGGGTTGGTGCAACTCACGCTGTCAGCTCAGGAGGAACTCGCCATAGACCAATGTGAAATCCTTCTTGGTGACCGGTTTCTACGCCTCGATGAGCGATTAGATCCGCTAAAAAAGCGCTCGATAGGTCTAGATGACGCAAGTGATACCACCACAAAGGCATTACATCGCGCTGCCCAAGCCACGATCAGAGCGCTATCAACCACTAATCGCGCAGCGATCCGGCGTTTTCTCTCACACCGAACACAAGGTCCAAGACGCCCTCCCCTCGGTTGACTAAGGAAACCTTGGGTGAAACCTTGGACACCCACGCATAATGTCGGGGTGAAACCTTGGACACCCACGCATTATGTCGATGGCAGGAACATTCAGACCGACTATTGAAGAGAAAGAAAAAGGACA
>CAYTQT010000091.1:0-9727 GCA_964439915.1 uncultured Wenzhouxiangella sp. | reverse complement strand
GACATGCTCGCCTTGCCCTGCACATAGATATGCGGCCCATCGGGCAGGTTGGATTCGGCGGCGGCGAGGAGGGGGATCAGTGCCAGGGTCAGCAACAGGGTCTTCATGAGCAGTCCTTTTCGAGGTGATCGATTCACTCCCGAACAATGGCGCGCTTGCGCGCCCGCGTCAACCAGGTCTCCCGGCATGAAGAGGATCGTCAGCCCGCCATCGCCGCACCGAGATAGTAGGGCCAGAGGACGATCGCCAGCGCACCCTTGACCCAGCCGAGGTCGAGGTAGCCGAGGGTGAACAGCCAGGCCGCGAACCAGGCGCCACCCCAGAGGGAGCTGTGTTCGACTTTGATCTTTTCCATGCTGCACTCTCCGAGTGGGTCGCGATCTGATTATATGCATGCCGCAGACAACACGCCCCTTCGGCAATCACACATATAGACCATGTTAGGTTTGCAGCTGTCAAGCAACGACTGAATCGATACTGTGACCCAGCCCATTCGTGATAGCTATCCTGACGCGCTGCGTGCCCTGGCGCTGATTATCGTGGTCCTCGGTCACTGGTTTGCGACCCTGCCCAGGCTCGATGATGGCCTGATGGTGGAAACCGACCACCTGCTCCAGGTCTGGCCCAACGCCGGGATCCTGACCTGGTTCGTTCAGGTCGTCCCCTTGTTCGTCTTCGTATCGGCCGCCGTCAGCGCCGATGGGGTCGCGCGACGGCTGCAGGGTGGCCACAGGCAGCTGCACTGGTGGGCAGGCCGCGCCTTGACGCTTGCCCGACCCACCTTGACCTATCTGGCCGCCATCGCGGCCTTTGCCGTGCTCGCGATCTACACCGGCGGGCGATTGCTTGGCCCGCTCAATGCGTCATTGACCGTGCACCTGTGGTTTCTGATCATGCTGCTGGTCGTCCAGGCACTTCTCCCCCTGTCCTACCGCGCCGACCAGAAGTTCGGACTAGGCGCCGTGGCAGGCCTGGTTGTCCTGGCTGCAATGATCGACCTGGTCCGGGCCGCCCCGGGCTCAGCGCAGGATCTCCTGGCGCTGGGCGCACACACCGGCCGGGACGACAGCGGCATCGGCTGGCTCAATGCTCTGGTGGTCTGGCTGATTCCGCAACAGCTGGGCCTTGCCTGGAAACATGGTCGTTTCCGCGGCAGCCTGGTCGGGCTCGGCTTGATCGTGCTGGGTCTGGCCTGGCTGGCGGCCAGCGTGGCCTCCGGCTACTCCATGGCCATGGTCGGAATCGACTTCGAAGGCCGAAGCAACATGCTGCCCCCGACCCTGGCACTGATCGGCGTGATGTGGTTCCAGGTCGGTGCGGTCCTGCTGTGCGAGCGCCCTGCCCGCTGGCTGCTCGAACGCCATCCAATCCGGCGCACCGTCGCAATCCTTGGCGCACTTGGCATGCCGCTGTATCTGTGGCACAAGCTGGCCGAACTGCCGGCGGCCTGGCTGGGCGAGCGGCTGCAGCTTCCCATAGATGCAGGCCTGCCGGGCTCGCCCGGGTTCTGGGCCGGCAGGCTGTGGTGGCTGGCCCTGTGCACTTTGATGGTGATGCCGGTCATTGCGATCGTGGTCAAGTTCGAGCTGAGCCGCAAGCGCGATGTATTACCGGCGACCAGCCAAGCGGCTATCCTGACCGGCGGAATTGCCCTCCTGGCCGGCCTGGTCACCGCCCTGGTCCTTGGGGCGATGCCCGGCGCTCTGATCGGATTGTTCGGCGTGGCTGCTGCCTCACAGCTGCTGCGAACACCGCCCAACCGATGACTTGATATCAATCGAACCCAGAAGTACCACCACATGTCAATCGTTACTACTGGCGGCCATGAGCAATAGATCATTCAAGGTATCCAGGAACTTGCAAAGAAAGCCGGATCCAACGGCCCGAAGCGCGAACGTTACTGCAACCCTTCATCGCTTGAGCGCATGCGCGAGTACCTTTCGTCCTTTTCCCGCCACAGGGCGTTGAGCCAGTCCTGGAAGCGGCGGCGGAATTCGGGGTCGTTTTCATAGTCGCCGTGGATCATTTCCGGCGGCACCCGGACTCGGCGCACGTGGACCTCGACGTGCTCCACACGGTTGCTGAGGAACTGGCCGAAGCCGGGCGGGCCGTCCGGGAAGCGTATCGTCACGTCGATCAGCGCCTCCACCTGGTCGCCGAGGGCGGCCAGCACCAGCGCGGTGCCGCCGGCGCGCGGGCGCAGCAGGTTACGAAAGCCGGCGCGCTGCTCTCGATGGCGCTCGGGGGTGAACAGCGCGCCCTCGGGAAAATTGACGACGGTGCTCGGAATCCCGCGCAGCCGATCACAGGCTTGGCGCGCAGCCCTGAGGTTCTCGCCGCGCCGCTCCGGGTAGCGCTCCAGCGTTTCACGCGACGGGAAGCGGACAAAGGGATATTCCAGCGCCCAGAACGCCGGGCCCAGCAGTGGCAACCAGATCAGCCCACGCTTGAGGAAAAATCGCCAGAACGGCAGCCGACCGTGAAAGACATGCAGCAGCACCGGCACATCCACCCAGGACTGGTGGTTGCAGAGCAGCACGTAGCTCTTCGAAGGGTCGGCGTCGAGGTCTCCGGTGACTTCGACCCGGGTATCGAGGCAGCGCCGCAGCAGACCGACCAACAGGTCGAGCCAGCGCTCGGCGATCCAGACCACGATCCGTCGGCAGGCCGTTCGCATCCCTTCGATCGGCATGATCCACTTGACCAGTGCTGCGATCATCATCGGAACCAGCAGCACCAGCGTCGCCGGCACGACGATGATCCAGATCAGCAGCCATCGCGATTGTCGTAGCATCAAAAGGAGAGACGAACCTTCTCTGGGCCGAAAGCGCTCGCGCTACACCGCGAGCAAGCCTTTGTCGCCTTGAACCTCAGTCTTCACTCAGCGCGGTGAGCAGTGCCTTGGAGAATGCGGGCAGATCGTCGGGAACGCGACTGCTGATCAGGTGGCCATCGACGACGACCTCTTCGTCGACCCAGTCGGCACCGGCGTTGACCATATCGTCCCGGATCGACGGGAACGAGGTCACGCGCCGACCCTTGACGATATCGGCCGAGACCGGCACCCAGCCGGCGTGGCAGATCCAGGCGACCGGCTTGCGGGCAGCACTCAACTGGCGCACCAGATCGACCATTGCAGGGTTCCGGCGCATCCTGTCGGGCGCCATCCCGCCGGGAATCACCACCGCATCGAAGTCCTCCGGGTTCACGGCCGAAGCATCAGCGTCCACCTTGACTGCGTAGCCCTTTTCGCTGTGGTAGGTCTCCTCGCCCCCGCCGAGCACGGACACCCGCGCACCGGCTTCGATGAGTCGGAGTCGCGGATAGTGGAGTTCGAGTTCCTGGTAGTTGTCCTCGGCGAGGATCGCGATGTGCTTGTTGCTGACAGCCATGTCTGCCTCCGTTGGATTGGATTGCCGATACAACAGTACTGCATCCGGATCAGCAGGGATTCAAGGCCGGCCTATCGCCCTGCCCGCCCAAGCTTGTCCATCTGCACCAGCAGCTTGTCGACCGCACCCGGCTTGGGATGCGAGGCGGGGGAGAAGAAGCTGATGTTCACCGGCTTGAAACCGCAGAATCCGAGGATCTGACCCTTGAGCTGGCGCAGAATCGCATCGCCGTAGGCCAGGCGCAGGAAGCTGCGAGGGGTGTCGGAGGTGATGACGACCCGCGCCGAGCGGCCCTTGAGCAGCGGTGCAGGCAGGCCCATGGCCGTGGTCCGGTCGGTGGTAAAGGTTCGACCGTTGACGAACACGCGGTCGATCCAGCCTTTCGTCTTGGCCGGGAACCCACCCCACCACAGCGGAAAGGCCAGCACGAAATGCGAGCACCACTCGAGGTTTTTCAGCGACTCCTCCAGCACCGGCTCCAGCGGCTTGGCGTTGGCATACCCGGCCTTGCCGCGATCCGGATCGAAGCTCAGATCCGCCAGCTGCTGCAGGCGCACCTCATGACCGGCCGCAATCGCCGAGGCGGCATAGCGGTCCAGCGACTGGCGGGTAATCGAGCTTGGGCCGGGGTGGCCGTTCAGAATGAAGATTCGCTGTGGCATGGAGATTCTCCAATCGATAGCCTTGCGTTGGCGGCAGGTCCCCTCCAGACGTTAGCGTGGCACCTGAAGCCACGCCCAGCGGGGGAAATTTGGCCGATCATGCGATGTTGCAGCGGATCGGTCAATGCTTCCCGGGTGCCAGTGGGCCCTTTCGGCGCACTCGCCGCAACAGAGAACCCGGCCATGCTCACCGCTGTCCGAAAACACTCGTGTTCGGCTCTGAAACGGTCGGAGCTGGCCATCTCACATCCACTCGATCTCGACAGGACGCGCAAGGCAGCCGCATTCTCGGCAGACTGATCCGCCCTCGACCAGCACTGAACCGAGGGTGTGAGCGTACTCAGGCCAGATTGGCTCGACCACCATCGACGTTCAATATAGCGCCGGTCGTCCAGGCACTGTCCTCGGAAAGCAGATGAGCGGCGAGTGCAGCGATGTCGTCGGGCTCACCGATGCGCTGCAGCGGATGGGCCCGGGCAACGCCCTGCCTGATGTTGTCGCTGGCCGTGAGTTCCCTGGCCAACGGTGTGTCGGTCAGACTCATCGCGATGGCATTGATGCGGGTCTTCGGTGCCATCTCTGCCGCCAGCGTGCGGCAAAGGGCTTCAACGGCACCCTTCGCGCTGGCAACCGCCGTGTGATTAGTGAAACCCCGCTGGGCCGCCACAGACGAAAACAGAACGATACTGCTGTCGTCACTGAGCTTGTCTTTCGCAGTCTGGATGGCCTGCACCGCACCGACGACATTGATTTCAAAGGCATGAACCAGATCCTCACGGGTGACGCGCTTGAGCGGTTTGAGCCCGATGGTGCCGATGGCATAGGCCAGGCCGACGATGTCATCGACCTGCTCCAGCGCTTCTTCGACCGTCTGGGGGTCGGTGATATCGGCGACGGCATAGCCGGCGTCGAGTTCATCGGCCAGTTCAGCGAGTCTGGATTCTGTTCGACCGATCAGAAATACCTTGCGACCCTGGGCAGAAAGTCGTCTTGCGAGCGCGGAGCCGACACCGCCGGCCCCACCGAAAATGACAGTTTGCATGCTTGTACCTCGAGTTTCGAGTTGAATCAGAGCGGCCTACGATGCCTTGAGTGGGTTAGTTCAGCACCGGCGCGTGATGGATATGCTGTGGGTCTTCGACTTCGGAGACCAGGAAATCCGCCACGCTGGCCCGGGAGATCATGCCCATCTTCCAGTCCGCCGGCTCGACGCGAACCTTGTAGGCGCCGCGTTGACCTCCCGTCAGCACAACTGGTCGGGCGATCGTCCAGGCCAGATCGCTGTCCTTGATCAGGGCCTCCTGGGTCGACTTGTCGGCATAGATTCGGGAAAACACGGCGTTGAAGCCGAGTCGATTGATGGGATTCATGGATTGTCCGCTGTCGCCTGCCCCGTAGCCGGTGACCGTGATCAGGCGATCGACCCCCTGGGCCTTCATGGCCGGAATCAGAACACGAGTAGACTCGGAAAACAATGTCGTCCCGCCCAGGACCGTTCCGGGGTTGAGCTTGATGCCGAGCGTCTGCACGACGGCGTCCACGCCATCAAGCGCCGCCTCAACGGAATCCGAATCCAGCGCATCTCCATCAAAGGTTTCAAGCTTGGGATCATCCAGATCGATGGAAGACGCTGATCGAGCAAAGGCCCTGACGGTGTGCCCGCGCCGAAGTGCCAGGCGAACCGTTTCCAGACCGATGCCACTGCTGCCACCGACGACCAGAATATGCGACATAGCAACCTCCCGATTGGAAAGGGACTATGACAACACGCCGACCGTGAGAACCACGGAAAGGCCGGCGCTCTTCGGCCCTCCTGGTCCAGCCTAGAGACTGATGGCAGCAGCTGCAGCACTCGGAAAGCAAACCAGGTCGTCTAGACGTCACACTTCGGCGCCCGAGCTTCGCTGAACCAGTTGCTTTCACGCCGCAACAAGGGCCTGGCGATCCTGCTTTGTTTTTACCGAAAACCTGGTGATCGACCGGATGGGTTCCGGCGTTCTGGGCCGGCCGCTTGGGCGCATCTGGACTGCATCAATCGGATGGCCCGTTCTCCAGGACGGTCTCTAGCAGCCATCCTATCTGGACGTCGTAATATCCATCGCTTTTCCGGGGGGCGGTCATCGCCTGCATTTCGCGAATACTTCCAGTAGCGGAAACGTGCAGGTTGTGATCGGCATCTTCAAACGTCGCAATTGCCAACAACGCATCCGGGTTCTGCCCGATCGTTGCCCGGTAGAGCCTGCGGGTCTTGCGCCAATCGACATTCAAATCCTTCTCCCCGAAAATGGACAATACAGCAATGTCCAGGGACGACAGCATCGATTCAAAATCCTCAACGAACACGTAGGAACACATGTCATCATCGACACTGGCGCAGCTGCCGGAACTGCAGTTCTGCTGCGCTGTTTCATACTGTGTGCGGGTTTGCCATTCGCCCCGCATTTGCCTGATGTATTCGTTGGCGCGCAACCTCTGAGTGGCGGCCTGATAAAGATCGAAGCTACCGCCAGTACGAAAGATTTCGCACCCTCTGCGCCATTCATGCGAAAGCTGTTCGGCCTGTTGGACCGTGCCCCCTTCATGTGGAAGATTGGACAGAAGCAAATAAGAGAAATTGTCTTCAGCAGTGGTACCGCTGACTGAAATCCAGAATTCGATTTCCGGGTCCTGCGACAGCGCGATCGGCGCAATCCAACCAGCGCGACTGATCCCCCAGATACCGATCTTGCCGGACCCAGGAGCCTCGAGCTCCCGTAGATAATCCGCTGCATCCAGAACTTCCCGAGCACTGCTGAAAACTGACTGGTTGATATCGAACACGCCTTCGCTCTTCCCCTGGCCAGGTTTGTCCCAGACCGCCGTTGCAATGCCTACAGCGTTAAAACGCTGCCGAAGGTCCGCATACGAGTTCCGCGCGCGGATATCCGACTCACCGTATCCGTGTACAAACAGGATGAGGGCTTCACTCTCGGGAGCTGCAGGAGTGTCGAAGACACCCGACATCGTCAGGTCGTTGGAAACGAAAGTAAAATCTACGGTCGAGCCAGGCTTGAAACGCACGTCCGAACCGTCGGCCTCCCGGTCTACCTGCATGGCGCAGGCCCCCAGAATGAGCGCCGTTATGAGAATGGTCATCTTCCACATTGCCGGGTCAATTCGATGTTGTTTGATCAAGGTGGATCCAAGATGTCGGACAGTCCATTAAGTATACCGCTTCGACCCCGCTCATCCGCGCGCTAAGATCGATGATGCGCGCTGCCGCATCCTCGGAATGAGCTGTGAGTTCGCTGCACTGATGGCCAGGACAGCCGAGTTGGCGTGCCATCCTTGCGGCCAAAAGCCTTTCTTAAAGCTTGCAACACCCTTCAGAGCCACTGAAAAGCCGTTGCGAGCAATGTCAGACGCTATTCCGCCGACAACCAACGGCTTGCGAACATCTTTCAGAATGCGAATGTCCTGCGTCGTTGCTGCTTGCTAGACCATTTGCTGGCCTTCGGCCGTTACGGGATCAATCATCCTTCGCACTTCGGTTACAACCGTGGCAGGAAAGCCGCTCCGTTCAGCGTGCTCCCGTATAAGTGCCTCGTTATCGGCTATGTAAATACAGAATGTCTTATCGCCGGCCACATAGGAATGTTCCCATTGGACATTTTTCTGCTCTGCCTTCATCGCGGCAAGCACTCCATTAGACTTCTCTGCGGCTCCGCGCAGAGCATCACGCTCAGCTGAACCGATTTCCGGAATGTCGCGTTCGATTATATATCTTGGCATGGTATTTTCTCCATCTGTTGGGGTTTGGAATATTGCCTAACGCTGTCGTTGAGCAGCGGACCGTCCGCTGCCATGGTTTGTTAGGTATCTTGAACTCATATACTAGCCTCGGTCCTCGTGGATTCGGCCTTCAACGTAGAGATAATGCGAATCCAGGTCTCCCCGCCTGAAGATACGTGCCGTTTCATGATTGTATCCTGGAACGCCGACTTGTCCGCCTTCCTGGAATTCTACGAAAAACCCTCGCTCATCGGCGACGACCGTCCGGATGGCCCTTTTGGCGAGCAGCGCAACCGCACTGTCCCCGATAGAGATGGTGCTCCCATTTAACTCGATCGGTGCGTCATAGAGATGGACTGAGAAGTCGTCTACCGTACATATCCACAAGACGGACCCGGCCCACCCCGCCTCGTCAACAATTTGGCCTGCCAAGTCGTGCATGCAATGAATACCAAACGATTAGCTTAGCGGCGCGCGTTAGCGCGTCCGATGGAGGCCCGCAGGGCCGGAACGCATTTGAGCGCATTGTTAAGCGATTGGCTCGGGGGCACCACAATAACCCGCTGAGTCAAAGCCTTCTCGCATTTCATTTATGACGTTCTGTATTTGCCATTCAAGCCGATCTTGGTTGCAGAAATACTCATTGATCTTGCCAAGATTACTGTAGGTTGAGCGATTGAAGCCGTCTTCGATGTCGTTGAACCAGATAACGGTGTTGCCAATGATGGCAACCACCCAAAACCCGCCACCTTGATTTCCATAAGGTTCCTGGCTCCACTTCTGTGGATTGATTCTTATGACCTCCCAAACCCGGCGCTGCTCCAAGGTCATGCTGTCATACGATTCATTCATCGTGCCCCAGATCTCGGCCTCAGTTATTGGATTGCACCGCATATTTTTCCGCTTAACGCCTTGCTAAGGGGCGTTTTTGTAGTTGACTTATTTTGTGCTATTTAAGCACAAAATGAAGCGACGTAAAAAACGTCCCTCTTGAGCAATTAGTTATGCGTATTGCTATGGTATGAACGTTTCACTCTTAGTTAAATCTGAGCATAAAGTAAGTTTATGTAATACCGTAGGCCTACCATTTACCAAAGTAGCCCTCATTTTTTCTCTAACGTCTGACTCTTCGGCAGACCAATCTTGTTCCGTTTGGTAAATATCGACACTCGGCCATTGTGCATAAGCAATAAAAGTATCGTTGTCTGATCTATGTAACTTAGAGCCTAGGCTACCAAACTTTTCATAGATGATTCGAGTTGTCTTTTCCCAATATACAATGAACTCTTTTTCTGCACCGGGCTTGACGTTAAATTCTAATAATACTGCCAGCATTCTTTTTTCTCCGGTTTTTGTATTTACGCTTAACGCCTTAGCTAAGCGGCGCGCGTAGCGCGTCCACGTGGAGGCGAAGCTGGAGCGGCTTGAGCGTTTTGTTAGGTGTTCTACTGCGCAACGATGGTGGCCTCCAAAAGAGCATTGTATTGAGCGGCGTATTCAGTGAACTCACTGACCAGCTCCAAATGTTGGACACTCTCAAAGGCGTCCGACGTTCCAGAAATTATCCGGACACCGTGCTCACATACAAGGTCCTGTTTTTCGAGTCCAGGAACATACATGGTGAAGCCACGGATTCCAATAAACCTGAAGTCGCCATGCTTGATACGATTCTTTAAATCTTGATCTGGAGAGTCAAGATCGATAGGTAATAAATACGTCTGAACGACTGCAATTTGGGACGTGGAGGGCTGTATTTCTAAATCCGGATCTAGCCAACAGGGAATGTCTCCAGACTGAGCAAACGCATTTGCAGAGAAGAGCGTTACGATCGGCAGTAACTTCATGAGTCTAAAAAACACCTAACTATAACTAAGTGGAAAAAGTCAGAACTGTGAGTTTTCT
>CAYTQT010000090.1:0-10059 GCA_964439915.1 uncultured Wenzhouxiangella sp. | reverse complement strand
CCGCCCTTGTACATGCCACCGTCGTCCCAGATCATGTCCCACTGCCAGGCCGCCCGTTGGGGCCCGTCCTCGCCGAAGTCGCTCAGGTGGCGTTGTTGCCGGTCCTCGCTGAACGGCACGCCCTCGCCGTGCTGCATCGCATCGACCAGCGCCGGACCGAGCACCCCGAAGCGCTGCGGTGAGACAAAGATCTGCCCGAACCGTGCGATGTCGCGCAGACGCGCGGTCAGCCCACCCGAGTAATAGCTGTGGCCCTCGTCGCTGATGGCCATCAGGGCATCGCTCTCCGCGCCGATCGGCCGCCAGATCTGCTCGCTCAACAGCGCCGCGAAAGGCTGGCCGCTGGCCGCCTCGGCAATCAGGCCGAGCACGTTGGTGTTGGCCGATACGTATTCGAAGATCTCGCCTGCCGGCCCGCGCCGGCCCATCCCGGCCAGATGGGCCATGAAGTCCTTGTCGTAGCCGCGATCCGCGGTGATGCCCAGGGTTTCTTCCATGCGGTAGACACAGGTGGTGGGGTCCTGATAACCGTCGCTGTCAAGGCAGTCGATCCCCGAGGCCATGTTCGCCACATCGGTGATTGTCAGACCCGCCCACTCGGACTCGGCCAGTGCCGACAAGTACTCACCCACCGTCTTGTCCATGTCAACCAGGCCATCGTGCACCAGCGCGGCGATCACCGCACTCGTCACGACCTTGCTCACTGACCAGGCAAAGTGACGTTGATCCGGCTGCATGCGCGGGTAGGCCTCGAACATCACCTCGCCATCGTGCACCACGATCACGCTGCTGATCCAGGGCTCCGCGGCGACATAGCGCGAAAACGGGTCCTCGCCGTTGCGGTGGCGAACGCTCAGATCGGCCAGCGCCTGGTTCGGGTTCATCCTCAGCGAGCGCGCGCGCGCAGGGGCCGTCACTGTTGCCATTGTCAGATAAGACTCGGCGTGAAGGTGGAACTGATGCGACACCGCACCTCCTTGATCGAAATTGATCGGCGTCACCGACTGGAACCGCTCGCGCCAGTCCATTTCGGTGTCGGCTGCGAAGGAAAGGCTGGAGGCAAGCGCCAGCGCCAGCGCGGGCAGGGGCTTCATCATGGTTCTGGTCCGGTGAGTGGAGGAGTGGGCTAGCACGGATAATAGTCTATGCGAGGCTATCCGGAACGTTGAAGATCAGATGGAGTCGGCGCGAGAGGGAGGCAGCCATCCCTGAGGCGTCCGCGCCTCGAGGGTCCAACGTCCTGCACTGTGGTCAGAGAGCGGTCCCGACCTCGCCCTGAATTGCTCTGGCTGCTGCGGGATGCTGCTCACTCGCGGGTAGCTCGAATTTGATGATGTTGGTCATCAGGGTTGGCTGGTCCCTGCCTGCGGTGATGCATTCGACGTCTCGATCTGACAGGCCGGAATCACAGATGGCCAGCTCCAGTTCCAGCTCGATCACCTGGCCGCGGACCGCTACCTTTTTCTTGCGGAAGGCCTGCTGCAGACGATCGGCGACGGCCTTCGACCCACTATCCGTTGTCATCGGCAGGACCAGGGTAAAGGTGTCACGACGGGTCTGACCCACAGAGTCCTCGTCTCTGAGAGTCTGCCCGAGAACCTTCTGAGCAAATTTCATCACGGCGTGTGCAATGCGTTCACCATGTCGCGCCTCGATCTCGTTGATGTTGGCGATGCGCAATTGCATCACCGACAGGGGCAGGTCATGTCGAATATGGAGCGCCAGGGTCTGGCGCAGGCGACGATCGAGATCATTCACCGAGGACTCGATGCAGATGGGTGCACCCTGCGCGTCAACAGACTCGATCGAGGGGCGGGATTCCGGTGTCTCGTTCTGGTCGGCGTCGAGCAGCTGGCGGACGCGCTGGATCAGGGCCTCGGGCGTGAACGGTTTGGTCATGACGCCCGCGGCTCCCGCCTGGCGAACCTGCTTGACGACCTGATCCGAGGCCGATCCGGTCACGACGAGAACGGGCAGCTGACGAAGCTTGGCATCTGAGGAGGTCTTGATCTTTTCGATCAACGCGTGACCGTCCATCTTCGGCATCGACAGGTCGGTCAGGACGACCTGGATTTCCTGGTGTTCCACGATTGCCTTCAGAGCCTCTGTGCCGTCTCCGGCAAGGATGACTTGATAGTTCTGCGATAGCGCACTCTCTGCAGCTCGGCGCATGAGCCTGGAATCATCAACAAACAGGACGGTTGCAGTCTTCGAGTTGTTGCCGGTCATCGCCTGCCCCTCTTTCAGTGCTGTGTTGGATTCGATTGAATCTGTCAATCGCGGTCATAGGAGAATATGCATAAAACATGCCAGAAAAAACAAATCGTGATCCCCCTCTGCTTTTCAATTCGAAATCTGCATCGACTCAAGCAATG
Organism: uncultured Wenzhouxiangella sp.; assembly: GCA_964439915.1. Taxonomy (GTDB): domain Bacteria; phylum Pseudomonadota; class Gammaproteobacteria; order Xanthomonadales; family Wenzhouxiangellaceae; genus Wenzhouxiangella. Next base: position 7,684 of record CAYTQT010000090.1, on the reverse strand, counting down.
GGTCCATCCATCGGTCAGCAGATGGAATGAGACGGCAAAAGTGGTCATGAAAGAACCAATGCTCGACACTCGAGGCGGCAGGGGCGGCCGCTGGCGGTTCCGATCATCGGCAGCATATTGGGGCCTGAGCCCTGAGCCTTGAGTGTCGGCAAGACGGAACCCGCAGTGACCAGGGCGGTCTGATAACGAATGCCTTCGCAACAAATTCATGGGCCTGGCCCAGAATTCACAATTATGAAAACAACACACCTCCATCAATGCCCGATTCGGATCTTCGCGCTGCTGGCTTGTCTGGGCCTGCTTGCCGGCTGCGGCAGTGATGAGCCAGCCCCTGCTGGTGAACGTAGCGAGGGGCGTCCGTCGCTTCCAGTACGCGCGTATGAAGTGTCACGGATCGATCTGTCGCGGCATGTCCAGGTCGCTTCTCCCGTCGAGCCACTGCGCACCGTGGAACTGGCGGCTCGCACCGACGGCATTATCGAGTCGGTCGAAGTCGAGGAGGGCGATCGCGTCGAGGCGGGACAGACCCTGGCCCGGATCGATGTCAGCGAACAGCTCGCCGAGCTGGCACGCGCCGAGGCCGCACTGCGCGAGGCCGAGGCCAACTTCGAGCGTATACAAAGCCTGCGCGACCGCGACTATATCGACGAGGCCAGCTTCGTCACGGCACGCTCCGAGCTGGATGTTGCACGAACCGATGTCGAACTGTGGGAGACGCGCGTCGACTTCGGCCGAATCGTCGCGCCCGTCAATGGTTATGTGATCGGTCGAATGGTCGAGCCGGGCGCGGCCATAACCCGCCTCGGTACGGCGTTCGAACTGGCCGACCTCGACGAACTCGTTGCCCGGATCGGCGTCTCCGAGCTGGACGTTGCCGAGATTCGAGCCGGTGACCCGGTGCCTGTCAGTATCGATGCCTTGCGCAATGGACCCGCGATCGAGGGCATCGTCCGGCGGGTCTTTCCGGCTGCCGACGGCGCCAGCCGCCTGGTCACCGTCGAGATCTCGCTTCCGGATGCTTATGCCAAGGGCGTGCGGCCGGGATTCCTGGCGCGGGCTGACCTGAGGGTCGACTACAAGCAGAACGTGCTGGCCGTGCCCGCAGGTTCGGTGGGTATGGGGGATCCGTCTTATGTCATGGTGATCACTCAGGACAGCGAGCTGCAGCGACGCGCGGTCACGACCGGTGTGATTCGCGGTGACTGGCGCGAAATCCTCGGCGGTATCGAGCCCGGCGATCGGATCGTGTCTTCCAATCCTCTTGACCTCGCCGAAGGTGACCGCGTTCGCATCGTCGATACCATGAGTGCTTCCGGATGAGCGACCAGAAGCCCGGTCCGTCCGATGACGAACTCGACAGCCGCGGCCCCGACGCCAACGATCCGGCCCGCGGCACGAAGTATTACCGCGGCCTGACCCACGCGTCGATCCGGCGCCCGGTCGGTACGACGGCCATCGCGACCGTGGTCCTGGTCATGGGCCTGTTCTTCGTTGACCGTTTGCCGGTCAATCTGCTGCCGGAAGTCGTCTACCCCCTGATTCGGGTCAACGTCGATTATCCCGGCGCTGCCCCCGAAGTCGTCGAGGAGCAGGTCACCCGGCCGCTCGAGCGGGCGCTGTCGTCGACCGAGGATCTGATCCGGATGTCGTCCGAGGCCGAGGAAGGCCGGACCGATGTCAGCCTGATCTTCGAATACGGCACCGATCTCGATGTGGCACTCCAGAACGCCTCACGCCTGCTCGAGAGGGCACGCTCTCAGCTGCCCGACGATGTCGAGACACCGCGTCTTCGAAAATGGGATCCGGGTGCCTCGTCGGTCTATGAGGCCGGCTTTTCCTCGGATCTGCGCACCCCGCGCGAGGTGCGTGACTGGGTCGACAATCGCCTCGCACCCCAGCTTCAGGCCATTCAGGGCGTGTCCGGCGTGGAAGCGATCGGCGGCCAGGAGCGAGAGCTCGAGGTCATAATCGACCAGCAGCGCCTGCGCTCCTACGGGTTGACCCTGGCCGGAGTCGCCGATCAACTGGCGCAGGAAAATCTGAATGTCGCGGCCGGCAACATCACCTCCAGCAGTCTGGACGTGATGGCCCGCACCGACTCTCGCTTCCGCAGTCCCGAGGAAATCGCCAATGTTCTGCTGGCTGTCCCCGGTTCTGACCGCAGGATCCGCCTGGATGAAGTGGCCGAGGTTCGCGACGGCTTCCGCGAGCAGCGCCTTTTCGTGCGTCTCGACGACCGGCCGGCGGTGCAGGTGTCGGTCTTCAAGCAGCCCGATGCCAACACGGTCGGCGTGGTCAACGACGTCATCGCGCGGATGGAATCTCTGGATGCGTCGGGCTTCATTCCCGAGGACATCACCTTCAAGATCACCGAGGACGCGGCCTACTTCATCCGCGGATCGGTTCAGTCGGTGTCTGCCGCGGCCATCCTGGGCGGCGTACTGGCCATGGTCGTGGTGCTGGCCTTCCTGGGTTCGCTGCGCAAGAGCTTCGTGATTGGTCTGTCGATCCCGCTGGCCGTCATGGCCACCTTCGCGCTGATGGGCGCGGCCGGCCTGACGCTCAATGTCATGAGCCTCGGCGGGCTGGCGCTGGGTGTCGGTCTGCTCCTCGACAACGCGATCGTGATGCTGGAAAACATCTCCCGACATCGCGACAAGCTCGGCAAGTCACCTGACGAGGCGGCCCACGAGGGGGCCGATGAAGTGATGTCGGCAATTACCGCAGGCACCCTGACCAACCTCGCCGCGGTGGTGCCGTTTCTGCTCGTCACGGGCCTGGCGACCCTGGTCTTCCGCGAGCTGCTGATCACGATTTCCTTTGCCGTCATCGCCTCGCTGGCCGTTGCGCTGACCCTGGTGCCGATGCTGGCCGCCCAGTTCGCCAAAGTGCGATTCCAGTCCGGCTTCAATCGCCTGGCACCCTATCGCGTCTTCAATGGGTTCATCGAGTGGCTGTCAGAGCGGTATCGGCGCTCTCTGCGCACCATGCTGCGCTGGCGCTGGGCGGTGATCGCCGGCGGAGTCGCGGTGTTCATCGGCAGTCTGAATCTGGCGCAGGACCTCGGCAATGAATTCCTGCCGCAGCTCGATGACGGCGAGCTGGGAATCCGCCTGGCGCTGCCGGCCGGCACCACGCCTGAGGAGACCAATGCAGCCACCCGGCTGATCGAAGCAGAAGTCAAGGACATGCCGCACGTGCGCAGCGTGTTCGCCCTGGCCGGCGGTAATGTCTGGGGCGGGACGGCCAACGAGCGGCCCGGTCGGGGCTATGTCCTGGTCAAGCTGGCCGACCTCGAGGACCGACCCGAATGGCCGGCGAGTCGCTGGGTGCGCGAGATGCAGGACCGGCTGAATGCGCTCGACATTGCCGGCGCCCGCATGTATGTCTGGTCTCCCGGTATCCGCGGTCTGACCTTCGGCGTATCCGGCGAGGACATGGAGCTGAAGGTCGTCGGAGAGGACATCAACGTGCTCCAGGATCTGGCCCGTGAGGTCATCTCCTCGATCGAGACGATTCCCGGTCTGAACGGCGTCGAAATGGACGATGAGGACCGCACGCCGCTGCTGTCGATCAACGTCGATCGCGAGCGTGCTGCCGCCCTCGGACTCGATATCGGCAACGTTGCACGATCCCTTCGCTATGCGGTGTCGGGATACGTGCCGACGCGCTACTCCACGGGCGTGAACGAATACGATGTCCGGGTTCGCCTGCCGCGCGATGAGGTCCAGGATATCGACACACTGAGCCAGGTCATCGTCGCCAACGGTGTCAACGGGCCCATCCAGGCGCGTCAGGTTGCCAGCTTCGCGCTCGAAGAAGGTCCGGCGGAGATCGGGCGTGAGAACCAGGTCAGAATCCAGCGCATTGTCGGCAACTTCGATACGGCGCAGAACGATGTCGGATCGATCATGCAGGAAGTCGAGCGCCGGATTTCGGCGATCGACATGCCCGAGCAGTACGGCGTGGTGCTTGGCGGTCAGTTCGAGACCATCCAGGAAACCAACCGCGAGATGATGGTGGTACTTGCACTGGCGGTGTTTCTGGTCTTCGTGGTGCTGGCGGTTCAGTACGAGAAGATTTCCAACCCTCTCGTGATCATGACCGCTGCCCCCCTGGCCACCGCCGGTTCGGCTGTTGCCCTGTGGTTGAGCGAGACTCCGATCAGCGCCCCGGTGTTCCTCGGAACTGTGCTGCTGGTCGGGATCGTGGTCAACAACGCGATCCTGCTGGTCGAGTACATCGAGCGACAGCGCAATGCAGGCCAGGATCTGACCGAGGCCGTGGTCGAGGCGGGCGGAATCCGCCTGCGACCGATCCTGATGACGACATTGACCACCGTTGTCGGCATGCTGCCACTGGCCATCGGCGCCGGTGCCGGTGCCTTGCTGATGCAGCCACTGGCCATTGCGGTCGTGGGTGGTCTGCTGTCGGCCATGGTGCTGACCCTGTTCCTGGTGCCTTGCCTGTACATCATTGTCCAGAATGCATCGAGTGCCCTGACCCGGCTGCTGACCGGAGGTCGGCGCAGGGCATCGGCTTCGGAAGATCAGGACAGCGGCGAGGCCTCTGCGTCGACCGCTTGAGGGGAATCAGACGCGTCGAGCCAGCAGGACGACCGAGGCCAGCACGAGCGCAAAGCCGGTCCATTGGACCGAGCCCAACTGCAGGCCGAGCAGGCTCAGCTCCAGGCCGAGGGTCAGCAGGGGTGCCAGGGCGATGAGGCTGGCCGCCAGGGTAGCGAGCGTGCGATCGAAGACCTGATAAAGGGCGACGGCGAAGACGCCCATGCAGACCCCGGCCAGCAGGATCCAGAGCCAGGTGGCCGGCGCGGTATCGAAAGCGCTCGAGGCGAACCAGGGCAGCGGCAGCATCAGAATCAGCAGGCCGCCGACCGCGCGACCGAAGGCGATGATTTCGGGCGTCAGACTGCCCAACGCGCGCTTGGCGATGACATCGGCCAGACCGATCAGTGGCAGCGTGCCGAGCAGCAGCCAGAACGGCCAGCTCAGAAGATTCGGCCCGGCGCCTGGATCCAGGTTCATCAGGAGCAGACCGAGACACACCATTCCGACCCACAGGTAGGTCAGGGTATCGAGTCGCTCATTCAGCAGCAGGCGCGCAGCGATTGCTGTCGCCACCGGATAGGCTGACTGGAACAGGGCCCGATTGGATGCGCTGGTCGCGGTCATGGCGAGGATGCCGAACAGCGGCACCAGGCCGGAGCTCAGCGCGCCGACCGTCAGCACCGATCGCCAGTCGCGAAGGGATAGGGCCTGCAGCTTTCCGAGCTGACTCCGGGCCAGCAACCAGGCAAGAATCACGACGCCGGCAACGACCGAGGTGCTGAAGGCGATGAGCAGGCTGCTGCCGCCACCGACCAGCGCCATCTTCTTGGCCAGCGGAACCACCCCCAGGGCAAGGACGGCAGCGCCCAGCCAGGCGGTCAGCCGAAGATTGACCGCATGACCCACGCGCCTCAGCCCTGGTCTTTCAGCCAGATCTCGATCAGGAATCTTGCGATCGAGTCATGCCTCGGCAGGCAAAGCGCCTTGTCCTCTCCCCAGGTGCCGGTATCTCGCAGTTGTTCGGCGGTGAACCAGCGCGCATCCTCCAGTTCCTGATCGTGGCGCTGGATCTCGAGGGTGCGGGCGATGGCATGGAATCCAAGCATCAGAGAAGAGGGGAAGGGCCAGGGCTGGGAGGCCCGATAGCGGACGTCGCGAATGCCGATGCCGCTTTCTTCCCGGACCTCTCTCGCGACGGTCTCTTCCAGGGTCTCGCCGGGCTCCACGAATCCGGCCAGTGTCGAATAGACCCCGCTCGGCCATCCGGGCGCACGGCCGAGCAGGCACCTGGGGACACCGTCCCGATGCAGACATTCATCGACGACCAGCACGATGACGGCCGGGTCAATTCGCGGAAAGGCGACGCCGCCGCAGTCCGGGTCGGGACAGCGACGCAGCATGCCACCGCGCTGGTTTCGGGTGGCTTCACCACAGCGGCCGCAGTGGCGATGGGTCAAATGCCAGTGCACCATGCCACGGGCATAGCTCAGTAGCGCGGCCTCCTGGCCGTTGAGGGCGGGACCTACCCGGCGCAGATCGACGAATCGGGCATCTGGCGTCAGCTCATCGGCCAGACCTTCCGGCCAATGAGACAGATCTGCAGCAAGTATCGGGGTCTCGTCGTCGACACCGAGCAGGACCAGTTCGGCGTCGCCGACGGCATCGGGTGACAGAGACTTCAGCGCCAGCGACTGATCGGGCCTCGCATCCTCATTGCCGCCGTCCCAGCCGGCGATCAGGCTTTTTCCTTTACAGACCGGAATGACGCGGGCTTCAGGGTGTGTCCTGCAGACTTCCGACCAGTCTTCAAGGTCGCGGATCGGGGAGGTCCGTCGCAGCCGCAGCCCCGAATAGGGCAATCTTGGGATGACATCGTGATCTGAATCCATGGCCTGATACTGTAACGCCTGAATGTCCTCTATGTCGCAAAGGGGGGCCGGATGACATGATGCGGAAAAAAATCTGTAGTTGAATGAGCACAGCCCGTGCCGACTCCGCGAGAGTTTCCACCAGCGCTGTCATAATTATGTAACATGACGCGGCAGCGGCGAGCAGGCCGTGGTTGACCACTCAAAATCCATACGGATCACCATGCAACGGATCTATTCTTGTTCAGCAGCGCTGTTTTGCTTCGGTCTGGCGTTGACAGCGCCGGCCGGCGTCTCGGCCTGGGACCTCAGCGGCGATTTCCGCGTTCATGCCTACACCGAAGCCTGGCGCGATACCCGCGACGGTGAAAGGACCAATCTGAACGCCTCGGGGGCGCGTCTTCGCCTGCGTCTGAGAGAGGCGGTGGGCGATGCCTGTCGATTCCAGACCCGCTTTGCCGCGACCGCACTGGATGAGGGGAACGACTGGGATTTCTATCTCCGATCGCATCGCGATAACGGCGTTGGGGTGAGGCCCGGCACTGCGACTCTCGACGAGTTCTTCCTTCAGTGCGAGTCCGGTGGCGGTCGCTCGCAGTGGCGCATCGGACGGATGCAATCCAACCTCGACCTGCCGCATATGGCGACGCGCAGCTTCGACCGCAGCCAGGCCAGCGCGCTGAACATCGGTTGGACCGACGGGATCGCTTATCGCCACGATTTCGCCAACGGCTGGTACACCGACCTGATGGCCCAGTACAACGGTCGCGACGGCAATGGCCAGACGTTCCGGGGGCCGATCAGCTTCGACGACAGCGGCGCCCGAGTCGGGTTCTTCGGCATCCTGGGCAGTGATGAGGCCCTGGGCCCGGTATTCATGCGTGCCCTGTCGGTCACCGTCTACCCCGACACGCTGGCTCCGAAAGGGATCGAAAACCCGGAGCGCGAGGACTACGTTCTGGCCGCTTTTAAACTCGCCGCCGGCTGGGATCTGAACGATGCCGGCCGCCGTCTCGTTGCCGTGGCCGAGCTAGCCCATGCCCTCGATACGCCGCAGGACTCGGCCCTGCAGCTGCCCGGCGCAGGCGATGTCGGGGCCTGGGGATGGCAGATCGGTGCTGATATCGACGATCTGTTTCCCCGCCACTCCATGGGGATCAACTACGGTCAGTCGGACGGCGGCATGCTGCTGTCGAATGATTTCCGCCCCAACAACGAGCTGTTCGAATATCGCTGGCAGTTTCAGGC
>CAYTQT010000089.1:0-10268 GCA_964439915.1 uncultured Wenzhouxiangella sp. | reverse complement strand
TCGCTGGTGATCGCGACCGGCGGCTACTCGATCCCGCGCATGGGCGCGACCGGCTGGGGCTTCGACTTCGCCCGCGAGCACGGTCTGAAGGTGCTGCCAACCCGGGCGGCCCTGGTGCCCTTCGTCTTCGAGGGACGCAAGCTGGAGCAGCTCGACGGCCTGGCCGGCGTCTCCGTCGACACCCGCTCGAGTGCCGGTCACGGGCAATTCCGGGAGAACATCCTGTTCACCCACAAGGGCCTCAGCGGACCGGCCATGCTGCAGGTCTCGAGCTACTGGCATCCTGGCGAACCGGTGCAGATCGACCTGCTCCCGGAACTGGATCTGGCGACCACATTGAAGGGCCTGCGCACCGATCGTCCGCGCTCGCAGCTGAAGACCGTGCTCGCAGAGCTGCTTCCCAGGCGTGTGGCCGAGCGCTGGTGCGAGCTCTGGTTGGGCAACCCGCTGATGGCCGAACTCGGCAACGAGGCCATCGACGCGATCTGCCGACGGTGCCAGCCCTGGACCGTCTGGCCGGCCGACACCGAGGGCTACCGAACGGCCGAGGTCACGATCGGAGGTGTCGATACCAACGAGCTGTCCTCCAGGACCATGGAAGCGAAGAAGCTGCCGGGCGTGTTCTTTATCGGCGAGGTCGTTGACGTCACGGGTCATCTCGGCGGCCACAATTTTCAGTGGGCCTGGGCGTCGGGCCAGGCTGCGGGGGAACACGTCTAGACCGGCACAGCGTGAAATTTCTCATCGAGTGGTGACATCAGTCGAGGGATGTCGCTTTATCAGGAAAGGACCTGAAATCCACCGCTCGATCACACACGAGAATTCCATGTTGTTCTGGCATATGAAACTGTTCCTGACACCGGTCATCCTGGCCGCCCTGCTGACGGTGCTGAGCACCGAGTCGCTTGCTCAGCCGGATCCAACGGCGCTCGACGCGGTCCAGTTCTCAACCGATATCCACACCCGCTTGCCGGCTGATGGCGGCAGTGAGGTCATCCTGAGCGACGACGCCATCGCCGAGGTCGGTATCGCCAGCGGCACCGCCACTGTCATCGAGTGGCTCGATCGACTGGACCGCAGCGATGTCGATGCCTTTCATCGAGGCGATGCGGCCTGTGGCGACGCCCCCTGGTTCAGCCTGTCGACGACCACCGAGATCGCAGGCACGGTGATGGCACCGAGCGATGTGTTCACCGACGCAGGAATCAAGGTCTTCGATGCTCGCGCCGCCGGGGTACCGGATCGGGTCGATATCGATGCCATCAGCCGGGATCCCGCAAGCTGTGACCTGGTCTTCTCCGTCGACGTCACGACCGAACTCGGGGGTGTCATCGTCGGCCCCGCCGATCTGATCCGCTGGCGCGCAGCCGATGGATTCAGTCTGTTCGCTGCCACCGGCCTTCCCGGAAACCTGGATGCGCTGCATCTGATAAGCGCAGATCGCTTCCTGTTCAGCCTCGATCGTGATGCCACCCTGGGCGGGCTGCTACTGCGCGACGACGACATCGTCGAAGCCATCGCGACCGACTCAGGGGCAGACTACGCCATCGCCCTGGCGCCGCGCGCGCTGGACGCCAGCTTCCAGTCTGCCAACGTCGACGCCCTCTGGGCACTGCCCGCGCCCCCGGTGGGCGATTTCCGCTGGACGGCGACCGAGCAGTCGGTCCTCGAGAACGGCGAGCTCGTCGTCGTGCAGATCGAGCGCCTCGGCGGCTCGGCCGGCCCGGTCAGCCTGACCGTCGAAACCGTTGACGACACGGCGATGGCGGGCGTTGACTACACCGCCTTTACCGACTCGGTCGAGTTCGGCGATGGCGAGGTCAACCGCACCGTCGGCATCCTGATCCTCGACAACGACACGCTCGACGGTCAGCGCCGGTTCTTTGTCGATCTGGTCAGCGCCAGCGCCGGCGGCCTGATCGCGCCGACCCGGATCACGGTCCGAATCCGCGATGACGAGAACGATGCCCTTTTCAACGATCGATTCGAGAATTGATGGCCGCTGGCCGAAGACAACCCACCGAACAATGCTATCTGAGGAATGACTGCCATGAACCGACTGATACACAGCTCCATCCTTGCCGCCGCTGCCCTGGTGTTGACGCCTGCCATCGCCGATGAGGGCGCTTTTGAAATCAGCCCCCTGTGTGTCGCCACCGGCTGTTTCGATGGCGATAGCCCGGGTTTCCCCGTGACGATCGTCCAGCCGGGTCGCTACGTCCTGACCGGCAATCTCGACGTCAACAACGCGCCGAATCCCGCCGACACCTCGGCCATCTGGGTGGGATCAGCGAGCGGTACAGCGGATGCCGTCATCGACCTGAACGGCTTCGAGATTCGCGGTCCCGTGACCTGCGATGGCACGCCGGTGACCAGCTGCGCCGGAGATCCGGGCAGTGGCTCGGGAATCCTCTTGCTCAGCAACTCGCGTGCAACGATTCTCAACGGCAGAATCCAGGGGATGGGTGCCTTCGGAATTCGATGCAACACGGGCGGCACCTTCTGCCGGATCGAGAATGTCATCGTGGAGCAGAATCGCGACGGCGGAATCTTCAGCAACTCGGTCAACGGCGGGTCCATCGACAATGTCACGGCCCTGCGCAATGGCGATTTCGGCATTTTACAGTCGAGAGGCTCGATCCGGAACAGTGTTTCCAGGGGCAACCAGGGCGTCGGAATCACCGCGAATCGGTCGAATGTGGACAGCACGATGAGCGAATCGAATGGTTCCCACGGCATCACCGCGGGTGGCGTGATAAGGAACTCGACGTTCTCTTCCAACGGGGGTGACGGCATTCTCTGCAACAGCTGCTCCGCCTTCGAGAACCAGATCCGGTCGAACGACGGATTCGGTCTGAGCTTGAACAGCATAGGCATCCACGGGCGCAACTACCTGATGGCGAACACCAGCGGTGATTTCAACAGCCCGGTCAATGCCGACGTGGAGACCGAACCCAATCTCTGTCTCGACGGCAGCTGCTGAGGCCAACTTGTCTTGGGATCAAGGGGTGCCGCTCGGCGCCCCCTTTCCTGTCTCTGGCCTGCGGGGTTTTCGAAGGGGTTCCCGCCACTCGATCCCGACGATCGGCAGAAGGCGTCGCGGATTCGTTCGCTCAGGTCGGCAATGCGTACTTCAGGCCGGTGGCGCAATTGAACAGCAGGACTCTAGCTTCGCGATCCAGGTGACCGTCGCGCACCATTCGTAGCCAGGCCGCGTGCGTCGCCGCGCCTTCCGGGCACATCAACACCCCGTCCTGGCGTGCAAGATCACGCCAGGAGGCCTCGATCTCGGCTTCGGACACGGCGACCGCTCGGCCGCCGGATTCGCGCACCGTGCGCAGGATCAGGAAATCACCGACCGCTTGAGGCACACGAATGCCGGCGGCTCGCGTGTGGGCGTCCTCCCAGCGCTCGGCAAACTCATCACCAGCTTCCCATGCCCGCACCATCGGCGCGCAGCCGTCGGCCTGGACGGCGAACATCTTCGGCAGCGGCCCGTCGATCCAGCCCATCGCCTTCATCTCGGCAAAGGCCTTCCACATGCCGATCAGGCCCGTGCCACCGCCGGTGGGGTAGAAGATCGCTTCGGGCAGCGACCAGTGGTACTGCGCGGCCAGCTCGAGACCCATAGTCTTCTTGCCCTCCAGACGGTACGGCTCCTTGAGGGTGGAGACGTCGAACCAGCCTTCTTCGGCCGCGCGCGCAGCCAGCAGCTTGCCGCAGTCGTCGATGTAGCCGTCGATCTCGACCACCTCAGCGCCACACAGTCGGGTCTCGTCGATGTTCATGCGCGGCGTGTCAGCCGGGCAGTAGACCAGAGATTTCAGGCCGGCGCGCGTTGCGTAGGCGGCCAGCGCGGCGCCTGCATTTCCGTTGGAGGGCATGCAGAGCTTGTCGATGCCCAGCTCGACGGCCATGCTGACTGCCAGGGCCAGGCCGCGCGCCTTGAACGAACCGGTCGGCAAACGCCCTTCGTCCTTGACGACCACCGAAGGCGCACTGCCCAGACGGATCAGAGGGGTATCGGTCTCGCCCAGTCGAGGCACCTGGTCGGCATTGGCGAAGGGCAGCAATTCGGTCCACTTGTAGAAGCCGCCATCGCGCGCCGCGATCTCGTCGCGGTCCGCGCTGGCCGCAATTCGATCCAGGTCATAGCGCAGCAACAGCGGGCGTCCGGCATCAGACAGGCGATAGGCGGGGCCTTTGGGGTAGCTCGTCCCTGTCAGGCTGCATTCAAGATGGGTAGCGAAAGGATTCATGATCAAGGGCTTGATTGAAAGCGAGTGAATGAAGTCATCGACAGTATCGCGCTATGTCTGTCAATTCGGCCTGCAAGTCCATGCACAGGGCGTTTGACAGATCTACAGTGGCCCACAATACTAACCGGGTTGCTATCGATCAACGATCTCAACATGACCCCATAAATGGACAAACAACCATGAGATCAGTATTTCGCCCCATCGCTCTGCTCGGACTGTTCCTGATTGCAGCCACAGCACATGCACAGAACAACTACTACGTCGACATCACCAACAACACCGGCTATGTCATCCATTACATCTATGTCAGTCCCGCCAGTGCCAACACCTGGGAAGAGGACGTGCTCGGCAACGATGTCCTGATGGACGGTGAATCCTTCCGCGTCAACCTGAACGGCTACAACAGCCCGATCTTTGATATCCGGCTGGTCGATGAGGATGGTGACACCTATACCTATCCGGGCGTGAATGTCACTACCCAGTTCGTCAACGTCACCCTGGCAGATCTTGACGTCGACTGATGCACATCGCCGGGCGACGGCACAGCCGCGCCCGGCGTTTGCCTGACGAAATCAACGATGCTGGTCGATGAGAATCGGATTACCGTCGGGATCGATCAGCGTGATGTGGCCCGGGCCGGTGGAATCGGCATCCACGGTCTCGGTCAACTCGACACCCTGCTCGACCAGCCTCCTCTGGATCTCACGCACATCGGTAAACGGATCGACGGTCTCGCACTGGTGATTCCAGCCCGGATTGAAGGTCAGAATATTGTTATCGAACATGCCCTGAAACAGCCCGATCACATGCGTCCCGTTACGCAGAATCAGGTAGTTGTGTTCAGGATTCCCCCCCGAGACCTCGAAACCCAGCTTTTCATAAAAGGCGCGTGATGCGGCCAGGTCCCTGACGGTCAGACTGATCGAAAAAGTACCCAGTTCCATGATGTCTCTTTCCTGCTGACTCCAAAGCCCATGATGAGCGGTTTCAGCGCCGCGAGCAACTCTGCTCAGTCCAGTGCGCTGGCCAGCCAGGCCCGCGCGGTGCGCAGATCGCGTTTGACGGTCGCCATCGAGACGTTCAGCGCCTCGGCCACTTCCGGGTCGGTGAGTCCACCGAAATAGCTCAATTCGATCGCTCGGGCCTTGCGCGCGTCCAGGGTCTCGAGCTCGCTGAGCGCGCGCTCCAGATCCAGCACATCGAGCCTCGAATGTGAATCATCGGAAAGGTCGCAGGTCAGCAGGGTGACCGGCGCAATACCACTGCCGCGCTTGTCGCGCTGACGCAGACGCGCCTGATCGACAAGAACCTGGCGCATGGCCCGCGCGGCCAGGCCGAGGAAATGGCCACGGTCCCGCGGGGTCACCCGAAGCCTGTCAAGTTTGAGGTAGGCCTCATGAACCAGCTCCGTGGCCTGGCAGGACTGGGTGCGCTCCTGCGCCAGGCGGGCCCGCGCCAGCCCCCTGAGCTGATCATGGAGTTCATGCCAGAGGCGCTCGCGCGCGTCCTCATCACCGGCCACCGAGCGCTGAAGCAGCAGGGTCAGATCCCCTGAATCGGGCTTATCCATCACCACCAGGCCCGAGTGTCGGGCTCGAGAGCGATCCGCATGATTCGATTTGGGCAGAAACGACGCATAAGTTACCAGGTGAGTCTACTTCTGAAGGAACTTTAACCCATGATCGGTCAATTCGAATCACGTCGCTTCCTGATGCAGGCGGCCTTTGGTCTCTGGCTGTTTGCCGCGCCCCTTGCCTGGGCAACCGAAGACAATGGAGACCTGGAGCTCAGGATCGCGGCCCTGATCGGTTTCCACAACGTGGCCCTGCCGATTTCCTTCGTACCCGACCCGCTGTTCGGGCTTCCCGCCAGTGCAGTGACCTTCGGCACCAACCTGGGGCTCAAGGATACCCCCGCGATCTTCGTAACGCCTGGCGACTGGTCCGACTGGCCGAACTCAGCGGATGACTGTCATTTCGAGTTCGACCTGCCCCAATCGACGGCCGGCTACAAGAACCTGCTCGGCTTCGCCACCCTCAAGAACGTACCTGGCCAGTGGGGCGAGCTGACCCGCACCGGTCAGGTTCAGGTGGCCCATGCCAACACCGATGTCAATGTCCATGCGGTCAATCCCTACATCCTGCCTGACCTGTTTTCGGAACAATCGGTCGAACTGCCGTCGGGCAATCATCGGATCCGATGGCGGGCCGAGACCCAGATCTCCGATGCCTTCGACATCATCATCCCTGCCAGTCTGCTGGCGTTCAACTCGATCAAGTACGGAACGGCCGTCGCCAACCAGGGCTGGTCGGCAGCGCGCCAGGCCGCCTCGCAGAACGCGGCACAGCAGGTGATCGGAAATATTGCCCAGGAAATCGGGCTGATAACCGCATCGCAGCTGTTCGACGGGCGTACTTCGGTGGTGCACGAGCGGGAGCAGCAGATCCAGATCTGGAAGCAGGTGCCCCCGGAGATAACGACCAGCCAGCCGGTCATTACCCTTGAGGCGACCGACTTCGGAGGCGTGCTGTATGAGCGGGTGCGGGATCAGCTTCGTGCCACCATCAACGCCAGCGACCCCTGCGGCCTACCCTTCTCGCTGGGCAACGACGCCGGTCCGCTGCTTGCCATCGGAAGCAACCCGGTGACCTGGACGATCCGCGACAGCGGTCCCCTGCCGGGCGGCGGCTTCAACAGTGATTTCCTCATCCAGACCGTCTTGATCGAGGACACCCAGGCACCGATTCTGGTCGCACCGCCGAGTCGGGTCATCGAAGTTCCCGTTGTTGATCCCGGCCTGAACGCCAGTGAAGTCAATCTGGGCGCGCCGCGCGTGGTCGATCTGGCCGATCCTGATCCGGTCATCAGCAACGACGGCCCGGTCTTCTACCCGATCAACTCGCGCTCGCCGATCACCTGGACCGCGACCGATGACTCCGGCAACAGCGCCCAGGCCGATCAGCTCATCACGATCAAGGCAGAAGGCAGCAATACCCCGCCCGTCGTCGCCAATGTGCAGACCAGCACGCTGACCTCGGAACCGGTCGACGTGGTGCTTGCCGGCAGCGATTCCGATTTTCTCGACGGCCGCTTCGACCCGCTGTCGTTCCGGATCAGTGACCGACCCGACAACGGCGAATTCATTGCCCCGCTCTACCCGTTCTTTATCGAGGACTATCGCACCTCGCCAGGCGGACCCTATGGCGAGGCGTTCTATCTGAGCAACAATCGCGCGGCCTGGCTCTATGCCAACGTCTGCCAGACCGGTTCCGGGCCCAACGCCGACCGCATCGATGTCGACTGGGTCTACGAACCCGAGTTCGTGCACGTCGACGACGACGGCAAGGTCTACATGCAGGACCGCTACTGGCAGTGTTCGGCCAGCGACGCCAGCTCCTTTCCGCGGATCTCGACCTGGGACCGGGACGGCAATTTCATCGGCCAGATCGACTACATCGGTGACAACGATGCCTTCGTGCTCGACCGCGACGGCTTCATCTACGAATTCAAGATCGAGGGCTCCGGCTCGAGCTCCGAAGTCTTCGTCAATCGCTGCGCCAATGACTTTGTCGGCAAGGCGAACCGGCCCGACTTCTGCGACTCACTCGGCAGCGTCGACAATGATTCAGCGCCGAACCTGCAAGCCAACAGTCTTTCCTACGCCCGGGTCGATTCCAGCCAGGGCATTCTGTATGTCACCGATAAACGCCGGGTCTTTGTCTTTGATATCCGCAACGACCCGCCTGCTCCGATCTATCTGGCAACACTCAATCCGGATACTCCTTTCCCGACGCCGAGCCCGTCCTGCGCCGGCTCCAGCCTGCTCGGTTATGCCATGGATGTGGATTCCGACGGCAATCTGTATATGGTCAACTGCGCCAACGAGCGGATCGAGAAATTCACCGCGTCGTTCTTCGACGAGGGCGGGCAGTTCGTCGCCGGCAGTTATGTCGGCTGGATGGGACGCTGTGAAACGAGCAGCAACAATGCCTGCGACGAAGACAACAAGATCAGCAAGGGCTATGCCTGCACCGATGCGACCTGCACGCGCACCGACGATGCCGGAGAAGAGCCTGGCCAGTTCGCGACACCGCTGTATATCTCGATCGATCCCAATGATGTGCTCTATGTGGCCGAATGGGACAATTTCCGCGTCCAGCGCTTCGCCCCGGACGGCACCTTTGCCGGCCAGGCCCTGTCGACGGGCACCGGCGTCAATCAGGGTGAGCAGCCCGGCTTTGTGCTCGGCAATATGGGCCGACCGCGGGCGGTGTCGGTCAACTCGAGCCAGTTCTATGTCGTCGATCGAGAAGAGGGTTTCGTCCATGTCTTCGAAACCTCGCCGCTGAAGGACATCACCGATGATTCGGCGACGGTGACCTATGTCTCGAACTTCGATTTCCACAGCGCCACCGACACTTTCCAGTTCATCGCCAGCGATGGCCTGCATGACAGCAATGTCGGTACCGTGAGCATCGATGTCGCCCGTAATTTCCGGGCACCGATCGCGCAGGATCAGACCGTCGGGACGAACGAAGACACGCCGCTCCAGATCACCCTCAGCGCCGAGGACCCCGACGGCATCATCGGCTTCGATTTCAACGGTCTCGATATTCTGGACTTCGAGATCATCGAGGGCCCCGAGGCAGGAACCGTATCGGTCCTCGGATCCGACAACCGATCCCTGACCCTGCTCTATATTCCGGAGGAAGATGTCTTCGGCCAGGACACGCTGGTGTTCGTCGCCAATGACGGCGTCGATGACTCGATTCCGGCCACGGTCACGATCGATATCGCGCCGATTGATGATCCACCTCGAGTTCTGAGCAACGAACTACCGCAGCGCGTTGGTGCGGGCTTCCCGTTCGTGCTCCGTGGTGTCTTCGAAGACGACGGTGCCAGTGACTTCATGACCTCCGTCGAATGGAACAGCGAAGACTTCGAAAGCGAGGGGGGCATCAATGACGACAATCCGGACAACCCGTTCATCGACGGTGTCTATCTGGTCCAACCGGCCCTGGGCAAGGGCCAGGGCTATGGCATTGCCGAACATGTCTTCACCTCGACCGGCGTCAAGGACGTTCGCTTCTGCATCGCTGATCAGAGCGAGCGGGAGGACTGCCTGACGACCCAGCTGACGGTCGAAGCCCTGGTGAATCTGGGCCTGGAGCTGCCGGCAGAACAGAGCCAGACGCCACCGCCCGACGTACCGATCGGCGACACCTTTACCGTCGAGGTAGAAGTCGGAAATCTGGTCCCGGAAGGCATCGCCGGGCTGATCGCCCAGGCCATCGGCATGCAGGGCACGATCGACACACCGGGCGTCACCTTTATCGGGAGTTCGGAAGGGGACTGCACGATCAGCGCCGATGGACAGAGCATCGACTGCGACTTCGGTGACTTCGCCGTCGGCGAACAGCGCCTGATCACGCTGAGCTTCGCCACCGATCCCGGACTGAGCCACAACACCGCGGCCCAGATCAGATTGAGCTTCACCACTGCCTCGCAGTCGGTCAACGAGCTTACCGAAGCCTTCATCACGCGCACCATCGTCGATCCGAACATCATCTTCGGGGACCGCTTCGCGGCGCCCTGAGGGGGATCGAGTCGTTGCTGATCTATGCGTAGAAGCAGATGAACCACGAAGGCATCGAGGAAACGAGGAGCGACTGTTTTCCTGGTGCCCTTCGTGGTTCAGACGCCTTCTGGATTCCGACCCGGCAACGAGCTGCCGGCCGGGTGAGAAAGGGTCAGACCAGGCCGCGTGGACGAAACAGCTGGTCGTGCAGGTTCAGGGCATAGCGATCAGTCATGCCGGCGACGTAGTCCAGCACCTGGGTCAGCGTGTCGGCCTCGTCGATGCGATAGCTGTCGGCAATCTGATCCGGATGGGCGAGCAGATGATCGACGATCTGGTGAATGACCGCCTTGGCGCGTGCATTCTGCGCGACTGACTCCGGGCGCAGATAGACGCGCTCGAACATGAATTCCCTGAACGCCTTCATGGCC
>CAYTQT010000088.1:0-10277 GCA_964439915.1 uncultured Wenzhouxiangella sp. | reverse complement strand
TGACGATGAAATCCTTGAGGATCTTGTTGACCGCATGGCCGATGTGGATATCGCCATTGGCATACGGCGGGCCGTCGTGCATCACGAAGGTTTCGCGATCGGCCGTGGCCGCCTGGATCTTCTGATACAGCGCCTGCTCGTACCAGTTCTTCAGCATGGCCGGTTCGCGGCTGGCCAGCGAGGCCTTCATCGGGAAGGCGGTGCTCGGCAGATTGATCGTGTCTTTATAGTCCATTGGGCTCGGGCTTGTTATCCACTGGATGGTTTCTGGGTCGGCTGGGAGTCGACGGCTGATCCGGTCATAGCTCGAGGATCCGGCGCGCATGCGCTGCATCCTCGTCCATCTGGATCCGCATCGCTTCCAGACTGTCGAATTTTTCTTCCCCGCGCAAGCGCGCTACGAGTTCGACTCGCAGATGCTGGCCGTAGAGATCTCCATCGTAATCGAACAGATGCACCTCCAGGAGCCAGTTTTTCCCGGCCACGGTGGGCCTGAGGCCGAGACTGACCACCGCCGGGGCATTCTCCAGACCACCACCGGCCACACGCGCGGCGAAAATACCGTGGGCAGCGGGCGGGGTCGGCGGTCTGATATTGGCGGTGGGGTAGCCGAGCGTTCGCCCCAGCTGCGCGCCCCGAAGCACCCGTCCGTGCAGGAAATAGGGCCTGCCCAGCATCTTGCGCACCCGTTCCATATGTCCGTCGGATAGCGCTGCGCGCAGGCCGGAGGATGAGATGCGCTCTCCGGCCAGCATCACCGGGGCGATGATATCGACGTCGAAGCCGTGCGTTTTGCCAAGCTCGACAAGCTGGTCGACATCACCGGCCGCCCTCGCCCCGAAGCGGAAATCCGCTCCGACAATGACCTGACGGGCGTGCGCCACGCCCAGCACGACCTCCGAAACAAAGTCCTTCGGGCTGAGCGATGCGAACTTGCGATTGAATCGCATCATGTAGACCCTCTCGATGCCGAACTCGCGGGCCGAGATCAGGCGGTCTCGCACCGAATGCAGTCGCGCGACCGGCTGCTCCGGCCGGAAGTGCGTCATCGGCAGCGGCTCGAAACACATCAGGGCCGGCAGCAGATCGGGTGCCTGAGCCAGTGCTCGCTCGAGCAGCGCCTGATGGCCGAGATGCAGACCATCGAAGTTGCCGATGGCCAGCGCCGTATGGTCCGGTGGCGCCCGGTCAGGGTCGAGTGTGCGGATGAGTTTCATAAGTGCCGGGATTCTACTGTTTTTGGGTGAGGGCCGGGACCCTCGGCAACGGCTTCGCGACTGTCACCCTGACCGAAATGATGCGAGAATCCCGACCCGATGATGAACGTCAATCGATTCAGGAGACTCCCCCGTGAATGAACAGGCCTTGAAATCCTCGATGCGCGTGCTGGTCACCGGCGCGGGCAGCGGCATCGGTGCCGGCATCGCCGAGCAGCTGGCCGGCCAGGGACACCAGGTGATCGTGACCGATCTGCGCCTGGAGGCCTCCGAGCAGATTGCCGAACGCATCGTTGATGCCGGCGGATCGGCCGAGGCGCTCGCCCTTGATGTCAGTTCGGATGAGTCGATCCAGACGCTGGTCGACGGGCTGGAATCGCCGGTTGACGTGCTGGTCAATAACGCCGGGCTGCAGCACGTCGCCCCGCTGGACGAGTTTCCGATGGAAAAATGGAACCTGCTGATCCAGGTCATGCTGGTCGGCGTAGCCAAGGTCAGCCAGGCCCTGCTGCCGGGCATGCGAGCGCAGGGCTTCGGGAGAATCGTCAACATCGGCTCGATCCACTCGCTGGTGGCCAGCCCCTACAAATCGGCCTATGTGGCGGCCAAGCACGGACTGATGGGCTTTTCCAAGGTCGTCGCCCTGGAGACCGCCGACACCGACATTACGATCAACACGATCTGCCCGACCTATGTCAAGACACCCCTGGTCGACAAGCAGATCGCCGACCAGGCCCGCAATCACGGCATCAGCGAAGACGAAGTCGTTGCCAACATCATGCTCAAGCCGATGCCCAAGGGCGAGTTCATCAGCCTGGAAGAGCTGGCCGGAATCACCGCCTTCCTGATGTCACCGGTCGCGAGGAATATCACTGGCCAGGCCATCGTCGTCGACGGCGGCTGGACGGTGCAGTAGACCAGGCGTAAGCAAGCCACGACAACACGACAGGCTGCCTGAAATTGAGGCGGCTTGACCTGCTCGATTCGGTCATGGCGACTCGAAGCGATCGTTGAAAATCTCATCCGGTGGCGGGGGAATGCTGTAGCTTTGCGCTGTATTCAGTTCAGAACTGTTGCCCTCCGCATCGATCACCATGGCGCTGATCCGCGAGGTCAGGAATGGAACATCGAAGACCGTTGTCCGGACAGCACCTGGGGACACGTTGTAGGTGTCTCGATGGACACGGAATATTTGCTGATCCAAGCCCTGGGCGATATAGAAGTCAACCGTCAGAGGGTAGTTGCTGCTGCTGGCGTTGCTGTCGACGAGGTAGTCGACCACGAGCTGCCCGTTGTTGCCTCCCAGCTGGGTGAACTGCGGTGAATTCTGCAGGTTGTTAGGGCCGGCATCGGTATCCTGAGGGTCTTCAATATCCTTTCCATTGTCACCGAGATCGATACTGATATCGCCGTTGTTCCCAAAACCATTGCCGTCAAAACGATTTCGCGTTCCGGCTGTTGCCGCCACCCGGATACCGTCGTTGCCGTTGTGGTAGAGCGTGTTATCCGAAACATCATTCAGATCCGAACCGTCACCAAGAAACACGCCCGAATTGCCGTTACCGATTACGATGCCAGGCTGTCCGCCTGAGGTGTTGCCGCGCACGATGTTGGCATCACCGATGATCTGAATACCGTCCGAGGCGTTGAAACCGATCGCATTCCCGGCGCAGCCGTTGGCAGGATCACCGATGACGTTGCCGCCACCGTCCACGCGAATTCCTTCAACATTGTTACCGGCATCTTCATTGCCGACACCCACCCCGATCGCATTGCCGCAGATTCGGCTGCCGCCGCCGATGAGCGCAATGCCGTCGAAATTGTGGCCAATCCGATTGCTCTCGATCAGCGTGCCGTTCGCTTCTGCACGGACACGAATTCCTACTCCCGCATTCTCGATATTCGTCCCGTCGCTGAGCATACCGATGCGATTTCCGTTGACTCTGTTGCTCTCGCCAGACACCACATCGACGCCATCATCTCCCATGCCGCCAATGGTGTTGTTTGCAACGTTGTTGTCATCGCCGATCAGGACAACACCGTTAAAATCGCCGCCGTTGATAACGCCATCAGCCAGGCCGATGTCATTGGCAAAGATGCTGTTGTCGTTACCCACAATCCGAATCGCATCACTGTGCCCGAGAATTTCATTCTGCTGAATTTCGTTGCCGTTCCCACTAGAGATTTCAATCCCGCGCAGCCCGTTCTGCGAGATCAACTGGTTCTGAATAATGTTGTTCGCGGCACCGAGCGCTACTCCAAGGCGAATGCCGTAGCCGCTGTTCGAGGTGATCACGTTGCGCATCGCCGGATTGACGAAGCCGATCCGATTGTCTGAGCCATCCAGCGCAATGCCATCACCGCCGTTGATATTGATGTTGTTTGCGTAGATCATGAGCTCGTTCGCGCCGGCACGAATCCCGTCTTGTGCATTGGCGGTAATGAAATTTCCAGTCGTTATCGACCCGCCGCCGGCGAGGCCGCCGATATCCCCGATTTGCGCTCCGGGCGAAAAAACCTGAATGCCATGCCGGCCGTTTTCAAAAATCTCATTTCCCCCAACCTCATTGTCGTTCCCAGACTGCAAGAACACGCCGTCTTCCCCATTCAAAGCAATCAAATTTCCGAGATTTTCAATGGTGACCGGACTCCCCGAGCCAATGAACGAACCAATCTTGCAGCGATCACAGCCAACAACTGAAACACCTGAACGGCCGTTTGGACCATCTGCCCCGTCACGTCGAAGTCCGATCCAGTTGCCGCTGATCTCCGTGAGCGTGGTGTCTTGCAATTCAATGCCGTTGTCTGGAAAATTGATGATATTCATGGCAAAAACGCCGGCCAGACTGGCGTTTGAGAATCGCAAGCCGTCATCGTTTGGGCCACTCAGCGCTGAGCCGTCGATCCAAACTGAGGGTGGTGAATCCAAGACGTCGGAGCCTTCGCTGTAGTCGGGCGCAGTTCGGGCATCGATAATCACCCGATTGGTGATGGTCGGCAAAGGCGACCCCAGAACGGAGATCGGCCCGCCAGTACTGAACGTGATGAGATGAGACGCCGTTGGACTTGCCGCGTTGGCCTCCATAATTGCCGCTCTCAAAGAACAGCGCAGAGGACCACCGGCCGGGATGTCACAAACTCCATCTCCAGGATTAGCGTCAGGCTCGTCTGGCAGCCAATTCACAACAAAGGTCGCGGCCGAGACCCCGCTTGTGGCCATCAGCAACGACGCAAGAACTACAACCCGAAAAATGGTTTTCATGGATTCTTAACTCAGATCAATTCATTGGGGTAGTCGCAAATCGAAATCAATTTGTGCCAAATGAAAGCAATTTTTCTTCGAAGATGCTTCTGGAAGAGCCCCGACTGCTCGACATGACTTACGCCCAGTAATCGGTCACAATCGAAAATGGCTTTCTACGCTGCTCTGAGATATGACATCGATGGATTCGCCCGATCTCACTGAAGGCTTCGATCCGGCTGATGCCCAACGCCTGCGCGAGCTTTACCTGGAAATGCGCCGGATGGCGCGGCGTGAGCGACAAGTCATTCCCTCGGCCACGCTGAACACCACGGCGCTGGTGCATGAGGTCTGGCTGCGGATCTCGCCTGAGGACCAGGATTTTCGCGATCGGCGGCACTTTCTCGGCCTGGCGGCGGTGGCGATGCGACGGATGGTCGTGGACTACGCACGCTACCGCTTGGCTCAGAAACGAGGCGGTGATCTCGACCGGGTGGAGCTGGGCGACGCCGAAGGCGCGATCAGTGCACCCATCGACCGCATTCTGGACATCGACCAGGCGCTGGATTCACTGGCCGAGATCGACCCGGATCTGCTTCACCTGGTGGAATTGCGTTTCTTCGGCGGCCTGTCCAATGACGATGCCGCACAGGTCCTGGAAGTGTCTCCACGTACCGCCGCCCGGCAGTGGGCACGAGCGCGGGCCCTGCTGCAGACCACTCTGGACCAGCAGCCGCCCCCATGACGATCGACAAATCCAGCTGGATGCGAATCCAGGCACATTTCGATACCCTGATCGAGCTGCAGCCCGAGTCTCGCGAAACCGCTCTCGAAGCTTTGGATCTAAGCCCCGAAGACCGCGACCTACTCCAGTCTCTGCTCCGATCCCACGATCAGGCCGACCCGCTGCTCGATTCGGGATCGGCTCCGGCGCTGCTGGACCTGGCCAGGAACGAGGCCGACAATCAGGACTGGACCGGACGGCGTCTCGGACCCTGGGAGGTCCGAGAACAGATCGGCCGCGGTGGCATGAGCGTGGTCCATAGGGGGCGCCGCGCCGACGGCCGGTTCGAGAAGACCGTCGCCATCAAGGTCCTCGATGCCGACCAGCTGGCCGCCGATCAGCGCCACCGCCTGACCGAGGAGGTTCGAATTCTGGCTCGACTGGAACACCCCGGCCTGGCCCGATTGATCGACAGCGGGCAGAGCGAGGACGGAGATCCCTATCTGGTCATGGAGTACGTGACCGGTTATCCGCTGAATGACTACGTCGGCGAGAACCATCTGGGCATCGGGCAGCGCATCGATCTGATCATCCAGGTGGCGCGCGCCCTTCTGTACGCCCATCAACGCCAGGTCATCCACAGCGACGTCAAGCCCGCCAATATTCTGGTCACGCCCTCGGGCCAGGCCCGACTGGTCGATTTCGGCATTGCTTCGCTCAATCGAGGCGATCAGAGCAATGAAGCACGACTCTACTGTTCGCCGGCCTACGCGGCTCCCGAGCGCCTCCTGGGCGCGCCGCCCTCGACGTCCCAGGACATCTTTGCCCTGGGCGCTGTGCTCTACCGCATCTTGAGTGGTCGCAATATCCGGCCGCACGATTCGATCACGGGGACGCGCATCACCGATCAACCTACGCCGCCATCGATCGCGACCACCCTGGCCGTCGATGAAACCGTCAACCGGCCGATTGTTGCTCGGGAGCTCAAGGGCGATCTAGATGCCATCTGCATGAAGGCGATTGCCCTCGATCCGGACGAGCGCTATGCCAGCCTGTCCGAGTTCATCGCTGATCTGGAAGCCTGGCGCGATCATCGGCCCGTGGCCGCAAGGGATGGCGGGCGGAGCTATGTGCTGGCGCGCTGGCTGCGTCGGCATACGGCAATTGCGATCCTAAGCCTGCTGTTGGTCGCGGCGATGAGCAGCGGCACGGTGATCGCCCTGGACCAGGCCATACGAGCCAACGCGGAAGCCGAGCGTGCGCTGGCCTCACGCGATTTCCTGGTGAGTATTCTGGAGGCTGCGGATCCGACGCTGGAAGACGGCCGTGACCCCACGGCCTCCGAGCTGCTCAGGCGCGGAGCTGAGCGCATTGATGCGGAGCTGAGCGATCAGCCCGAACTGCTGGTCGAACTCCTCCACATCATTGGCAAGACCCAACTCCAGCGCGGTCTGAGCGACGACGCGAAGGAAAGTCTGGACCGCGCTCACCAACTGCTCGGCGATCAGCCAGCTCATCGGCAGGGGCCGAATATCCTGGCCAATCGCGGCCTGGCAGCCTATCAGCTGGGCGATTTCTCAGAGTCCATCGAGTGGCTGGAACGGGCCGTTGCAGCCGCCGATCTGCAGACAATCGACAAGGCAGATCGTCATGGCATCAAGACTCAGCTCGCCGATATGCTGGTCGTCAATAATCAACCGGCCCGCGCGCTTGCCTTGACCTCAGAGGTCTTGAACGACTCGCCCGCGCCAATCGAGGAAATTGCCGCGTTGCGAATGCGCGGGAATGCGTTCGAAATCAGCGATCGGTACGAAGACGCGGAACAGAGCCTGTTGCGAGCGCTGGAGCTACAGCAAAACCATGACCCCGCCGATGTCTATGTCGGCATGATCCAGAATGATCTCGGCATCGTGTATTGGCGAATGCAGGACTATTCAAAGTCGGCGGAAATGAGTGACGCCGCCTGGCGTCAGAAGCAAGACGTTTACGGCCCGGATCATCCGGGAACGCAGGCATCGCTGACTAATCTGGCGATGGCCTATTCCGCCATGGGCGATCATGCGGCTGCAGAGACCGCTTTACTGGAATCATTGGCCGCTCTCGAACGAAATTTCGACGATACACCGCACCCAGACATTGCCAGAACCTACGGCTCTCTGGCAAGAGCTCGCTACCTGCAGGACGACATAGAGGCAACACGTGTTGCCCTGGATCAGGGAATGGCGCAACTGGAGCTCATCCCCGAAGGCAATCGTTCGCTGGTCCCGCGCCTGGCGCAGCTTGATGCCCTACTGCGCTTTGACAGCGGGCAGCCGATTGAGCTCGACGAACTGGACCGCGACGCCGAGCGCTGTCGTGATCTGGCAACGATGTCACCGTACAGTCGGCGCGTTTGCCTGGCCTGGTGGTGGATTGCAAGCGAGCCACCGGCACGATGCCCGGGGACCGCACCCGCATCTCCGGACGCGGACACGGTGGCCAGCTGGCCACAGCGATGGCAGGGGCGCTGGACGACGATTCAGCAGCGTTGCCCTCCGGAACTCTGAGTCATAGCTTGGGCAAGGTATGCCAGAAGGCATCCACGCAGGCCATGCCCAGCGCCTGACATCGCCCCGCGCTCCAGCCGAGCTCTTCGTTCGGCGTGATCGCCGAGTCCTTGAACGGCATCTCCAGGGTCATGGCGAGGCAATCGAAGGTCTCGGCCACGTAGTCCGTGCATTTCTTCATATCCGAGCTCTTCGGCGGGTCGACCTGGTAGCCGAACTCGGTCTGGAAGTCCGGGCTGATCGAGGCCAGAAGAGCCTTGAACTCATCGAGCTGCGTCTGCTTGTGGTCATTCCAGCTATCGGTGCCCTCGGCCCCAGCGATGAAGTTGTAGGGGAGCGCCTCGTCGCCGTGGACGTCGAAGGCAAAATCCACGCCGGTCTGCTTCATCTTCTCGATGACGTAGTAGACCTCGGGCGATTCCTCCGCCGACGGATCGGCCCATTCACGATTCAGATTCCGGCCCAGGGCATTGCAGCGCAGATGGCCGCGGACGGCGCCGTCGATGCACATGTTCGGCACCAGATAGATCACGGCCTGCTCGAGCAGGCGACGGGAGACCGGATCGTCGGCATCGAGGACCCGACCAAGAAATCCTTCCACCCACCACTCGGCCATGGTTTCGCCTGGGTGCTGGCGAGCCGTGATCCACAGCTTTTTCGCCTCCGGTGACTCGTTGCCAATGATCAGCAGCGTATGTGCATGACCATCCGGCGTGGCGCACAGGGACTCGGCTCGAACCTGAGGTGAATTGAGCGCATCGGCAATGAGGGCCTGATGACGGGCCAGCGGGTACGGCGCGAAATAGGCGTAGTAGACGACATCGGCCGGTGGCGTGTGGCGAATGATCAGACGCTCACCGTCGAATTCAGTCGGCACGCGGAACCAGTGCTCCTGATCGACCGAACAGACGGCCTGATAGTCATCGAATCCTTCAGGAAAGGACACCTTGCCGGCGTTTTCGATGGACAGGGCACAGTCCTGATCGCGCGCATTACAGACCTGAAAATGGAACCACTGCAGGTGTTCATCACCCGCATCGGGCGTGATGGCCAGTTTGATCGCTGACGGATCAGCGGCGTCGATGACTTCGATGTTGCCGCCGTCGAAATGACTGAAAATCTGAATACTCATATGCTTTTCCCTTGATATTGGAAATTGAAAAATTTTTTCACCAGGCGCTCGAACTCGCCGCTCAGCGGCGCTTGCAGCTGCAATGGCTCCATGCTGATCGGATGCCGCACTTCGAGCTCGCTGGCGTGCAGCAGCATCCGGTGGCAGCTCAGGTGCTGGCGGAACAGGCGATTATGGCGCCCTTCACCGTAAGTCGTATCGCCGATCACGGGGTGAAACAGGTGCTTGAAGTGGCGTCGAAGCTGGTGCATCCGGCCGGTGCGCGGATGTGCTTCGACCAGGCTGTAGCGCGCCGTTGGATAGCGGCCGATGGGCATCGGAAGCTCCATGCGAGACAGGCAGCGATACTCGGTCACCGCCTCCTGCTCGGGCCCGCTTCCTTCGGCTTTGAGCGGATGATCGATCACCCCTTCATCGTCGATATGACCGCGGACCACGCACAGGTAGCGTTTGCCGACCTCGCGCGCCATCATCTGCTGGCCGAGTCGACCGGCGGTGTCGGAATCCAGGGCAAACAGCAACACGCCGGAGGTGGCCCGATCGAGGCGGTGAATCGGAAACACCCGTTGACCGAGCTGGTCGCGGAGCAGGCCCATGATGAAGCGCGAATCGGTGCTGCGGCTGGAGCGGTGGACCATCATTCCACAGGGTTTGTCGATGGCACACAGCCAGTCGTCCCGGTACAGGATCTCGAAGTTCACGCCCTGCCTATCATCCCGCACACGGTCAGGGGTGACTGGCCTTGATCAGCCGGTCGAGCAACGCATCCAGCTGCCTGCGTTCGGCCGGGCTCAGCACCGCCAGCAGACGCTCTTCATAGGCCAGGGCAGCCGGGGCGATCGCGTCATAGACAGCTCGGCCCCGATCGCTCAGATAAAGGTGCTTGGCGCGACGATCGTCGGCGTTGGACTCGCGCGAGACCCTGTCCTGTTCGATCAGCCGATGGACCGCCCGGCTGACCGCCACCTTGTCCATCGCCGAGCGCTCGGCGACCTCTGTGGCCGAGATGCCGGGATAGCGCCCGAGAATGGCAATCACCCGCCACTCGGTCACGCTGATCCCGAAACGTTCGGCATAGGTTGTCGCGATGCCGGCGCTGACCTGATTGGACAGGACAGAAAGGCGGTAGGGAAGGAACTGTTCGAGATCGAGCATGGTCGGGGATGCGATGGCTTGAATTTGGTTTCAAATGTAACTAATATGCTCGGATAGAACAAGCCCGGTCCGGGGCGTGCAGCATCGCACATCGGACCGGCCATCGCATTCAAAGTCTTGTGAAGGTGCCTGTCATGTCTCAATCCAGTGCGAACCATCCCAGTCCGAACCATCCCCGGCCGAATCCGATGGGGGTCGACCGCTTCGAGTTCATCGAATTCGCGGCACCCGATGCCGGCGTCCTGCACGATCTGTTCAGCCG
>CAYTQT010000087.1:8727-10377 GCA_964439915.1 uncultured Wenzhouxiangella sp. | reverse complement strand
ACCGGAAACCGGAAACCGGAAACCGGAAACCGGAAACCGGAAACCGGAAACCGTTTCCCCTCCAACCTTTACAATACCCTCATCCCGAACGAATCCCACAAATCATGAAAAAACTAGCCACCCGCGTGATCCACGCCGGTCAGTCGCCGGACCCGAGCAACGGGGCGATCATGACGCCCATCTATACCACCTCGACCTACGTCCAGAAGAGTCCTGGAGATCATCAGGGCTATGAGTATTCCCGCACCCACAACCCCACCCGCAAGGCCTGGGAGGACTGCATTGCCGATCTCGAGGGCGGTGCGCGCGGATTCGCCTTTGCCTCTGGCATGGCAGCCATCGACACCCTGATGCACCTGCTCGAGCCCGGCGATCACGTGCTTGCCATGAACGATCTCTACGGCGGCACCTGGCGCCTGTTCGAGCGGGTCAGACGCCGCTCTTCGGGTCTGGAGTTCAGTTTCGTCGATCTGAGCGATATCGATGCGGCACGGGCCGCGGTGACCGACCGTACCCGCCTGATCTGGGTCGAAACCCCCACCAACCCGATGCTGCAGCTGGTCGATATCGCCAGCATGGCCGAGCTGGCCCACAGCATCGGTGCCCTGCTGGTGGTCGACAACACCTTTGCCACACCGATGCTCCAGCAGCCGATCGCCATGGGGGCGGACATCGTGGTTCACTCGGTGACCAAATACCTCAACGGCCACTCCGACATGATCGGCGGTGCGCTGGTGATCAAGGATGCGGAGCTGGCCGAGGAAGTCGCCTTTCTGCAGAATTCAGCCGGCGGAATCCAGGGTCCCTTCGACGCCTTTCTGGTGATGCGCGGCGTCAAGACCCTGGCGCTGAGAATGCAGGCCCACTGCGCCAACGCCCACCGGATCGCCGAGTGGCTGACCGAGCAGGACAAGGTCAAGCGGGTGATCTACCCGGGGCTCGATTCCCATCCGCAGAAATCACTGGCCGAGAAGCAGATGAACGGCTTTGGCGGCATGGTCAGCTTCGACCTGGGCGGCGGCGATCTGGCCCGTGCCCGCCGCTTCCTGGAAAACACCCATCTGTTTGCCCTGGCCGAATCCCTGGGCGGTGTTGAGTCTCTGGTCAACCATCCGGCGATCATGACCCACGGCACGGTGCCGAAGGAAAAACGCGAAGCCCTGGGCATGACCGATAGCCTGATCCGCCTGTCGGTCGGCATCGAAGACGTCGACGATCTGATCGAAGACCTGGCCACCGCGCTGGATCATGTCTGATCAAGGATGAACTCGCGCAGAGGCACGAAGAAAAGAAAAAGAATTTATCGCGCAGAGACGCAAAGGTAAGAAAAAAACAAAAACAGGGATTTTTCTTTCTCTGCGCCTCAGCGCCTCTGCGCGAGACAGGCTTTTAGAAACAATGGCAATTAAAAGAACGATTCCGCGCAGAGACGCAGAGACGCAAAGGTAAGAAAAAAACAAAAACAGGGATTTTTCTTTCTCTGCGCCTCAGCGCCTCTGCGCGAGATAAGCTTTTAGAAACGATGGCAATTAAAAGAACGATTCCGCGCCAGAACACTCTTTTCAGGAGTTAGAGCAATGCAATTTCGACTGAAGGGCGCCTCGGGCGCGATCACGGGACAGGCCTTTCCGCTGGCCGAGAGCACGAGCA
>CAYTQT010000087.1:0-8627 GCA_964439915.1 uncultured Wenzhouxiangella sp. | reverse complement strand
GGCGCCTCGGGCGCGATCACGGGACAGGCCTTTCCGCTGGCCGAGAGCACGAGCATCGGCGCATCAGCCGATGCCCAGCTGCAGGTTGCGGGTCTGAACGATGATCACGCTCTAATCGTGTTCGACGGTGAGGTGCTGACCCTGGAAGCCAGCGGTCCGGCCTGGATCAATGGCGAACCGGCCACCCGCCAGGCCCTCAAATCGGGCGATGAAATCCGACTGGGTGAGCAGCGTTTCGTGCTGCAGGCGCCCGGCCTTCGTCCTCCCAGCGTTCTGCGTGAAGTACAGGACAAGCCATCACGCAGCGGCCTCTGGTGGGCCGTGGGCGTCGCGGGCGCGGCGGCCGCCGCGGCGGCGGCCTATTGGTACTGGTTCATGCCGCCGGTCGGCTGATGGACGGGCGTTCGACGATCAGAATTCCATTTCGATCATCTGGATCGCGTAGGGATCCGGACTGAAGCGGAACTCGGCTCGATGGCTGAAGTTGCGCGCCTGACGGTCGATCGCCGACACATCGACCTCCTGCTGCAGCTGCACGACCCACTGGTCGCCGTCACGCTGTGACTGAAGAATGCTCAGATCGACCCGGTGTTGCCGCCCCGACTCGAACAGCCCGGGAAAGCGTGCGCGCAGGGCCTCTGCCTGTTCGCTGCCAACCAGCCGACTGAGCGTTTCGATATCGGCCTGCTCCAGAGCCAGCTGATACTGCTGCAGAAGGGCGCCGATCTGATGCGAGCTCAGCGGCCCAAGCAGCAGCCGACCGCGCGCTGCTGGCACCTTTTCTTCTGAACCATTGGCAGAGGCGATATCGATCTCATCCGGGCGCTTAGCCTCAACCAATCCCGCCGACATGGGTTCGGAAGAGGCTCGCAGTCCTTCAGACGAGGAATTGGCACCTGCTGTCTGCTGAATACGCCCAGACCTTGCGTTCGGCCCCGTCGGGATTGCGTTCGTGTCGATTGAATCCTGGCCAGAGGAAGGACGGCCTTGGTGATTGCTCGATTGGGCGGGCGATCGATTCATCGCCAATGCGGTGGCGCTCTGGTTCTCCGCGGAGGCCTCTCCTGCAGGCCTTGCAGACTGGCGATCGGATATCTCGCCGTGCGCCAGGGCCCGTCGATCAAGGTGTGGCGCGGCTCCCGAGTTCTCTGGTTGATTCACCTCGGACCCGGTCACAGCGCTGGCCGGTGCCCGATCCGTTTGGGCCGTCTGACGATCGCTTGACGAAGATGGCGTTGGGACTGTGTCCTGCATAGAGAGGGGTGACGGGCCCGCGGAGGCTTGAGCGCTCTCGGCTGTAGTCTCGACGGCCGGAATCGGGGCCATCATCTCGCCATCTGCCATGCCCTGCAGTCCGTTCACCGGCTGGCGCGGTTGATCGGAGGACGATTCCGCCAACATCGTCGATTGCAGCTCGACGTGATCCAAATCCTGATCGACCGATCGAACATTGCTCGCAACCGAATTACCGGCCCCATCCCCTCTAATCACTTCTCCCTTAACCCCTTCTCCCCTTAACCCATTAACCCTCTCCCCCTCCACCACCTCATGACTCTCAGTCGGCGCCCCGGCAATCCGGATATCGAGCAGAACGCTCAGGAGTGGCAGTATCAGGACCAGAGCGAAAAGGCCGATGATCTTCTGCGCGAGCCAGGGATCGCCACCGAAGCGCTGCCGCAGCAGCCTGGCCAGCCGCGACAGCCACTTCGTCGGTGGACGAACGAAACGACGGGGTCGCTTGCGAACGGCCATCGGGCCGGGCTTGACGACCGGCGCGGGACGAATCGGAGGCTTTCCGGACTTGAAGCGTGAATAGGCAATCGTGATGATCTGAGACCGTTCGGTCAGCCAGTCGGCCCGGTCGGGGTAGCGGTCCGGATGGAAAGCGCTCAGCAGCAGCCGATAGCGACGACGGCGTTCGTCATTGGACCGATCCCCGCCGACGCCGGCGGCACCCTCGAGGAGGGTCTGGCGATCGAACAGGGCGTGGTCCAGCAGTCTGAAACCACGCTCTGTCACCCGTTCGTCCTGCCCGGCTTGACCAAAGGCCTGACGCAGTTCACGTGCTTCGCGGCTGCCGGACGATCCCGACATCCAGCCCAGCAGTCCTGCAATTTCATGATCGACGAGCCGCAGATGATTGCCGTCGGCCATCGCGTCGATCAGCGTCTTTGTGCCCGAGGAGTTCATGTGACCGTCTCGGTTGAAGCAAGCTGTGCCGGGTCCGGCAGTCCTTCGAGCCTAAGACTGTCCAGCCAGAGATCACCATCGATATTGCGGTCGAAGGCATTCGTAGCGTCGCGGAGAACCGAGAATTCGATCGACTGAACTGCGTCTGGCACGACGAACTCGACGGAGAACTCCTGCCAGTCGAACAGATCGCCCGGGACCTGGATCCGTTCGTTCCAGCGAGCGCCGAGGGTCCGAACATTGATATAGGGCCGGGCCCGGGTCGTCAGCGCGCGACCTTTCCAGTAACCGGACAGCCGATAGCGCATGCCGGCCTGCACCGGAATGCGAATCCTCGGTCTGTTCAGCTGCAGGTTGTGGGTGCCCTTGAAGTCCAGATGCAAGCTGGCCGGGGCATCGTGGTATTCGCTGGTATCGCGAGCGATTCGCACGCCATCGGGAAGATATTCGATGTCCCAGTTCAGGCCCTGGGCGGGTCCGAGCTCCCGCGAGAAATCGCCGTTGGCGATGCCACCGGGACGGTAATGGCGATCGACCTGCGACCAGAGTGCCATCAATCGCTCGGTTTCGCCAACCCTGAGCAGGAAATCGGCATAGGTGAGAAACAGCGGCGAATCCAGATTCTGCGTCTCGGAAACGTCCCCCCAGACGACTTCAGCCAGCGCTCGGTCGCCCTGGCGAAACGCGAACTCCATGGCGGCGGTCAGGTGTTCGGTTGTCGTCGGAATCAGCACCGCAACCAGCGCCCGTGGATCGGGCATCCAGCGTCGGACGATCGACATCGCAGCGGAGACGCGTCTGGCATCACCCCGCACCCAGGCCTGAAGGTGATGCTGGGCCAGGGCCTGGTCACCGGCATGAAGCGCGATCTGGGCTGCCTCCCAGCGCACCGAAGAGGCATTCGGCTGGGTCGCGACGGCAGCTTCCAGATTGGCCGACAGGCTGGAGGAAAAGCGCCCCCTCTCACTGGCCTCGATCCGCGCCAGTCCCAGCCAGGGGCCGGATTCGAGCGGATACCGATCCAGCGAGGTATTGAGGATCGATTTGGCCCGTTCCGGGTCAACCCGCCAATCCTGCACGGCGCGTCGTGCTGCCGGTGCATGGCTGTAGGTATGGAAGGGGCCGGACCCGTTGGCTTCAGGAAGCGTGGCGTTCTCGAGCTGCGCCTGGTAGCTGCGCAGATCGCGATAGTCGAACAGGGTCACCAGCAGGGCGAAAGCCAGCAGCAGCCCCCCGGCGATCCGGCTTGCCGTCAGCATGATTTGAATTGCCTATGCGCTTTGACCAATAACTTTCGGGGAATCATCGGATGACGTATTGAGTTCTCCCCCGGTGTAGTTGTAGTAGTACTGCGTGTAGTAGGCATAGTCAGGACTGTCGAGGTCGACCTGGTTCATCACGACGCCCAGCAGCGGTGCCTGAACCTGAGCCATCCGTCGGGTGCTGACCTTGATGCTGTCCTTGGCGGTCTTGCCTGCCCCCACCACCATGATCACGCCGTCCACGCAGCGCGACAGAATCAGTGCGTCGGCGAGTCCGAGTACGGGTGCCGAGTCGATGATGACGTGATCGAAGGCGCGCGAGGCCATCGAGATGATCTTGCGCATCCGCTCGGAGGAGAGCATTTCTGCCGGATTCGGCGCCTGACTGCCGCTGGGCATGATGAACAGGTTCTCAACCGAGGTCGGAACGATCGCGGATTGTTCGGTCGCAGCCGATTGAGAGCCGGCGATCCGATTGGTCAGTCCCGGTGCATGGGGCACGCCGAAATCGCGGTGCAGCCTGGGCTTGCGCAGGTCGGCATCGATGACGAGAACACGCGCGCCGTTCTGGGCCATGACGGTGGCCAGATTGATGGTGTTCGTGGTCTTGCCGTCGCCGGGCCCCGGGCTGGTGACCAGGATCGTCTTGGGCATGCCCTGCGGCGTGGAGAACATCAGACTGGTTCGCAGCGACCGGAAGGCCTCCGAGACGGCCGATTTCGGGTGCAGTTCGCTGTAGTGACTGACCGCCCGATCCTGCAGCTTCTGGGTCGCCCCCGTTTTCTGCTTCTGCTCCTTCATCTTGACCATCGGGATCAGACCGAGTACCGGCCGGCCGACGAGTTTTTCCACATCATCGGTGCGTCGAATGGTCGTGTCGAGGAATTCGAGGATCAGCGCCACACCAACGCCGACCGCCAGGCCGATCGCCAGCGCCATCAGAAGGTTGCGTTGCGTGTTCGGAAGATACGGCCGACCGGGGCGAAGTGCCGAGTCGATCAGCGCGATATTGTTTTCCTGAGCGCCCGAGGCGACACCGATTTCGCGAAGGCGCTGGAGCATACCGTCATACAGGCCGCGATTCGTCTCGAATTCACGCCGCAGAATGTTGTACTGCACGCCCTGCTGGCTGAGTGCCAGGACCGCTTCCTCGCGCTCTTGAACGGCATTTTCCAGCGCGGTGATCTCGGCTTCCAGGTTCTGGTATTCGGCCAGCACGTCACTGATGATGTCCTGCTGCCTTTCCACGATCTGAGTATCGATCTCGGTAATCCGGCTCTGCAGCTCGACGATCGCGGGATAGTCGTCCCTGAAGCGCTGGGACAGGCTGGCGTATTCGGTGGCCAGGGAGGCTTTCTGGTTTTCCAGGGCCCGAATCTGCTCATCATTGACCACCGGGCGAATATCCGCGCCGCGACCCTGATCGATCATGCCGCGAAAGGCGCCGATCTGGACAAGATCGGCTTCGGCCGAAGTCAGGCGTGTGTTCAGATTGCGCAGCGCATCATTCGACATGTCGATCCGATCCCCCAGGTCGGCCACGCCGTTTTCCTGGGCAAAATCGATCAGGTTCTGATCAGCGCGTTCCAGGGCGATGCGCATGTCATCGAGCTGGCCCTGCAGGAACTCGCGTGCCTCCTGACCGGCATCGTAGCGACGCTGCATGGTTGATCGAATGTATTCGGCAATAACGCCGTTGGCCAGACGTGCGGCAAAGGCCGGATCGAAGCTGGAAACGTAGACGTTCACCAAGCGGGAAGCCGGGCGGGGTTCAACGCTGATCTTCGAGCGAAGAAAGGCACCCGCCCGTCGAATGGCGATCTGGCGCTGCTGTTCTTCTGTCAGGCTGGCGCGATTGAAATTCACCGGCTCCGAGCGATCGAAGATGGCCTTCAGACGACGGGGCAGGGCCCTGAGTTCGCCCATCAGACTGCGCTGGCGGATCTCGCCCGACAGCTCGGGATGGTCCCAGATCTCCAGACGCTCGACCACGTCCTCGGCCAGCTGGCGACCCTGAAGGATCTCGTACTGGGTCTGGTAGAACTGCTCGACGCCCTGCCAGGAACGGGGTGCGGCCTCGAAATCCTCGATGCGCAGGATATTGGCGGTCTCGTGGTTGATCTGGACCACGGCCATGGCCCTGTAGACAGGAATCGTCAGCCAGGTGGCCAGCGCTGCCGTGGCAAGGAAGATCACGAGGATGCTCAGCACCACCCACTTGCGCTTGAGGACCGAGCGCCACAGCTCCATGATGTCGATGGTTTCTTCCAGCTCGGAAGAGGTCGACTGATACGGGTCGTACTGGGCCATCGCCGAAGACGTACCGTCGATGCGCTTGAGGTGGCGTCCTTGCGGTTCGGAGGGCTCGCTCATGATCTACGATGCTCGTGATGTCAGAAAGGACGGAAGCCGAGGAAGGCGACGTCGCGAAGCAGTCGCAGCCCACCGGTCCAGGCGGTTCGAACGACGCCATACTCGACCATCAGAATATCGCCATCGCGCAGCGTAATGTCCTGATTCGGCGACTCTCTGATATCGTTAAGAGCCACTTCGTTATGCAGCCACTCGTTCGTGGCCGGGTCGCGTCGCAGGACCCGAAGGTTCGACCGACTGGCTTCGAATTTCAATCCACCGGCCATGGCGATGGCCTTGAGAACGGTCGTGTCCCCGGTGCGCTGATACACCCCCGGGCGCTCCACGGCCCCTTCGACAAAGATCGAGCCCGCCCGGGGTACGTTGATCAGGGCGCCTTCGCCGATATAGAAGTTGTAGTTCTCGGGTTTTGACATCAGGTCTTCGACGCTGATGATCACGCTGCGCGTGCCGAGCTCGCCCGTTTCCGGGTCGCGCACTCGATCGGTCAGATAGATCTGGGTGCCCGCATCGCTGGCCAGGCCGCCGGTCATGGCAATGGCCTCCATCAGGGTGACCTGCCGGTCGGTGTTGTAGATTCTCGGCGAGGACAAGGCGCCGATCGCGGTGAACTGCTGACTGCGAAACTCCAAGATCGAGATCGACACCTGGGGGTTTCTCAGATAGCGCTCGCCGTAGGCCTCGGCGATCAGCGCTTCGGCTTCACCCAGGTCATAGCCGCTGATGGACAGCTGTCCCACCAGGGGCATATTGATATTGCCCATGGCATCCACGCGGTAGCTGCGCGAAAGTTCGGGCACATTGAAGATGTCGACACTGATCTCGTCGCCTGCACCGATGCGATAAGCGCTGTCGGGGTTCGACGTCGTGACCGCCATCGACAGCAGACGCTCGTTGATATCGTCGACCCGGCTCTGGCTGGCCTGCTCGTCCTGAAATTCGGCCAGGGCATCTGCATTCTGGCCGTTCGAGGCACAGGCCGACACCAACATGATCGCCACAAGACAGATCGTCGCGCGGACGATCAAGGCAAAGGGGTGACGATTCACCACCCCGGAAACATTTTCCTGCATTGCTCCTCCGGTCGTTCGCTTACCTACCACGAACCAGCCAAACTCGAATGATTAGGGGCTGACGCTGGTTGGACCATCATCATCGTCGTCATCGAGGAGCAACACGGCTCCACCCCCTGCTGCGGCGACAGTCACGCCGGTAATCAGTGCCTGGTTGGATGTGATCCAGGGCACGGCGGCCCGATCTCCAACAACGCGCAGATAAACAAAGCTGCTGACCTCGCCGGTCGCCCCATCGACATAACGAATTTCGTAGTCACCCTCGTTGGCCGGTGCCTCGAAATTGATCGTATTGCCTTCGGCAGTGCTCATCACGCGCTCGAATTCCTCCGGGTCGGCGCCTTCGGGCGCAATGGTGATGTAGGATTCCTGCGGACCCGAGCTGCCGTCCCAGCGGATGCGAAACTCTTCGTTGGTTCCGACCTGTTCCGGCGCTTCGATCCGGATCGTGTTGCCGCTGCCAGACTGGGTGTTGACGCGAGCACCAGCGCCCGAGGCGGCCAGCAGTCCGATCTCATCACCGGCCTGGACCCGATAGACCGACCCCTTGCCGCTGGTGACTTGCATTTCGCCGTCGGTGACCGAAACATGGATGTGCCCGTCGTCGAGCCGACGAACCATACCAACCAGATCGTCAGACCCGCCGGAACTGACCCGCAGCGCCCAGACCCCTCGCGGCTGCGGCCGAAGGACGAAATCGTCAAGCGTGACGCGTACCGCCTTCGCGCTGGATGGCAGGCTGAACAGGAGCATTCCGTTCTCGAGATTCACGACCAGCTCGTCGCTGGCGACGTCTGTCGTCACGCTCGCCCCGGAAGAGGGTGCCAGACCGAGCGCTCCGCCGCGGTCGAGGGTCAGAACGGTCGAGCCGCTCCGGGTCACGATTCTGTCTCCGGAAAAAACCGTGTAATCCGCCTGGCTGATCTTGACAGTGTCCGAGGCACCGGCGGCCTGCACGTCAACATGCCCATCAATCTGAAGGTATCCGACAGGCCCAGCCAACACACTGGTCGATACGACCAGCAAGAATCCTGCTGAAAGAACGCTGCACCTGTTCTTCAGAAAGTGATTGAGCTTTGGCATTAACCTTCCCCAAATGTTTGATATCCCGTCGGCTCGGCGGCCGGCAGGATAGACTTTTTCTACACTGGACACTTTATATGGGAGAGGCGGTACAGTCAAACCTCGGGCCGTGAAGATGCTGCAGTAACAAACCTGCTTCGAAGGCCTCTTGTTGCTGAAATCCGGGACCGTTCAGCGCATCAGATGGACTGGTCTGCATGCAAGGCATCTGAAACCTCGCCTCCGAACCCGAGAGCCTGACCGTCCGTCATGGCCGCCAACGCACTGGCGATCCTTGATCCTTGCCAATCCCGCCCGGAATCGTTAATCTCACCGGGTGTTCAACGTTTGAACGCTCTACTCGCTGTCCAGGATAGCGAACAAAATCAAGGGGATGAGCGAATTGGGGGCGTAACCCAAGGGCGGTAGCGTATCCAGCGCATACAGCAACGCATCCGGTTGCCGGATTCTAACCCATCAATAGCCACTATCCCTGGCCCGCCAGCCCCCTGAACTGACGCCCCGCGTCATCCCGGACCCCGATCCGGGACCCAGTGTCTCAACCCTTTTCCCTGAGCTTTGTTACTTGAGCCCTTCGCCCTGTGCCCCTTGGCCCTTAGCCCTTAGCCCTTAGCCCTTAGCCCTTAGCCCTTAGCCCTTAGCCCTT
>CAYTQT010000086.1:0-10437 GCA_964439915.1 uncultured Wenzhouxiangella sp. | reverse complement strand
ACGATCGATTTGACGTACGTGCGTAAAAGCGTACACTATCCGGAAATTGACAGATTAGAGGCGCAGCATGACTGGAATTACCGCCACAGAAGCACGCAGCAATCTATACCGGCTGATTGATGAAGCCGCCGAATCTCACCAGCCAATCATCATCACGGGCAAGCGGAACAAGGCTGTACTGGTGTCTGAAGAAGACTGGTCGGCAATTCAGGAAACGCTCTACCTGCTTTCTGTGCCGGGCATGCGCGAGTCCATTCGTGAGGGCATGAATACCCCGGTGACCGAATGCGATGAGGAACTCGACTGGTGACCTGGAAGCTGGTTTACACCAGACAGGCCCAGAAGGATGCAAGGAAGCTGCCCTCAAGCGGCCTCAAATCAAACGCTCAGGAATTGCTGGTTCTGCTCTCTGAAGACCCCTATCGAAGGCCGCCGCCCTTCGAGAAGCTCGTTGGCGATCTTGCACGGGCTGTTTCACGCCGCATCAACATTCAGCATCGCCTGGTCTATCAAGTGCTGGAAGATGAAAAGCTGGTTAAAGTTCTTCGGCTCTGGAGCCACTACGAGTAACCGTAGCAGCACCAACGGCACTAGGGAAGCTCTGAACAATTATGCTCGGAGCTTCCCTAGATGGGGGCCGAGCCCAGAATTGAGGAATATCAATGAGCCAGAAACAGAGCAACCCACTCGACCGGTTTCGCGAAACGCTCGACTATGAGTTGGCCAACGTGGAAATGGATTTCACCGACTCACTGGAGTCGCTGATGCAACGACGAGGCGTCAACAAGAGTGAGCTGGCCCGCCGCATCGGAACAAACCCCGCCTACATCACCAAGCTCCTGCGCGGCAGCACCAACTTCACTTTGGAAACCATGGTCAAGCTGGTTCTTGCACTGGACGGGGAGCTCCAGCTGCGCGCCTGCGCCAAGTCGCACAAAACAGTCGCCGGTGTTACTGCACCACTTTATTCAGCGTAGCCTTCTCTTCGATCGTGATATCAAGAGCGTCGATAACTCTCTGCATGACCGCAAACGAGGCGCTAGCATAGCCGCTGGTCTCGTAGCGCTGGATTTGTTGTTCTCGCATATTCAACTTCTCTGCCAACTGCTTCTGAGTCAGGTTGCGCGCGATTCTCGCCTTGGTAATCAAATCCGGTAGTGCGTCGAATGACGGCGCATCGAGGACCTGGATCGCACCGGTCTTGAGCTGCTCGTAATCGTCCACCTCGCGCTTGAGCTGGGCAACATCGGACTTGATGGATTCAATCTGCATCCGTTTTCTGAGTTCCGGATGAGACGCCTCGGCTTGCTCCAAAGGCGCCAATGCGTTTTCGAAATCGCGAATTTTCTTCTTCGTGATCTTCAATTGTCGTTCGTTTCTGATCATGACTGAGACCTCTTTGGGTTTAATTCGACAACGCCTTTTGGCTTCCCGTCCCGGTCATACTGGAAGAACTCCAGATAGGTTGCGCCCGTTTCCAGTACGCCGAATTCGGCACCACGGACGTCACCCCGGTACTTGGCCTCAATCCTGCGCTTGCCTTGCTCGGAATAGTCCTGAAGCAGTGGGTCCAGCATCTCGACAATGACGCCGGTCATCTTCCAACACAGGTCATAGTCACCTGGATACTCCTTATTGGTGACGAAACTACCATCTATATAGACAGACCTGCAGCCAACCCGGGTGAGCTCCAGCAAGAGGCAATCCAGACCTTCCAGCAGCCATCGGCGCTTCTCGTTGTAACCGAATCGTTCAGCAAATTCACTCCAGCTTGCCGAGTGGATTCCCGGCGGTAGAACACCAGAGCGAGTAAATTCCGGAATCTCCCGCGAACCTGTCCGCATTTTAACACACCTTTTTTGTTGTGTTGATAATATTCACTCAAACCAGAGGCAATCGGCCAGCACCATTCACCCAGACCTGAGCCGGCGCTTGCGGCAATTGACACCCGCCCGATCTGCATTTTATCCGAAATATTCAAAATCAATTAATGCCTACTTTACTAATCCAACCATAAGTAATGCCTCATTCAGGGCTCCTGACGGATTCGCCTGCAAGGCAAAGCGGCGAAGGCATAGCGGGCTACGTCGAGCTGCTTTAACGCCGCAGGCGGATTCGTCCGGAGCCCCCTTTGGGCTTGCCTCTCGGCGCTCGTGGACTGCGTTCTCGTCGCTTGATGTAGACCCGGCTACACCTGGCGCGACGACGCCTTGCCACAAGCGCCGAGAGACAAGCTGAATGAGGCATTACTTATGGTTGGATTAGTATGTAACGCTAAAAACAGGGATATTTGGAGTCAGGTCGTGAAGCGCGCATCCACTATCTCACGCGACGAGCGTGGATGGCTTCGCCTAGGACGATTGCGGTCGCCTGATGACGATGACCCGGACTGGATAGAAACGCAGCTCGACACAGAATAAAAAGGGAAATTCCAGGACAGCCATTGACTAAGGGCCTCCCTCTTCTTCGACGACCCGCTCGACGCCAGAGTGCGGGAGTTCAAACCACATGAATTTGCAGGCTTTCGGCGTCTTTTATGGCGAATTAACGGTTTATCCATGCTTAATTCACTATATATTGCGAATTAATACCAGATGAATGCATGGCCCGAAGACTCGCAAATCTCGCCATAAATTGCGAATAAAACTCCAAATTCAAGTAAAATCGCCTATTGTTGCGATATAGAAGATTTCTACAGCAGGTGCTCAAATGAAATTCCAAGAGCTGCATAACGACGCGTCCGCCCTGGCGGAGCTCGGGCATCGGCTTGCTCAGCAGCGTATCGGGAAACAGTTGACTCAGGCCGAGCTGGCGCGGAAGGCCGGTATCGGCAAGCGGACGCTGGAGCGCCTGGAGGCGGGAGACACCACGCAGACCAGGACGCTGCTCCGGGTGCTGCGTGAGCTGGACTTGCTGGAGCGCCTCGAGCTGTTGTTGCCTGAGCCGAGGGTCCGCCCCTCTCAGGTGGTCAAGGCCGAGGATCTGCCAAAACGCGTGTCCAGAAAGCGCGGCCAAAGCCGCGATGACGGACCGTGGAAATGGGGGGATGAGCGGTGACGAGGGCCACCGTTCGACTCTGGGGTACGGACATCGGCTATGTCAGCCTGCCCGAGGGCGAGCAGCTCGCGTCATTCGACTACGACCGCGACTTCTTGCGCAGCGGTATCGAGCTTTCACCGATCAGAATGCCCTTGTCGCCGCAGGTCTACAGTTTCCCGGAGCTGGCTTTCCGGTCTTTTCGCGGCCTCCCCGGGCTGTTGGCGGATTCACTGCCGGACAAGTTCGGCAACGCCGTCATCGACACATGGCTGGCAACGCAGGGGCGGAAACCCGGGTCATTCAACGCGGTGGAGCGGCTGTGCTACATCGGCACCCGCGGAATGGGCGCGCTGGAGTTCAAGCCGGCCACCAATCCTTTTCGATCGACGAAGACTGACCTCAACGTGGGGCGGCTGGTCGAGCTCGCATCGGAGATTCTGACCCATCGAAGCTCACTCGATACGGTCTTTGCGGATCGTGAAAATGAACGGGCGGTTCGCGACATTCTGCGGGTGGGCAGCTCGGCCGGGGGGGCGCGAGCCAAAGCCCTGATTGCCTGGAACCCCCGGACGAATCAGGTTCGCTCGGGCCAGGCACCGGCCGGCATCGGTTTTGAATACTGGCTGCTGAAGTTCGACGGAGTGAGCAACAATCGGGACAAGGAACTCGCGGATCCCCAGGGTTATGGGGCCATCGAGTACGCTTACTCCAGAATGGCACAGGACGCTGGGATTGCCATG
The DNA here is from genome assembly GCA_964439915.1 of uncultured Wenzhouxiangella sp. Lineage (GTDB taxonomy): Bacteria > Pseudomonadota > Gammaproteobacteria > Xanthomonadales > Wenzhouxiangellaceae > Wenzhouxiangella. The sequence continues at coordinate 6,658 of CAYTQT010000086.1, read as the reverse complement.
ATGCCTTGTCGGCTGCTCGAGGAAGGGGGTCGGCGCCACTTCATGACCAAGCGCTTCGACCGGACGGACGAAGGCAACAAGCTGCACAAGCAGACCCTCGCCGCCCTGGCGCACTATGATTTCAACATGGCGGGTGCCTATGGATACGAGCAGGCCCTCCTGGTGATGCGAGAACTCGATCTGGGGCCGGAAGCAATCGAGCAGCAGTTTCGGAGAATGGTGTTCAACATCGTCGCCCGCAACCAGGACGATCACGTCAAGAACATTGCCTTCCTGATGGACCGACGGGGGCAGTGGTCGCTTGCGCCCGCGTATGATGTGACGTGGAGCTACAACCCGATCGGCGATTGGACCTCGGCGCACCAGATGACGCTGAACGGCAAGCGTGACGGCTTCAAGTTGAGTGATTTCGAGGCCTGCGCGGAAGTGGCATTGCTGAAGCGCGGCGAAGCCAAGCGCATCATTCAGGAGGTGCAACGCGTTGTCTCCCAATGGCGAGACTATGCCGATGAGGTCGGCGTGGACCCGCAACAGCGCGACTGCATCCAGGAAACGCTTCGACTCGAACCGTTGACTTGAAACCCGGCGAGGAGATCCAACGCAGGACAGCCATTCATCCCACGGATCCCGAACGACTCACATCGACTCGAAGCGGTCTTCGAACAGCTCGTCAGCCCGGTCGGTGCAGGTCACTTCAACATCGGTCATGTCTCCGCTGGTGCTGGTTTTTTGTGCCTGTCCTGGAATCTGCCTGTCCTGGAATCTGCCGTCTGCTACGGATTGTGGTGCCGGCAAAAAGCCGTCACCGACTCGCCACTCGCCTCCTGCTGTTCAATCAACGCTCGCCACTGTTACCGCTTGAGATGGCGTCTTCTCAATTGATCTCTCCATCAATAAAAACGCGTGGGACCAGCATAGACATCGGGGAGCCTTCGAAAAGCATGTGCGTTCGTAGCCACTTGATTCAGAACTCTCCTTCAAAAGCATCACGAAAGATGAAAGGGCCCTGTGATTCATATACCACCGAGATCCCGTGAATGACGACGCCTGGGCATGTATCGTCGAATTCGGAGCGAAAGAGGCTGGCCGTGATCGCGTCGCCCGGCGAGATCACGCCCAGGCCATTGAGCGTATAGTTCGCGGTATTGTTTCGCTCAGAAACTGAGTTGGAAACTAAGGGCACGCCTGAAGTCGAGACTAGCGAACCAGGATCAGATGCTTCACCGTTGACGCTATGGCGATGAAGCCCGTTGTTGCGCAAATTGAAACTACACGACTCTCCGGAGGTGCTCCAAACCATTCGCATGACGGGTATCGAGCCCGGAGTGAGGTCCTCTGGCACAGTGAATCCGAAGAAGAAACTACTGCGGTTGTCGAAACTCCCCATCGGGTCGCCCATCAAGACTCCCGCTCTGGAGCCGCGAACAAGTTGAGCGTTGTCCCGCACCCAAATGCCAAAGGGGCTGATTGAAAGACTCCTCTCGCCGGTCTGCGCGGATACGGCTGAAAAGCTCGAAAGCAGCATTGAGCCGATAGCGGCAAGCAAAAAAAGTCTGATGTTTTTTCTTCCTTTCATAACTTTCTCCAATGATCACCAAATTTTTCTGAAGGTGTTGTCAGGTCCCAAGGAGGGCCCCGACCGATGCAGCCAGGCGAAAACCGCTCCCTCCTTCACCTATGCGCGCCTCGCGGATGAATCAAATCATCTGCATATCTTCCGGGATAGGTGTTGATGCGGGATCCTGCGTGAATGCGGTTAGCGGCTGGAAGACCAGCAGGAAAGGCAGACCTGCAATCACTAATCCGGCGATCGAAAATCGTTTGATCATTTCAAATTCCTCATCGTGCGTTCGCTCAATTCTCGCTGTCATTGGCCATCAAAGCGATCGCGAAAGATGCGATCCAACAGGATCTCGATCGCGCCCGAGTCGCAGGCAGCCTGGCCGTCGCCGTCGCCATCGATGGGGCGTGATCTGCCAATGAGATCAGTCGGCAAGCAACTTACATCGATTCGATCAATGATAGGACTCTCGGGCAGCGGGGCACGATAGGGAATCCCAGCCAGGCTTTGACGCTCGGCTAACAACGGCTCGCTGCTTATCAGATCACTGGCAGCGATCGGGCAATCGGAGTTCGGGCGGAAGATATTCCCGCCCAGGGATGATTGATTCGAGACCGCATCAAAGCGACAGGTCTGTTGATCCGCATCGGCAAACACGCTCGAGGCGATTCGAACGCCCCCCGAACTGGGCAAGGAATAGAGCACAGGACCGATATTGCCCGTAGCCGTGACATGAGTCAGATCAAGCGTTCCAGACAAGTTTCCAAGCAGGCCACGATCAAATAAGCGCTCGAGGCGATTATCCAACAGCATGACATTAGTTAGATTCAGAGTCTTTCCGTTTTCGATCAAGTGGTTGACGGCAAAATTGTCACTGAAGCTAACCTGCTCAATGATCAGATTGCCACGGTTCCGAATCACACTGCGGCCCTCGCTGTCGCTAATACGAGCATTCTTGAGCACAAGTCCTGCCCCGATGCCAACGTCGACCACAGCGCCAGACGACGTACCTACTCCATTTCCTGAAACCAACGCGAGGTCCTGAAGCGTGACGGCAATGCTTGTCGCATTGATCAATGGAAACTCGCCTCCACCACTTAAAAGCGTTCGTTCTGGACCCAGGCCCTGCAGAAAGATTGGCGAATCGAATTCGTAAGGGGCACTGGCACCGTCGATGCGATAGGTGCCCTGCGCAAGCTGAATAATCGGATTTCCCACATCGGGTGAAGCGAATTTAACCAGATCCAGCGCATCTGACAGCGAACACGCAGGAATTCGGGTGGCCGGAGGGCAACTGGTCGCCAACCTGGCGCACTGAAACTGGCAGTCGCTGACAACGCCTTCGCTGCTCGTAACCACGATATCGGCCAGCGGTCCAATGGTCACGGTCGTCTGAGTGCCGCTCGGCGCGGTGACCTCCCCTTCAGGCGCCTGGGCATCCAGAACAATCGAGATTTCGTGCCCTACGGCAAGGCCCGCAGTCGGCAGCTCGAAGCGAACGACGAAGGTCTCATTAGGCCACAGCGCTTCAGCCTCGCAGCTGGTCAATGGACCGATCGTGCAGTTGGGTTCAGGTCGCCCGTCGTCGATGACACCGTCATCGTTAACGCGTTCGACCAGGAACGTCGAGGGCACGGAGGGCAAGTCGAGCTGGAAATTCACGAACGGCGCGTCAACGCCGGTGCCTCTCGATGGCCGGCGATTGGTGATGCGCGCAATCACCTCGACGCTGTCGTATTGACGAGGAACGACCGCAGGTGCTTCGATCACTACGTCGATTTCGGGGCGCGGGACATTGGTCACCAAAACGTTCTGGCAGTCTTCCAGGCTTGTCGTACTGGTGTTTTTGACGCCGTTGTCGAGCACAACGTTATCGACAACGCAGGCCTCGATGACGTCGACAGAAAAGGCATCGGTATAGGTAAAGGTTGCCGCCACCCGACCGTCGCTGCTGACGTTGTCACCCAGGGCAACCAGCAGGGGACTGGCATTGTTTTCCGTCGGCGTGACCACATCCGTCTGTATGTCGTCGCCGCCCGAGGCCGCTGTCCAGTTCACATCAAAGCGATGCAGGTCCACGTCATCCACATCGGAGTATTCGAAGGTGAAATTGGCGGGGAAGCCAACGGTGATTTCGAGCTCCGGCGTCAATGGGTTGTCCGTATCGACGCTGACCAGCTCCAGCAGCGGCGGATCGTTGACCGGCGTGATTGTGATCCACACCGTTTCCGGCGCCGAGTTATCGAGCCCGTCGGAGGCCCGAAAGGTAAAGGAAGTCACGCCATACCAGTCTTGCGGTGGCAGGTAGACGAGATTCGGTGCCACGCCGGTCAGCGTTCCCCGCTCCGGTTGGCTCAGCACCTGATAGGACAGGGGCAGGTCCAGCGCGCCATCCGGATCGGTGCCGGAAAGCAGAATCGGCAGCGGTGTATCTTCCGGCCCTTCCGGGAACAAGGCATCGGCCACTGGCGGCCGAAACGCGCGCTCGACCGATACGTTGACCGGCGTCGGCGCACTCGCGTCTAAGCCATCCGAGACCACAAAACTGAACGCGTCGCTACCCTGGAAACCATCGTTGGCGGTGTAGACCACGCGCGCGGTGGTGTCGTCGACCGGCTCGATCACGCTGGTCTCGAAGGTGTGCACAATCGAGGTGGTCAAATCCAGGACAAACAGATTGCGACTGTTGACCGAAATCACCTCGGGCCGCCCGAAGTCGCCGAGCATGAAACAGCGTTGATCTCCGGGACACTCCGACACCGCCTCGCCGCCATACACGCCGTTGTCGGTAAACCGCTGCACGCGCGCATTACCGAAGTCGGCGACATACACGTTGTCTTTGCGGTCCACGCCAAGGCTTTGTGCCTCTTGCAGCTGGCCAGGCCCGGGCCCGCGAATGATCCGGGCACCGGTATTACAAGTCACGCCGGTAACGCACGAATAGCCACGGCTCGCTTCTCGCGACAGGTCACATCCTTCACCGGACCCGCAGGCACCCAGCCAGCCCACCACCTGCCCGACCTGTGGCGTTCCGTTTGCGTCCCGCGTGCTCGCCGTCAAGCGATGAATGCGCGCCAGCGTCAGAAACAAAAGCTCGCCATCGTTCGTCAGCGCAATATCTCTCACCGCCCGGAAACCACCACCCTGAAATTCGTTCGGATCGAGCTCGAAGCTCGTAAACGGGTCGGCCAGTTCGAAATAGCTTCCTTGATTGACCGCATCTTGCAGATCAAAGACAAGAATCGTTCCACTGCCTTCGGCCACGTAAAGCAGCTCGTTGGCATCGATCATGAACGCATTGAAGCTGACCAGTTGGTTCAGTGACGCGGCACGATACTCCTGAAGCGTGCTCAGGGTTTCAGCATCCAGACGAAAAAACTGCGGTGGGTTGGGGGTGGCACCCGAATTGGTCTGAGCCCCGTAAAGTATTTCACCGCTGAGCGGCGACAGATAAATGCCGTTGGCAACCGAACCATCGCGCGGAAGGGAGCGGCCGACCAGGAGCTGGCGTTCAGCATCAAGCACACTGATGCGGCTGGTTTGTGCCTGGGGTGCCACGCCTTCACAATCCAGAATATAGGTCAGGCCATCATCGGTGATCTTGACCTGAGAGGGATCCGCCAGCACGTCGAAGGGCCGACCCGGATCACAGCTGCTCTGAGCGGTGAAATCGCCGCGAAAATCTTCGATAAAGTAAGGCAACAGCGGTGCTTCGAAACCACCATCCAGCGGGAAACCCACAATCCGAAAAGACAGTGGGTCGTTGTCTGGGTCCGAGCCCTGGAGCAGAATTTCAGTCGGTGTGAACGTTTGAGCAGGCACTGGCGGCCCGGTCACGCCCACTGGCGACCGGTTCGTGCCGGCGACTTTGACGTTGATGCGCTGAAAAGCAGTTGCGCTGTTCCCGAAGCTATCGGTCGCCGTCCACGGCAACTCGCTGATGCCCAGTGGAAGGGTCAAGGCAGGCGGCGGCTCCAAACCGGCCAATCGGATGTTTGGGTCCTGATCACCAAAGTCGAACACGCGCGGCGGCTCAAGGGCAACGGTCGCGGTCACACCGTCGGTTTCGACGACGCGAGCCGGCGGCGGCAAGATGCTAGGGGGCAGCGTATCAACCACGGTCACAAACTGCTCAATCTCGACCGCGTTAGATTCACGATCTTCGTTGGGACCCTTATCGCGGGCTGTCCAGACCACTCGCGTAGTCTCACCCAGGGGCCAAAAAGCCGGTGTTGGCCCGGTTAAATCCAGATCCACAAACGGCGTGCAGTCGTCGGTGACGGTAAACCCGGTCGCCAGCAGGGTCTGATTGGTGCCGCCACCCAGTGCGGGTCCGAACACCGACGCACCACCCAGCTCCAGGGCTTCAAGTTCAAATGTACTTTGCGTCACGGTCACATCAGGCGGAAAGAGATCCAGCACCGCAAGTTCTCGGAACTCCTGACGGATGCTGCCCGTGCGGAAGCTGGGGAACAGGAAGTCGTTGAAGTCGGCAGCGATCAGACCGGCCTCGACGCCGACCTCGAACACCGTCTGGGCTGCTTTGCGACCGGCCGGGCCGCCTAGGAATCGCTCAATCCCCTTGGGCAACTTGGGTACGGGGATGTAGACGAAATCCCAGGCACTGGCCAGGTTCTCGGCCTCAAACACCTCCTGAAAACTGCCGGTACCCAGCACGAAGCTACCGGTCACATCAGAGACCGGATAACCGGATGGATCACTCAATGATATTGGCGGAGAGAGCGATGATTCAACGAAGACATCCGTGTTCCAGGAAAATACCGAGGGCGCGCCACCGTCTCCCCAGTCCCCACTGACGGCAAACTGGGCCCCCAGAATGTTCTTGGCGTCGCCGCTTCGCACCGGGCGACGAAACGTGCCTTGGCAAATGCCTTTAGCAGGTCGCCGCACGAGTGGCTGTGGCGTCACCATTGCGGGTGCACAGGCTTTAAGGGCCAGATTCAACGACCAGGCCGTGAACCCAAAGGCTAGATCTTCGACTGGCGTAGGCGAGGCCAAAGAAGCCGCGAAAGCCGCGTTGTAAGGTGCCCCAAGCGCTAGAGTGCAGGCCGCCTCTGAGATTTCACCTCGGGACGC
>CAYTQT010000085.1:0-10940 GCA_964439915.1 uncultured Wenzhouxiangella sp. | reverse complement strand
CTCCGGCTGCGCCATGCAGTGAAACCAGCGCACCTGAGCACCGTACAATTCATGCTGATCCATGACCTGCTGCGTGCCGCAGTCGAGGTCATCGGTCGGTCGGTTGCCGGTCAGCACCAGCAGCGGCACATCGTCATGAGAGGCCTCGCAGACAGCAGGATGAAAATTCGCGGCTGCCGTGCCCGACGTGCACAGGAGCGCCACCGGCTGCCGGCTTGCGCGCGCCAGACCTATCGCGAAGAAGGCTGCCGAGCGCTCATCGATGATCGAGATATCCTCGATCTCGGGCCGGGCGGCAAGCTGGAAGACAAGTGGGGCCGAACGCGAACCAGGCGCGATCACCGCCTGGCGCAGGCCGCAGCGAATCAGCTCATCGACAAAAATCGAAGCCCAGAGCGTATTGATGTTGGGCGCGCGCCTGGCGTCAGTGAACATGCCTGTTCTTCCGACTCAGTAATTCCAGGGAAATTTCGAGAAATCCCGCGGCCGCTTTTCAACGAAAGCGTCCCGCCCCTCGGCGGCCTCATCGGTGCCGTAGGCCAGGCGGGTGGCTTCACCGGCAAACAGCTGCTGCCCCACCAGGCCGTCGTCGGGGAGGTTAAAGGCGTACTTGAGCATCCGGATCGCCGTCGGACTCTTGCTGTTGATGGTCTCGGCGATCGCCAGCGCCCGGCGCTCGAGCTCGACATGATCGATCACTTCGTTGACCATCCCCATGGCGTGCGCCTGTTCGGCATCATAGGTCTTGCCGAGAAAGAAGACCTCGCGAGCGAACTTCTGGCCGATCTGTCGGGCCAGCAGGGCCGAGCCATAACCGGCATCGAAGCTGGCCACATCAGGGTCGGTCTGGAGAAAGCGCGCGTGCTCGCGGCTGGCAATGGTCAGATCACAGATCACGTGCAGACTGTGGCCGCCGCCCACCGCCCAGCCGGGCACGACCGCGACAACGACCTTGGGCATCATCCGGATCAGACGCTGCACCTCGAGAATGTGCAAACGACCGGAGCGACCAGGATCGGCGTACCGATACCCGTCGTGACCGCGGACGGTCTGATCGCCGCCCGAGGAGAAGGCCCAGCCGCCATCGCGCGACGACGGTCCGTTGCCGGTCAGCAGGACGCAGCCGATATCAATGCACTGGTGGGCATGGTCAAGTGCGGCCAGGAGCTCATCGACCGTCTGCGGCCGAAACGCATTGCGGCACTCGGCCCGATCGAAGGCAATCCGCGCGATCCGGCGGCCCGGGTTGCTGCAGTCCTCGGCGTGGTGATAGGTCACGTCCTCGCCATCGAAGCCGGACACGGGCTGCCAGCGCTCGGCATCGAACAGTTCGGAGATTCGGGGTGATTCCATCGAGAGGATTCCATCGTGCGCAGGTCGAACAACCGGTCCGATCCGGTGCACTGCGGTCACCGTCGGCCCTGACGAGCCAAGAGTATAAACACGCCCTTGCGCCAAGGTCCATGGCTTCCAGGGAATGACTCACCGCCTCGTGATTGAGAACGATGCACCCGATTGTTGCAGCGATAATGGGAGTTGACCACTCCGAGTTCGATCGCCATGCGACATGCCGTGTTCTGGCCCGCTTTCGCACTGACCCTGCCGCAGGCGCTCTGGGTCAGGCAGACCGCCCGTCGCTTCGCAGACGCTGAAGGACCGACCGAGGGCAGCATAGACGGCCCGGATCCGCTGCGCCTGTGCGGTATCGGTGATTCCATCATTGCCGGGGTGGGCTGTCGTACCTTGAACCAGGCCTTGATCGGCCACACTGCCCGTACGCTGCATGAAGAAGTCAAGCGAGGCGTGCATTGGCAGGCGCTCGGCAGAACCGGCTCGACTGCGGGAGGAATTCTTCGTCGCCTGGTTCCACAGCTGCATGAGCAAACGATGGATGTGTTTGTCGTGTCGGCAGGCGTCAATGACCTGACCGCACTGAAAACTCTTTCAAAATGGTCTGCCAGCCTGGAAGCGCTGTTGCGCGCCCTGCATGCCCATTCGCCGCAGGCCCGGATCATCCTGCTCGGCATGCCGCCAATGCACTGCTTCCCCTTACTGCCACAACCGCTACGTGCCGTGTTTGGTTTTCGCGCGCACAGCTTCGATCTCACGGCAAGCGATCTCCTTGAGACCTTGGACTTCGCAACCTACGTGCCCTTCGACGGCGACTTCAGGCCCGAGCAATTTGCGGCCGACGGCTATCACCCCTCCGAAGCCAGCTGTGCCGAAATTGCCGATCGCATCGTCGACGCCTTTGCAAAACGCTGATCCCTGTTGCAGGGTTCAGGCGCTTTTCTCAAGCCCACACCTTGACGTTTTGTCCCAGCAAGGCCTTCGCTACGGCCAGCTCGTAGAAGTCGATTGGACCCTCCCATTCCGAGCTATTTCCCAGCTCAATGCTGATCTCGAGGTTTCTCCATGGCCCATCCCCACCCGCCATGACCCAAGTTAAAAAAAATTAATACCTATATTTATCTGTGAGTTAATCATATTGTCAGGCATCCGTCACGTTTCCCTTAGGTTTTCCGAAGGACTTCCGGGGCCATCAGTAATTAACGTCTTCGGCGACAAAAACTCGCTTAAAGGTGTGAATCGTGAACCGAGGAATTTTTCGACGCTATCGGCGTCTCCCTGTTGCACTTGTTGGCCTGTTCACCTGTTGCATCGCGATCTGCGCTTACGCACAAGTCGGGACGGAACTCGACCCCGTCTCGACCAACTACGGACTGTACGTGAGTTTCATTTTGGCTCCTGGTGACGAGGGCAGCGACAACGATTCGCCGTTGGTCGCCTATGAGAACCGCAGCCTGGGTCGTCAAGGGCTGGCCGTTACCCGCTGTTTCGACCCACTCTGCAGGGAACTCAGTTTCGCCACTCTCGACGATCGCGGTAGCAGCAATCAGGCCGGCGTCTTTGGCCGCATCCTTCGCGGCGCGGATGGCAACGCCGTGATCGTTCATTTGAAAATCGGTGTTGGTGCCGCGATGCGCGTAATCCGCTGCACTCAGTCAAACTGTCTGGGCGGTATGGCACCGCCCAACACCCTCAACACCATCGAACTCGATCTAGGCCAGGCCCTCAACATGGACGCAGCGATCGGCAGCGATGGCTTCCCGGTGATCGCCGCGCGATTGGTCGATGGTGGCACCAACCTGGGTCTGTGGGTCATCAAGTGCACCGATCCGGTCTGCGAACTTCCAGCCATCCAGACTCAGATCGACCCCACCCGACCGCTGGCCGGTCTCGTGATCGATCTCGTGATCGGCGCCAGCGGTTTCCCTCAGATCGCGTTTTCTGATCGTGAGGTTCAGGGCAGCAACGGCGAGGTCGCCCTGCTGAGCTGCAACGATCTGGCTTGCGCCGGGCAGGACGAAGCTTTGAGCGTCTTCGACATCCTGGGCGGCAGCACGGGTCGGATCATCGACATGAAAATCAGCGCTAGCGGGTTCCCGGTGATTGCCTATGCTGGCACCTTGAGCACCTTGCGGGTTATCAGCTGCAACGACCCGATATGCGCCGGCGACGACGACTTGCCGAACATCGTCAACACATTGAGCCCGGTGAATCAGGCCATCGCGATGGACCTGAATAGCCAGGGCTTTCCTGCGTTCGCGGCACATAGCACGTCCGCCGATAACCTCGAGATCATTTTCTGCAACGACGTGGCTTGCGCCGGCGATGACGAGCGCAGCGTCGATGTCTTTGATGCCGACAACCAAGATATCGCCTCAGGGGCATGGGTCGATACCGTGTTTGATTCCAGTGACCGACTCCAGATCGTCTACCAGACCGTGGAGCGAGCCGGGCCCTCGAACTTTCTCGGCAGCCTGTACAACATTCGCTGCGTGATCGACGGCTGCAGCCTGGTGTTTTCAGATCGTTTCGAGGCAGCGCCATAAGGGAGTTCGGACTGGTCACGACCTTTCGCTTTTTGACCAAAAAATTCAAGGACCTGTTGATATGCCTGATCCCCGACTGACCATTTATCGCATCGCCAGCACGCCAATCAGGCTCATAGCCACGGCCGTGCTGATGCTGACGGTCCCGCTGATACCTGTCGTCAGTTCAGCGCAAACGGTCAGCAAGACCTTCACCTATCAAGGCGAGTTGCAAAGCGACGACGATCCGGCCGATGGATCCTTCGACATGACCTTTGAGCTGTTCGATGCAGAGTCCGGCGGCTCGGCGATTGGAAATCCAGTCGCAATCGGCAGCGTTCCCGTTGAAGATGGCCTGTTCTCCGTGGCGCTGGACTTCGGCGCTGATATTGCCACGGGCGATCGTCAATGGCTGGAAATCAGTATCGGACCGGCCGGCAGCGGCAGTATTGAAACCCTGTCTCCCCGCACCGAGTTGACCGCCTCGCCCTATGCCATCAGTGCGTTGAATACACTGGAGAATTCGGTCAACGCAAGCAGCATCGTCGATGGCAGCATTGGCCAGGTCGATATCAACACCGGCCAGATTCAGCGCCGGGTCAACGGCAGCTGCCCGGACGGCGAATACATCGACACCGTCAATCAAGATGGCAGTGTGAACTGCTCAAGGGATGCCACCGGCACCGACTGGCAGCTGGGAGGGAACGCGGGCACCGATCCCGCCACGGACTTTATCGGCACCACCGACGCTCAAGCCTTCGAAATCAGGGCTCAGAGCGTGCGGAGCCTGCGAATTGAGCCGAGCAATGAGCTGGTCGACGGCACGCCTATCACGGTCAACATCATTGGGGGTTCGTCAATCAATGAAATCGCAGACGGCTCTACTGGATCGGTGATCAGCGGCGGCGGCGGGATCCCGGGTGGTAGCTTCAATGCCGCCAACCCGAACAGCATTTTTGGAGACTTCAATGCGATCGCTGGCGGAGAGGGCAATCAGATCGGTCGAGTGGGCTTCCTTGATTCAACTTCGAATTCGATCATCGCGGGCGGCACCTCGAACACGATCGACTTGGGCTTTGAGAATATCGTTGGCGGTGGAAGAGGAAACTTTATTCAAGGGGAAAGGGGCGTGATCGCCGGCGGAGAGGACAATACGGCGATCGGTAGCGCCCTCACCATAGGCGGTGGCTCAGGAAATGAGGCCTCAGACACTTGGAGCACTGTGGCTGGTGGCGCGTTTAATTCAGCCCTGAGTTTTGGCAGTACGGTCGGTGGCGGCACAGGGAACATGGCTGCAGGTGGTCTTTCGACTGTTTCCGGCGGCAATTCCAATGCGGCGATGCAGAACTTTTCGACGATCGCAGGTGGGCGTGGGAACTCCGCAGTAGGTTTCTTCAGCACCGCAAGCGGTGGAGTAGATAACTGTGCCGGTGCCGACTATGCTTTGGTCGGAGGTCGCCGCGCCAAAGTTCGACCAGGCGATTTCAATGAGAGCCTGATCCAGGGTTGTGCCGGGGTGCCTACGGTTGATGGCAATGGCGACGAAGGCACCTTCGTCTGGGCCGACGCGCAGGATCAGGATTTTGTCTCGACTGGCCCGAATCAATTTCTCATTCGATCGGCCGGCGGCGTGGCCATCAATACCACTACGCCGCGCGCGACACTGACCGTGACCTCACAGGATCGATGGAATCCGACGATCGGCGATGGCTGGGGTGATTTCACGGTCGGAACCGAGGACTACGGCCTCGGCGTCGGCGTCTCGACCAGCGGCGGTGGTCGAGGGACCGTCAGGATGTGGCCACGAGGTAACGCGGAGCATATCTTTTTCACCTCCGACTCGGTCTATCCGGCCTCAACGCTTGAAATTCGCGGCAGTGGCCGAGTCGGCGTCGGACGTAATCCAAGCACCAATGCCTTTGAAGTCCAGGGCAATGCCTCGAAATCCACGGCCGGGGCTTGGCTTTCCAACTCCGATGCACGCATCAAGACCGAGATTGCCGAAATCCCTAACGCGACCGAACGCCTTCTGCAGCTGAAACCTGTCACCTTCCGCTACAGCGAAGACTATCTCGAACGCCACACCGCGATTGAAGACGTCGAGTACTACAACGTGATCGCGCAGGAATACGCCGAGGTATTCCCGCAGGCGGTCCAATTCTCAGGCGAGTACGTTCCGGGCCAGCCTGAGACTGACGAACACGCCGTCCTGCAGGTCGACTTTCACCCCGCCATGGTCACCACCGTGGCCGCGGTCCAGGAACTTGCGATCAGACTGGAGCAAGCGGAAGCGGACAATTTCCAATTGAAAGCACAACAGGCGCGTCAGGCCACCGAACTGGCCGAACTCCGAATATTGATCCAAACGCTGCGCGAAGATCGCTGAAATGGACGAAAAGAATCAACTCGAAAAAAAGCGTTCAATCGATTCAACCGAAATGTACGATCGAGAATCTCATTGCCGCCTGAGCCACTCAGACGGCCACCCTCGCCAAGAGTGCAATCAGCCTTTCGTCGCCGTGCTGCTCGCGCTCTCGATGAGCGCACCGGCCCCCTCGTTCGCCCAGTCCAGCAGCGCCAGCTTCGAGCTACCAAGACAGTCCATCGACAGTGGCACCGCCGCCTCGGGCAGTGCAGCTTTCAGCTTGAGAGGCACCCTCGGCCAGGCAGACGTCGGCGAGCTCGCGTCCAGTGCCACTTTCCAGCTTAGCGGTGGCTTTCATCGAGGCGGCAGCAGGCCGCGTGAAGACAGTCTATTCAGTGATCGCTTTGAAGGCGCACCATCAACCCGCTCTGGATCGAAAAGGAACGGCGAATGAGATCGTGGGCAAAGTAAACGAAAACGAAAACGCAAAGCCAACAGCAAACGCGCCCGAGCATCGTTATTCAGAGGTTGCTTATAGTGAGCAAGAGGATCGGAAGGAGTCGCGACGCTGCGTGATAGACTCGCGCGATGGATCTCAAAGCGTCTTCTGGCGGTGACACGCAGCCCGCTCTTTCCCTGATTTTCTCCAGCCGACGCGCCTCGATTGCTGACTGCGAGTTGAGCCTGGAGCCACGATCGTTTGCCCTCCTCGCCGCGCTCATTGACCGGCCGGGTGAGGTCGTTGAAAAGCAGGAGCTATTCAGCCTGGTGTGGGGCGATCGCATCGTCGGCGATGCCGCCCTGACGCAGGCGGTCTCCCGAATACGACGCGAATTCACCCGCTGTGGTGGTGACGCCGAGTGGATTCGAACGGTCCATGGCGTGGGCTACGCATTTGACGGCCCCCTGCAACCTGATGTTCCAGTGCCCTTACCCTCGGAGTCAGCGTCGACGCGGCGACGCTTCGGCGGCCTGTTTGCCCTGGTCGGCGTCGTCGCCATCCTAGCTCTGGCCCTGTGGCCGCGTGAGCGCAGCGAGGCCACCTCACGGATCGCCATTGCGCCCTTTCAGTCCAGCACTCAGGCTGATGAAGATGATTATGCAGAGCTCGCCCTCCCCGACCTTCTCGGCGACGTGCTCGTCCAACGCGCACAGCTTGGCGTTGTCAGCGCCAACCGAGTGCGGCGTGGACTCGCCAACCTCGACTGGCCAGATGACGCCAGCGAAGCACAAACGGCGCAGATGGTGCGAGAGCTGTTTGGCGTGGACCACGTGCTGTTCGCCCGCCTTGAGCAACGGGAAGAACCGTTGTCGATCGCCTGGCGAATGTACGGGACCGAGAGCGATCGCCCCAGCGCGGGTAAGGCCCTAGGAAGCGGCGTGGGTGGCCTGCTCTCAGAGTTGGGAGAAAGCCTCGCTGAAGAGCTGGATGTTGCCCATGCGGCTGGCATACCCGTACGCAGAATCTTCAGCGACGAATTTGTCAACGAGGCCTTTGCTCGGGGTCTGCAGGCCTTGCTATCCGGGGATCTCCCCGCCGCCGAGCGCTATTTTGATTCAGCCCTCGAAAGCGAACCCGAAGGCGGTTGGCTGCACTACGAACGCGGCAACGCGCTCAAACTGCAGGGTCGCTTTGATGAGGCCGCGCCGGCCTTCGAGCGCGCCCTCGAACTGGCTTATGCCTCGTCCGACATGAATCTAGCGGGCGTCACAGAAACGGGCCGGGGCTTGCTCGACTGGCGAGAAAGCCGTCCGGACGCAGCACGCCAGCACTTCGAGCAGGCCCGAGAGCACTTCGTCGCCGTAGGCAATCGCGCCAACCTCGCCTCGGCGCTGGGCAACCTCGGTATCCTCGCAGATAACCGCGGCGAACTCGACGATGCCCGATCGCTCTACGAGCAAGCCCTCTCCCTCTATCGGGAACAAGGCGAGCGTGCGGGCGAGTCGGCCGTGTATTCCAATCTTGCCGTGATCGCCCGCAAGCTGGGCGAACTCGACCGAGCCGCCGAACTCCAGCGCCTCGCCCTCGAACTGCAGACGCGCACCGGCCTGCGACAGATGACCGTTTTCAGCGCTGTCCACCTGGCCACGATCGAGCGTCTCCGCGGCGACTGGGAAGAAAGCGCGCGCCTGCTTGATCAAGCAGGCAACGCGGTGGAATTGGCCAACGATTCGCTGGGCCGAGCCGACGTACTCGCGGCCCGCGCTGCCCTTGCGGCAGAAACCGGCGATACCACGCGGGCAGAGGCTGCTGAGACCGTGGCCATTCAATCCTACGCTGCACTGGGCAACACCGTGGGCGAGATGCTCACTCAGCTCGGGCGTGGCACACGACTGCTGACGGCGCGCCCTGACGAGGCACGCGATGCGTTAGAACGCGCGCATTCTTTGGCAACAAATCTTGGCGACCTGGACACAGAAATCTGGGCGGCGCTACGCCTCGCCCAGCTCGGTGAGGGTGACTTCGATAGCGCTTTCGAAGCCGCCCTGGAGCGATCGAAGCAGCGCGATCCAGCGCTAGAGATCGCCGCACGCCACGCTGCAGCGCTTCGACGTGGACGTCTAGAAGACCTCGAAACCGCATTTGATCAAGTACGCCGTCTTTCGCGAGGGGCTCGCGAACAGGCCCTACTCGCGCTCGATCTGGCACGCAACCGCCTGAATGCCGGCCAGGTCGACGACATTGATGCACTGATCGGGCGCGCTGAGTTCTGGCGTACCGATCATCCGCAAACACTTGCCGTGCGCGCTTGCCGCGAAGCAATGGCTGTGCGCGATGCCGAAGCTCGATCCTTACAGGCCCGCGCCGCCCAAACGCTGGGTACTCGCATTCCCAATGGATGGTGCCCAGCGACCAGCTCAGCGCTTTCCAATTGACATCCCCGGGGCGCGTTGCAGAAGGCCGGGAAGACATCAGCGCCCGCGGTTTGGTTAGTCCAAGTAAACGAGAGTTACCAATACCTGCATCAGTATTGCCTCATTCTCGCCGGACGGCTACTACCCCTCGGAGGCCTGCTGACTGGAGAATTCCGAGGCCGTCGACCCACTATACTTAAGCGAATATCTCAGTTAATGGGCTACGCATGTTGGCACACACCAAAAAAGTATTGCTTTGCACGCTCGTCACCACAACCCTCCTGATCGTCGGCTGCAACCAGACTGCGGTCGAATCCGGTACGCCGTCGCCGCCCAGCGTCTCTGAGTGGAACTCTGCCCTGGCCGATTCGGCCCGCCTGATCGACGTCCTCCCCGAAACCACGCTGGCCTATGTTCGCCTGCCCACGCTGTGGGGCCTGCTCGCCGCACCGAAGTCCGGCGCGCTGGCCTCGGCCCTGGGTAGCGCGGCCAATCGCGACACGATCACGGCGCTCCAGGCCCGCATCCCCGAGGTGATGGCAGAGGAATTCGGCGACTTCGCACCCCTGATCTCCCTGCTGCTGGCTGACCTGCGCTCCCCGCTGGAAATCGCACTGGTCGGCGATGGACCGCAGCCGCTGGAGGCCGATCTGATCATCGAAGCCCGTCTGGACCTGGACTCGGTCGACGCACTCAACGCCCTGCTCGGGCGCTACGCCTCGCCGCAGTCACCGTTCCAGCAGCTCGAGTCGGCCAGCGCCGAGGCGCCCGGTCAGCTGCTGCTGGGCATGATTCCGATGTTCTATCACTTCGACGCCGATACCCAGCGGGTCCGCCTGGTCGGCGGAATGTCTGCCGGCCCCGAGAGCTTCGAGGAGGCGCAGGCCTGGAGTGAGGAAGGAACGACGCCGCTCAAGGAGCGCGAACAGTCGATCGATGACAGTGGCCAAGGCCTGATGGTCTGGGCCGACGGCACGCGCCTGATGCCGGCCCTGGAACCGATGGCCAGTCCCGACGATCTGGCCGAGCTGCGCCAACTGGGTTTGCTGGGCCTGACCGAAATCGCCCTGGCCTACGGCAGTCAGTCCGGCAAGGCGCGCCTGAGCCTGGTCGCGCGTGGCGAGGATGGCCCGCTTTGGAACTATGGCCTGCCGACCATCGGCCCCAGCTCGGTGCCGATCAGCGGCGAGGCCGACTACGTCGCCGGCTGGATGATGCCCGAACACGCCTGGATCGACACGCTCTGGCGGCGCCTGAGTCCGGACGCCGACGAGCAGATCCGAGAGGCCAACTCGGCCGTGCTCGAGGCCACCGGGCTGGAACTGGCCGCTTTCATCGATGCCATCGCCGGGCGCTGGATGCTGATCGACGATCAGAGCGGCACCTGGATGGTTCAGGAGCCCGCCGTGCCGGAGGCCTGGTCGGCGCTGTGGACGGGCTTGAGCGAGCGCTTCGATATCACCCGGAGCGAAATCCAATCCGAGGGCCACACGCTCAGGCATCTGACCATCCCCGGATTCAGCATGCCCGACATGCTGCCGGAGGCCAGCGACCCACAGGAGCAGATCGCCCGATTCATCGGCGAGCGGATGATGGGGATCGGATCCCATATCCACTGGATGGAAGACAGCGAGGGCCGCCGGATTCTCGCCGCGGTCCCGCAGGTGCTGCGCGACCGCATCACCCTGAGCGGCGATCAGACCGTGGCCGACTGGCTCGATGGGACCGGCGTGTCCCACCAGCAGGCGTCTGCCTTCGGCGCGATCGAAATTGCCGATGCGCCGCGTCGCAACTACTACAGCTATCTGACCCTGCTCCAGGCCATGGGCGATGTGCTCGACATG
>CAYTQT010000084.1:0-11192 GCA_964439915.1 uncultured Wenzhouxiangella sp. | reverse complement strand
AGTGTTACTGGCTCCTTGGATGGCTTGGGCGCAGGCGTTCTGAACGTTGTCGGGGATCTGTCATTGGCCGAGAACGTTGGCTCTGTCTCTCCCTTTGATTCGCTGTCCGTCTCGGGCGAAACAGTGGCCGGGCAGGACGTTGATCTTATCCGGACGCGCGGTAACCAGGACTTTGATAAGCCGTTGGACCTGGCCAATGACACAACCATTGTCAGTGCTGGCGTGGATGGGGTACTGCGTAATGGACGACTGTCATTCGCCGGGATCACGGCCGCTGACCGGAATGTTGTCTTCGGATCTCAGGGCACCATTCGTTTCCGTGGCGGAGCGCCTCAAATTCCCAGGTTGTTCGACTTCGGGCGTATGCAGCTGAACGCCAATAGCTTCTCGATGAGCGCGAACGTGTTGTTGCGCATGGACGCCATTGAAGATACGGTCATCAACGCCCCTACGAGAATCGGTGCCAGTGCGCGCATTCGCATCGAGCAACAGGGCGGTGGCGATCTGGTTTTCCTCGATTCCTTGACGCGTAACAGCGGCAGCCCGCACCACATTGCGTTGGTGAACCAAGATGGTGATGTGGAGTTCAATGGCAACGTGGCTGTAGGCCAGTTGACAATTGAAGAAGGCAGCGGCGCTGGCAGCGTGCGAATCAACGCCTCGCGCATTGAAACGGCTCGCGGCGGGGCGAACAACGGACGGATGATCATCGATCCACCAATCACGCTGCTTAACGACACCACATTGGCATCGCGCAATGGGGAACTGCAGATCAACGGCGATATCGACTCTGCGGGGTTTTTCATCACCTTCGAAACGAGCGATACGTCAAGCTCGCTCAATGGTCAGATCACTGCCGAGTTTTCCAAACAGGGCCCAGGCGACTTTCGGGTGACCAGCACTGGCAACCGCATTGACGGAGTCAACTTTGTCAATGAGGGGCGGCTTCTGGTCGACGGGGAATTCCTCGGCCCTGCATCCAAGGCGAGCTCAGTCAGAGCCGGGGGTTTTCCTGATGGAACCCTTGTCGTTGAAAGCGAAGGCGTGCTTGGCGGGAACGGCGTACTGGACGTGCTCGTCGGCGTATTCGGCACCGTCAGCCCAGGGGACGGCGTTGGCGTGCTAACGATCGAAACTGCGGAGTTTATCGAGGGCAGCCTGTTGATCGACATCAACGGCGAAGGTGCCGGCACGGGCTTTGATCAGCTGGTGGTGACCGAGGCGATACGCTTAGACGACACCGCCCTTGAAATCCAAGGAAGTTTGCTTGCTCGGGGTAGGGGTGCGGGTACGGAATTCATCATCGTCGATAACCAGTCACCGTCCCCAGTCACAGGGACCTTCCTCGACCTGCCCGAGGGCGCATTCGTCGTCCCGGGTCAGCCCTTGCAAATCACCTATGTGGGTGGTGATGGCAATGACATTGCCCTGTTCGGAGATCGACTATTTGCCGATGAGTTTGAGGAGCCGAATAACGATTGAGCTGGAAAGGTGTCGGAATGGGTGTCAGGAGAATCAACGCCGTGAATCGAAGTACTACCGCGCCATAGGTTCGGCCGAAGCGCTGATGGCCAAGGCGGCCGAGATGGGGCAACGCTGAATGCAAGGGATGTCAGGTGAGCGGGCCTGGATGATTCTGCGGTCGCAGTCGGAATAGCAACATCCCGTACTTTTCTTGAGCTGACGGCCAAAGGCTGGTGAGTTGGCGTGTCTTCGAATCAAAGCTCAGGCGAAAATCCCGGCATTTTCTGAGAATTCGGCAATCAGCGCCTGCCAGCAATGGCTGCAGCTACCCAATGAATACTGAATTCGGAAGAATCCGAAGCGCGCTCGCTTGTTCGTCGGATGTCTGGATGTCCCCATCTGCCGCCCATCTGCCGTTTGGATGTCTGGATGTCCCTATCTGCCGTTCCCATCTGCCGTTCACCATCTGCCTCGGCCTTAGCTACGGCTACTGTTTCTTGGAATGCCGCAATCAACCTTCGGCTTTTCCGACTGAAACGCGCTCCGTATAGAGCTGTTCAGAGGCTCCCCAGCCTCGACAACCGAAGACATGGTGCGCTTCGGCCGGCCTGCTGCTGGTTGACCTGCGCGATGTTATCGGGGCGATAGACTAGAGCTTATCCTCACCTTCAGGGTTCTTGAAGAGTAGAACTTATTTCAATGCCTGTCCTTTTTTCCCCGGAGAGCGTATTAGCGTGAGGTCAGTGTTGAAGAATCGCAGGGCAGAGATGTCACTTGAGCAGTATTGTGTGCCGTGCAGAGGCCAGCCAATGCGTAGTTGACGCGCTGCTGGTCCAGGCCCAGACGATACTTGAACTGCAGATTAGCAAGGTCACAGCTGCCGCCGCTCCAGCGTAACACTCGGCAGCTGTTGATCAGCCAGTCGTGGGATGGAAACGTATCCGATAACAGCTGCTGCCGGATCGAAAAGGCACGTGCTGCGTACTGCCGGGCAGGTTCAATGCGACCCAGTGCAAGATGGGCCATGGTCAGCCCCATCAGCATCTCAGCCAAGCGCGGATGCTCGACTTTCTGGATCGCCTCCATGCGTTCAATGGCCTGCTCAAAAAGCGGCAGTGCACGGGCAGTGTGACCTTGGGCCAAAGCAACCCAAGCCAGGTCCGATCGACCAACCGCCAGCAGGTGGCTGGATTCGGAAAAAAACCGCTCATAGTCCGCCACCATCTTCTCAAGCAAGCGCGCGGCCGCATCCAGCTGGCCCAGGCTCAAGTGGGCGAGTGCACGCCAATGGCGGGTCCAGAGCAGGCCGTCCCAGTCAGGGCCCTGCTGCCCACTGCGCACGATATCGGCTTGATCCAGCATAACCAACGCTTCATCAATATCGCCCAATTGGAGCAGCGTCGTCGCCCGATGATCCAGGGTAGCTGAGTGCGAGGCGCTGTCTTGTTGGCCTTGCGCGTGTGCTTCCAGGCGGGTTTGTTCCAGCATGGCGCTGGCCTGCTCGAGGTGACCCAGATCGCGCAGCACCATGGCCGAGATTCGACGGTTTGATATTGGTCTTTTCCCCATGCTCTGGATCTCGGTCAGCAATTCAAGCGATTGATGGTAGTCACCACGACTGTGCAGGAGGTCGGCGAGCTGCTGTTGAATGCTGATGGTTTGCTCGCCGTCTGGCCCGAATCGATCCTTGAATTCGGTCAGCATGTCGCGAGTCATCTGTTCTGACTGTTCATAGTCGCCATCCCAGATGCCAATAGCGATCAATCCCTGCCGCGCACGGTCGCGAGATTCGGGAATATCGTGCTGGATGGCAATAGAAAGAGCCCGTTCGTGGCGCTGTCGAGCAAAGACCAGCTCAGTACGAATTCGGTGAACCTCACCCAGTACGTTCATCAACCGCGCTTTGGCTTGCGGCTGATCATTCATTTCGCGCTCGAGGCGTTGAGCGGCCTCGATCAGCACATTGCGAGAGAGTCGGTCCGCGTCGGTGGTCAGGAACGGGTTGGCGTCACGCAGCAGATCTTCGAGGTAGGCCATGACCGCTTCATTGGCAGCATTGCCCTCCGCAAGCTTTCGCGCCTGGTCCAGTTGATGAATCAGCGCACCACTGCCCACCAGCAACAGAAAGGCAGCCAGGCTCAGCCCAGGCCATTGACGACGCAAAAGACATCGCGCTCGGTAGATCAGGCCGTTCTCGAATGCTCGGACAGGTTTGTGTTCGAGCAGTGCCCGAATGTCACGAGCCATGTTATCGGCACCGAGGTAGCGATCCTTGGGTTGGGCTGCAAGTGCTCGGGAAATGATCGCTTGGAGCTCTTGATCTTCCTGTGACCAGATGCTGATTCTCCCAAGCGAAGACACGGGTTTTGCCAGTGATGTCAAATCGGATGCTTGAGTCTCACCGGTACTGATCAAACGACGCAGCAGTAAACCGAGTTGATAAACGTCGCTGCGGGGCGAGGGCGGCGAACCATTTTTTTGCTCGGGGCTGGCATAGTCAGGTGTGAGTGCGCGCCAGCGAGCGTCATCTTTGCTTGACTCTGCCGGGTGATCCAGAAGCTGCCCAATGCCGAAATCCAGTATTTTGATCTGGCCGCTCTCGGTGACCAGAACATGCTCTGGCTTGATATCGCCATGGACAATCAGCTGGCGGTGCGCAGCGGCAACGGCGAGTGCGACATCTACAAACAATGCCAAACGCGCCGTTATGCTCATGTTCTGTTGGTCGCAATAACGGTTGATTGGTTCACCATCCACGTACTCGATGGCCAGCCAGGGTTGACCTTGCTCGGTCAAGCCGCCGTCAAATAGCCGCGCAATGCGGACATCATCCATCCCTGCAAGAATCTGGCGTTCCTGCCGAACAAGATGCTCAGCGCCTGCGTGGGTCAAGCCGGGCCAAAGCAACTTCAAAGCGACGGTTTGTTCAAAAGCGCCATCGGCCCGCTCGGCCAGATAGACTTCCGCCATGCCACCCTGGCCAATGCGGCGCAGCAGGCGCCAGGCGCCGATCCGGGTGTTTTCTTCGATTGGATCTTGATCTGAAATGAAACTGAGTGCGGCAATCAGGCTCTGATCAATGCGCTGATCGGTCGATTCGGCGTTGAGCAGGCGACGGAGGGTTTTCGCCTGGGCCGGGTCTTTGGCTTCGATTGAAAGAAGCTTTGCGCTCCGTTGCTCTTGATCCAGGTCCAGCAGGGCATCCAACTGTTGATCAAGTGCTTGCCATTCCTCGTCGCTGAGCTGATCAAGATTGATCGGGCGAGTCATTACGGTTCAGCTTTGCTCGTCCAGACTCGCTGCAATCCAGGAGCGCGCACGCGCAGCCAGGCGTTGAACCGTTCGTGCGGAAAGGTCCAGTCGCTGACTGATTTCAGAATCCGACATGCCCGCAAAGTAACGCATCTCGAATACCTCGACCAGGCGCGGGTCACGCTGTGAAAGCTGATCAAGTGCTCGACCCAGGGCCAGCAAGGCGTTGTCGATATCCGGACTGCTCCGACGGGTCTCGAAGTTGGCGAATTCAGTCGGATTGACGGTTCGCTTGTCGGCGGATCGTCGGCGGTAATGGTCGATGATGATCTGGCGCATCGCATAGGCGCAAAGGGCGTAAAAACCGGTTCGTTCGGTGACTGGCAGGCCGCCTTGAGCCGCAAGTTTTTCGAACGCTTCATGGACCAGAACCGTGGTGCTCAGGGTTTGCCCCGGAGTAATACGCGCCATCTGACCGTGGGCAATTCGCTTGAGATCTGTGTAGACCATCGAGGTGAGTTGATCCCACGCCGCCGGATCGGCCTGATCGACGCCGTCAAGCAACGCCTTGAAGCCTGCCTCATCCATGGAGCATCCTGGTCGCAGCGCGACGTTGGCCTTAGGCAACACGCTTGAAGGCGCTGCGCTTTCCTGGCTGGGCTTGATTTTGCCTGAAACGCGATCCAAAGTGCAGGGGTTCATAGTTATTCGTCCGATCCGGAGACTGTCATCAGTGGTAAGACTCAGGCTTATCTAGCCCGTCCTGGGCCATCGACGACGTCGATGGCCCAGAGCGCATTAGTCGTCTTCAAAGCGGTCGCCAAACAAGCTGTCAATGGGTGCTGAGTACAAAACTACCGCACTGCCGGTGCCAGCTTCCGATATCGTGTCGCCCGGCGCGCCAACGACCAGATCGGCGGAATTTCCGCCGTTGATCGTGCCGGCCGCCAGCGCATCGCCAAAGTTGTCCTGATTTCCTGGGGGATTAACGATCATCCGAAAGGTTTGTGCGCCAGCCGCTGTCAGCCCCTCATTTTCAACGCTATACAGCACTTGGACAAGGCCGGGGTTTGAAAGGGCGTTGAAATCTTCTCGTGAAACGCCGATGGCAAGATCGTCTAAGCCGTCGCCATCAAAGTCAGCGGAGACGAGCGCGCTACCGAACCGGTCAAAGGCTTCGGGTAGTTCCTGCGGAATAGAAGGAATCTCGTCTTGCGTCCACAGCTGATGCCCGTCGGTGTTGGAAAAATTGAAGACGTTAACTGCGCCAGCGTTCTCAATTTCGCTCGGGGGTTGGCCAATGCCTTCACCTCTGACAGTGGCCGCGATTTCGTCAAAGCCATCACCGTCGAAGTCGCCAACAGCCAGCTGATCTCCAAGCTGGTCATCTTCTTCTGCTACCCCCGGAATGTCTTCGGAGTCCTGAGTATAGGTGACATTAAACACATTGCCGTCGATGTCAGACACTACCATGATCGCACCGGCTCTGGTCAACGCAGCTGAGATGTCATAGTCTGGGATGCCGATGACCAGCTCATCGCCAGCAATTTGGTTGATGTCGCCTGCGGCCAGCACGCTGCCGATTTGCTCAAACGCCACTGGCTCGCCGAAGAGATTGCTGCCACGAACCAGAATCACGTCCTGGGAAGCGCTTAGACCGGTAGAGCCGCCAAATAGCACCTGCACTGCGCCTGCATTGCTGACCAAGCTGGGGCCACTGCCGACGCCTTCGCCGGGGATGCCGATGGCCAGGTCGTCGAAGCCGTCGTCGTCAAAATCGCCAACCGCGAGCGCTCGACCAAAGTTGTCATTGGCTTCCAGTGCGCCACCTGCACTGCCACCGCCCTGGTGCCAATAGTCTATGTTTTGATCGCTGAGTCCACTGCCCGGCGAGCCGTACAGCACATTGACCCCGCCTGCGCTATTCAAACCCTCAACATCATCAAAAGGTACGCCGATTGCCAGATCGTCGCAGCCGTCATTATCAAAATCGCCACTTGCCAGACTCAAGCCAAAACTTTCGAACGGGCTCGGATCGCCCGGAACGGCGGGCCCGGCTTGTCCCCACACTTGACGTCCCTCGGCGCTCAGCCCGATTATGCTGTTCTCAGCGTAAAGCACCAGCACGCGACCGCCGTCGGTCGCACCGACGAGATCATCGTTGGGCATACCGAAGGCCGCGTCATCAAGGCCGTCGCAGTTGTAATCGCCTACGCTCAGCGCGCGCCCGAATTCGGCATCCTCTTCCGGTTGGACCCCCACCCCAGGCGAGCCCTGATGCCAATACTGTGAGCTAGTCGTCTGCAACTGCGCAAGCGCGGTGCCTCCCAGCGCCAGTCCAGTGACCAACAACAGCCCGTTCGCCGCTACTCGATTCATGTTTCAGTCCTTCAGCTTGAATGGAATTGGGCGGGGTTTTCTTACCCACGCCAACACATGAATACGCAGCGCGCAAACGAACTCGCCATCGAAATTCAGGTTGGAGTGATTTCGGAATGTTTGTCAAACCGTGCCGTGGCTCAGCGAATCCAGTTTTAAATTAGCAGCCTCGGGAAAAAACAGGCCAGGCAATGAACATAGAGTTCTCCTAGGGAAGCTCTGAACAACACGATTTTTTCAGCAATCTTTCAGAAAAAGGCAATTGGATCGCCAAGAAGCAGGGTAATTTATCGACTTATTCATTTTGTGCCTTTATCTCGCCTTTTGGGCGAGATCCAGGCGGACTTATCCTAGGTCAGCAATGCTTGCTGCACGATTATCAAGCTGGTCAGATATTTCGCGGGACAACCAGATTCTCAAGCCATTATCCTAGCCCAAAACAGGTATTTTCCCTATGGCCGCGGTCGGGCGCATTGCAGATACTATTCCCATGACCTAAGGACATATTGAAGAACACCCAGGCATTCGACCGACGAACTCAGACCGACAGCGATCTCTGGACGCGACGCAGGATACTCACACGCTCCGGCGCCTTGTGAACAATATCCCCATGTCCCACGCCCGATCCCGAATCGCCCCGCCCGGAGAGTACGGTTGCTTTTCATATGGTGACCCGGTGCGTTCACAGAGCCTTCCTGTGCAGATCGGATCAGGTCACCGCCAGGAATTTCGACCATCGGCGCCAGTATAGGCAATGGAGCAGTTGCGGTCTCCGAGGCACGCGGGAGAAGCGAGTATCGAATGCCTGGAGGTCCCGGTCCAGGCAATGACTTTGCCGCTGATTTTCCGGGGCGGTGGCAAACTCAGTATCGACCACCTGATCAGTCATTTCTCGGCCCACTAGGCGCACTGCGGCTGCATGTGAGCTGCATTTGTGCCGGGCTCGTCGGTCTTTCGCGCAGCATCGTCGGGCCCGTTCGGTGCAGTGACGGGGCTGACCTCACTATTGCGACCAATCCTCAACCGAGATGTGCGCGACACCGGGCTCAGCCCTCATGAAGGCAAGGATCCGTTCGGTTACAGCAGGGCTGCTCATGAAGAGATTGTGGCCTGCATTTTCGATGATGGTGATTTCCGCATTGACCAGTCCGGAGACGGCAGCCCGCTGACTGTCCGGGTAGGTGCGACCGTCCAGGGTGCCGATCAGGACCAGGGCGGGTACTGAACTGACCGGAGCGCGACGGAAGGCGTCGCCCAGATCAAGATCGGGAACAACATCGTGGAGCTGCGGCATTGGAAAGTTCAGTGCCTGGCCGAGTAACGCGTGTTCTGATTCCTGCTCGAATTGTTGCAAGGCTCCTGCACCGATCCCTGACGCAATGTCCATGAAAAATGGCATGGCGTCGAAGTCGATCGGGGCGTCATGACGGTGGAAATTCGCCAGAAGCCCTGCCATTGGCTCGGTGTATCCTGCGGCCAGCGCACGATAGAGATCGAGCAGTCGCAGCGCCGTTCCGGGGTCCGCGATCATCATCGATGCGATGCGCTGCAGGTCATGCTTTTCGAGCAGAAATTCATAAGCCTCGGCATCGCGTGGCGTCACGGTGACAGCCAGCGGTGATTCTTCAAGCCGGGCATGCACCGCCCGCATGAGACCGACGATATCGGGGTGTCGTTGCTGAAGACTCGGTATCCCGTTGATCGCAGTCTGTAGCCTGCTGAAGTAGGCATCGGTTTCCGAGGGTCGCTTGACGGTTTGGTCCAGGCCTTCGACGCTGGCGAGGATCAGGCGCTCGACGCGATCATTCATCGATTTGAGCGCGGCGAGTGCCAGATGGCTGCCGTAGGAGATACCCCAGAGGCTGATCTTCTCGGCGTTCAAGAGCCGCCTTAGCGCGTCCAGATCGCCGACACTCTGCAGGCTGGTCCAGTCCTGTGGGCGGATGCCCTGCTCAGCCCATTGGGAAATGCACTGTTCGGCTGCGGTCCGATAG
The DNA here is from genome assembly GCA_964439915.1 of uncultured Wenzhouxiangella sp. GTDB lineage: Bacteria > Pseudomonadota > Gammaproteobacteria > Xanthomonadales > Wenzhouxiangellaceae > Wenzhouxiangella. The sequence goes on along the minus strand of CAYTQT010000084.1, from coordinate 2,103 downwards.
AGGGCGTCAAGCTCAGACTCGGTGTATCGTGTGTTGTCTTCGATGACCTGATTGCTGGTGCAGGATGGCGCCCGCGAGCTGTCGCCCGTACCGCGCTGATCAAACGCAATCACATCGCCGAACTCGCGCATGGCCATGAACAGCGGGAAGCGTCGGCCGCGCGCCGTGGCGCTTCCCGATCCACCCGGACCGCCGGCCAGATAGACGATCGGCGTGCCGCCCGTTCCATGTGTCTGGGGAAAGCGGATGTAGTTCAGGCTGATCCGTTGGTCTGTAGGATCCTGCCAGTTCGCGGGAACTTCGAGTCGGCCTCTGAAAGCGCTAACGGTCTTTCCTGACTGAGCTTCGAATTCGATTTCGGTTTCGCCAGTCATGGCAACCGGCGCACCAGTGGCCTGAGCGTCGGACCACGGCAGTGTCAAGATGAAGTACAGCGCGAAAAGAAGAACGTATTCACATTTGCGATAGGCGTGCATGATGGGCTCCGGGCCTGGGTGTCCATTCACCATGCAGTAAAAGCCCAATAATGTCAGCCACTTATCGGCTAGCGGAGGCTTCGGCCCGGTGAACGGTCTGGGACCCGCCGCCGGCGTCGACTATGATCTGCCGATGCATTTGACTAAACAAGCCTTGCTACCTCTTCTTGCCGGGTTGTTGGCGACAATGGCCGTCGAGTTGGCGGCCGTCGAGGGTCCGCTGCAGGTCTGCCCGGTGCTCAGTGGAGAATCACATCCGCCCAGCGACTACGATCGGCCTGACTGCTGGTCCGCCGGTCTGTATGAGATCGATATCCAGGACCGGATGCTCTGGATTCGAGCACGGTTGGAGCCAGTGCCCTATGAAACATCGTTCCTCGGCGTTCTGATTTCGATGAAGGCGGCGAGTGAGGTCTTCTTGGCGGGCGAAATGATTGGCCGCAACGGATTGCCGGGACCTGATCGCGAGACCGAGTCGCCGGGCCGCATGGATGTGGTGATTCCGCTTGATCGATCGCAGCTGGATGCGGCAGATCGCACGCTGGATCTCAAGGTCTCGTCACATCACAACTGGTTGCGTCTGCGCTATCCGATCCACGGCCTGCAATTGGTCGACTACCCAAGCCAGCAGGATCAGACCTTGCGCTACTACTTGCCGTCTCTACTGCCCATGGGCGTGTTCCTGCTGGCTGTGTTCTACTTCGGGTCGTTGACGCTTCGCAGTGAGGACTGGAGCGTCCCCGCGCTGCTGGCCGCGCTGTCCGCGTTGGTGATGCTGCAGTTGTTGTTCGAGGCCAGTCGCGGTTTGTATGCCTATGCCTACCCGGTTCAAGACTTACGCCTGATCGGCATCCTGGTTTGTTCGATAGGTTTCGGCCTATGCCTGGCTGGCGTCAGCGCCAGACAGTTTCTCGAACGTCATCGACTGATGCTGATGATGCTGGTGGTGCTTGCGATGACGATTGCGATAGTGTTGACGACATCCTGGGATACCCGCACAGCGCTGGTGTTGTTGATGGCCACGAGTTACGCGTGGATCGCGGCGATCATTGGATGGCGGAAGGGCAGGCCACTGGCGCCTGCCCACGTGGTCGCGCTGACGCTTTTCCTGCTCGCCAATCTGTACTATCCAGACCGGTTCATCGATCACGGGTTTTATCTTCTGGTCGCGCTCTTTCTGGTCGGATTGATGGTGCTGCAGGCCATTTCCTATGGCCGAGAGCGCCAGGGCAGGATCGAACAGCGGCAGCGGGCGGATCAACTGCAGCAAGCGATCGATCAGTCCAGAGCGGATCGTGAGCCGCAGACTCTGACTGTTCCGGGGACGGGTCAGGTCCAGACCGTCAGGGTGGACGAGCTGATCCGGGTCCAGGGCGCCGGCGACTATGCTGCGCTCCATCTCATTGATGGTCGCGAGCTGCTGCACAACGCGACTTTGAATGAACTCGACACCAAGTTGCCTTCCAACTTTCTTCGTGTGCACCGTTCTCATCTGGTCAATACCCGCTGCATCGACCGACTCGAGCGGAAGGAATCAGGAACGGGGACGCTGTATCTGAACAACGGACAGACGGTACCGGTAAGCCGTCGCATCATGCCTGGCGTCCGCAGGGCGCTTCGATAAGGA
>CAYTQT010000083.1:8502-11214 GCA_964439915.1 uncultured Wenzhouxiangella sp. | reverse complement strand
CTTAACACACCACGCGATGCTGAAGCCGTTTCAATGCGCAATCAACCGACTCTTCCCTACATCCTTTGCTTGCTGGCACTGCTTTCTGGTGGCTGTGCAACAGCACCATCCACGCCCGACCAGCGTCCAGCGTTGAATCGAGATCTCTTCGGTCAATCCACGCAGATTCCCGACGCCGGCGAAGTCTTTGAGTTGTCGGAGCAGCAAATCGAGGCCCTGAACGAGTTTCTCAAGGCACATGAAGATGATTCAGACTTGCACTGGCAGTTGGCTCGATTCATCGAAGATTACCTGTCCGGCTTTGATTACTGGGGCCGCACCCTGACGGCTTCGCAGGCATTGCAGGGCCAGCAGGGGAACTGTATGTCGCTGGCGATCGTGACGGCAGCTTTCAGTCGACAGCTTGGTCTGGAACATGATTTCCAGTTGATGCGCACGCCTCCTACCTTTGAGCGTAGCAGCGACCTCGTGGTCGTAAGTGATCACGTCCGAACTCGGATCTATCCGCCTGCTACCGACCAGCCCGATGAGGATTCGGGTCATCGAATCAGGCGCGCGATCATCGATTACTTTCCCGACCGCGAGCGATTTCCATCGCGCGGCGTGTCGAATGACGAATTGCTGGGCATGTTCTATCGCAACTTGGCAGCCGAGCACTTGCTGGATGATGACATCAATAGTGCCTTTTGGTTCGCAGAGCATGCCGACATGATCAGCCCCGAAAACGCGTCGGTACTCAATCTCTTGGCCATTATTCATCGACGAGCAGGGGATGCACGAACGGCAGAAGCATTGTTTAGTTATGCGCTGCAACATCACCCGGATGATGTCAACGTGCTACACAATCTACAGACGTTTCTTGAAAGCCAAGGTCGACAGCATGAAGCCGAAGAAATTAGCGCCCGCCTTGCCAGGGTGCCTGACCAAAATCCCTATCCGCGCTTGTTGCTGGCGCGCCAGCTCGCCAGCGACGGCCAGCTGGGTCAGGCACTGAAAATCTACCAATCGATCACTAAACAGCTCCCTTACGTGCACGAAGCCTACTGGGGAATAGCAACGGTACGTCACCTGCAGGGCGATCAGGAAAGAGCGCGCGAGGCCATGGAGACGGCGCTGGAATTGGCCCGTGCACCTCTCCACCAGCGCCTCTATACCGCCAAGCTGCATGCCCTTGATTCGGAGCTTCCGGGCGTTATGCCCTGACGCTCTCAACGGGGCTCCTCGCCCCCCCAGCGAACGTACCAGAAGCGCCAACGCGGGACACCCAAGCAATCGAGCCATTTTCATGGCCCAAAACAGGTATTTTTCTCTCTGGTCACGGGCGGGCGCTTTGAATCTAAAAGGGGTCAAGACGAGGACATCCAGGGTTTCGCAAACGCCCTGCTGGTTGATCGCTTGCGTTTAAAGCGGTGTTTTTGGAGTTTTTCGGTAGGGTGCGATCTAGGGCTTAAATGCATTCGGAATAATTCAGCGGAATAATTCAGGACAACCAAGCGGAATCATCCAAGACTGCCGGGCAATCTGCATCCGAGTGCTTGCGATTGATTCTTCAGATTCTCAGCGCGGAACGCGTATCGGGGGCCTAAGGTTCAGGCTGCGCCCCCGACGAGCGAAACCGCGATCGTCAAAGCTAGCCACTGAATCGCAGTCGGCGTAGCTGGAATGGTGCAGCGCATCAGCGAAGTCCAGGCCGTCCGCATGCACGGCCACGGCGCGTTTGACCGTGGCGCGATCTTCCACTTCGATCTGAGGCAGGGCGAGCAGATGCGCGAACACCTGTCCCACCTGTTCCCGATCGAAACCATAGTAGCCTCGCAGCACCCATTCAAATTCAAGGATCACGGTCTTGGATAAAGCCAGTGCCTGTCCGGATTCGATCAGTTTTCGGGCAGCCTGTCGCTGGCGCTGGGTGGCTTCATCGGTATCGTCGGCGACATAGTAGCGAGCTAGCACGTTGGTATCCAGGCCGATCGTGCCAGTGCTGACTTCACTCATTTCTCGTCAACCAGCACAGCCACGTCGAAATCCGCCGGAACGCTTTTTCGGGAACTCCGAAGCAGACCGAAGCCTTTGACTGGCAGGTCCACCGGCGGATCGGCCACGATCAGCTCGGCGTGGTCCCCCGACACGCGCCAGATGACGCGACTGCCGGCACGAATCCCGAGTTTCTGTCGAATCTCGTTCGGGATGGTGACCTGACCTTTGCTTGTTACGGAAGTGGGTTTCATCGAGGGTTCCTCCAACCTGGTATTACCAGGTAAGAATATCATGAGTGTGTTTTACAAGACAGACTGTTGGTGGATTCCATCTCCGCCACCCGAGGCTCGCCGATAAACACATCGTGATTGATCACCGCCTGCCAGTGAACCCCCGCCTGCAGCGGGTCTATCGGCATGCGGATGTCGTCGCCTCGGATGAAGGCCTGGTCGATTAATTTATTGATCCAACGGGAGATTGCGAGGACCTGTGGGGTTTGCCAGGAGGAGCGGCCGGTGGCTTGGGCGGCCAGGGCCAGTAGGGGGTGGGGGTTAAGGGTGGGGTTGTTGATGGCATGGGGGGATGATGCCGGACGGGTACTCAGAAGGTGATAACTGGTCTGCTCAATCCGAACAAAACGGCGCTGGTTCGGTGCCTGAGTGTCAGATGTCGAAGTGGCAGCGAAGCGGGACACCCAGCCAATTGAGCCAATTTCCTGGGTGTCCGAATTCTCTT
>CAYTQT010000083.1:0-8402 GCA_964439915.1 uncultured Wenzhouxiangella sp. | reverse complement strand
TCCGAATTCTCTTTTCGTTAGCGATCGTGAGTGTTTAGGTTGGGCGTCAGAGGTAATAAGCCGTTGACAGCTTCCCGGGCCACGAGACATACTGTATACAGTATGCAGATAAGCCAACGACAGAATCTGGGAGCTGAGCTGGCCGAAACGCTTCGCCGTATGATCAGCGAAGGGCAATTGGCCGAAGGCACTCGAATCAACGAGGTGCATCTGGCTGGGCGGCTCGGTGTCAGTCGCACCCCGCTGCGTGAAGCACTGGCCATGCTGGTGGCCGAAGAGGCGCTGGACGCTCGCCCCAGGCGCGGGACTTTTGTTCGTCCCCTGACAAGGACAGAGTTCTTGCAGATCTACAGCGTGCGTCCTTTGCTCGACGTCGGCGCGCTGCGTATGGCTGGTCTGCCGAGCGAGGAGGTGATCGAGCAACTGGAGGTGCTCAATGATCGTCTCGGCGCAGAGGGCGATGCCCTGCAGCGGATTATCATCGATGACGAGTGGCATCTGCGGCTGGTCGCCGGCTGTGACAACCCGGTTCTGCTCAACCTGATCCGCCAGTTCATGCGGCGAACGCGACGCTATGAGCTGGCCTACCTGAAGGAAAGTCGGTACACACAGACTGCCACCGATGAGCATTTGGCGATCATGGCGGCACTGTCCGAGCAGAATCTCGATGCTGCTTGTGATGCCCTCCAAACCAACCTGACCAGCGGCATCGATCCGATTCTGTCCTGGCTGGATAAAAGGAAAACACAATAAATGAAGATCTCATTTCCGCTGGCGGCCGCTCGTGTTGCTCTGTTGCTTGTCGCCTCGACCTTGATGGTGAGTGCTGCAAGCGCCCAGGCATCACCGCAACTTGAGGGCCTGTGGAAAGCCTACAAGCGCTTCGATTCTGACCAGCAGGCACCGCTGTTGATCGATTTCGAGGCCGGTTGGGCGGCGTTTGCTGGCCAAAGGGTCGAGCTCGCGCTTGAGGCGGAACGCTGGCATGCGAACTTCGGCCCGAAACACGGCGAGTTTTTCGGGCGACTGGGTCCCGGCGGACCCCGCGCCCATTGGCGCCAGCCCACGGTGCTTCAGATCGGCGCCAGGGTGGCTTCACCGGTTCAGTTCACCCGGGTATCTACAGGCATCTGGGCCGGTCGCGTTTCGGTCATGGCTAGTCAGTTCACCTTCTTTTTGCCGATCGAGCGCTCGTCCGATGGCGCGTTAACGACCTTTCTGCGTAACCCGGAGCGCAATCTGGGCGTCTTTGCACAGGTCGAGCAACTGCAAGTTGAAGACAATGATCTGCAGTTGAACGGACGTTTCCGCGGCAGTGCCGAGGCTCAGACGCTGCTGGCCGGTCGCTACCATCCTGAGGGGGACTACTTCACGTTGCACTTGCCGGCAAATCGTGGCGGCAGCTATGACTTTCATCGCGAGGCTGTTCCGGAGCGCAGCCATTTCCGGGCTCGATCGCCCGGTGACTGGAGCTATGTCGCCCCGCCCGCGCTCGATGACGGCTGGCAAACGGGGACCCTCGCAGATGCGGGCATTGATGTTGACCGCATTCGCGCGATGATCGAGGGTGAGATTCTGCCTATTGACGAGGATGTCGAGTCGCTCAACGTGCATGGGCTGTTGATCGCCCGCGGCGGTGTGCTGGTTCTGGAAGAGTATTTTCACGGCTTTCACCGTGACCTGCCCCATGACACGCGATCGGCGGGCAAAAGCCTCGGTTCGGTACTAGCCGGGGCTATCCAGCAACAGGGTGTCGATATCTCGGCCGACACCCTGGTGTTCGATGCGCTGGGTGAATCCCTGCAGGGCCTCGATCCACGCAAGCAGGCAATGACACTGGAACATCTGATGACGATGGACTCCGGCTTCCACTGTGACGATGGCGACGGCGATGCGCCGGGCAACGAAAATGTTCTGCAGTCGCAGAGCGAGCAGCCGGACTGGTATCGCTACACGCTCGACCTGCCCATGGCCAATGGGCCGGGTGAGGCCCCGGTCTACTGCAGTGTCAACAGCAATTTGATCGGCGCGATCGTCAGCGCACGCAGTCGTCAGCCTTTGAGTGATCTTGTTCAGGACCTGATTGCCGGGCCGATGCAGATCCCGGTCTATCACCTCAACCTACAGCCGACCGGCGAGTTTTATCTGGGCGGTGGCTCGCACTGGCGCGCCCGCGACTTCATGAAACTGCCACAGATGATGATGGACGGCGGCGTATGGAATGGCCGGCGAATTGTGTCAGAAGACTGGGCTCAGCGTTCCACCACCGAGGCCACAAGAATCGGCGAGAGGTCCTATGGCTGGCAATGGTGGCTGGTCGACTATGACTGGCATGGCCAGACGGCGCGCGCCTTCTTTGCCGCCGGTAATGGCGGGCAGATCTTCATGGGTATTCCCGAGGCTGATCTGGTCATCGCATTCTTGGGCGGTAACTACAGCGCTCGAGCGGGCAGGGCGGCCCAATCGGACCTCATCCCGAACCATATCTTGCCGGCGACCCGGAGGATTGCGGGGTATTGAGGGCGATTGATTCGCGGGGTGCTCTGCAATTCAGCGGCTTCCCCGTATTGCGCGCTCATACTCAAACCCAAACTCATGATGAGCTCACCTCAATCTGAAAACCAAAGCACCCGCATCGGCTCGCTTGACTTTATCCGCGGGGTCGCGGTGCTTGGCATCTTTGTTATCAATATCGAGAGCTTCGCTTTTCCAGCGCCCTTCAGCCCTTGGCAGTCAGGCTTCGAAAGCGAGCTCGATCGTCATTTTCGCTTCTGGACTTACCTGTTTTTTCAGGGCAAATTCTTTTCGCTCTTCGCACTGATGTTCGGCGTTGGCTTCTACCTTTTTCTGGAGAAGGCACAGCGCTATGGTCAAGCCACCATCGATTTATACGCCCACCGCATGTTCTGGCTTTTTGTCATTGGCGCTGCGCACGCTTATCTGATTTGGCCGGGTGACATTCTCTACCACTACGCGATCTGTGGGCTCTTGTTATTGCCTGCCAGAACCATTTCTCGCCGCACTCTGATCTGGGTGATTATCGCGCTGCTCGCGCTGATCAGCGGGCACACGATGCTGGCCACCGAACGCCTTCAGGACCGACAGGCCAATTATGCAGCGGCGATTTCCACAGCCGTCGACGACCGAAGCCAGGAACAGCTTCAGGTAATCGAGCGATGGGAGCGACGCTACTCTCAAAAGGAAGCGCTGCCACTCGATCCAGATAGTCTGCGCTTGGGCAACGTTCTGGATCATCTGACAGCGAACGCCGATCGGGTCGGCATTCTCGATGGACACGTTGCTTACTGGGGCATTCTCTTTCGGACGCTCTTGATGATGCTGGTCGGAGTTCTGCTCTACCGGCTTGGCGTCTTCAGTGGTCCGACGAAATTGACAGGCTATTGGCCGATCACCCTGGGGATGCTGGCACTTGGTCTGGCGGCCAACTATTACCGCCACTGGAGCTGGACCTACGTCTACTTCGAACCCGTTACTCATCATGCCGTGGCACTGGTGTACAGCTTTTCACCACAATGGCTCGGTCTGGCCTATCTGCTGCTACTCAATGGCCTTTATCATCGTGTGCTTAACAACTGGCGGGCCAATCCGATCGAGCGCGTCGGTCGCCTGGCCTTGAGTAACTATCTCTTTCAATCCCTACTTGCCGCTTTTCTTTTCTATGGCATCGGTTTGGGCCTGCACGGTAGCCTGACGCGATCTGAGCTTTGGCCATTGATAGTAGGTGTATGGTCTGTACAGATTTCGGCTAGCCTGTTGTGGTTGCGCTTCTATCGCCAGGGTCCGATGGAAATGATCTGGCGTCGATTGATGATGTATTCCGCTCGTACGGGCGAAGCCAAGCCCTGACGGACAGGCTCTCCAGGAGCCTGCACTTGATTTATCTTCAAGCGTTCACTACTCAACGAGGAACACAACGTGACATTCAATACCTCTAGATGCCTGGCAATCCTATTCGTCTTTTCGATGTCTTCGTTGGGAGTCGCTGGTGATGCCTCGAAACAGATCACGATCAGTTTCGATGACGCGCCCCGAGGCGCCGGCGCGCTTTTGAGCGGTGAAGAGCGAACTCGGATGCTGATCCAGTCGCTGGCCGCAGGCAGGATTGATGAGGCGATGTTTTTCGCGACCACGGGGGAGTCTGGTCAGACGGGGCGAGGCCGAGGCGGATCGCTTGCGTCAGTACACGGCGCCCGGTCATGTCTTGGCCAATCATTCGCATGCGCATCAGTCCGCCAATCAGATCGAACCTGAGGCATTTCTGGCCGATGTCGCCGAAGCGCAGTCGCGCCTGGCGGACTTCGAGAGTACGACGCCCTATTTCCGATTTCCCTTTCTCCACGAGGGCAATAGGCCGGAGCACCGCGATGCGATCCGAGCCGGCCTGACCAGCAAGACAGGGACAGCTACAGATAAGGCTCGAAATTAGATGAGGACGGCATGGGATGTCCCAGCCTGTCCTTTGTAACGGTCTTGATCGGTTTATGCGCTGGTCCGGCTCTGGATTCTGAGCCCCGATAGGTTGAGCCAGCCACCCTCCAGATTCGATGCGGCGATGATTGATGCTATGTTTATTAAACCGCACAATTGCGCTTTTTGTGTTCATCTAAACACACGTAAGATTGACACGGCATCCAGCACATGCCTAAAATGTTCGTTAAAATGTACGCAAAAGGGCTTTGCGTTCATTAAAACCGACGACGAGGCAGATGATAGCCATGAAGCGCAAGAGAAGCTATTCGCGTGTGACGCGACAAGCGCTCTCAATCCTGGGCAAATTGATCCGGATCGGGCGCATGGAGCGTGGAATGACGGCACAGGAGCTGGCTGATCGCGCCGGAATCAGCCGCACGACGCTCTACAAGATCGAGAAGGGTGCAGCTGGACCTGAAATCGGCGCTGTGTTCGAAGTCGCACTGCTCGCCGGCGTTCGCCTGTTCGAGGTTGACGATACCGCGCTTCGGATCGAGAACGCCCGTCTCGACGAAAAGCTGGTACTGCTCCCGAAGCGTGTGCGCCCGTCCCGCATCGAGGTCGATGATGACTTCTGAACGCAAGGCACCGGACAGCGCCTATGTCTGGGTTTGGCTGCCGGACGAGCTTGAGCCGGTCGTCGCCGGGCGCATCTCCATGGATGGCAGCCGATACGATTTCAATTACGGGGCGAGCTATCTCGAACGTGGAAACGCCATCCCACTGTATGAGCCGGAGCTGCCCCTGAGGCGCGGCCGCATCGATCCGCTTCCGAATATGCAGATGGCGAGTTGCCTGCGTGACGGCTCGCCGGACGCCTGGGGCCGCCGCGTCATCATCAACCGGCTCGTCGGCCCGAAGGCCGCTGTGCAGGGGGCGGAGGTGCTGAACGAGCTCAGCTACTTGCTGGAATCGGGTTCCGACAGGATCGGTGCCCTGGATTTCCAAGCATCGGCGACCGAGTATGTCCCGCGCCTGTCGGCGCAGGCAAGTTATCAGGAACTGCTTGAAGCAGCAGAGTGCGTCGAGAAGGGATGGCCGCTTCCGCCGTCTCTCGACCAGGCAATCCACCACGGCACCTCGATCGGGGGCGCGCGGCCGAAGTCGCTGATCGATGATGATGGGCGCAAGCTGATCGCAAAATTTTCATCGAGCACGGACGTCTACAGCGTCGTCAAGGCAGAGTTCATTGCCATGCGCCTTGCGGCCGACTGCGGTCTCGACGTTGCGTCTGTCTCGATCTTCGAGACTGCCGGCAAGGACATGCTCCTGATCGAACGTTTCGATCGGATCAGGACGAACGACGGCTGGCAGCGCCGTGCCATGGTCTCCGCGCTTACGGTGCTGAAGCTCAATGAGCTCGAAGCGCGCTATGCGTCCTACGAAGACCTTGCCGAGCTTGTCCGCCACCACTTCACGGATCCAAAGCAGACGCTGCGCGAGCTCTATGGCCGGATCTGCTTCAACCTGCTGTGCGGAAACACTGACGATCACGCGCGCAATCATGCCGCCTTTTGGAACGGTCAGCGGCTCACTTTGACCCCAGCCTACGATATCTGCCCTCAAGGCCGCTCCGGAAACGAGGCGAGCCAGGCGATGCTGATCAAGGGTGAGAACCGCATGAGCACGTTGGTTAGCTGCCTTTCGGCTGCCCCTGACTTTCACCTGAGCGAAGAGCAGGCGATAGCGCTTGTGGAGACCCAGATCGAAACCATCGCGCAACGCTGGTCAGCGCTCTGCGATGAGGCGGTACTTACTCCTGTTGATGCCAGGCTGTTTGCTGGCCGGCAGTTCCTGAACCCCTATTGCACGGAAGGCCTCGGCGAATCGCACAGGGCGCTGATAGACAGGTTCGACGAGGCACGAGCCTGCATCGTCCGACAAAGCGAGCGGTACTCATGATTGTCGATGGCGAGATTGTCGAGATCCTTGCTTGACCTCTGTTGTGCGCTGCGTCGACAACATGGCGTCGGACAATGGCTTGGTCTCCCCCGAGCGAGATCCGAACGGCCAGAGAGAAGGCCTGGGCTATCGATCTGTCTGCGAAGATCGGCCATGGCGAGCCGGGCTGCAGCATTGCCAAGCGGCCAGGGGGCGTTAGATCAAAGTGATCTTCACTGGCGTTGCTCGGGGTCGTGCGCAAATTCGATCCTTTCGCGGCAAAAGCTACCGTTGTTCCGGCAATACCTAGCTCCATCTGAGAAGATTTCCTATACCCGCCACTCCTGACAACGCCGATACTGGGCGCATGACCTACGCCCGCTCACAAATCGCGCCTCCCGGAGAATGCTTAATGCCTGTCCTGGTTCCTGCCTTCCTGGTTCCTTGCCGTCTGCAAGCTCAATTCTAAGATCGTGTTGTTATTCGTTCTGATGTCCCATCAGCTTTCTGGCTGGCTCGCCATTGATATTCTTCATCCACGCACAACGGCATTTCGCATCTGCTTCTTCCTCATGCTGCGGAAAACGCAACTGCTCCATTGCCTATGCTGCTGTCCTATTTCAGCGGCCTTGGCCATGAGCGTCTCGGCAGAGCCGACGGCTCGGTAGTCTCGGCTTTCGGTCCCTGCTTATGGTAATATTAGAAAATACTGTTGGAGCCATAAGTTTCGATAGTAAATGCGGGAGTTCAAGGAATTTTTTTTTTCAACAGATTGGGAGCGATTCATGAAATTTCAGACGACAATTCTGCTTTCCGCCTTGATGGCGGCCGGGACGGTGTCGGCGCAAATCGACGATAAGCCGGCTCGGGGTGGCGCATCCGAAACAATTACCACTGCGCTCGGTTCGGACTGGGACATAACTAATAGTGGTGGAACGGACGGCGGCGCCTTTACGGGCACCTGCGACAGTTCGCCTGGATTGAGCATCGAAGATGCCCAATCGACTGACGGTGACGGCGACATGTACGACAACGCCTGGGGGATCTGGGTCGATGGCGTCCCCTTCGCCCCGGCTACGTTCAACGTCAATGGAAACCAGGTCACTGCCGGCCCGGAAAGTCTTTCTGGTCTCGATATATCGATGGAGTATTTGTTCTCGGACGTTATTGAGGCCGGACGGACCCTCGCCACGTTTACCAACCCGACTGGATCGCCAATCACGGTGTCAGTCGATGTGCCCGCCAACTTCGGTTCGGACGACGACACGACGATTGTTTCTACTTCTTCCGGCGATACAAGCTTCACGACAGCCGATGGCTGGGTAATTACCTGGGATACTTCCAGCGAAATCAATACCTCGGTGTTTCAGGGTCCTGATGCCGGTGTCACGCCGAGCTCTGTCACTCAGACCGTATTTGATTGCGCCGACCCCGATGGCCTGGGCGCAACCTTCGTTCTGACCATTCCGGCAGGCGCCACACAGGCTCTGATGTTCTTCATGGGCATCGCAGAAATCGATGGGACCGGTTCTACCGATACGGCCAACGCCGAGGCCAACGCCCAGCAGTTCAGCGATTTCAACATGATAGATACCAGCCTGACGGGCGACTTGACCCAGCAACAGCTCGATCAGATCGTCAACTGGACCGGTCGCGGAACTGTCCCCATGTCTAGTGTGTCCGTCGACGCCTTGTCTAATTGGGCACTGGTCACCCTGATTCTGTTGATGATCGGGATTCCAGCATTCATCTTGATCCGCAGATGAATCACAGACAATTTTGAGTCGAAAAAGCCGTCGGACTTCCGGCGGCTTTTTTTTCGACTGGACCGTCGATCGACAGTCCCATGCCGCCGGCGCGCACCACGACAACGCGACTACTGGACCGACCACTGGATACCCAGACAGTCGTTCCGGGACCTCGAGCAGGCCACCATCGACGCTATCACCCTGTTCGGCGACCATAACACCGCCAACGTGGTGCTGGAAAAGAGCTATCAGGAGTACATGGATGGCTTTGCGGACATCGTC
>CAYTQT010000082.1:0-11469 GCA_964439915.1 uncultured Wenzhouxiangella sp. | reverse complement strand
CAGAGACAGAAGCAAGGAAATCCGGCTGCGGCGCGTTACAGCATTCGATCACGCCACCACCCAGGCATTCGTCACCCGCGTAGATTACCACTGACTGGCCTGCGGTCACCGCTCGCTGAGGTGTTTCGAAGCGCAGCGACAGCCGGTCTGCGTCGGCAGCAATGATTTCGCAAGCCTGGTCGGCCTGGCGGTAGCGCACCTTGGCGTTCAACCGCGTCCCCGGCGCGGGCGGCGCGCCACTAATCCAGTTCATCGAGATCGCTTCGAGCCGGTCCGACATCAACCAGGGGTGGGCGCTGTCCTGCACCGCGACCAGGGTGTTGTCCCCGAGTGACTTCCAGGCGACGAACCATGGCTGTTCCGGGTAATCCCGCAGGCCGCCGATTTCCAGCCCCTTGCGTTGGCCAAGCGTGTAGTGGATCAGCCCGCGGTGCAGACCGATCCGTTCGCCTCGATGACTGAGAATATCGCCAGGCTCTGATCGCAGGTAGCGATCGATGAAACGATCGTAATTGCGCTCGCCGATAAAGCAGATGCCGGTAGAGTCCTTCTTGCTGGCTACCGGCAGTCCCGCCTGCTCGGCCAGTCGGCGGACTTCGGTCTTTTCCAGATCTCCGAGCGGAAACCACGCCCTGCTGAGCTGATCCTGGCTCAGCGCGTGAAGAAAGTAGGACTGATCCTTGCTCTCGTCGATCCCCTTGAGTAAGGACACGCTGCCGTCCGGATTATCGCGTCGCCGCGCATAGTGACCGGTGGCGATCAGGTCTGCGCCGAGATCCTGAGCGTGCTCGATGAAGGCCTTGAACTTGATCTCGCGGTTGCAGAGGATGTCCGGGTTCGGAGTGCGCCCCGCCCTGAGCTCATCCAGGAAGTGCTCGAACACCGACTCCCAGTATTCAAGCGAAAAGTTACGGCCGTGAAAGGGAATGCCCAGTCTGTCCGTGACCTCACGGGCATCGGCGGCGTCCTGTTCGGCGGTGCAGCCAGAGGTGCTGTCCTCCTCTTCCCAGTTCTTCATGAACATGCCGGCGATCGAGTGCCCCTGCTGCTTGAGCAGCCAGGCGGTGACCGACGAGTCCACGCCCCCGGAAAGGGCGACCATGATCTTTGCGTTCATACCGGGGGATATAGGGGTGGTGGGGAAAGTTTTCATCCTCTGTGCGCGCAAATAAACCGGCTCGAGCGTCCGGCCCTTCCTCATGCGGCCCTGTCCGGTCCCCGCGGTTCGCCGAACAGCTCGGGGCTCATCAGGTCGATGAAGCGCTCTGCCTGTGGTGAAAGGTAAGTACCACGCCGCATCACGACGCCATAGGATCGTTGCGGAAAATAGTCACTCATGTCGCGCACGATCAGGCGTTCCCGGTCGGCCTGGGTAATGCAGATGCTGGTCACGATCGACATACCCATACCCAGCCCGACGTATCTCTTGATGACCTCCCACCCGCCGACCTCGAGTGTGACCCGGAACGGAAGGCCGTGTTTCTGGAACACCAGGTCGACCAATTGATAAGTGGTCAGGCGCTGTGGCGGCAGGATCAGTCCGTGCGGAGAAATATCGGCCAGTGTTGGTTGGCGCTTGCGCGCCAGGGGGTGGTCGCGATGCATGATCAGCACCGGGTCGAAATGGTAGATTGGCTGATAATCGATGTCGTCGGGGACCTCGAGCATGCTGCCGACGGCGAAGTCGACCTGATCGGCCCGGATCATCCCCAGGCCGTCCGCGCCGGTCACGTTGTGCAGATGCACGAAGACGCCGGGATGTTTGTGGCGAAAGCGCATCAGCAGCGAGGGGAGCAGATGCATAATGGTGGATTCACCCGCGGCAACGCGTACCTCTCCACCCTCGAGTGAGCCGTAGCGACGCACGAAATCGTCGGGCAGGGCATCAATCCGGTCAACCAGAGGGCGGGCCATGTCGAGCAGCGCCTTGCCTGCTGGTGTCAGGCGCATCCTGGGACCGTGACGCTCGAACAGGGTTCGGTTCAGTTCATCTTCAAGCGCCCGGATCTGCTGGCTGATGGATGGCTGGCTGAGAAACAGACGGTTCGCGGCCGCCGAGGCACTGCCGGTTCGCGCGGTCTCGATGAAGGCCCTCAAGTGCTTGAGCAGGTTGCCCTTGTACATGCGATTCGGTTAATTATCAGGAAAACCAATATTAAACATTAAAAGGTTTAATTTGCCAAATACTGACTGCCCTCGTTAGGCTTCGCGGGTCCATACGCACCCGCACGGAAAAGCAACTTGAAACAGTCATCGCAACACTATCCCGGGGATGATCTGAGCGCTGGCGGTCAGGCCCTCGAGATGACCCGCCCGCTCCCGGCCTCAGCCAAACCGCTTTTCCCGAACGCGCTGACCAAGCTGCTGTTCCAGCTCGGGAACCGCCATACCGCACAGCGCAACGCCCTTTTGAGCGACCGCAAGGCTCGACAGGCCAGCTGGAACGCAGGGTCGGTGCCGGGCTTCGAGGATGAAACGGCCGAGATTCGTGAGAGAGACTGGCGGGTGGCGCCCATTCCGGAGGATCTCCGCGATCGCCGGGTCGAGATCACGGGTCCGGTCAGCCGGAAGATGGTCATCAATGCCCTCAACTCCGGAGCTAGGGTGTTCATGGCCGATTTCGAAGACTCCTCGACGCCGAGTTGGGAGAACATGCTCGAGGGTCAGATCAATCTGTATGATGCGGTGCGCAGAAACATCGAATATACCGCCCCTAACGGAAAGCGCTACGCGCTCGGCCCCGATCCGGCCACGCTGATTGTCCGACCGAGAGGCTGGCATCTGGACGAAAAGCATGTTCTGGTCGACGGGCACCCGCTGCCCGGGGGTATTTTCGATGCGGCAGTGTTCGTGTTCAATAACGCGAGAAACCTGCTGGCCCTGGGAAGCGGGCCCTATCTGTACCTGCCCAAGCTGGAGCACTGGCGTGAAGCCGAGCTGTGGGAGGCTGTCCTGACCGATATCGAAAAGGCGATGGAGCTCGAGCCCGGCACGATCAAGGTCACGGTGCTGATCGAGACCCTGCCCGCGGTCTTCCAGATGGATGAGATTCTGCATGCCCTGCGCAGCCGAATCGTTGGCTTGAACTGCGGTCGGTGGGATTATATTTTCAGCTATATCAAATGCTTCCAGGCGCATTCTGACAAAGTGCTTCCGGATCGTGCGCAGGTGACGATGACCGTGCCCTTCCTGCGCGCCTATTCGCAGCTCCTGATCAAGACCTGTCACCGAAGAGGCGCCTTTGCGATGGGTGGCATGGCCGCACAGATTCCGATCCGTGATGACGAGCACGCCAATCAGCAGGCGCTGGAGCGGGTTCGCGCCGACAAGGAGCGTGAAGCCGGCGATGGTCACGACGGGACCTGGGTGGCCCATCCCGGCCTGATCGATCTGGCGATGGAAATCTTCGATCGGCATATCGAGGGGCGGAATCAGCTCAAGCGCCTGCGCGAGGATGTTTCGGTCAGCGCTGAAGACCTGATCGAGCCCTGCGAAGGGACGATCACCGAAGCCGGATTGCGCGGCAACATCGAGGTGGCCATTCGCTATATGGCCGCCTGGCTGAGTGGGCAGGGCTGTGTTCCGATCCATCATCTGATGGAAGATGCGGCGACGGCAGAGATTGCTCGCGCGCAGATCTGGCAGTGGATCAGGCACCCCGCCGGCCGGCTCGACGATGGCCGCGACATCGATCAGGCGCTGATCGATCGGTTTCATGGCGAGGCCATGACTTCGATCCGCGATGAGGTCGGATCGGAGGCGTTCGAGTCCGGATACTTCAATCAGGCCGGGGAGCTTCTGGCCGCCGTCACCGCCAACGACGAGTTCGTCGAATTCCTGACCCTGCCCGCCTACGACGCGATCGACTGAGGCAGCAGGACATCACCGGCGCCTGTCGTGCCTTGCCCTGGCTGGCGGGGCAGGCGCAGATCGAATCACCTTTTGTCAGATCGAAGACCACACACACTGGAGCTTATTGCAATGAACGCCAACCGCATCATCGAACTGCAGAAACAATGGCTGGAGGACCCGCGTTGGAAGGGCGTCGAGCGTCCCTATGACGCGGCCGAGGTCATGCGGTTGCGAGGCAGCATCACCATCGAGCACACGCTGGCTCGGATGGGCGCCGAAAAACTATGGAAGATGATCCACGAGGAAGACTACGTCAATGCGCTGGGTGCCCTGACCGGCAACCAGGCCATGCAGCAAGTGCGCGCGGGCCTCAAGGCCATCTACCTGTCCGGATGGCAGGTCGCGGCCGACGCCAACCTGGCCGGTCAGATGTACCCGGATCAGTCGCTGTATCCGGCCGACTCGGTTCCCGCCGTCGTTCGCCGAATCAACAACAGCTTCATCCGTGCCGATCAGATTCAGTCTTCCGAAGGGAAGGGTGATATCGACTGGTTCGCGCCGATCGTTGCCGACGCCGAGGCCGGATTCGGCGGCGTCCTGAACGCGCATGAGTTGATGAAGGACATGATCGCCGCGGGTGCGGCCGGCGTGCATTTCGAGGATCAGCTCGCCTCGGCCAAGAAATGCGGCCATATGGGCGGCAAGGTGCTCGTCCCCACCCAGGAAGCCGTTCAGAAGCTGGTCGCCGCCCGCCTGGCCGCTGATATCTGCAATGTGCCGACCCTGATCGTGGCCCGGACCGATGCGATGGGCGCCAGTCTGCTGACCTCGGATATCGATGAGCGCGATCACCGCTTCGTTACCGGTGAGCGGACCTCCGAGGGCTTTTATCGGGCCAAGGCGGGCCTGGACTCGGCGATTGCCCGCGGCCTGGCCTATGCACCTTATGCCGATCTGATCTGGTGCGAAACCTCGACGCCGGATCTCGGGCAGGCTCGGGAATTCAGCGAAGCGATTCGGGCCGAATACCCGGACAAGCTGCTCGCCTACAACTGCTCGCCGAGCTTCAACTGGAAGAAGAATCTTTCCGACCACGACATTGCCCGATTCCAGAACGAGCTCGGAGCGATGGGGTACAAGTTCCAGTTCATCACCCTGGCCGGCTTCCACGCCTTGAATCACTCCATGTTCCAGCTCGCGCGCGATTACAAGGGCCGTCAGATGTCAGCCTATGTCGAGCTCCAGGAAGCCGAATTCGCGGCCGAGGCGCAGGGCTACACCGCAACTCGCCACCAGCGTGAAGTCGGCACTGGTTATTTCGACGAACTGACCCAGGCCATCAGCGGTGGACAGTCCTCACTCAGCGCCCTCAGCGGCTCGACCGAACAAGAGCAGTTCGACGAGGATTGAATCGCGTAGACAACTGTTGAAAAGCCTCCACGGGTGCCGCAGTATCATTGGGACCCCCCGACGTCCCAACTGCGGCACCCGATGAGCGAAAACGAACTTCCAGACAACGGCGAGACCGGTGAAGGCCTGGCGCTTCAGGAAGCGCGTCCCAAGGTCAAGAAGCCACCCCTCTACAAGGTCGTCCTGCTGAACGACGACTACACCCCGATGGACTTCGTGGTCCAGGTGCTCAAGCGCTTCTTCGGCCTGTCCCACGACAAGGCAACGACTGTGATGCTGCACGTCCACACGCGCGGTCGCGGCGTGGCGGGCGTCTATACCTATGAAATCGCCGAGACCAAGGTCGTGATGGTCAACGACTACGCTCGGGAGCATGAACATCCGCTCCAGTGCACGCTCGAAGAAGCGGGCGATTCGGGGGGTTGAATGACGATCCAGGCGGCAGTGAATGTGAAGGATTTCTCGTCTCGAGGAATCATCCTGCGGCATACTGGTCTCAAAGATCAGGCGCTGCGCAGCGAGGTAGATGAAAACTATGTTTAGCAAAGACCTGGAACTGTCGATTTCGCAGGCCTACCACACGGCCCGGAGCAAGCGCCATGAATTCCTGACCGTCGAGCATCTGCTGCTGGCCCTGCTCGACAACCCCTCGGCGCGCGAGGTGCTCGATGCCTGTGGCGTCGACCTGACCGTCCTCGGTCGCGAACTCGGACAGATTCTCGACGAGACCATCCCGGTCCTTTCGGCGGGTGATCAGCGTGATACCCAGCCCACAGTCGGTTTCCAGCGAGTGCTGCAGCGCGCGCTCTACCATGTCCAGTCCGCCGAGCGCAAGGAAGTCCTGGGCGCCAACGTCCTGGTGGCCATGTTCGGGGAGAAGGACTCGCATGCGGTCTATCTGATGGGCAAGCAGGACCTGGCGCGTCTGGACGTGGTCAATTTCATCTCGCACGGCATCGCCAAGAAATCCGACGGCCCCGAGGCTGCTGAGCCTGAAGCCAGGGTCGAGGGGGACTCGGCCAGGGAAGAAAAATCGGCACTGGCCTCCTACGCGGTCAACCTGAACGAGCGCGCAGCACAGGATCGCATCGACCCCTTGATCGGGCGAGACCTCGAGGTCGAGCGCACGATCCAGATCCTTTGTCGCCGGCGCAAGAACAACCCGCTGTACGTCGGCGAGTCCGGCGTCGGCAAGACCGCTCTGGCCGAGGGCCTGGCGCGGCGGATCGTCGAAGGCGAAGTCCCCGACATCCTGCTCGACGCAGAGATCTGGTCTCTCGACCTCGGCGCCCTGCTGGCCGGCACCAAGTACCGTGGCGATTTCGAGAAGCGCCTGAAATCGGTACTGGCCGAACTCAAGGCGCGCGAGAAGTCGGTGCTGTTCATCGACGAAATCCACACCATCATCGGCGCCGGGGCAGCCTCTGGCGGGGTGATGGATGCCTCGAATCTGATCAAACCGGTGCTGGCCAACGGCGAATTGCGCTGCATCGGCTCGACCACCTTTGACGAGTATCGCGGGGTCTTCGAGAAGGACCGGGCGCTGGCGCGCAGATTCCAGAAGATCGACATCGTCGAGCCCTCGGTCGGCGAAACCATCGAAATCCTCAATGGCCTGAAGCATCGTTTCGAACAACACCACGGCGTCCTGTATGCCGCCGACGGGCTCGAGGCCGCAGCGACTCTGTCGGCCCGGCATATCAATGATCGTCACCTGCCCGACAAGGCGATCGATGTGATCGATGAAGCAGGTGCGCGCGAGCGACTGAAGCCGGCCGAGGAGCGGGTCGAGCAGATCGGTGTGACCGAAATCGAAGAAGTCGTGGCGCGGATGGCGAGAATTCCGCCACGCCAGGTCTCGCGCTCCGACCGGGATGCACTCAAGACGCTCGAGCGCGATCTCAAGATGGTCGTGTTCGGCCAGGATGATGCGATCACCACGCTGGCCTCTGCGATCAAGATGTCGCGGTCCGGCCTGGCCGATGCCGACCGACCGATCGGCAGCTTCCTGTTTGCCGGTCCGACCGGGGTCGGCAAGACCGAGATCACACGCCAGCTGGCGCTGACCCTCGGCATCGAACTGATCCGCTTCGACATGTCGGAGTACATGGAAGCCCATACGGTATCCAGGCTGGTCGGGGCACCGCCGGGCTATGTCGGATTCGACCGTGGCGGACTGCTGACCGAGTCGGTAACCCAGACCCCGCATGCGATTCTGCTGCTCGATGAAATCGAGAAAGCCCATCCCGATGTCTACAACCTGCTGCTGCAGATCATGGACCACGGCAAGCTGACCGATGCCAACGGCCGCGCGGCCGATTTCCGTAACGTGATCGTGGTGATGACCACCAACGCCGGCGCGTCTGTCATGAATCGCCGTGGGATCGGCTTTACCCAGGCCGATCACTCCACCGATGGCATGGAAGCGATTCGGCGGCAGTTCACGCCGGAATTCCGGAACCGCCTGGATTCGATCATCCAGTTCAAGCCGCTTCCCTTCGAGGTGATTCTGAAGGTGGTCGACAAGTTCCTGATGGAGCTAGAGAATCAACTGGCAGACAAGGGGGTCACCCTGGATATTTCGGACTCAGCACGTCATTGGCTTGCCGAACACGGATTCGATGAGCAGATGGGTGCACGGCCCATGAAGCGGGTCATTCAGGACGCGATCAAGCGTCCGCTGGCTGATCAGCTGCTGTTTGGTGATCTGTCTGAACAGGGCGGCCGCGTCAGCGTCGAGCTTGCTGAAGACGGCAAGTCATTGACCCTTGAAGTGCGCACTGCGGCGGGCAAGGAGCTTGCGACCACAGTGCCGGACTCCGAGTAGGAATTACTTCATTCGGTAGGTGATTCGGCCCTTGCTCAGGTCGTAGGGAGTCATTTCGACCTTGACCCGATCTCCGGTGAGGATTCGGATGTAGTTCTTGCGCATGCGCCCGGAGATATGGGCAGTGATGACATGTCCGTTGTCGAGTTCGACGCGGAACATCGTATTGGGCAGAGTATCGAGAACCTTGCCCTCCATCTCTATATGATCGTCTTTTGGCATTGCCTTCCAGAATTTGAGTGAACAAAACCGCGTTATTGTGCCAGCTTTGGCGCAAGACGCAAGTCAATAGTGGGTCATTGGCCCGCATTATTCGTGAATTCACTCGCGCTCCGGCTTGCTCCTGTCAGTACAACGGATTTTCCTCCCTCGGAAATACAGCATGGTATTTCACTCGGTCGCAAAACCCCCTGGGCGAACGATTATCTGAGCAATCATCGCGGCGATTCATGAAGAATGCGTGCTAGTCGGGAATGTGCTCGGGGGTTCGCAGCTGCTGCGGCCTGAAACCTGCGGCAATGCGGTAGACAAGAACGCCATCGCTGACTCCCGGACGCTCAAGCCTGATCCGTTCAACCGGGCCCAGATCGACCAACGCCAGCTCGAGCCAGGCCTCGGTGATCAGTTTGTCGGATCGATTGATCAACAGAACCGGATGATCGGGATTCCTTTCAGAATCGAACCAGTGCTCCCACATCGACCCGCTCATTCCGATGATGTTCTGACCGGTGATCCGGCTCAGGTCACTCGGCCGACCATGCCAGGCCAGTGCAGCGGCCCCGTTCCACTTCGTCGTCGAGGCAATGATCGGCTGCTGCCCGGTTGCGCGCTCGATCTCGGAGGCGATCCGGTCCACTTCCACTGCGGCCTCCTGCCAGGTCAGGTAGCCGGTGCCGAAGTCCGATACCCGGAGTCCGGGGAGCCCCAGAGTCAAAGCATGCAGCAGGATGCCATAGGCCAGAACCAGGGCCAGGATACTGGGCACCCAGGCCTTGATCAGCAGCCGATGGAAACGTCCCAGATGCTCGCGGCCGGTGTCCAGGAGGTCGCGATTGAGCAGTGCGGCAATCATCGGGAACAGAGCTATCCAGGGCGGCAGGGTCCAGTGAAACTTGATCATGGTCGAGGTGCCATAGGCCAGGAAGATCAGCAGCGGAACAGCCGTCATGGTGAGCATGAATCGCCGTTTCCTCCGTCCTGGCGCCAGCTGCCGGCGGATCGGCCCGAAACTCATCAGCGCGGCCAGGGCGACGACCGGCGAAAGCAGCAGGATGGCGTAGATGAGAACGAAATGGCTGGCGAACTCAGGGTTTTCGACCAGTCGCCGCGTGCTCTGGAACAGCAGCGATGCCCACTGGTTCTCGGCGTTCCAGACCAGTACCGGCGAAAAGATCAGGGTTGCCAACAGAACGCCCAGATAGGGCTCGGGTCGCTTGAACCAGTGCCAGCTCTGACGATCGAGGAGCATGAAGACCAGACCGGCAGGGGCAAGCAGGGCAATACTGTACTTGGACAGGAGGCCGAAACCCATGGCCAGGCCCAGTCCGACAAAGGCCCAGGCCGTCTGATCGATCAGGGCGCGCTTGAAGAAGTACAGGGCGGCGATCCAGGCAATCATCATCGGGGCATCAGGTGTCATCAGGAGCCCGGACAACGAGAAGAAGGGCAGGACACTGACCATCAGCACGCAGACCATGCCGATGGTTCGTCCGCCCATGCTGGCGCCGTAGAGGTACATCAGCCAGGCTGTGGCAAGGGTCATCGGGATCAGCAGCAGTCGAACACCGAAGATCGTGTCGCCGGCCAGGCTGGTGCCCATCTGGATCAGCCAGGCGACCAGGGGAGGGTGGTCGAGAAAGCTCAGATCCAGGTGCTGGCTGTAGACCCAGTAGTACATTTCATCCGGGATCAGTCCGACCTGGCCCATATAGAGCAGGCGCAGGATCACCACGTAGAGGAGCAGGCCGAGGATCGCCAGATGCCAGCGCACCCTGGGCACGACGCCCGAGGCGGTCGAGGCAAAGACATAGAACGCCGAGCCCAGATAATTCACCCCGGCCGTGATCACAATGGCCGGAACGATGGCCGCCGCCGCCGAGAGCCCGAGCACCTGAACCAGCAGAACCAGTACCCCGCCGCGGATCATGAGTGCCATCAGGGCCACCAGCAGGAAGCGCAGGTAGCGGTGGGCGATGACCAGATCGGTATGCGCCCCTCCGCGAAAGGTCCAGCGGTAGTTGAGGGCGAAATTGGTCAGGGTCGCGACCACGAAGCTTGCCATGTGTGCCGATCCCAGGCGGGCGTCCTGGGTGATCAGGAAATAGAAGATCAGCAGGTCGATGGCCATGCCGCTGAAGCCGACCAGGATGAACTTCGTCGCGCTCGAGCCGGAGACCCGGCCGCCGGCAAGGTAGGTCAGTCGCTTCAGATAGGTCAGCTGCTGCGACACGCCTAGTTTGGACTTGCCCTGCTGGCGGTCCACGAAGCGGATCGGGATTTCCTCGACTCGAAGCCCGTCGCCGCCCTGAACCAGCAGCTCGAGCAGGATCTTGTAGCCCGCAGCCTGTCCGGGAAGTGCCAGCAGGCGTTCCCGATCGGTGGCGAAATACCCGGCCATCGGGTCCTTGACCTCGGTGAACGGCCAGGCCAGCGCCGTGGCAAACCCGGAGGCCAGGTGTCGATGCCAGGGCCAGCCGTCGGTCTGGCCCCCGGGCGCGTGGCGCGAGCCGATAGTTAGATCGGCACGCCCCTCGCGCAGCGGCTGCAGCAGGGCTCCAAGGCGCTCTGGTGGGTGCGAGCCGTCGGCATCCATGACCACGACCCAGCGGCCTTGCGCGGACTCAGCGCCTTCGAGTACCGATGCTGACAGATCCGCCGGCCCGGTGCGCTCGATGACCCGCACAGGATGGCTTTCAGACCAGGACCGGGCACGCTCGACGGTGGCATCGCGCGATGCGTCGTCGACGATGATGACCTCGATACTCAGTCCCTCAGGAACGGACTGGAAGATCCGCCCGAGGAGCCTGTCGATATTGGCCTCTTCATTCAGGGTTGGTACCACGATCGAGGCGATCGGCGGCCTGGGGCTGGTGCGGGACTGATCCTGCATGATGTCGAGGTCGAGGGCCTTGATGTTGCTTGTGTGACCGCTATTGTCCCCGATTCGCCAGCGTCAGTTCGTATTCACTGAGCGAGTGGGGTGATCCGAAGCGGCTCGGGGGTCGGGCCTGCGAACGCACGCCCTGTCTGCCGGGGCTGAGAGCTGCCGTGGCGGCACCAGGAAATGCTTGACAAGCCCACTGAGACGGCTAGAATATGCGCCCTGATTGCGGGAATAGCTCAGTTGGTAGAGCACAACCTTGCCAAGGTTGGGGTCGCGA
>CAYTQT010000081.1:0-12756 GCA_964439915.1 uncultured Wenzhouxiangella sp. | reverse complement strand
ACCCTGATCGAGCTGATGATCGCGGTCGCGATCCTGGCCATTATCGTGGCCATTGCGATCCCGACCTACGAACGCTATGTGGTCGAAACGAATCGAGGCGAAGGCAAGGTGGTCATCAACAACGTCGCCCAGGGTCTGGAGCGGTGTTACAGCCGATTCAGCCAGTACAACGACGGGGCCTGCACCGTCACGCTGCCCGCGGTGTCGGAGAACGGTCACTACTCGGTGACGGCTGCTCTCACGGCCACCACCTACACCCTGACTGCAGCCCCCCAGGACAGTCAGGCCACGCGGGATACAGAATGTGGGTCGCTGACGCTCGACCATAGGGGCCTTCGCGGCGTGACCGGAAGCGGGACGGTCGCGGACTGCTGGTAGCCCTGTCGGGCCGACCTGACCAGCCGCGGGCCGCCATGGCCCCGATGGGTCGCAGAGCGTAAGCTAGCGGGGTCATGAACAAGGCGCGCCGACCCCAGCATCAAGCTCTGACCCTGCCGGACCTGTGTTCGCCGGGAGCGCTGGTCGTGCACCTGCTTCTCGGTGCATTGATTGCCCTGATCCTGACCCTGGGCGGCGATGGCTGGCTGGATCAGTTCTGGATCAGTTTCGGTCTGACTCTGCTGTTTGTTCAGTGGGCGATCCTGATCACGGTGCTGCTGCTCTGCCGTGTCGCCCAGGCAGGTCTGATTCGAGCCCCCTGGATGCTGTCGCTGCTGTTCCCGCTGGCGGCACTGTTCGTGACCTCCCTGTCGACCCTGTTGCTGTCCTGGGGCGGGTTGCTCCTGACTGAACTTCCGACCGGCTGGCTGACTCTTCGCAACGGCCTGCTGGCCGCCCTGATTGCCTTTGCCTTTGCGCGCTATCTGGTCCTACAGGCCGACTGGCGGGCCCGTGTGGCCACGGATTCGCGCGCGCGCCTGGATGCGCTGCAGGCCCGAATTCACCCGCACTTCCTGTTCAACGCTCTGAATACGGTCTCTGAACTGGTCCACCGCCAGCCACAGCAGGCCGAAGAAGCGCTGCTCGATCTGTCCGATCTGCTTCGCAGTGGCCTTCGGGTCGACTCCCAGCACACCCTGGGCGAGGAGCTGGAGCTGATCCGCGCCTATCTGCGCATCGAGTCCCTCCGACTGGGCTCGCGCCTGCAGGTGGTCTGGTCGATCGATGAGCATATCGATATGGATCAGGTCCGGCCGGCGCTGCTGATCCAGCCGCTGGTCGAAAATGCCGTGTTGCACGGTATCGCCCCCAACCCCGAGGGTGGTGAGCTGAAAATCGCGATTTCGATGATTCGATTCGGCCGGATCCGGGTGCGGATCGACAACCCCCTGCCTCCGGACACAGGCCATCGCCGTTCCAGCAACGGCACGGCACTCGACAATATCCGGCAGCGACTGGCGCTGGCCTATGAAGAGGGTGCCCAGCTCAAGACCGATCAGCTCGGCTCGGTATTCAGAGCCACGTTGACCCTGCCGGCCGGCAGGAGCAAGGGGTCTTCAGCCCGACCCTGAGCTCCACTCAGGCGGTCCGGCTTGGCGCCTCGCTGGCATCAGGCAGAAACAGGGCCTGAAGGTCGTTGAGGTAGTTGCGCCCCAGCTCAGTGCGCCGAATGGAGCGTTCGGAAGGCCCTTGTTCGATCAGCCCAAGCTCCAGCGCCCGGTCCAGCGCACCCTGGATACTCTCGATCGGCCGACCTGTGCGCTGCTCGAATTCAGCCAGATCGATGATTGCCGCCAGACGGGTTCGGTTGAGGAAATACTCGAAGGCGAGCTGTTCATTAGGTACCTGCCAGTCCTCGGCGATG
Source organism: uncultured Wenzhouxiangella sp. (assembly GCA_964439915.1). Classification (GTDB taxonomy): domain Bacteria; phylum Pseudomonadota; class Gammaproteobacteria; order Xanthomonadales; family Wenzhouxiangellaceae; genus Wenzhouxiangella. The sequence goes on along the minus strand of CAYTQT010000081.1, from coordinate 10,952 downwards.
AACTCGCCGTTCTCCAGGCCTTTCAGATACGGTCTCGGGTGGGCTTTGCGCCGGGTCCGTCGGACCGCGCCGTCGGCGGGCAGGGTCAGCTTGCCGTGGGCGCCGGCACCGATTCCCAGGTAGTCGCCGAAGCGCCAGTAATTCAGATTGTGACGGCTGGCGCGGCCCGGGCGACTCCAGGCCGAGATTTCGTAGTTCTCGAAACCGGCGCCGACCAGCACCCTGGCGCAGCTGTCCTGCATGTCGATCACGGTGTCCTCATCCGGCAGGCTCGGCGGGTGGGCCGCAAACACGGTATTCGGTTCCAGGGTGAGCTGGTAGTGCGACAGGTGCTCGGGTTCGCAGGCCAGGGCCTGATTCAGATCATCGAGGGCCTGCTGGAGGCTTTGCCCAGGCAAGGCCCACATCAGATCGAGATTGAAGCGCTCGAACCCGGCCTGTTTGATGTCGTCGATGGCGCGATGGGCCTCATCGCTGCTGTGGATCCTGCCCAGGGTCTTGAGCTGGCCGCCGTCGAAGGTCTGCACGCCGAGGCTGATCCGGTTGACACCGGCCGAGCGATAGCCCTCGAAGCGATCGTACTCGACGGCGCCGGGATTGGCCTCCATCGTGACCTCGGCGTCCGGCGCCAGCAGCAGGCGCGCGCGAACCCCGGACATCAGCCGGTCGATGGCGGCAGCCGAAAACAGGCTGGGTGTGCCGCCGCCGAGGAAGACCGTCTGCACCGTGCGACCCCAGACCCGCGGCAGGTCGACTTCGAGATCGGCCAGCAGGGCATCGACGTAGCGTTCCTCGGGCAGCTGTTCCTTGAGAGCGTGCGAATTGAAGTCGCAGTAGGGGCACTTGGCGATACACCAGGGAAGGTGGATGTAGAGCGACAGCGGCGGGAGCTGAAGTCGTGGCGAGGTCACAGACCGAGACTTCTCTTGCGTCAGCAACCTGATTGGAGCTGGTCGATCAGCGATCTCAGGGCGATCCCCCGATGGCTGATGCGTGCTTTTTCGGCCAGACTGAGTTCGGCTGCGGCAACGCCTCTTTCTGGGTCGAAAAACAGCGGGTCATAGCCGAAGCCTCCGCTACCTCGAGCTTCACCCAAGATCTGGCCACGCCACCGGCCCTGAGCGATGATCGGATCCGGATCCTCGGGGTGGCGCAGCAGGACCAGGCAGCAGTGGAAATGCGCCTGGCGGCGATCAGCCGGCTGGTCTTCGAGGGCCTGAAGCAGTTTTTGATTGTTCCGGGCATCGGTGGCGTCTTCGCCGGCAAAGCGTGCCGAATAGATCCCCGGTCCCCCGTCGAGCGCCTGAACGACCAGACCGGAGTCGTCGCCCAGCGCCGGCAGACCCGACACACGGCTGGCTTCGCGGGCCTTGAGCAGCGCATTTTCGATAAAGGTCAGCCCGGTCTCGTCCACCGGTTTGATATCGAAATCGGCTTGTGAACGAGGCTCGATCCCGAGGTCGGCAAGCTGATGTTTCAACTCCTCGAGCTTGCCCTTGTTGCCGCTGGCCAGGACCAGTTGGCGCTGATCAAGTGACATTCAGGGCCATCTCCTGAGCTTCGATCAATTCCATGATGCCTTTTTCGGCGATGGCCAGCATGGCATCGAGCTCTTCGCGGCGGAAGGCATGCCCCTCCGCGGTGCCCTGAACTTCGATGAAGCCGCCGCCGTCGTTCATCACCACGTTCAGATCCGTGTCGGCCGTCGAATCCTCGGCATAGTCGAGGTCGAGAACGGCCTCGCTGCCGAGCATGCCGACCGAGACCGCCGCGATTCGCCCGTGAATCGGATTGCGCTTGAGTTTGCCCGCCCGGGTCAGCGAATCGATGGCATCGACCAGCGCGACATAGGCCCCGGTGATCGAAGCCGTGCGGGTGCCGCCATCGGCCTGCAACACGTCGCAGTCGATGGTGATGGATCGCTCGCCCAGGGCTTCCAGATCGATCACCGCGCGCAGGCTGCGACCGATCAGGCGCTGGATCTCGAGGGTTCTTCCGCCCTGCTTGCCGCGTGCGGCCTCGCGTGCGTTGCGGCTGCCGGTCGAGCGCGGCAACATGCCGTATTCGGCGGTGACCCAGCCTGAACCCTTGCCGCGCAGCCAGGGCGGAACCCGCTCTTCCACGCTCGCCGTGCAAAGCACTCGGGTGTCCCCGCAGGAAATCAGCACGGATCCCTCGGCATGCATCGTGAAGTGTCGCTCGATCTGGATCGCTCTTAGTTCGTCTGGCTGGCGGCCGGATGGGCGCATGCAATGTCCTTGGTTAATTGAGGCTGGCAAGGTTACCATGTCGACCCCTGATGAATCCTCAGTGAGACCCCTGAATGATCCGCAGCATGACCGCCTATGCCGCCAGCGCCATCGACTCCCCGAGAGGCACTCTGTCCTGGGAATTGAGGTCGGTCAATCACCGCTATCTGGACGTCAGCCTCAGGCTGCCCGAGGACTTTCGCCCGCTGGAATCCGATATCCGGCAGAAATTCAAGGCGGCCCTGGATCGGGGCAAGGTGGAGGCCAGCCTGCGCTTCCAGGCCGATGCCGCCCTGGCCAGCAGCGAGGTCAAGCTCAATCGTGAACTGGCCCGGGCGCTGGTCGAGGCCCACCAGGAGCTGGACGGCCTGTGCGGGGGAGGCGCGCAGCCTGATCTGGTGAGACTGTTGAGCTGGCCCGGCCTCGTCGTTACCGAACGCCCCGACATGGAAGAGGAAAGACGCCGGGCGCTGGAGTTGCTCGATAGCGCGATCGATGCGTTCGTCGCGGCACGTGCCCAGGAAGGCCGCGCGCTCGAGGCAATGATCGAGGCCCGCCTGGCCGGTATCGAGGCCCAGGTGGCCGAGGTTCGCCGGCATCTGCCCGAGATCCGCTCGGCACTTGATCGTCGATTCCGCGAGCGTCTCGAAGGCCTGAAGCAACCGGTCGAACCCGGGCGGATCGAGCAGGAGGTCGTGCTGCAGCTGCAGAAGCTGGACGTCGACGAGGAGCTCGATCGACTCGATACACACGTCGCCGAGATTCGCCGGGTGCTGACCCTCGACGAGCCGGTGGGCCGGCGGCTGGATTTCCTGATGCAGGAGCTCAATCGCGAGGCCAATACCCTGGGCTCGAAGGCCGCGATGGCTGAAACCGGGCAGGCCGCCGTGGAGCTGAAGGTGCTGATCGAACAGATGCGGGAACAGGTTCAGAATGTCGAATAAGGGCGAGCTGTATCTGGTGGCCGCACCGTCCGGCGCGGGCAAGACCAGCCTGATGCGAGCGCTGATGGCGCGCTGCCCGAATCTGGCCCTGTCGGTCTCCGACACGACCCGTCCGGCGCGTCGTGGTGAAGTCGACGGCGAACAGTACCACTTCGTCAGCATCCAGGAGTTCAAGGCCGGGATCGAGGCCGGCGATTACCTCGAATATGCCGATGTGTACGGCAACTACTACGGCACGCGAAGGGATCGGGTCGAGGCACTCTGGGACGCTGGCCGGGACGTGCTGCTGGAAATCGATGTGCAGGGGGCCCGTCAGGTGCGCGAACAGTACCCCGGCCTGTGCAGCATGTTCATTCTGCCGCCGTCCATGGCTGTTCTTGCCGAGCGGCTGAGGGGACGTGACACCGATTCGGCCGACGACATCGCCCGTCGTCTGCGCGAGGCCAGGGCCGAACTGGAAGACTGCGGCGACTTTCGCTGGATGGTCGTCAACGATCTGTTCGAGACCGCGCTCGATGAGCTGACCGCCATTGTGCGGGTCTGGCCCCTGCGCCGGGTTCGCCAGCAGCATCACGTGGTAAAGCTCTTGGACGAATCCTCGCCGCGCGATACAATGGACGACTGATTTTTCGAAAGAAACGCTGTTTCCGGCCTGTCGATCGCGGGTCTCGGTCTCAGGCGGCAACGCTTTCGAATTGGAATTCCCGGCGGGCGTCCTACGATCGCCCCCACGAACCGACAGGTAGAATCATGGCTAGAGTAACGGTTGAAGACTGCGTTGATGCGGTACCCAATCGCTTTGAACTGGTGGTCACTGCCGCCCAGCGCGCGCGAATGATTGCCAATGGCTCGGAACCGCTCGTCGACGAAGAGTCCGACAAGCCGACCGTCATTGCGCTGCGAGAAATTGCCGAGGGCGTTGTGACCGAGGGCAATATCGATGAGCTTCAGGCTGATCTGGACACTCGCATGGCGGCCATGCAGGCTGAAGTTCCGCCGCCGCCAGACGACGACGACTGATCCGATCTCATCGATGAGCTATCTGCCTCGCTGCCGTTGCAGCGACATGGGCTGAGGGCCGGCGGTCCTCATGCTGCCGTCTCCCGTCCGCCAGCTTCGCGATCTGCTCAATACCTACCTTGAGCCCGGGCAGGTTGCTCGCGTTCTGCATGCTTATGAAATCGGTGCCGAGGCGCACAAGGGACAGAAGCGCCGATCCGGCGAGGACTACATCTTCCATCCGGTAGCGGTGGCCCAGATTCTTGCCTCGATGCGCATGGATCATCAGACCATCACCGCGGCCATCCTTCACGATACGGTCGAAGACACCCAACTGGAGCACGCAGATCTTGTCCGCGAGTTCGACGAGGAGGTGGCGCGTCTGGTCGACGGCGTCACCAAGCTCGACAAGATGAAGTTCCGGACGCGACAGGAGGCGGACGCGGAAAGCTTCCGCAAGCTGTTGCTGGCCATGAGTCGAGACCTTCGGGTCATCTTCATCAAGCTGGCCGATCGCCTGCACAACATGCGTACCATCGGTGCCATGTCGTCCGATTCACGTCGGCGAATCTCCTCCGAAACCCTCGAGGTCTACGCGCCCATCGCCGAGCGCCTGGGCATGAATGCCCTGAAAGAAGAGCTCGAGGAGCAGGGGTTCAGGAACCTCTATCCGCTGCGCTATCGGGTTATCAGCAAGCGGGTCTCTGCGGTGGCGGGCAATCGACAGGACGTGATTGACTCGGTTACGGCGGATCTCAAACGACGTCTGAGCGAGTCGGGCATTCCCTGTCGAGTGGAGGGGCGCACCAAGACCGCCTATTCGATCTACTGCAAGATGCGCGACAAGAGCCTGTCCTATGAGCAGGTGTCGGACCTGTTTGCCTTTCGCATCATCACTCATTCCGAGCCGCACTGCTATCAGGCCCTCGGTGTGGCGCACAGCCTCTTCCGTCCCAAGCCCTACAGCTTCAAGGACTACATCGCATTGCCCAAACCGAACGGCTACCAGTCCTTGCACACCGTGCTGACCTCTTCCCACGGAGTCCCGCTGGAAGTCCAGATCCGGACCGAGGAAATGGATCTGGTCGCCGAGAAGGGCGCGGCGGCACACTGGCTGTACAAGGCCGCACCCGATCGTTCAACCGCGGTCCGCGCACGCGAATGGCTGCTCAAGCTGGTCGACACCCAATACCGCTCGCCGGATTCGAGTGAGTTCATGGACACGGCCAAGTCCGAGCTGTTCCCGGATGAGATCTTCGTCTTTACCCCGCGCGGCAAGATCATCGATCTCAAGGCCGACTCGACCGCCCTGGATTTTGCCTATGCCATCCACACCGATGTCGGCAACCAGGCGGTCGCTGCCCGCATCGACCAGCAGCGAATGCCGTTGAGAACGCGGCTCGAGAATGGTCAGACCATCGAGATCCTGACCGAGAAGGGCCACAAGCCACTTCCCGAGTGGCTCGAGTTCGTTGTCACTTCGAAGGCACGAGCCGCGATTCGATCCCATCTGAAGAATCTGGAGCAGGCCGACTCGGTCGCGATCGGTGACCGCCTGCTCGATCAGGCCCTGATTCGTCGCGGCTCCTCGCTGGAGAAGGTCTCCCAGCGTCGACTCGACCGCTATGTGGCAAAGCTCGGCCTGGAGCGGGTGGAAGATCTGCTGATCCAGATCGCGCGGGGCGACATGCTCGCCGGCGTGGTGGCCCACAAACTGTTGCCGATTACGCAACGCCGTCGCGCTGAGGACGATATCGCTACGGTCATCACCGTGGGCGGCAATGAGGGCAGTGCGATCACCTACGCCGCCTGCTGTCACCCGATCCCCGGTGATCCGGTCATGGGTTATCTGTCGCCGGGCAAGGGCATCGTGGTCCATCGGCTGCGCTGTCCGAACGTCCACGGTCTGCGCAAGCACCATGCCGAACGCTGCATCGAAGTGGCCTGGGAGCCTCTGACCGACGGCCATTTCCCGGTATTGTTGAAGCTTCTGACGATCAACGGCCCGGGCGTTCTGGCCTCGGTCTCGTCCACGCTCAGTCAGGTCGGCGCCAATATCGAACGCGTCGAGCAGAAGGATGCCAATCTGGAGACGGCCACCCTGTTCTTCGTGCTCAGCGTGACCGATCGCGTTCAGCTGGCCCGCGTGATGCGACGCCTCAAGCGCAACCCGAACGTGATTCGCGTCAGTCGCGAGATGGCCTGACGCTCGCACGAGCTGGCACTCGACTCAATTGAATCGACTCATCGGAGTTTTTGGAAATGAACAAGAAACCGATCCACAGTGACGAAGCGCCGGCGGCCATCGGCCCCTATTCACAGGCCATCCAGGTCGGCGATACGGTGTATCTTTCCGGCCAGATTCCCCTTGACCCGGCATCGGGTGAGCTGATCGAAGGCGAATTCGCCGATCGCTGTCGGCGCGTCTTCGACAATCTGGCAGCGGTGGCGCGAGCCGCCGACGCCGGTCTCGATGATGTGGTCAAGCTCAACGTCTTTCTGACCGATCTGGGACGCTTTTCCGAGGTCAACGAGATCATGTCCGGCTATTTCAACGAGCCGTATCCGGCCCGGGCCGCCGTTCAGGTGGCGGCCCTGCCCAAAGGTGTCGATGTCGAAATGGATGCGATCCTTGTCCGGTCCCAGGGGCAGGACGATCAGCTCAGCTGACGGGTGAGCGCCGCCGGTTCCAGCCTCGATCGGCCCGTCACTGAACTACCCGGTGTTGGTGATCGGGTGGCCGCGCGGCTGAAGGCGCTCGGCATCGAACGCGAAATCGACCTGCTGTTCCACCTGCCGCTGCGCTACGAGGACCGAACCCGGATCACGCCGCTCAATCGCGTTCGGCCGGGCGTCACCGTGCAGGTCGAGGGCCAGGTGGTCCATCAGGAAATCCGCTTCGGTCGCGGCCGCATGCTGCTGGCTACACTGGCTGATCAGACCGGCCAGATCCTGTTGCGCTATTTCCGCTTCTATCCCAGTCAGCAGCGCCAGCTACGCGAGGGTCAGCATCTGCGCTGTTTCGGCGAGGCCCGCTTCGGCCCCGAGGGTTTCGAGCTGGTTCATCCCCAGTGCCAGAGCTTTCGCCCAGATCGACCGCTGGAGCTGCCTGAGTCGCTCAGCCCGGTCTACCCGATCACCCAGGGTATCGGTCAGGCCAATCTACAGCGGCTGATCCGGGGCGCGCTCGAGCGCCTCGAGCGCCGCGAATTGAGTCTCATCGACCCGCTGGCCGACGCGCTGCCTCGCAGGACTGCCATTCCCCGACTGGACCGGGCCCTGCAGACCGTCCATGCGCCCAGCGCCGATGAAGATCTGGAGGCACTGGTCGACGGCCATCATCCAGCCGTGCAGCGTCTCGCTCTGGAAGAGCTGACCGCCCATCATCTGGCCCTGGCCCGCCTGAATCGGGCGCGCGCCCGTCAGCGAGCACCGCGTCTTGTCGATGAACAGGCACGGGTCGAAGCTCTGCTCGCGCAGCTTCCCTATTCGCCCACCGCCGCCCAGACCCGGGTGATGGCCGAGATCGCCGACGATCTGGCGCGACAGCGTCCCATGCGACGGCTGGTCCAGGGTGATGTCGGGTCCGGCAAGACCCTGGTGGCCGCGGCTGCACTGGTGACCGCGGCAGCCTCCGGCTATCAATCGGCGCTGATCGCGCCGACAGAAATCCTGGCCGAGCAGCACGTCCAGAACCTGTCGCCCCTGCTTAATGCCCTGGGGCTGGAGACGGTCTGGCTGGCCGGAAAGGTCAAGGGGCGGGCGCGCAAGGCGGCGCTCGATGCGTTGCGGCAGTCCGCCGATATCGCGATCGGCACCCATGCCCTGTTTCAGGAAGGCGTCGAGTTTCGCGATCTGGGTCTGGTTGTGGTCGATGAACAGCATCGCTTCGGGGTGCATCAACGCCTGGCGCTGGCGGCCAAGGGCAAGCGCGGCCATCGTCTACCGCATCAGCTGGTCATGACGGCCACACCGATTCCGCGCACCCTGGCGATGACAGCCTATGCCGGGCTGGATGTTTCGGTCATCGACGAGCTGCCGCCGGGGCGCAAGCCGGTGACCACGGTCGCCGCCAGCCAGCAGCGTCGCGACCAGGTGGTTGAGCGCTTGCAGCATGCACTCTCACAAGGGCGGCAGGCCTACTGGGTCTGTCCCCTGATCGAGGAATCGGAGGTCCTCGAGGCCGAGGCAGCCGAGACTCGCGCGCGCGAGCTGACCGGGCTGCTCTCGGATTTTTCCGTCGCGCTGATCCACGGCCGGATGAAACCGGCCGAGAAACAGACCATCATGGCCGATTTCAGCGCGGGCAGGATCGACCTGCTCGTGGCGACCACGGTGATCGAAGTCGGTGTCGATGTGCCCAATGCCAGCGTCATGATCATCGAGAACGCCGAGCGCCTGGGGCTTTCGCAGCTTCATCAACTGCGCGGCCGGGTCGGGCGCGGTGCCGACCAGGCCTCTTGCGTGCTGCTCTACAAACCGCCCCTCGGTGACATGGCACAGGCCCGCCTCGGAGTCATGCGCGAGACCACCGATGGCTTCGTCATCGCTGAAAAGGATCTGGAGCTGCGTGGCCCCGGGGAAGTGCTGGGTACCCGGCAGACCGGAATGCTGCGCTTCCGTATCGCCGATCTGGCGCGCGATGGTGATCTGCTCGATCAGGTGGCTGGCCTGGCCCGGACCCTGCGGGTCACTGATGCCTCGATCCTGATCGATCGCTGGGTCGGTGAGGCCGAACAGTTCGTCGACGTGTGAGCGATCCCGGGCAGTTTTATGGCCCATCGGCAAGCGGGCAGGGCATACTTGAGCGCGGGCGTTGGGTGGATACTGAAATCGGGACGGGAATAATCCGGGCATCGTCGATCGGGAGTCACTCATGAAGTCGGAAACACCTGCACCAAGACCACCGGACGAACTCCCCCTGGCCGCACCCTGCAGGACGCTGCAGGTCGGCGATCCCTGGGGCTGGGTGCAGAAGGGCTGGCACGATCTGCGCTCCGCGCCCCGGCAGAGTCTGGCCTGGGGTGCGGTGCTGGTTGTGTTGAGCTATCTGGTGACCCTTGCCGCCTGGCGCTGGGGCAACCTCGGCCTCTACCTGGGGTTGGTCAGCGGATTCGTGTTCGTCGGACCGTGGCTGGCCCTGACCCTGTATGCGATCTCGAGGCGACTGGAGCTGGGCCGCAAGGTCAGCCTGGCGCGAAGCATCGCCGATGCCGCGCAATCCCTGCGCTCTGCCCTGTTTTTCGCCGTCATGCTGATCATCGTACTGCTGGTCTGGGCACGGGCGGCCAATACCCTCTACATTTTCTTTCCGGCCATCGCCGATCCGGAGTGGACGGACCTGATGGTCTTTCTGGGGATCGGCACGGCCGTCGGGGCCGTGTTTTCCGCAGTCGTGTTTGCTGTCAGCGCCTTTTCACTGCCGATGCTGATGGACCGCCGGGCCGATGCGGTCACGGCGGTGGTCACGAGTATCAACGCGGTACTGCGAAACAAGCGGCCGATGCTCGTTTGGGCGGCGATCATCGTGGCCGGCGTGATGATTGGGGCGCTGACGGCCTGGCTCGCTTTCGCGGTGATTCTCCCCTTGCTCGGCCATGCCACCTGGCACGCCTATCGAGCGACCATCGATGCCGAGGAATGGCCGCCACTGGCTCCAGTCGACTGGGCAAGCCGCCAACAGGCCGCCATTCAGAAAAAGGGCGATTTGTGAGATACTAGGAGTCTCCATACGGCGACGTACAGCGCTGCCCGCCAGACTGGCGATGATGGCAGCCAAGCGAGTGGCCGCATCGAATCCCGCAATGCACAGCCTGAGAGGAGACCACGGTGGCTGAACGTAAAATGACCCTGACCGATCCTGAAACCGGAAAAACCATCGATCTGCCGGTGGTGTCCGGTACGGAAGGCGATCCGACCCTCGACATCAGCCGCCTGAGTCCGGAACTCGGACACTTCACCTTCGACCCGGGCTACGGCTCCACGGCCAGCTGCAAGAGCGACATCACCTTTATCGACGGCAACAAGGGCATCCTGCGCTTTCGCGGCTATCCGATCGAGCAGCTTGCCGAACACTCCAGTTTTCTCGAGGTGGCCTACCTTCTGCTTTACGGTGAGCTGCCCACGCAAGACGAGTTTGCCGGTTTCGATCACGACATCACTTACCACACGATGGTCCACGAGAAGATCAACAAGTTCATCGACGGCTTTCACTACGATGCCCATCCGATGGCGATCCTCTCCGGTGTCGTGGCCTCGATGGCCGGGTTCTACCACGACAAGCTCGACGTCAACGATCCTGAACAGCGGGACCTCGCGGCCAAGCGACTGATCGCCAAGATGCCGACGATTGCCGCTGCCGCCTATCGCAACTACATGGGCTGGCCCAAGGCCTATCCGAAGAACTCGCTCGGCTATCCCGAGCGCTTCCTCGACATGATGTTTTCGGTACCCGCCGAGTCCTACGAGATCAATCCGGTCGCGGCCAAGGCCCTGGACCTGCTGTTCATCCTGCACGCCGACCACGAGCAGAATGCGTCGACCTCGACCGTTCGCCTGGTCGGCTCGACCGGTGCCAATCCCTATGCCTGCACATCGGCGGGTATCGCGGCCCTGTGGGGCCCGGCTCATGGCGGCGCCAATGAAGCCGTCCTGAAGATGCTCAACGAGATCGGTGATGTCAGCAAGGTCGGCGAGTTCATCAAGCGGGCCAAGGACAAGGACGACCCGTTCCGCCTGATGGGCTTTGGTCACCGCGTCT
>CAYTQT010000080.1:5496-13512 GCA_964439915.1 uncultured Wenzhouxiangella sp. | reverse complement strand
TGCGGCTTTTCCGGCGAAACCCAATAGGGACAGCTCTTTGCGGGGCCTCCGCCTCGTTTGGGCTCGCTTATTTGGAATGACCAAACCACGCTCGCCCAAGCCAAGCCGGAGCCTCCCGCAAAGACCTGTCGCGCCCGAGCATAATTATTCAGAGGTTCCTTAACGGTGCCGTAAGCGGGGCGGGGGAGGGTTCGGGAACTGCGCTCAGCGCTGCTGGCGATATGAACGGCGACGGCATTGACGACTTCATTATCGGCGCACCGTGGGCGACTACGAGTGAGAGTCTTTCGGGCCGGGTCTATCTGGTTTTCGGCTCCGAAGGCGGTGTGTCACAGCCTATTGAGTTGGGAGCGATCAACGGCACGAACGGTATTGTCTTGAACGGTGAAGCAGCGTTGGACTACGCCGGAATCGCTGTGAGCCGAGCGGGCGATGTAAATGGTGACGGCCTCGACGATCTGATCATCGGTGCCAGCAATGCGGATACAAGCGGCGAACTTTCGGGTCGCAGCTATGTACTGTTCGGCTCCGATCAGGGCCTATCGCATCCTTTGAGCCTGGGCACCCTCGCTAATCCTCTGACCCGTCGTGGTTTTGTCCTGGATGGGATGGCAGGCGACCAATCTGGAATCTCTGTGAGCGCTGCTGGCGATTTCAATGGTGATGGAATTGACGATCTGATCATCGGAGCGCGGTTGGCCGATGCAAATGAAAATGGGGCCTATTCTGGCCGAGCTTACGTCGTGTTTGGCTCCGACCAGGGCCTCCCTAACCCCTTTCAGCTTGGCAGCCTCGATGGAACGAACGGCGTTGTTATCCAGGGCGAAGGGCCCTCCGGTCAGGCAGGTCATGCGGTCGGTGCTGCCGGCGATTTCAACGGTGACGGAATCGATGACATCATCCTTGGAGCGCCACGATTTGGCTCCCACGGCCGCAGTTACGTTGTCTTCGGGTCTGATCAGGGATTCCCTGATCCGCTGGCGTTAACAAGCCTGAATGGTAGCAACGGCCTCGTGCTCAATGGCCAAAACGCCAATGACAGGTTTGGCTACTCTGTCAGTGGTGCGGGAGATATCAATGGAGACGGTATCGATGATGTGATCATCGGTGCCCACAGAGCAGACTCCAACGGTGGCGACGCCGGTCTTGCTTATGTTGTATTTGGTTCTGATCAAGAACTGCCCAGCCCTTTCGAAGTCAGCATGTTGCAGGGCGAAAAAGGCCTTGTTTTTGAAGGAGGCGCCGAGGGTGACAACGCAGGAGTTTCCGTAAGTGCCGCCGGAGACGTCAACGCAGACGGTATTGATGACCTGATCATCGGCGCGTCCGGAGTCGATTCTAATGCGCTTAACTCGGGCAGCAGCTACATCGTTTTCGGATCGAAGCGCCGGTTTCCCCATCCTTTCAGCTTGGACAGTGTCAATGGTTGCAATGGCCTGGCATTGAACGGGGAAGGGATGGCTGACAGCTCTGGTCGGCCGGTAGCTAGAGCCGGCGACATCAATGATGATGGGGTCGATGATGTGATCATCGGTGCTCGATTCGCTGAACCCAATAGAATCCAACCTGGTCGGAGCTATGTCGTGTTCGGCCGAGAGGGGTCACTGTTTTGCGATCGATTCGAAGGGGGCGGTGCAAGCCCCGAATGATTAGTTCCAGTTGCGAGTGCCGTCGTCGGGATTCAGTGCGGTGACGGCATGACCGGCCAGGCTGTAGCCGGCCTCCTTCATGGTCAGATGGGTCTGGTCGGCGCCGGCGGCCTGGATTTCTTCGACGTGCTCTTCGTAAAGGGCATGCGAGATGATCGGGCCGGTGAAGCCGCGCTCGCGCAGCTTGCGCGCCCCGATCAGCTTGGCTTCCAGGTCGTCCATGGCCAGCACCACGACCTCGAGTCCTTCGATGCAGACCGAGCGCCACAGGTGTGCGTCCTCGGCGTCGGCCAGGATCACGTTGCGCTGTTCGCTTTGATGCCGTGACACGCAGTAGGGGTCGGCGTCCATGCCGACCACCTCGGGGATGGTCTGGCTGAGCTTTTCATAGGCCGCTGTGCCGGTGCGTCCCATGCCCATGATCAGCACCCGTGCCGAACTCAGGTCCGGCGGGATCTCGTCAGGATGGGCGGTGGTGCGCTCGAAGCGGCTCATGTGGTCTTCCAGACGCTCGGCCAGGCGGTGCGAGGCGCGGTTCAACGGTGCCGACAGGGCAAACGACAGGGCGACGGTCAGCGCCAGCGGCACCATCCAGTTGCTCAGGGCCGGCACGCCGGCGGCGACGATCAGGCCGAACTCGCTGTAGGCGGTCAGCGTGATCGCGCCCAGAAAGGCATTGCGGGCGCGCAAATGGAACAGCGCCAGAATGGCAAAGAACAGCAGCCCCTTGAGCGGCAGCAGGACAATCATCCCGAGCGCGAACAGCCAGTCGCTGAACGTCGGCAGTCCAGACATGCCGATCTGCAGAAAGAACCCGACCAGGAAGAGTTCCTTCAGGGCCCAGAGGGATTCCGAAACATCCTTGGCGCGAGAGTGGGTCGCCATCAACAGGCCCATCACCAGGGCACCCAGCTCGGAGCTCAGCCCCAGGGACTCGAAGCCCATGCCGCCGAGGACCACGGCCAGGACCATGCCCATCAGGACCAGCATTTCGTCATGACCCGACAGGTCGAGCAGCCAGTGCAGCACGGGTCTTGCCAAGGGCAGGGCGAACAGGGCGAGGGCCCAGGCCGAGGGATCCTTGCCGCCGAAGATGCTCAGGACGAGGAGCGCAATCAGGTCCTGGATGATCAGGATGCCGATGGCGATCCGGCCGTGAAAGGCGGTCAGCTCGCGCTTCATGTCGAGGATCTTGGCCGCCAGCACCGTCGATGAAAAACTCAGGGCGATGCCGACCAGCAGGGCGGTCTGCCACTCCAGCCCGACCAGAAGCGCCAGGCCCGGAGTGAAGATCAGTACCGACAGCGCGAAGTGCATCAGCCCGCCGCCAAGCACGGCCGATTGGCCGAGCTGGCGCAGGTTCAACTTCAGCCCGACCGTGAACAGCAGCAGCAGCACGCCGAGATGGGCGACATGCTCCAGCACATCTCCGGTATACGGCGGCAGGACGCCATAGCGCTGCCCGAGCCAGTTCAGGCCGAAGCCGGCGGCCAGAAAGCCGACCAGCGGCGGCAGACCGATCTGCTTGACGGCCAGCCCGAAGACAAAGGCCAGGCCGAGACTGAAGACTTCGAACATCCCGCCTCCCCGTGATGCGATTGTTGGTAACTTCAGTGTGCATCATACGGACTGATCGCAGATTGGGAAGAGCCGGAGCGCGCGCCTGGACGCCCTCGACGGCGAAAAAGCGGGCAGCGCTCCATGGCCTGCGCTGATGCTTATACTTTTCAAGGCACGTCTGGTAGAGTCAGTGCCCGGGCCGCGTCGGGTCCGGCAGGAATCACTGTCCCCGGGGAGGGTCAATGACAGCATCGAGCGATCTGAAGGACACGTCATCATTCGACCAGGGGGAAGGATCGGAGTGAGCGATATCGAGGTCATCGATACCGGCTATCTGGGTCGCGAACGCTTCGCGGCGGCCTATCTGCTGATCGACGGTGACCGCGCGGCATTCATCGACAACAACACCAATGCCGCAATTCCCAGGCTGCTGGCGGCACTGGCTTCAAGAGGGCTATCGCCGGAGCAGGTCGAGTACCTGATCATCACCCACGTGCATCTGGACCACGCTGGCGGCACCTCCCGGCTGGCCGAGGCCTGTCCCGAGGCCACCGTTCTGGCCCATCCGCGCGCAGCCCCCCACATCATCGACCCGGCAAAGCTGGTCGCCAGCGCCTCGAGCGTCTATGGCGCCGACGAGTTCCGACGCCTGTACGGCACGATCGAGCCGGTTGCCGAGTCCCGGGTCCGAGCCATCGAAGATGAGGAGACCGTGAGCTTCGGCGGGCGCGAACTTCGTTTTCTGCACACCCGTGGTCATGCCAATCATCACGTCTGCATCGTTGACGGCGGCAGCGGTGCGATCTTTACCGGCGATGCCTTTGGCCTGGTCTATCCCGATCTGCAGGGCGAGGGCACGCTGGCCTTTCCCTCGACCAGCCCGACCGACTTCGAGCCGGAACTGGCTCGTCAATCGATTCGCCGCCTGGTCGCCGAGAAACCGAGCTGTCTCTATCCGACCCACTTCGGCGCGGTAACCGATATCGAAACCGCCGCCGGCCAGCTTCTGCGCCATCTCGACTTTGCCGAGCGCCTGCGCGATGAGGCCCGGGACAGCGACCTTGCCGATGGGGAGCTCGAGGCCTGGTGCGTGCCGCGCCTGCACGACTATTTCCGCGGCCTGTTCGATGCCCTGGGGTCGCTGGGCCAGAACAAGCGCTGCTGGGAGCTCGTTGATATGGACATCAAATTGAATGCGCAGGGCATTGCTTTTGCCGCCAGCAAGCAGCGACGAAAGGCCAGGCAGGCGGCGGATTGAACGCCTGCATGGCCATCGATCGGGATGAGATTCCGAGGGCATGAGATCGAAGGGGTCCTCCATTGATCTGAACCTCGACATGGAATGAGGGACTAGCACCATGGCAAGCGCCACCGACCCGACCTCATGGGGTCAACTGGAAGACAGCGACGTTGAAAATGCCCAGCGCCTGGCGGCGCTCGACGACCCGGGTGGCTATCACGGCGATATCGCTTCGGCCGAGCTGCACTGGTTCGAGCCCGATGCCGGGTGCTGGCTGCGGCGTGATCCGGACAGCGGGGCCTGGTCGGGCTTTGACGCGTCCACCGGAGAGGCGCTGAAGGCCGACGATCTCGACG
Source organism: uncultured Wenzhouxiangella sp. (assembly GCA_964439915.1). Classification (GTDB taxonomy): domain Bacteria; phylum Pseudomonadota; class Gammaproteobacteria; order Xanthomonadales; family Wenzhouxiangellaceae; genus Wenzhouxiangella. The sequence goes on along the minus strand of CAYTQT010000080.1, from coordinate 8,707 downwards.
CGGACTGGCGGCCCTGGGATCGGGCCTTCGACGATACCGACGCGCCCTTCTTTCGCTGGTTCGTCGGTGGCAGCACCAACGCCTGTTTCAATGAGATCGACCGCCACGTCCTGGCCGGACGCGGTGACCACGAGGCCTTCTGCTTCGAGAGCGATCGCTGGGATCCATCGCGAAATGACGGGCGTGGCGGCCCGGTGTCGGAGGCATCGATCAGCTACCGCCGGTTGCTCGTCGAGACCGTGCTACGCGCCGAGGTGCTCAGCGGTCTTGGCCTGGAGCGCGGCGACCGCATCGCCTTCAATCTGCCGAATATCCCCGAACAGCTCTACTACACGGAGGCCGCCAAGCGCCTCGGGCTGATCTACACCCCGGTCTTCGGCGGCTTCTCGGCCAAGACCCTGTCGGACCGGATCTACGATGCGGGCGCTCGGGTCGTGGTGACCGCAGACGGCGGCTACCGAAACGCCGAGGTCGTGCCCTACAAGGCCGCTTACACGGACCCGGCCCTGGACAATTTCATCCCGCTGAAGTCGGCCCTGGCAGCACTCGACGAGGTGCTGGGCCAGCTCGACCTGGGCGAACTTGCCGCCACACTCAAGCGCGCCGTCGAAGACGGACTGGCCGGCGAGATCACGATCGAGCGCAGCGATGTGATGCGCGAGCTCGGTCACGCCCTGGCCGAGGACAGTGACCTTGCCCCGGACCGTGCCGCTGCGGTGCGCACCACCGTGGCCCGGCGACTGGCCGAGGTCAGCCACACGGTCGAGAAAGTCATCGTCGTGCGCTACACGGGTCAGGAGGTGGTCGAACAGGCCCGCGATCACTGGTCGCATGGGCTGCTCGAGGCGGCGACGGCGCGGGTGCTCGAGCGCGCGCGCAGGGCGGGCTTTTCCGTCGACGACCTGGACGCTCTGCTGGCCCTGGATGATCCCGACCTCTGGCGCGCCCTGAGCGCCAGCCATCCGGCGCTCCCCGTGCCCGCCGACTGGCCGCTGTTCGTCATCTACACCTCGGGCTCGACGGGCAAGCCCAAGGGCGTGGTGCATACCCACGGCGGCTGGCTGGCCGGCATCGCCCATACGATGCGCGCGGTCTTCGGCGCCACGCCCGAGGATCGTCTGTATGTGATCGCCGATCCCGGCTGGATCACCGGCCAGAGCTATCTGATCGCCGCGCCGCTGGCGCTCGGCATCACCTCGATCGTGCACGAGGGCTCGCCCCTGTTTCCTCACGCCGGGCGTTTTTCCTCGATCATCGAGCGCCAGGGCGCGACGATGTTCAAGGCCGGCTCGACCTTTCTGAAAGCGGTGATGACCGACCCGGCCAGCACCGAAGACATGGCCGCCTTCGACATGTCGACGCTGAAGGCCGCGACCTTCTGCGCCGAGCCGGTCTCGCCCGCCGTCCAGCAGTTCGCCATGGACCGGGTCTGCAGGCACTACATCAATTCCTATTGGGCCACAGAGCACGGCGGGATCGTGTTTTCCTGCCCCTGGGGCGGTTTCAAACCCCTGGCCGCCGATGCCAAGACCTGGCCCCTGCCGTGGATCGACGCCGAGGTACGGATTGCCGAAGAATCCGACGAGACGGGCCGGGCGGTCCGCTGGCGCAAGGCCGAGGAAGGCGAGAAGGGCGAGCTGGTCATCAAGCAGCCCTATCCCTATCTGGCGCGCACCATCTGGGGCGACGCCGAGCGCCTGGGTGCGCCCGAATGGCGCGGTGACCTCGAGCGCTTCAGCGCCGTCTACTTCGACCGCTGGGCCGACGGCCTGGCCTACACCCAGGGCGACTATGCCCGCGCCCATGCCGACGGTGCCTTTACCCTGCACGGACGCTCCGACGATGTCATCAACGTCTCGGGCCACCGCATCGGCACCGAGGAAATCGAGGGCGCGATCCTGCGCGACAAGGTGCTCAGGCCCGACTCTCCGCTCGGCAATGCGGTGGTCGTCGGCGCGCCGCATGATGAGAAGGGCGAGACGCCGGTGGCATTCGTCATCCCGGCACCCGGGCACAAGCTGCAGGACGAGGACCTGGCGCGGCTGAAGGGTCTGGTCCGAAGCGAGAAGGGCGTGACCGCCGTACCCTCGGATTTCCTCGTGGTTTCGGCCTTCCCCGAGACCCGCTCCGGCAAGTACATGCGGCGCACTCTGCGTGCGATCCTCCTCGACGAGCCGCTCGGCGATACCTCGACCCTGCGCAATCCCGAAGTCATCGATGAAATCCAGCAGACGGTGGCCGACTGGCGCGCCTTCGGTCGCCTGGCCGATGCCCGCGATATCGTCCAGACCCACCGCTATCTGCGACTGGAAAACCATCGCGTGGCGCCGGGTAAGACGGTGGCCCTGCTGACTGTCGACTCACCGCCCGTCAATTCCCTCAATGAACGCTCCCTCGATGAACTGCACACGGTGCTGCAGCACATCCGCCAGCGCGAGGACACGGTCGCCCTGATCGTGACCGGTGCACGCTCGGCCTTCGTCGCCGGCGCCGACGTCAAGGAGCTGCTCGAGGTGGGCGAGGCCGGCGATCTCGAATCGGCCCAGACACCGCCGAACGCGGCGCACGCGGCCTTTTCCACACTGGAGAATTTCGGCAAGCCGGTGATCGCAGCGGTCAACGGCCCGGCCCTGGGCGGCGGCAGCGAGTTCGTCCTGGCCTGCGCCTATGTCATCGCCGATCTCCAGGCCCGCTTCGGTCAGCCCGAGATCAATCTCAACCTGCTGCCGGGCTACGGCGGCACCCAGCGCCTGCCGCGCAAGCTGTTCGCCCGCCGCGGCGTCAACGGCCTGGTCGATGCGGCCCGTCTGGTCATCGGAGGACGCGCCCTCGATGCGGTCGAGGCGAAGTCGATCGGGATGGCCGATGAGGTCGTCGGCCACGACGCCGATGGTCCGGTCGCGGTCGCCATGCAGCGCGTTCGTGATTATTTCAACGGCAAGGGCCCGCTGGTCGCGGCGATGAAGGCCCGACAGCAATACCTCGACACCCTCGAATCACCCTTGCCCTGGGGCAGCGAGCTGCTCGACGACCCCAGGCTGGCGCCGACCCTGGCCCAGGCCCGGGCCAGCGGGCGCGATAAGCCGGTCGAGCGGATCCTGGAAGTGCTGGACCTCGGTGCACGCGAGGGGCAGGCTGCGGGCCTCAAGCGCGAGGCCCAGCTGTTTGCCGAGGCCGTCTGCGACCCGGATTGCGGCCCGCCCGGCATCCG
>CAYTQT010000080.1:0-5396 GCA_964439915.1 uncultured Wenzhouxiangella sp. | reverse complement strand
CCGACGCCGAAGCCGGGTCCGAACGAGGCCCTGGTCTTCATCCTGGCCTCGGAGGTCAACTTCAACGATATCTGGGCGATCACCGGCATCCCCGTCTCGCCCTTCGACGCCCGCGACGCCGACCTGCAGGTGACCGGCTCCGGCGGCGTGGCCCTGATCGCCCAGCTCGGCGAAGAGCTGGTCCGCGAGGGGCGGCTGTCGGTCGGCCAGCTGGTCACGATCTACTCCGGCCAGAGCGAGCTGCTTTCGCCGGATCAGGGCCTCGATCCGATGGCCGCCAATTTCCATATCCAGGGCTACGAGATCAACGACGGCTCCCACGCCCAGTTCCTCGTCGTCCAGGGCCCGCAGCTTCACGGCAAGCTTCCCGGCCTGACGATCGAAGAGGCCGCGGCCAGCGGCCTGACCCAGGGCACGATCCACCGCGCCCTGTTTCGCACCCTCGACATTCAGCCGAATCGCCGCCTGTTCGTCGAGGGCGCGGCCACCGGTACCGGCCTGGAATGCCTGCGCTCGGCGCGGCGCTCGGGCCTGAGCGTGGTCGGCATGGTCTCCAGCGACGAGCGCGCCGAGCGGGTTCGAGCCTTCGGCGGCGGGGCCGTCAACCGAAAAGACAAACGCTGGGCCGGGATTTTCACGCCGGTGCCCGACGAGCCCGCGGCCTGGGCCGACTGGGAACGTGCCGGCGAGGACTACGTCAAGGAAGTTCACGAGCAGGCCAATGGGCCGATCGACTATGTCGTCTCGCACGCCGGCGAGCGCGCCTTTCCGCGTGCCTTCCAGCTGCTCGGCGAGGGCGGGGTACTGACCTTCTTCGGGGCGACCTCGGGCTATCGCTTTTCCTTCATGGGCAAGCCGGGCTCGGAGAAGGCCGACGTGATGCTCGCGCGCGCCGGACTGCGCGCCGGCAAATCCCTGCTGGTGGTCTACGGCCCTGGTGCCGAGGACGAGATCGTCGACCTGGCCGCGATCGAGGCGATCGAGGTTGGCTGTGCCCGCGGTGCCCGCGTAGCCGTGTTGACCGACACGGTGCCACAGCGCGAATTCGTGACTTCGCTCGGCTTCGGCGCCAACCTCTCCGGCGTGGTCAGCATCGAAGAGATCCAGCGCCGTCTCGGCAAGGACTTCGACCCGCCCGGACCGTTTGCGCCGATGCCCGATCCGTTCACGCAATCGGCCGAATTCAAGGAGGCCGTGCGCCGCTTCTCCGATCGCACGCTCAAGCCCATCGGATCGGCCATCGGCCCGCTCCTGCGCAACACCCTGGACCGGCGCGGACTGCCCGATGTCATCTTCGAGCGCCGCGACCGCGACGGCCTGGCCCTGTCGACCTCTTTGGTCAAGCCCAACGTCGGCGTGGTCTGCTACGCCGAGGACCTGGCCGGCCGGCGGTTCAGCTTCTACGCGCCCCAGGTCTGGATGCGCCAGCGCCGGATCCTGATGCCCAGCGCCGAGATCCGCGGCACGCACCTGAACACCGCGCGCGAGTACGCCGAGGTCCAGGAGCGCATCGCTGCCGGCATGATCGATGTGGTCGAGCCGACGCCGGTGCCGCTGACCGATCTGCCCCAGGCGCACCAGGCCATGTGGGAGAACAAGCACGCCGGCGCGACCTATGTCGCCGTCCACGGCCTGCCGCGCGCCGGATTGAAAACGCGCGACGAACTCTACCGAGCCTGGGCCCTGCGCGACGCAGAAGCCGAAGGCGTTGATCTTCGCCGGATCGATACCGGCTCAGCAGGAACCCTACGATGACCGATTCCACCGCACAGCAACCCGAATCCGGCTCGCGTCTGGCCGGTCGCACGGTAATTCTGACCGGCGCGGCCGGCAATATCGGCAGTCATATTTCGCGCCGCCTGCTCGGGCAGGGGGCCCAGCTGGTGCTGACCGGTCGCAACCTCGACAAGCTCGAGGCCTTCGTCGACGAACTGGCCAACGCGGGTTACGACCGCGAGGCCATGCTGGCCGTGGCCGGCGATTCGGCCGACCCCGAGGCCTGCCGTGACATCGTCGCCCGGACCATGGAACGCTTTGGCCAGCTCGATGTGCTGATCAACAACGCCGGCGGCGCCGGGCCGAAGCAGACCCTGCAGAAAATCCCGTTCAGCGCGGCGGAAGCCAAGGCCAGCGGCGACGGCGAGACCTTGTTCCAGGCGGCGATGAACCTCCTCGGCGGGCCCTGGAACATGACCCGCGCCGCCGTACCGCACCTGGCGAAGGGCGGCAGCATCATCAATGTCTCGACGATCTTCTCGCGCACCGCCTACTTCGGCCGCATTCCCTATGTCGTGCCCAAGTCCGGGCTCAATGCGCTCAGCCACGGCCTGGCCCGCGAGCTCGGTGCCGGCGACCGCGGCATCCGGGTCAATACGGTCTTCCCCGGGCCGATCGAGTCCGAGCGCATCGACACGGTCTTTGCCGCGATGGATTCGCTCCAGGCCCTGCCGGCGGGCAGCACCTCCGAGCGCTATCGCAGCCTGATGACCCACCGTAGATCCGGCGAGGACGGGTCCATGGACTACCGCTACCCGCGCCCCGACGATGTCGCCGACACGGTGCTCTGGCTCAGCAGTCGTGAGGCCGAGGCGATTTCCGATCACTCCGTCGAGGTCACCAACGGCATGCAGGTGCCGACCCAGTCGCGCTCGAAGCTGGTCTCCTGGCCCGACAACCGCCTCGTCGATCTGCGCAACAAGGTCGTACTGGTCCTCGGCGGGGCCGACATCGACGAGGCGCTGGCCTTCGCCGAGTGCAACCGCAACGGCGGCGCCGATGTGGTGCTGGCCTTCCGCTCCCTGGAGCACGTCGGCCAGGCCCGGGCGAAGGTCCAGGCCCTGAACGATCGCCGCATCCAGCTGACCCATCTCGACCCGCTGCGCCAGGAATCGGTTGATCGCGCCTTCCAGTTCATCAACGACCAATACGGCCGCCTGGACGGGGTCATCATGCTGCCCAAGACGCCCAACGGCGAGCACGGCTACTCCCTGAGCACGGCCGAGGACCGCGACGTCGAGGCCTTCGTCGAGGACGAGATCGTCGCCCCCGTCGCCTTCGCTGCCGCCATCGCGCGCTGCCTGTCGAAGACCATGACCCTTGATCAGGCCCCGGCAATCACCTTCGTCACCAACCCTGACGACGGCCACGGCAATCCCTTGAACGACATCAAGCGCGCCGCCGTCGAGGCCCTGATCCGGGTCTGGCGCGACGAGGAGGAATTCGCCGTCAAGACAGGGGATCGAGCCTGGGCGTCACTGCCGAATCAGATCGTGCGCTTCGACAACCGCGAAGCCGATAATCTCAAGTTCGCCGCCGACTGGACGGCGACCCTGAACAATCGGGTTCGCCTGATGGATCCGATCAACCTGTGGCTGCCCAACAGCATCCGCCGCGCCACCGGCAAGTCGGCGATGCCCCAGTCCATCCAGCGCGTCCTGCCCGGCCTGCACAACGGCAAGACGGCGGTCATCACCGGCGGCAGCTTAGGCATCGGCCTGCAGCTCGGCCGCTACCTCGCCATGGCCGGCGCCCGCGTCCTGCTGTCGGCACGCAGCGAGGGCAAGCTGATCGAAGCCCGTGATTCGATCCGCGAGGAGCTGGCCGCGATCGGTTATCCCAACGTCGAGGAACGCGTCCTGACCCTGGCCGGCATCGACGTCGGCGACGAGGATCAGCTCCAGCACCTGTTCGAGCACTCGATCAAAGTCTTCGGCAGCGTCGACTACCTCATCAACAACGCCGGCATTTCCGGCGCCGAAGAGATGGTCGTCGATATGAGTCTCGAGGCCTGGAACTGGACCATGCAGGCCAACCTGACCTCCAACTGGTCGCTGATCCGCAAATACGCGCCGCTGATGAAAGCGCAGGGGTCGGGCCGCATCCTGAATGTATCGAGCTACTTCGGCGGCGAGAAATACCTGGCCGTTGCCTATCCCAACCGCGCCGACTATGCGGTCTCCAAGGCCGGCCAGCGCGCGCTGGCAGAAATCCTGTCGCGCCATCTGGGCCCGGAGATCCAGATCAACGCCATGGCACCGGGGCCGGTCGACGGCGCTCGCCTGCGTGGCCTCGGCGGTGCCCCCGGACTGTTTGCGCGACGCGGTCGATTGATCCTGGAGAACAAGCGCCTGAATCGCGTCCATTCGGCCCTGCTGGCCACCATCGAACGCTCTGATGCTGCGGAATTGTTGACTCGCCTGGCCGGCAACAAGATCGACGCACTGCGGGTCTGGGATACGGCGCCCGAGGCGCTGCGCCGGCTCGTGGCACAGGTCGCAGAGGGCCGCCCCGAAGCCGTCGCCACGCGCTATCTCCTGTCGCGACCGCTGGCCGAAAAGCTCATGCACCGAATGGTCTTTGGCGGTGTCCTGCCGCAGGAGGAAGCGGATCGCTTTCTTGATGCCTTCGTGCCCACCGATGGCGATGACTTCTTCGATCAGCGCGACATCGAGCGCACGGCAGAAAAGATCGAGGCCGGCATCATCAATCGTCTCCATCTGCACAAGATGCCCACCGATGAGCAGGTCGCCCTGTCAACGGTCTTCAGCCTGGCCGACGACATCATCAGCGGCGAGGCCTTCCACCCCTCGGGCGGCCTGAAGTTCGACCGTTCCGTCACCGAGGGCGAGATGATGCTCAGGCCCGGCGCCGAGGATCTGGCTGAGCTCAAGGGCAAGCACGTGGTGCTGATCGGCGAGGCCCTGCGCGACGAGCTGGTCGCCACCGCTGAAGGCTTCATCAAACAGCAGGTCGCGAGCCTGACCGTGTTGACCCGCACAGAAGAGCTGGCTGAAGCCCTGCGTCATCAGATCGATGCCCCGGATGAGGTCGAGGTCTCAGCCCGCGCCGTGGGCAAGGATCTCGAAGCCGGCCTGGATGCCGTGCTGACGGAAAGGCAGCAGATCGATGCGGTGGTCAGCACGCCCTTCGCCCGCCTGCCGCTCAACCCCCTGGCCGCCGACGCCGGCAGCGCCTGGGACCGCGTCCTGTCGCGCGATGATTTTGCCCAGCTCCTCGATGAACAGCTCACCCAGCACTTCCGCGTCGCGCGCAAGTGCGCACTCATCCCGCACTGCCAGATCGTCCTGGTCACCCCGGACACCTCCAGCGCATCAACCCGGGAAGAGTTCGCGCTTGCCCTGTTCATCAAGAACTCGCTGCACGCCTTCACCGTGACGCTCGGCGTCGAGTCCGAGCGCCTGCCCACGGAACCGGCCGTCAACCAGGTCCAGCTCACCCGCCGCGCCCGCGCCGAAGAGCCGAGCAACGACCAGGAACTGGCCGAAGAGCTGGAACGCATGGTCTACGCCGTGCTGCTCTGCGCCGTGCCCGCGCCGAGCCCGAGCGAGAGCCGTTATCTGGCAAGGATTTTCAGGGGGAATGCGGTGACGGTTTGA
>CAYTQT010000079.1:0-13737 GCA_964439915.1 uncultured Wenzhouxiangella sp. | reverse complement strand
GTCGAGGAAGCTGGCCTTGACCGCGTTGCGGGCCAGGGTTTCGATGTCGCTCAGGCTCAGGTCGAGAGCCTGGGCGGTCTCCAGATAGTTCTGACCGATGTAGCCGCCGAAGTAGGCCGGGTCGTCGGAGTTGATGGTCACGCAGAGATTGGCGTCCATCAGAGCCTTCAGATTGTGTTTTTCGAGTGAGTCGAAGACGCACAGCTTGACGTTGGACAGGGGGCAGACGGTCAGCGGGACCTGCTCCTTCTGCAGGCGCCGGACCAGAAAGGGATCCTCCAGACAGCGTACGCCATGGTCGATGCGCTTGACTCCGAGCAGGTCGAGGGCCTGGATGATGTAGTCCGGCGGGCCCTCTTCGCCGGCGTGCGCCACGGTCACAAAGCCATCGGCCCGGGCCCGGTCGAAGACCGCCTGGAACTTTTCCGGCGGATTGCCCTTTTCGGATGAATCCAGACCGACGCCGATGAAATGCTGGCGCCAGGGCAGGGCCTGCTCGTAGGTCGCCATGGCGGCTTCGGCCGAGAGATGACGCAGGAAGCACAGGATCAGATGCGAGCTGATGCCCAGCTGCTCCCGGCCAGCCTCGAGTGCACCGGTGATGCCCTCCATGACGACATCGAAGGCCACGCCGCGGTCGGTGTGGGTCTGCGGGTCGAAGAAGATCTCGGCATGGCGGACCTTGTCGGCCCGGCACTGCTCCAGATAGGCCCAGGTCATGTCGTAGAAGTCCTCGGCCTTGAGCAGCACCTGCGCGCCGGCATAGTAGATATCGAGAAAGGACTGCAGGTCACTGAAGTCGTAGGCCGCGCGCACCTCATCCACTGAGGCATAGGGCAGATCGACGCCGTTGCGTTCGGCCAGGGCAAACATCAGCTCGGGTTCCAGCGAGCCTTCGATATGCAGGTGCAGTTCGACTTTGGGCAGGGCACGGATGGCGTCTTCCATAGGGTTTCGTCGTCCTCGGTGATGGCGTCAGGCGGTCGGGTTGGAAAGCAGTTCGGCGAGGCGCTCGTCCTTCGCCTCCCAGAGCGCATTGATCCAGGCCTGCATGCGCTCGCGATGGAGCGGATCGGTCTGATAGTTGCCCTTTCGCAGCTCCTTGGGGATGGGCACGATCCGGACGTCGACCCGGATCTCAGGCATCTGGTTGGCGAACAGCGTCGGCAGCTCGCCGGCGCCGCCGGGATAGGCGATGGTCACATCGACGAGGGTGTCCAGCGAGTCGCCCATAGCGTCGAGCACGAAAGCCGTGCCGCCGGCTCTGGGCTTGAGCAGGTGTCTGAACGGGCTGTCCTGGGCCGCCTGCTTGGCCGACGTGAAGCGTGTGCCCTCGGCAAAGTTCACGATCGAGACCGGAATGTGGCGGAATTTTTCACAGGCCTTGCGCGTGGCCTCGATATCACGACCGGCCAGTTCGGGTTGGCGCTGGATCTGTTCGCGGGTGTAGCGCTTCATGAATGGCATGTCCAGAGCCCACCAGGCCAGCCCCAGCAGCGGTACCCAGATCAGCTGGCTCTTGATGAAAAAGCGCAGGAAGGGCAGGCGCCGGTAAAAGACTTTCTGCAGCACCGGAATATCGACCCAGCTCTGATGATTCGACAGCACCATGAAGTGGCCGTCCATCATCGCCTCGGGCTGGCCGGTAATGATCATCCGGGTGTCGGTCAGGTGATCGAACATCCAGTTGTTGAAGGCCACCCAGTTGCCGGCGATCGCCATCAGGGCCCGGTCACAGGCCGGACGCGCTGGGGTGTGCTGCAGCAGCAGCTTGAGCAGTGCGACCAGCAGCAGGGGCAGGATATGCACCACGCAGTTGAGCGACACCAGCAGGGTTGCGGTGGCAATCCGGAGCCAGGCGGCGAGCTTGGAAATCATGGAGGGAATTATGTCATGAAGCCCGGTTGGGGCGCGCACGCTGCGCCGGTCGAAGCGCTCGGTCGGCTGCGGCATAATGCGCCCTGATGAATTATGTTCCCGAGGTGCTGCAATGCCGAGTTTCGACGTGGTTTCAGAAATCGATCATCACGAGCTGGCCAACGCCGTGGATCAGGCCAATCGGGAAGTCACTACCCGCTTCGACTTCAAGGGCAGTGATTCCAGCTTCGAGCTCAAGGAAACGGTCATCACCATGAAGACCGAATCGGAGTTTCAGCTCGACCAGATGCTCGATGTTCTCTATTCGAAGATGACCAAACGCGGGATCGATCTCGACGCCGTCGAGCTCGGCGAGCCGGTCATCATGGCCAAGACCGCCACCCGATCCGTCACCGTGCGCGAGGGCATCGACACCGAGCTGGCCAGGAAGATCGTCAAGGAGGTCAAGGGCTCGAAGATCAAGGTCCAGGCCTCGATCCAGGGCGATCAGGTCCGCGTGACCGGCAAGAAACGCGACGACCTGCAGCAGGTCATCGCTCTCCTCAAGGGTACCGAGCTCGGCCTGCCGCTGCAGTTCAAGAACTTCAGAGACTGATCACCGCTCGCCCGATCAACGCCGGATGATCGCCGGCTTCATGGGTGCAAGCAGGGCGACGACCTGGTTTTCCAGGCCATAGGGGATGTCGTTGTCGCGCATGGCCTGCTGAAAGTCCTCGACCAGGGCGTTGAACTCGGCCTCGGTGATGTCCAGGCCGAAGTGCGACTCCTCCATGCTCAGACCGCTGTAGATGCAGGGCCCGCCGGACAGATCGCAGATCTGTTCGCTGAGCTGGAATTTCAGATTTTCAACATCGACGCCCTCGAACAGCGCATTGATGCGGTCATCGGCCAGCACCTTGTCGACGCCGTCACTGACGAAGCGCTCGATGACCTCGTAGCCGCCAAGACGGTCGTAGAGCGAGGTGTCGGCCAGGCTGGTCTGTTCATAGATCGTGCGGTCGTAATTCCTGAGGTCCGAGTCGGCGCCGCTGGGCGTGGTCGGTACATTGCCGCAGGCGGCCAGGCTGATGATCAGAGCTGATATCAGAAATCGAATCATGAGGGTCTCCCAATCAGAACGAGGCTTGCAGCGACAGGTAGGCCGCTTCGGAGTCGGGCTGGAACGGCAGATTGCCGAGATCGACATAGGCCAGCGTAAGCGCGAGGATCTTGTTCGGGAACCAGGCCAGGAAAATGTCGTAGGCGTCGTCTTCTTCGGCCAGATCGGGTGCGCCGAGCAGGCCCAGCACCGGCTGATTCTCCAGGCGGCTCGACTGGGTTCGATATTCGCCGCCCAGGACCAGGTGGGGCGTGAGGAACATCGCTGCCGAGAACCCGTACTCGATCTCATAGTCCGTGTCTTCATCGAGCAGGGTGCCATCGAGGGGATTGACGACGCGACGCCCGAATCCGAGCAAGCCGAATGCGTTCGCCTTGGTGGCGCGTGCGGTCACGTTGAGCAGGAGATTGCGGCCGAAGGGCACGCCCAGAAACACCTTGGTCGCCGACAGATAGATATCCGTGCCGTTGGCATCAGCCGCACCGAGAAGTGCCGGTACACCCACGTTGCCCAGATAGGGAACGACCACGCCGCTGTCGAAATCCTTGTTGCGCTTGTGCTGGATGCCCAGAGCCACCTGCGGCAGCCAGGAATCCTGCGCATAGACGGCATCGCCGAACAGGCGCAATTTGGCACCGATGATATCGGCGGTAATGCTCGTATTGCTTGCGCTCAGCGGGTCCGGTGTGCCGAGGATCGGTTCCAGGCCGCCGACCAGAGCGTCCGCGGTTGCGGCGATCACGTCTGAATCGACGCGCAGGCGCTGCCGGGTCAGCGACAGCTCCAGCCGGTCGAAAAAGCCGAGCTTGAATCCGCCGGACTGCAGGCCATAGCGGTCGGAGTGCAGATAGGTGTAGTGGGCGGCACCGCCGATTTCGTCCTCGGTGCCATATCCGGCGATCAGGGCCCAGGGCACCAGGCCACCGCCGCCGGCCCCCTCGAACTGACTGACGCCGCCTGTGGCCAGCAGTCCTCCGCCCTGGGCATGGGCAGTGCCGGCCATGGCCAGCATCAAGGCCAGGCTGACCCAGAATCGATTGGGAGTCATGATCTGGTTTCCCTCGCGTAGATTGACCGATCATTCTAACCACTACCCGTTACGGTGATCGACAGGCAGGTTCGCTTGTCACCTGCCTGTCGACTTGCTCAATCGTCAAGGCACAGGGATACTTCGGCAGGCCCATCGACACAACATCAGGGGAACGGATCTGTCTCGCCGCTTTGTCTTCCTGCTCAATCCCGTGGCGGGTGGTCGCCACGACCGCCGCGATCATCCACTGGCCAAGCCACTGCAGCGGCGCTATCCCGATGCCGAAATCGTGCAGACCTCAGCGCCCGGCGATGCCCGCCGCCTGGCCCATGACCGGGCCATGGACGGCGACGCAGTGGTGGTCGCGATCGGTGGGGACGGCACCGTGCATGAGGTGGCCGACGCGCTGGTCGGTGGACGTGCCAGCATGGCGGTGCTGGCCTGGGGTTCGGGCAATGATTTTGCCCGGATGCTTGAAAGCCCGCGCCAGCTCGATGCAGCGCTCGACTGGTGGGAGCGGTCCGAGCCCCGCTCCTGCGATGTCGGTCAGGTGCGTCTCGAAACCCGCACGGGTCGTCACCTCCAGGCCCATTTCATCAACTCGCTGGGGATAGGCTTCGAGGCCGAAGTGGCGCTCAGGGCGAGCCGGGCGCGGATTTTCCGCGGATTTTCGCGTTATCTGGTGGCGGCCATGATTCATCTGCTGCGCTACCGGCCGCCGCAGATGCGCGTTCGCTATGGCGAGACCACCGTCGATGCGCCCCAATTCCTGATTGCGCTGGGCAATGGCCGCAGCGCCGGCGGAGGATTTCTATTGACGCCCGAGGCGCATATCGATGACGGTCTGCTGGATCTGTGCCGCGCCGATGACCTGCCGCTGCATCGCCTGCTCAGAATCCTTCCCAGCGTAATGCGCGGCACCCACCAGCGATTCGACGGTGTCCATGCCGACCGGGTCCGCGCCATCAGCATCGACTGTCCCGAGGGCTGCGGACTGCACGCCGACGGCGAACACCTGGCCCATGATGCGGTGCGAATCGAGGTCAGAGTACTGCCGGGCGCGCTCCGGCTGCTCGGATAAAGCGTGCGATTGGCCCACTATTCGGTCAGTCGCCAGCGGGTCTTGCCGCCAGCGCGCAGGGGGACCCCAGGCTGGCCTCCGAACTCGACGATCTCCGGGATCGGCGATTCCACCCGTTCCAGAGTGATCTGGTCGCCATTTCTCGGCAGGCCGTAGAAGTCAGGGCCGAAGTGGCTGGCAAAGCCCTCGAGCCTGTCGAGCGCGTCGGCATCCTCGAACACTTCGGCATACAGCGCCATGGCATGCAGGGCGGTGTAGATGCCGGCACAGCCGCAGTCGGATTCCTTGGCGCCCTTCGGATGTGGCGCGGAGTCGGTGCCGAGGAAGAACTTCGGGTCCGCGCTGGTGGCCGCGCGCACCAGGGCCTGACGGTTCTGCTCTCGTTTGAGCACCGGCAGACAGTAATGGTGCGGTCGCAGGCCGCCTTCGAAGATCGCATTGCGGTTGAGCAACAGGTGGTGAACGGTGATGGTCGCGGCCAGATTGGAAGGTCCGGCCTCAACGAAATCCACCGCAGCCTCGGTGGTGATGTGTTCGAGCACCATCGGCAGGCGCGGAAACTGCTCGACCAGACGCTTGAGCTCGCGATCGATGAATTCGGCCTCGCGGTCGAAGATGTCGATCTCGTGGTCGGTGACCTCACCGTGCATCAACAGCGGCAGCCTGGCCTCTTCCATGGCAGCGATCACATGATCGACCTTACGCAGGTCGGTGACCCCGGAATCAGCGTTGGTGGTGGCCCCGGCCGGGTAATACTTGACCGCGTGCACGAAGGGGTGCTCGGCGGCGCGATGGATTTCTTCCGGCGTGGTCGATTCGGTCAGATAGAGGGTCATCAGCGGTTCGAAATCCGCGTCCTCGTCGAGGACAGCGACGATCCGGTCGCGGTAGGCCACCGCCTGTTCGACCGTGGTCACCGGTGGTTTGAGGTTGGGCATGATGATGGCGCGCGCGAACTGCCGCGCCGTGTCGGGCACCACCGAGGCCAGCGTGGTGCCGTCGCGCACGTGCAGATGCCAGTCATCGGGGCGTGTCAGGGTCAACTGCTGCGGCTTGGCCATCAATGTCACTCCCGAGAAATTTGGCTTGTCTGCCCAGTTTACCGAATGCCGCCCAGCCATTGATGCCGTGGCGGCATAATGACGGGCTGATTTTTCATTCGGGAGGCCGGGATGGCCGAGGCACGCGATTTCGATCTGATTCTCTGGGGTGCGACCGGTTTTACCGGCCAGCTGCTCGCTGACTATCTACTCAAACGCCATGGTGCCGATGGCGATCTACGCTGGGCGCTGGCCGCGCGCAATCAGGTCAAGCTGGCAAAGGTCAAGGAGGAGCTCGGCGCCGAGGCGGAAAAGCTGCCGGTTTTGATCGCCGATAGCAGCGACCGCGAATCGCTCGATGAGATGGTCGCCAGGACGCGGGCCATCTGCTCCACGGTGGGCCCTTATGCGCTCTACGGCACCGAGCTGGTCGATGCCTGTGCTGCCGCCGGCACCGACTACTGCGATCTGACCGGTGAGGTGCCGTGGATGCGTCGCGTCCTGGATCAGTTTGGCGAGGCCGCCCGGGCCAGCGGCGCGAGGATCGTGCACTGCTGCGGCTTTGATTCCATCCCCTCGGATCTTGGCGTGTGGTTCCTGCAGCAGCAGGCCGTCGAGCGCCTGGGCCAGCCCTGCACGAGGGTCCGCATGGGCGTGGAGCGGATGCGCGGCGCCATGTCCGGCGGTACGGCGGCGAGTATGGTCAACATCATCGAGGAGACGCGCGCCAATCCCGAAGTCAGGAAGGTCGCCAGCAATCCTTTTGCCCTGTGCCCGCCGGATCTGCGCCAGGGACCGCGCCAGCCCTATGTGAAAGGGCCGGCCTTCGATGAGGATCTGAACAGCTGGCTGGCCCCCTTCGTGATGGCGGCCATCAACACCCGCATCGTGCATCGCTCGCACGCCCTTCAGGATCGACCCTGGGGCGATGATTTCAAGTACGACGAGGCGATGATGACCGGCAGCGGATTCGCCGGGCGACGTCGCGCCTGGAGCTGGTCAGCGGCCCTGGGGGCCTTTGCCCTGGGCTCGAGCTTCGGGCCGACGCGCTCGCTGCTGAAGAAGCGCTTTCTGCCCAAGCCGGGCGAAGGCCCGAGTCCCGAGGAACAGGAAAAGGGCTTCTACCGCCTGCTGTTCGACGGCCACACCGCTGACGGCAAGCGCATCCAGGTCCGTGTGACCGGGGATCGCGACCCGGGCTATGGCTCGACCTCGAAAATGCTCGGTGAGGCGGCGGTTTCCCTGGCCCAGGAGCTGCCACGCGATGCCCTGCCGGGCGGTTTCTGGACGCCGTCGACGGCGCTTGCCAGGGTTCTCAAACCGCGCCTCGAAGCCCACGCGGGATTGAGCTTCGAAGTCGTCGAACAATCCGGCTGACGGAGGTATGGAATCGTGAGTTTCTTCGAGTGCCCGAATGCGCAGGTCCAGACACCGGGGGATTGCCCCGCCTCTATCGATCAGGTCATCGTCCCGCGGACCCGGGATATCGGTGGGTTCGAAGTAAGGCGTGTCCTGCCCTCACGCGAACGCCGAACGATCGGCCCTTTCGTCTTCTTCGACCAGATGGGCCTCGGTGCCTTCAAGCCGGGGCAGGGTCTGGATGTGCGCCCGCACCCGCATATCGGGCTGGCTACCATCACCTATCTGTTCAGCGGCGAGATCATGCACCGCGACAGCCTTGGCACGAAGCTGGTCATTCGGCCCGGTGCGGTCAATCTGATGACTGCCGGTCGCGGCATCGTCCATTCGGAACGCAGCCCGGACGAGGCCCGATCACAATCCAGCGAACTGTTCGGCTTGCAGGCCTGGATCGCCCTGCCCAAGTCTGATGAAGAAATCGACCCGGACTTTTCACACCACCCGGCCAGCGAGCTACCCGTCATCGAAGAGTCCGGCGTCCGTGCGCGCGTGCTGGCCGGATCGGCCTACGGCCAGACCGCCGCGGTGCCGGTCAGGATTGAAACCCTCTACGTCGACATCGAGCTTCAGCCCGGCGCGCGCCTGCCCATCGACAGCCCGCACGACGAGCGTGGCCTCTACATTGCCGAGGGATCGGTCGAGGTGGATGGCCAGATCTACCCGGCCGGGCAGCTGCTGGTGCTCAAGCACGGCGTCCATTTCACGATCACCAGCCCGTCTGGCGCCCGCCTGGCGCTGTTGGGCGGCGAATCGCTCGACGGCCCGCGCCACCTGTGGTGGAACTTCGTCCATTCCGACAAGGACCGGATCGAACAGGCCAAGGCCGATTGGGTCGCCGGCCGTTTCGATCGGGTCATCGACGATCCGGAGTGGATTCCGCTGCCTGATCAGTAGGTGCGGCGTCTGCAGGCTGGCGCTCGAAATGAATCAGGCCGACCTGCACACGGGGACGGGCCGGTTCTCCCAGGGCTTCGGTCCAGCTCAGCAGGAGCCGGTCGTCTCCGAGCCCGAGCAGACGGGGTACGCCGCTGATTCTTCCTTGATCGAGCGTGGTCAGATCGTGCCGGTCGATCATCGACCCGCCGGCATCGAAGCGGGCGATGCGCAGGGCCGCGCCGCTTTCCGTCTCGGCCAGCCAGGACAGCACGAAGCGCTCACCCTCCCAGCCAAGGTCAACCCGGCCCAGGGCGATGCCGGGGTCGAGCGAGATCGGTTGATCGAAACTGCGGCCACCGTCATCGGACAGGGCCAGACGTACCCGCGGCAGGTCCTCGGCCATGGTGAACCAGGCCACCATGACCCGGTTTCCGCGGGCGAGCACGGCAGGTCCGTTGACCGGACAAGCAGAAATCCTCCAGCCGTCCGGGTGAACGGTGATCGGCTCGGACCAGCCCTGCTCACTGCGTCGGATCAGCGCGATGTCCCGGACCTCATCGACGCTGCGGTCGCGATAGACCACGATTGGACCATCGGCCGCAAGGGCGGTGTCTGTCGGGCAGCAATCACAGACCCTGGCGTCCAGCAGCGATGAATCCTCGATCTCGCCATCGAGCCTGATAAGGGCACTGCGAAGCGTCATCGAACCGCTGCCATGGTGGTGGGCTGCGCCATGATGCTCGTGACGGTCTTCAGCCGCAGGCTCGGTTTCACGCCCGTCCAGCCAGACCGCGCCAAAACCCGATCCAGACACGGGGTCGATAAAGGTGCTGACGAAGCCATGCTCGGTCAGGGTGCCGTCGTCATGGGGAGAGAAGGGCGCAGACCAGCGCTGTCCCCGATCGTCGCTCGTTGCCATGACGACATCGTAGGCATAGCTGCCCCGGCCCGAGCGAACCAGCCAGTGGGCCAGCCAGACACCCTGATGGCCGGCCTGAATGCCGGGCGTGTCGGCCCAGTTGGCGAAGAAGCGATCGCCCTCCGCCACTGCGCGGGCCGGACCGAAGCGCCCGCCGTCGAACTCGGAGAGCATGAAGCGATGTCCTGTGTCGGTGACATCAAGCCAGCTCAGGACCGCGTGGCTGCCCTCGGCCGAGGCCAGACGGGGCGCCAGACTGACCGCACCGCTCGGCGCTTCCACGGGAATCAGTGTTGCGGCACTCAGCCCGGAGGCGGTCGCCAGGAGTACGGTCGCGACTATGGTGCGTAGGGGGTCGAGTCGATTCACCCGGGTGATTATCCCAGAATCTGCTCCAGCACCTCGACACAGTCGCCGCCGATCTTGAAATCCAGCAGGGCATCGGCACGAGTGCGGCCGTCGTTGATGGCGACCACAGGCCGTTCCAGCCTGGCCGCCTGCCGGACGATGCGATAGCCGGACATCACGACCAGCGACGAGCCGATCACCAGCACGGCGTCACAGTCGTTCAGGCCCTGTTCGATGCGCTGGACGCGTTCGGCCGGCACCGACTCGCCAAAAAACACCACGTCGGGCTTCAGTCGTCCCCCGCATACCGGGCAGTCGACTACCCGAAAGCCCGGGTAGGCGCTGTTGTCCAGCTCGGCGTCTCCGTCTGGCCGGTAGCCGAGGACCTCGGGCCGCCAGTCCGGGTTGGACTCTTCGAGCAGCAGCTGCAACGCGTCGCGGCTGATCGAATGACCGCAGTCAAGGCAGCCGACCCGGTCCAGGGCGCCGTGCAGCTCGACCAGGGACTCGGACCCCGCCGCCCGATGCAGGCCGTCCACGTTCTGGGTAACCAGGGCACTGGTTCGGCCTTGCTGCTCGAAGCGGGCAAGGGCATGGTGGGCAGCGTTCGGCCGGGCCCGGTCCATCACCGACCAGCCGAAGAAGCTGCGCGCCCAGTAGCGCCGGCGCGTCGTCGCATCGCCGATGAACTCCTGATAAAGGATCGGATCGCGCCTCAGCCACTGGCCCTGCGCATTGCGATAGGCGGGAATGCCAGAGCGCGTGCTCAGGCCCGCCCCGGTCAGCACCAGCAGGCGAGGATGCCGATCGATGAACGCGATCAGTTCGTCGATCGATCCTGCGCGCGCCTCGTTGAGGCCTTGCGTCTGCAGCGTCGGCACGCGGATCAGGGAGGGGGAGGGCATTGACGGAGTATACGAAGCCGATGAAATGGGGTGTGTGAAGTGGGGAAGACCGGGTTCCGGGTTCCGGGTTCCGGTTTTCGGTTAAAGGCTCAGGGCTCAGGGCTCAGGGCTCAGGGCTCAGGGCGCAAGGCAGGCGGACAAAGTTTCAGGTTCAAGGGTTCAGGTTTCAGGAAAAGCCGGAGGCGGTATCCTCTTGCGAAACCGGAAACCGGAAACCGGAAACCGGAAACCGGAAACCTTCATTCCTCAAATCGATCCGAGAAGATATCCGGATCCAGCCCGATAAATCGCGCGACACCCATTCGATTGACGGCGGGGTCCATCCCACTCGTATGGCCGCTGATCACGATTCGGTCGTTGAGTTCGCTTAAGGAAATGTGGCGAGGAAAGTCGCCGGGCAGTGCCGTCTCGTCGTCGCCGAAGCTGAAGACCCTTGCGGCCCCGCCGTTGAAGCGCGTATCCGGAATGCCGTGGGCGCGAAGAACGGTGACGACGCCTTCGGCGTTCTCATTGACGACGGTGCCGTTCCAGGTGATGCCGGTCGCATAGATTTGTGCTCCTGCGCCAAGTTCAATGTCGGTAACGGTCGCGTAAGTGCTTGCAAAATCCAGAACCGCCTGACCGTTGTTGCCGAACCCATTATCGAGGGCACCGTCCGGCATCAGGCGAATAATGACGGGCTCGAGTTCATCTGCACTGATTCCCCGAGCGCCGCCGACGATCAGTCGCCCGCCGCGACCCTGGACGATGGACTGGGCGCCATCGTTGAAGCCGAGGTGGTCAAAAGCAAGGATGCCGTTATCGGCAAAACTCGTATCGAACTCGCCATCGGCGGTCAGCCTCATGATCAGCATATCGCGACCGGTGGTGGAAGACACTCCGTTTGCGGCCAGTACGATGCGCTGCTGCGAGTCGATCAGGATATCGTTGACGTTGTCCTGATCGCCGTCATAGTCGAAGGTGAATTCTCCATTCGTTCCGAAGCTCAGGTCCTTGGTGCCGTCGGCGTTCCAGCGGGCGACGGCGATCTGGAAGGTATCGACGTCGGACTGGTTGGTCGTGGCGTAACCGGCGCCGACGATCTTGCCGTCGTCCTGCTCGGCGAGCGCGGTGACGTAGGCCAGCTGATCGAAGAATTCATAGGGCTCGAAGAAGGTGCGGGCGTCGGTGCTCGGATTCCACATGACCACATCGAAGCGACGAGGCAGGCCGCCGCAGCTATCCTGTCGATAACCGCCGCCGGCGTAGAAGCCGGTGCTCAGGCGAATGCCGGTCAACCAGAACCGTGGCGCCGAGCAGCCGAAGCCCTGATGGGGAAACTTTTGAGCTAAACCGGGCGCGCCATCGGCCAGGATGCGCTGGAAAATGCCGGCGTTATTGGATGAACTTCCGGGGCTGCTCATGCCGATCACCATGATCTCGCCCGACGACTCGATGTTTCCGTACCAGGCATAGCTGACATTGTCGGCGGCATACTCCAGCGTGCCGTCGCCGGCGAAGCTGGGATCGGGGTCGAGCAGATCGAGTTGACCTTGCGGTCCCCCGGCCTGGGCTGGTCCGAGGACGATCAGGCCCATGAGCAGCGGGACGCAGCGCCACGAGACAAGCGTGATTCCGGTGTGCTTCGTACGAAACGCCATTATGTCGATCTCCGAATCTGCAAGACAGACAGAAACGTGGCGGAAAGCGGTCAGAAAGTCCTTACGAAGTTGTCACGGACTTATTGCGAAGGGTGAAGAAGGTTTCAGGTTCAAGTTTTCAGGTTTCGGGCGAAAAACCCAACCGGCATCATCGTGCTGAACCCTTGGACCCTGAACCCTGAACCCTGAAACCGAAACACGACCCAAGCGCTTTAAACTGGAAACAAATCACCCCACCGAGAAGTGCCATGCCAAACACCATCCAGACTTCTGAAACGGTTCTTGACTTCTGGTTCCACGAACTGGAGCCAAGGCAGTGGTGGGCTAAGGACGCTGAGCTTGATGCGCTGATCTCCGAGCGCTTCGGTTCTCTCCACGAGCGAGCCTGCCGCGCGGAGCTTGACGAATGGCGGTCTGCGCCGCGTGGACGTCTGGCCGAAGTGATCGTGATCGACCAGTTCTCGCGAAATATCCATCGCGAATCGGCCCGAGCGTTCGCCGCAGATGGCATGGCGCTGGTCCTGGCACAGGAGGCGGTGGCCGGCGGTCACGATGCCGAACTGAGTGCGAATGAAAAGGCCTTTCTCTATCTGCCCTACATGCACTCCGAATCAGCGCGCATCCACGAAGAAGCCGTCCGCCTCTATTCGGCGCCGGGCCTGGAAAACAACCTGGAGTTCGAACACAAGCACAAGGTCATCATCGACCGCTTCGGCCGCTACCCGCACCGCAATGCGATCCTCGGCCGGAACTCCACGCCCGAAGAGATCGAGTTCTTGAAACAGCCCGGGTCAAGCTTCTAGAGGCTCAGGGCTCAGGGCAGTCCAACGGTCCAACCTGAACCCGGAACCCGGAACCCGGAACCCTTAGCCCTTGTCCTGCGTCGCCGCCAGCGTCTTGCTCAGGCTGGCGACCACCGATCCGATATTCGACAGCTCGGCCGGCAGGATCAGGGTGTTGTTTTCCTTGGCCAGCTTGCCGAATTCCTTGACGTACTGCTCGGCAATGCGCAGGCTGACCGCGTCCGCACCACCGGGTTGATTGATGGCGATGGCGATGCGCTCGATGCCGGAAGCGGTGGCATCGGCAATCAGGGTGATTTCCTCGGCCCGACCCTTGGCCTCGTTGATCTGCTTCTGCATGTCACCCTCGGAGACGTTGATCATCTCCTGCTTCAAGCCCTCGGAGACGTTGATCTTGGCTTCGCGGGCCCCTTCCGATTCGGCCACCACGGCGCGGCGTTCGCGCTCGGCGCGCATCTGCTTTTCCAGCGCGTCGCGAATCGTCTCCGGCAGGACGATATCGGCTACCTCATAGCGCAGCACTTTCAGGCCCCAGGGCTCGGACGCCTCTGACAGCACTTCGACGACCTTTTCGTTAATGATCACGCGCTCCTCGAAGCTCTTGTCCAGATCGGTCTTGCCGATCACCGACCGTAGTGTGGTCTGGGCCAGCTGGATGGCGGCAAAGCGATAGTCCTCGATGCCGTAGGAGGCCAGCTT
>CAYTQT010000078.1:0-13953 GCA_964439915.1 uncultured Wenzhouxiangella sp. | reverse complement strand
CCGGGAAGTGCTGCCCGATCTGATAAAACGCCACCGCCGAGAACGCGCCAGCGAGTGCACCCCGGCCCGTGCCCGTGCTCAGATAGCCTGACGTGTATCCAACGGCCGCAAGGCCAAGCCCCTTGTTAACATAAAGCGCCCAGTACTGCTGCGTGGCGACAGCAAGAAACGAAATGGCGATGGCAGCACCCTCCCGCCAGCTCAGATACCCACTGGGATCGGTATAGATGAGCGGGTTGTTGTGGACATAGGTGTAGCGGTTGAGCGTGCCGGTGTCCTCCATAAACGGATCGGCTTGCAGGAACCTCCCCAGGATGGGATCGTAGATCCTGCCGTTCATGTGGATGAGCCCAAACTCATCCAGGTGCTCGTGGCCGGTGTAGCCTCTGGGCGTGATGTCGTGCATGGCGTGGACCCAGCTTGGCCAGGTGCTGTGATCGTTGAGGTCCCACTGGTTCCAGACGTCGTTTGCCAGTGCCGGGTTGCGCCGGGCACCCCAGGCATCAAAGCTCATCCGCCAACGTCTACATTCTGCGCGGAATCGACAGTCGACGGCACCATCCTACTAACATTGCGGGACTCAGGGCCAGGGCAGGGCGATGAACTCAGGGCGTGGGCGGGCGGCGGGGTCATCCGTGCCGTCGAAATAACGCTGGATATCGCGGCTTGCAAGGCTGCGATGCGCCTGTTCGACGGGTTCAAGGCGGCCGCGGCGTTGACTCTGCAGACTGTCTGCCAGGGATTGCAGCCGGGCTTCGGCAAGGGCGCGGAGGTCGTGCGGGCTGCGCGGGTCGGAGGCCAGATCGATGAGGCCGTCCAGAACGCTGCGTTGGGTGGCACGTCTCAGTGCAGCTTCATGGGCGTCACTGCCGCGCGAGGCGTCCAGGTCCCA
The DNA here is from genome assembly GCA_964439915.1 of uncultured Wenzhouxiangella sp. Classification (GTDB taxonomy): domain Bacteria; phylum Pseudomonadota; class Gammaproteobacteria; order Xanthomonadales; family Wenzhouxiangellaceae; genus Wenzhouxiangella. Next base: position 13,061 of record CAYTQT010000078.1, on the reverse strand, counting down.
GGTCGCAGCGATCAGTCGATCGAGGATGTCCACAGGCGAGGGCACGTCGCTGTCGCGCTCGTGCAGGCGAGCTGCCCGCGTCAGGCGGGCCGGGTCGAGCAGGCGGGAGACGATCTCGAAGGCCCAGCGATGGGCCGCGTGCACCGGGTCGAACAGGGTATCGCCGGGCGAGGAGATGGCCCCCGGGTCGACTGACCACATCCAGCCTGAGTCCCAGCCGATGGGTGCCGGTGCGAGCAGATCCACCACGCGGTCGGGAATGCGAAGTTCACCGGGCTCGAGCGCGGCCAGGACGGCATCCAGCGCCCGCTGCTGGTCGGCGGCCGCCACGGGGCGGGTCGGTTCCAGCGCGTCGCGTTTGAGCGCATAGGAAAAGGTCCAGCCGCCGATGTGCTTCATGGTGCCGATCAGCGCGGTTCGATGGTGCAGATAGACCTGGGCAAAGCGGCGGTTGAGAACAACGTAGGGCTCGTCATCGCCGAGGGCACGCTCGTCGAAGTTCTCGATCAATGCCCGGCGAACCGCCGTTGTGCGTTCGAGGGCAGTGAACATGTCGTTGCCCTCGACCCAGCGGGTGGCGTCGGGATAGCTGCCATCGTCGGAGGCATGGTTGCCGGTAATGAAGCGCAGATCGCGTTCGTCCATTTCGCTCAGAATGGCGGCCAGGCCTTCCTGCTCCGCCTCGGCGTCGGGGAACCAGGTGTAGGCATAGCGAATGGCCAGCTTGTCGAATTCGCCCGGGCCCACGGCGTAGGCCGATGACAGATCGACGCGTCCTGAATCGTCGAGCTGCACCAGTGGCACCGGGTAGTCCATGACCGAAGCACGCGAGCGGGTGGCTGCCATGAAGTTGTGCGCCAGGCCGAGCGAGTGGCCGATTTCGTGAGCGGCGTGCTGGCGACGGCGCGCCATGGCAAGCGCCTCGGAGCTCATCCCCGGGCCATCAGGGCCGGCTGCCGGCAGAAAGCCCATATAGAGATCATGGTTGACCAGCGAGCGATAGGAATCCATGCGCGTCTTGGCGCTGATGATCTCGCCGCTGCGCGGGTCACGATAATTTGGTCCGATCGAAGGCCCGCGCTCGTTGCGATGGACCCAGATCAGCATGTTGTAGCGGATATCCATCGGGTCGGCCCCGGCGGGCAGGTCACGGACCTCGAAGGCATTCCTGAAGCCGGCTGACTCGAAGGCTTCGGCCCACCAGTTGCCGCCTTCGCGGAATGCGCTGCGGTAGGGCTCCTGAATGGCGGGGTCGAGATAGAAGATGATGGGTTCGACCGGTTCGACCAGTTCGCCGGCCAGATAGGCCTCGGGGTCGGAGGGCTCCAGGCGCCAGCGCCAGATCCAGCGCTGCTCGTAGCCCGCTTCCAGCGAGCGGGCGAAGTTGAAGAAGACGTGCGGAAAGATGCCGGCCCGGGGATGGAAGTCGCGGGGCTGGTAGCCCTCATCGGGCAGGGCAACGAAGCTGTGCTGTTGTTCGAAGCTGAGCGAGCGAGGATCGGCAGCCTGGCGCCGCAACTCGGCAACCGGCTCATCGACCGAGAAGGTCAGCACCACGCGAATCTCGGTATTTCTGGGGAAGGCAGCGCTGCGCTCGCCGCGGATATGGCTGCGGTCGGCATCGAGTTTGACCTGGCCCATTTCGGCGGCTTTCAGGCGGGAGCCGACGTCGTGCACATCGGACAGCACGAAATCAGTGATATCGACCACGACGCGCTCTGCGCGCTCCTCGATGACAGGCAGGGCCGCCAGGACCGAGCGGGGAAAGGATTCGCGTACCGACTCGATCAGCGCCGGATTGTCGCTGATGGCGCGGTAGGCAGGATTCTCGCGAATCAGCAGGACGCGGTCACCACGACGCTCGAACACGACCAGGGCGCTGTCGCCGGTATTGCCCCGGTCGAGCAGGGGTGACGGTGTTCCCAGGCCGGTTGCCAGGGTGTTGGTGTAGATCATGGGTTCGCCGAGCGCCGGGATTTCAAGCAGCATGCGGCCGGAGTCCGGATCGAACTCGATCGGTAGCAGGGCATCAGCGGCTCGGACCTGGACGGGCGCGAGAATGAACAGGAGGATCAGCGCCGTACAGGACGCCCTGGATGCGATTGCCATGGTCTTGGATACCTCGAAAGCTTGATGGAGGATATCCATATCCCGGCCGGATGGTCAATCGAACAGCCCGGGTATGTCACACTTGAGCCTATGCCAGAAATGACTTCTCTGAACATCGGCGGTGTCCCCGAACACTTCAATCTTCCGTGGCACCTGGCCATCGAGGAAGGGCGGTTCGCGGACGCCGGTATCGATCTCCATTGGATCGACTGCCCCGGCGGTACCGGTGAAATGGCGCAGGGGCTGGCTGAGGGCAAATTGGATCTGGCGCTGCCCTTGAGCGAAGGCGCGGTTGCTGCGATCGGGCGTGGCGTGCCGATGCGGATCCTGCAGTGGTACGTACTCTCGCCACTGATCTGGGGTATTCACGTGCCCGCTGGGAGTGATATCGATTCGGTCGTGGGACTGCGTGGGCAACGGTTTGCGATCAGCCGCTATGGCTCCGGCTCGCATCTGATGACCTTTGTCAGTGCCCGGCAGATGGGCTGGGATCTGGCCGATGGTCTGCGCTTTGTCGAGGTGGGCAACCTCGGCGGGGCGATCGAGTGCTTCAACAAGGCCGAGGCCGAGGGATTTCTATGGGAGCGATTCACCACCCAGCCCTATGTCGATCAGGGTCTGATGCGGCGCGTGGGCGAGTGCCCGACACCCTGGCCGGCCTTCGCGCTGGCTGCGAGCGAACGCTGTCATGCGCGCTCGCCGGAGGCCCTGACGAGCGTGACTCGCATCATCAACGAGACCTGCGCCGGCTTCAAGCGCAGGCCGGGCATCGTCGAGACGCTCGCCGAGCGTTATGGACTTGCGCACGATCAGACCGTCGAATGGTTCGGGTTGACCGAGTGGGCCCATGTCGGCAATGTAGCGCCTGATCGACTGCAGATCATCATCGACACCCTTGGCGAGCTGGACCTGCTTGAACGCAGCGTGAGGCCAGAGGATTGTCTTGCCGATTGAGCAGGATGCAGGGTATGCACAGCCGGGGAGTGTCAGGGAAATTGCTGCCCATTGGTTTTCTGCTGTTTTTCATCAATCCGGGAAGAGACCGACCATGCTTCAAACGAAATTATTCAGACTGAGTTTTGCCTTCAGCGTCTGCGCCTTGACCGCTTGCGCAAGCGTGCCTGCAGATCGTTCGCTACCAGAGACTGCTTCGGATGCACTGAAAGTCTACTTCGCAAGCAATGACCGGAGCGACTGGCCGACGGCACCGTTCGCGGTCGCCTGGCCGACCGAGCGGGTGCTGACGCGAATTGCGGTTGGCTCCTGCCGCTCCCAGGAAGCGCCCGCGCCGATCCTCGATACCATCCTGGCGCGCGAGCCTGATCTTTTTCTCTACATCGGCGACAACGTCTACGGGGATGTCTGGTCGTTGTCGGCGGACATGGAAGAGCTGATTCAAGCCTATGCCGAGCTGTCCGAGCAGGATGATTTTCAAGCGCTCGCAGCGGCCGTGCCGATCATGGCGACCTGGGATGATCACGACTTCGGCATGAATGACGGCGGCGGCAGCTATTACGGAAAATTCGGCAGCGAGGCGATCTTCGAGACCTACTGGGGCATGCGCGATCATCCCGTTGCGGACCGGGACGGCATCTATTATTCACAGATGTTCGGGCCGGTCGGTCAACGGGTTCAGATCATCATGCTGGATACCCGCTTTTTCCGCACCGACCTGACCCGGACTCCGAACCGTAATGCGCCAGGAATGGAGCGTTATATCCCGTCCGAGGCGCCGGATCAGGACATGCTGGGTCCTGAGCAATGGGCCTGGTTGGCCTCGGAGCTGGACAAACCGGCTGATCTTCGCCTGCTGGTGTCGAGCGTTCAGGTCCTGGCCGACGCTCACGGCTGGGAGGCCTGGAAGCAACTGCCGCTGTCACAGTCGAGGCTCTATGAGCTCCTTGAGGCCAGCGGCGCGAGTGGTGTGATTCTGGTGTCCGGCGATCGACACCTGTCCGCGCTGTATCGGGAGGAGGGGCTGGTTGATTATCCGCTCTACGAAATGACCGCTTCATCGCTGAATCGACCCGTTCGCGATGAAAGCGACGAGATGAGCAGCAATCAGCTCGGCGCAGCCTATGCGAAGGAGAATTTCGGCGAGATCGGTATCGACTGGGACCGTCGCATGGTGGTGCTCAGCGTTCACGACTCGGAAGGTGAAAAGGTTCGCGAGCAGGTGATTCCCTTCGACCAGATCGACCTGGAGTAGGGCCAGGGGCCAGGTCCGCCTGGCCGGTCATTGCGCCCGGTCGCTGGGGTAGCCCAGCAGGCCCTCCCGGTGGAGAAAGTCTGCAGCAACCGCTGCAGCCGATCGCTGCTCCTGATCGACCTGACGATTCATTTCTCGTATCGCAGCGACATCGATGCGCCCGGCCAGTCGCTCCAGGATCTCGATGACCTCGGGATGGGATTCTCGCAGCGCCCTGCGAATGACCGGCGCCGCGTCATAGGGCGGAAAGAATCCGCGGTCGTCCCGGAGCATGACCAGGTCGAAAGTCGGGATGCGGCCGTCGGTGGAGTTGCCGGCGGCGACGTCGATGCGGCCCTCGCGAAGGGCCTGATAGAGCAGGCCGATATCCATTTCTGCGGTGTCTGCGAAGTCCAGGCCATAGGTATCGCGAAGCGCGGGAAAGCCGTCGGAACGTTCGTAGAATTCGGAGGCAAATCCAATGACCAGCTCGGGCGCAATCGCGGCCAGATCGCTGACGTCTTCAAGCTTGTTATCGCGCGCAAGCTCGACCGTGACGAGGATGGCATAGGTATTCTCATAGCCAAAGGGCGCTAGCCAGTCGAGTCCGAATTGATCGCGATACGCTTGACGAACCCGCTCGTAAGTCGCTGCAGGGGTCAAGGTATCCTGCTGTCCCAGAATCGCGCGCCAGGCCGTTCCGGTGTACTCGGGATAGACGTCGACCTCGTCATTGATCAGAGCATTGTGGACGACGTAGACGCTGCCGAGGCTGAGTTTGCGTTCAACCTCAAGATTGGTGTGGCCTTCAAGCATCTGTGCCATGAGCTCGGCCAGGATGTACTGTTCGGTGAAATTCTTGCTTGCGACAACAACCGTCGCGCGCGGATCCTTACCCATCTGCCAGCCTGTCAGGCCGATAACAAGGATCGCGATCACGCTTGCAGCAAGGGCGACGGCAGCTCCTTTACGACGATACGCCAAGCCCTTGCCCGTCGGCAGGGAGCCGCGACGTCGTCGCTGCAGTCGTTGTTCAAGGATATACAAGAGACGATCCAGGGCGAGGGCCAACAGGGCTGCAGGCACCGCGCCAAGCAGTACAAGTGCGTTGTTGTTGACCGCCAGACCGCGGACGATGAAGTCGCCCAGCCCGCCCGCCCCGATGAATGCGGCCAGGGTCGCTACGCCAACGCTGATGACGGCCGCCGTGCGGATGCCGGCCATGATCGTTGGCAGGGCAAGCGGCAGCTCGACCTGGATCAGCCGCTGCCGGTCGGTAAAGCCCAGCGCGTCACAGGCCTCGAGCAGCTCCGGGGGCAACCCATCGATGCCGGTCAGCGTGTTCCTGACGATCGGCAGCAGCGCGTAGAGCGTCAGCGCGATCAGGGCAGGCAGGGTGCCGATGCCGAACAGCGGCAGCAGGATGGCAAGCATGGCCAGGCTCGGAATCGTCTGCAGGGCATTGATCACCGCCATGATCGGGCCCTGCACGGCCGGCCGGCGACTGAGCAGGATCCCGATGGCCAGTCCGATGACGATGGCAGTGGCCGTCGATACACCGGTCAGCAGCAGATGCTGGATCAGTTTCTCGACCAGTTCCGGCCAGCGTTCGATGAGGATGTTGCCTGTGCCAGTCATCAGGCGCGCAGCTGATCGAGGGCTTGCAGCGGCTTGCGGAACAGCTGCTCGACAAAGGGACTTGCCGGGCCCTTGATCAATTCCGAGGGTGTTCCGATCTGCTCGATCCTGCCCTCGTGCAGCACCACGATCCGATCGGCCAGACGTATGGCTTCGAACAGATCGTGGGTCACGAACACCACGGTCTTGCTCAGCTCCCGTTGAAGCTCGATCAGCATCGACTGCAGCTCGTCGCGAGTGATGGAATCCAGTGCGCCGAAGGGCTCGTCCATCAGCAACAGATCGGCACCGGTCGCCAGAGCCCTGGCCACGCCGACGCGCTGCTGCTGTCCGCCGGACAATTCGTCGGGGAAGCGGTGGGCATAGCGCTCGGGCTCGAGCCGGACTTGCTCGAGCCAGCCCATGGCCTGCTGTCTCGCTGCCTGATCCTCATCACCGCGCAGCCGCGGCACGGTCAGGACGTTGTCGATCACGTTCATATGCGGGAGCAGGCCGATGCCCTGAAAGACGTAGCCGATGCTGCGGCGAAGCATCACCGGATCGTAGTCCTGCACGCGCTTTCCCTTCAGGCGGACCTCGCCTTCGTCGGGCTCGAGGAGACGATTGATCAGTTTCAGCAGCGTGCTCTTGCCGGAACCCGATGAGCCGAGCAGAACCACGACTTCGCCGGAGGCGATCTCCAGCGAGAGCGGTGAGAGCGCATCGTATTGTCGTTGATAGCTTTTTGCGACGTGGTCGAGGGTGATCAAGGGGATGGATTCAGAAGAGAGGAACATGAGTATATCGCTCTTGACGTTCAGTCCCAGGGCCCCTGCTTCCTGGCAATGACCATGCACGCGGCCTATACTTTCCCTGCCTCAAGTCGTCCAGCCAGAGAGTAGAGACAGACTCATGCGCCGATTCACCCTCTCACTCGCTGTGGTCCTGCTGTATTGCACGTCCGTCGTTGCGACCGATTATGCCGTCGGCCCCGGGCAGGCTTACGGCAGCATTTCACAGGTTCCCTGGGAGTCTCTGGGACCCGGTGATCGCGTCCTGATTCACTATCGCCCCACGCCCTATGCCGAGAAGTTCGTCATCGGCGTCAGCGGTAGCCCGACCGATCCGCTCATTGTGCGCGGCGTGCCCGGCCCGAACGGGGAACGTCCCGTGATCGACGGGCGCAACGCTGTGACGCGGCAAGCCCTCGATTTCTGGGGAGAGCAGCGCGGGGTCATCAAGGTGGGCGGATCAAGCGTTCCCTCGAATTCCGTTCCCAGCCATATCGTGATCGAGGGCCTCGAGATCCGCTCGGCGCACCCTGATTACACGTTTATCGACGACTCGGGCATGACCAGCACCTACAGCAGCAATGCCGCTTCCATCTACGTGGAAAAAGCGCAGAATCTGATCATTCGAGACTGTGAGATTCATGATTCCGGAAACGGACTCTTCATCGGTGCCTTCAACGGCGACACCCGCGATATCCTGATTGCAGGCAACAATATCCACAGCAACGGCATCGTTGGCAGTATCTTCGAGCACAACGCCTACACCGAGGCCATCGGGCTGACCTATGAGGCCAATCGCTTCGGCCCGCTTCGCCCGGGCGCGCTGGGGAACAACCTCAAGGACCGGTCGGCGGGTCTGATCGTTCGATACAACTGGATCGACAGCGGCAATCGTCAGCTCGATCTCGTCGACGGCGGCAGCGCGCCAGCGGCACACGCCGATTACGATAGAACCCATGTCTACGGCAATGTACTGATCGAGCGCTCGGGCGAGGGCAACAGTCAGATCGTTCACTATGGCGGCGACAGCGGAAATACCGCCAACTATCGTAAAGGCCTGCTTCATTTTTATCACAATACCGTCTATTCCACTCGTAGCGGCAATACGACTCTGCTGCGGCTTTCCACGAACGATGAAACCGCAGACGTACGCAACAATGCGATTTTTGTAACCGCAAGTGGTTCCAGTCTTGCGCTGCTCAACGATGCAGGAACGGTCGAGTTGTCAGGAAACTGGTTGAAGCAGGGCTGGCAGGCAGGGCATGGGAGCCTGACGGGCAGCATTGTGATCGGCCTGGGCAATATCGAGGACGCGGAACCGGGTTTTGTGGATCCTGGCAGCGAGGATTTTCACCCGGCCACGGACTCGGGTCTGCGTGAAAGCGCGGTTGCAGCACACCCGGAAACGAACGATCTCCCGACGGACCGTCAATACCAGCGGCACCTCGGATCCGTCGCCCGGGACACGGCACCACCGATGGACATTGGTGCCTTGGGGGTGCGCAGGGAGGAGCTGTTCCGAGACCGCTTCGAGCGCTCGATGAGAGCGCTGCTGCCGGATTCCCTGACTGGCGCCAACTAAAGCACTGCCTGTCGTGATGACTCAGTCGTCGGCGTGCATCAGCATATAGTCGATGGCCAGGCTGGCCAGTGCCCTTGTCCCCGTGCGCATGCCGTCCTCGTCGATGTAGAAGTCCGGCGTATGGTGCGGGCCGGCGTCGGACGGGTCGGTGCCCGGCGGCAGGCCGCCAGTGAAGAAATACACGCCAGGGATTTCCTTTTGGAAGAACGAGAAGTCCTCGGCACCGGTGATCGCGTCGATGCGCATTGTCATATCCCCACCGACACGCTCAAGCGTCGGTGCCATCATTTCGGTCAGCTCCGGGTCGTTGTAGGTCACCGGGTAACCGCGCTGAATGTCGACCTCGGCGGTGGCGCCGAAGCTCAGAGCGATGTGCTCGACGGTACGGCGGATATCGTCATGGATCTTGTCCTGCATGGCCGTATCCAGGGTCCGGATGGTGCCGATCAGCTCGGCCGATTCGGGAATGATGTTGTTGCGAACCCCAGCGCGTACCCGTCCGACGGAAATCACCGCGGCTTCCTTGGTCAGCTCGGTCTGGCGGCTGATGATCATGTTCAGTCCGATGACGATCTGGGAGGCGACGGCGATCGGATCGACGCCGGTCCAGGGTGTTGAGCCGTGGGTCTGCTTGCCGTTGACCGTGATCACGAAACTGTCGGCCGCGGCCATGATGCCACCGGCGCGAAAACCGATCATGCCGACAGGCATCAGAGATGCGATGTGCTGGCCGAAGATCACCTCGACATCCGGATCTTGCAGCACCCCTTCGGCAACCATCAATTCGCCGCCGCCTTCTTCTCCGGGTGGTGCGCCTTCCTCGGCCGGCTGGAAGATGAACTTGACCGTGCCCGGAAGCTCGTCGCGCCGCTCGGCGAACATTTCGGCGACGCCCATCAGCATGGCCATATGCGTGTCGTGGCCGCAGGCGTGCGAGACGGGGACTTCCTCACCCAGGTATTCGCCAATCACATCGGGCGAGAACTCCAGCCCGGCGCGCGACGGCACCGGCAGGCCATCCATATCGGCGCGAAGTCCGACGACCGGGCCGGGCCTGCCGCCGACCAGCACGCCGACAACCCCGGTGTGTGCAACGCCTGTTGTGACTTCGATATCAAGGCCACGCAGGAACTCGGCGATGTATTCAGCGGTTTCGAATTCGCGATTGGATAATTCGGGATGCTGGTGGAAGTGCCGACGCCATTCGACGATGTCATCGAAGCGAGACTCGGTCTGGGCATCGATGAATGCATGCCAGTCGGCGGATGCGTTCTGTGCAGTGACCGTCATTGGCAGCAACAGCATGATAGACAGGGTCATTGAAGCCAGGACGAATCGTTTCATATCGGGTTCTACCAGTGAAAAGGACACAATGATTGTGAGCCAGCCAGTCGCCGGTGGCAAGTCGAGCCAGTCAGTCGCCGCTACGCCCATAGGCGAGCACCCGCTGTTCGAGGTCGAAGACGTGAGCGTCGTCTGCACCGATCTCGCGCAGTGCATCGGCCAGGCGAAGGAGATAGTCGCGATTGTTGCCGCTGGGTCCTGACGATTCGGCAAACTGAAGTTGCATTCAATCGCTCGGCTGATGGGGCCGGGGCCGATGCTTCACAGATTCGAATCGGCTAATCCCGCCGGACGAAGATGTCGAGCGGAAGGATGGCGGTCACCCCGACGTTCGGTACATCGACCAGCTGGCCGATCCGCAGGTCGACCGCGACCGAGGCGATCATATAGGCCTGCGTTCTGGTGTAACCGTATTCCGAGACGATGTAGTCGATCATCGCGTCGAGTGCGTTTCGCGCAGCCAGGTGAATGTCGGCCGAGAGATTGCCCAACTCCGCGATCTTCGGTGAGTCGAGATAGACAAGATTCTCGGGGACGCTGCCCTTGTCCTTGATCGGAAAGCCGGTCACGGCGTAGAAGGTTTCCGAGGGAATGCGCAACACCGATGACGGGCCCTCATAATGCGGGCCGTGTGACAGATCGGGGGGGTCGTCGACGATCTGTGTCGTGACTGTCAGCGTGCCGCCCATCTCGATCGCGGTCCCGGCCACTTCGCCGTCGCCCTGGGCGTAGTGGAAGTCGCCGACCGCCAGGCCGCAGCCGTCGATGAAGCAGGGCAGATAGATCGTTGTTCCGGTCGCCATGTAGCGGATATCCATGTTGCCGCCGTGCTCGCGTGGCGGAATCGTCCGCAGACACTCCGAGGACGCGCTGCCATCGTTTCCGCAGAGGGCCGCTGGTGCTGCCTCACTGGCATCGGGCGGAAGTACCGTGCCGCCTGCTTCCAGGAGCTCGCTCTCTCGCGCCAGCGCAGAAGCGAGCAAGGCCTCGCCGGGCAGGGTGGTCACGACCCCGGGGAAGCTTGCGTTCGGAATTCTCACACCGGGCAGGGCATCACTGACCGCATGATTCCCATCAAGACGCCAGACGATGAACTGGGGGTCAGTTCCGAACTGATCGCCGGCAAAGCCGAAGGGGCCAGCGTCGGTCCAGCCGACGGCATCGGGTTCGAGTGATTCGATAGTGACCGCCAGCACATCGCCGGCTTTGGCGCCATCGATGAAGACCGGGCCGGTGAGGGCATGGACGATTCCGACCCCCTCGCGGGGGATACCCTCGGCACTCGAGAACTCGTTCGGGTCCAGGTTCAGGTCGAAGGCATCCCGGGCGTTGAAGATGATGCGTTCCCCAGGCTCCGCACGGGCCGCCATGGGGATGTCGGGATGCAAGCGATTCATGCAGGCCGGGTCTTGGAGGCAGCCGACGCTTCGATCGCCCACCGTCACCTGTGCGGAAATGGCGCCGGACCCGAGAAACAGCATCAGGAATCCGAGTATGCGGAGTTCACGCGAGATCATATTCATCGATGGGGTTCCTCAAGAGCAGTCCATGGATTGATGGTCAACGGACCGATGCCTGATTTTGCCCAGGCTGAAAATTCCGGTCACTCGAGCCGCTTCAGCATAATGGAAAACTGAGCATTGCATCTCATTCGGCTGGCAGAAGCATTGATTGCAGCACATAGCCAACGATCCAGGCCTGGAATTCGCATGTTGATGGTTACAGGCCCGGGGGCCTGTGCCGACGCGGCTGAGCGAAGATCTGGATTCGATCGGAATGATGACTGAACAACAGAGGGTTGACCCATGACTCGTCTATTCTGCGCACTGCTTTTGTTCTCAGCAATGGTCCTGACCGCTTCCCCCGTGATCGCGGCTGGAGGGGGAGAGAGCTCCGGTGAAATCGTGATCAGGGGCATGGTCGACGTGGTCTGCGAGATCGCGGTGGTCGATCTGGACGCTCGCCTGAACCTGAACGAAGACCGGAATGGCCTCAAGGTAGGTTCCGTCACCGAGACCTGTAATCATCCGCAAGGCTACGTGGTCTCCCTCAAGTCCGCCAACGGCGGATTCATGAGCGGACCGCTGGACGCCCGCTCAGATTATCGCATCCACTACGACTCGCTCCAGGGTGCCAGTCTGTCACGCGTTCATGGACTGCATCGTGACCAGCCCAACTGGAATGCCAGCCATGACCTGCATATCCATATCGATGCGGATGATGCACTGCCCGCCGGCTTTTACAGCGACCGGGTGTTGATAGAAATCGCCGCACCTTAGGGTCGATCAGTTCAGGCGCTTTGGAGTAGGCCCGTATCGGCCCGCCGGGCAAACAGGTCGTAATGATCGGAACCGGTGATTGCAACATCGATGAAGTCACCGGCGGACACTTCGCCCGGGTGCTCGACGATGACCTGTCCGTCGATCTCGGGCGCATCGCCGTAGCTGCGCGCAATGGCCACATCGCCCTCCAGTCTGTCGATGACGACGGGTTCTGTGCCGCCGACGCGCTGCTCAAGTCGTCGCGCGCTGATCTCTGACTGAACTTCCATGAAGCGTTGCCAGCGTTCCTGCTGAAGCGCCTTCGGAACGGGGTCGGGCAGGGTGTTGGCGCGGGCGCCTTCGACCGGTGAGTATTCGAATGCACCGACCCGATCAAGCTGAGCTTCCCGCAGCCAGTCCAGCAGCTCTTCGAATTCCTCCTCGGTTTCTCCCGGGAAGCCGACGATGAAGGTCGAGCGGATGATCAACTCGGGGCATTCGCGGCGCCAGTTCTGGATACGCTGCAGCGTGTTCTCGGAGGCCGCCGGTCGACGCATCGCCCTCAGTACTCGCTGGCTGCCGTGCTGGAAGGGGATGTCCAGATAGGGCAGGATGCAGCCCTCGTTCATCAGGCCGATCAGATGATCGACGTGCGGATAGGGGTAGACATAGTGGAGACGAACCCAGGCATCCAGTTCACCCAGGGCCCTGGCCAGATCGTAGATTCGCGTCTCGTACTCACGGTCGCGCCAGTAGTCGGTCTGATATTTCATATCGACGCCGTAGGCGCTAGTGTCCTGCGAGATGACCAACAGCTCGCCGACGCCGCGCTCGACCAGGGCTTCGGCCTCTCGCATCACCATGCCGAGCGGCCGCGAGCGCAACTTCCCACGCATATCGGGGATGATGCAGAAGCTGCACTTATGGTTGCAACCTTCTGAAATCTTTAAGTATGAGTAGTGTTTTGGAGTGAGCTTCAGGCCGCCGGGCGGCACCAGGTCGATCCTCGGATCATGGGGGCGTGGCAGGTGCTGATGGACCGACGACATCACTGCATCGGCCTGGTGCGGGCCACTGACGGCCAGGACCTTGGGGTGGATGCTCAGGATCTCTTCCGGTTTGGCCCCCATGCAGCCGGTGACCAGGACCTTGCCGTTGGCGCTCAGGGC
>CAYTQT010000077.1:9886-14150 GCA_964439915.1 uncultured Wenzhouxiangella sp. | reverse complement strand
TTCCACTGCCAGACCCGGTCGATGAAGTCCTCGCGGCTGTAGTCGTCGCGTTTGCCGCCTTCAGCCTCGATCTGGCGGGTGACGACCATTTCGGTCGCGATGCCGGCGTGGTCGACGCCGACCTGCCACAGCGTGTCGCGACCCTGCATGCGGTGATAGCGGATCAGCGCATCCATCAGGGTGTGCTGGAAGGCATGGCCCATGTGCAGCGTGCCGGTGACGTTCGGTGGCGGCAGCAGGATGGTGTAGGGCTCGCCCTTGCCGGTCGGCTTGAAGCAGCCTTCGCTGTCCCAGCGCTCGTACCAGCGCTGTTCGATGTCGTGGGGGTTGTATGTCTTTTCCATGTCCCGTTCCGATCCCTTCATGGCGTGCTGCGGCGCGCCGATCTGACGCCGCTTCCAGATCATTCGGTCCGGAGGCAGGCTGCGTGGAGCGCGATTCTAACAAGTCGTGCTCGCGGCAAGGGCCCGAACCGACCCGGGCAGGCAGACTTCAGATTGGCAGCGGTCTCGAACCAGAGCCCTCGTCCTCTCGCCCGCGTTGATCGACGATGTGCTGATGGCGGGCCGACTGCAGCAGGTCGCCGGTCACGCGCCGATGCAGCTCAGCCAGCCACTGATGTGCTTCGATCCGGTTGGGTTCGAGCGCCAGACACTGATTGAACGCCGACACGCTTTCGTCGAAGCGCTCGAGACGGGCCAGCGCGACGCCGAGGTGGAAATGTGCCGAGACCTGGCGGTAGTCGATGTCGATGGCCGCCAGGGCGGACTCGACGGCCAGCTCGTCGTGTTCGTCCTGCAGCCAGGCGCGCGCCATGCCGTCATGAGCTGGCGCATGGTGAGGGTCCACGGCCAGGGCGCGTTCGAAGCCTCGTCGGGCCTCCTCGCTCCGCCGGGTCAGCAGGTAGGCCTCGCCGATCCGACTGTGCACGATAGCACTGTCGGTGCAGGTCTGCTCGGCCTGGAAAAAATGGGTCAGGGCGTGATCGGGTCGCCGTTGCTCCAGCTCGATCAGTCCGAGGATCAGATGCGCGCGTGGCTCCTGATCGCCGTCAACCAGGAAAGCCCGAGCCAGATCGGCGGCGTGCGCCGACTCGCCGAGGGCAAACAGACACCGGGCCAGATGCAGCTGGATGCGCCGATCATCGGGCGCGGCCTGGTGCAGGCGCTCGAGCAGCGGCCTGGCGCCGGCAGCATCGCCGGCCTGCAGACGCGCCATGGCCTCGCGACGATCGAGTTCGCGAACCAGCTCGGAGCGCTCGGGCGGCGCGTCGTGGCAGGTAGGCGCTCCGGTCACGGGGACAGCCTGCGCGCGCTCGATGGGCGGACCCTCGAGGGGGTATTCGTTTGCAGTCCCTGCGGACAAGAAGGCTTCCTGGAGACAGCGGCCCGGAAGTCGTTCCGGCGGTCCTGAGCCGAGCAGACGCATAGCCGTGGGCAGGATGTCGGTGATATCGGCACCCCAGGTGCGCACGCCTGGCGCCACACCTGGACCGGTCAGGCCGACCAATCCCTGCTCGGTCTGCCAGGCAGCGGCCGGCGCGCCAGGTGAGGGGCGCCGGCTACCCTGCCGAGTACCGAAGCAGGAGACCAGCAGAAAGGCCGTCTCGTCGCCGGCCAGCTCGGCCAGACGCGCCAGGCTCAGGTCGATCAGGCGCAGCGCGGCCGGGATCACGCCGGACCAGAGTTCAGCCTCGGATTCCTGTGCCAGGGCCGGAGGCGCATGGGCCATGAAGCGCGGGGCCAGGCGGCTGATCAGGTCATAGCGCAGCAGCAGCAGCGACCAGTCTTCGCGCTTCATCAGGCGGGTGGTCGTGGACTGAACGCTGGCGTGTCGAGCCACCGCGGATGCGAGCACGGCGGACTCGGGGCGTCGTGCCGACCTCTGCGGGTCGCGCATGAAAGGAAGCAGGCTGGCGGGATTCATGGCGGCGGCATCGAGGCGCAGCTCGGTCAGTTCGCGGGTCAGGACCGGATCGCTCAGGCCTTCGACGCGCCCATGATCGAACCAGGCAGGTGCCACCCAGACACCGGAAACCTCCAGCGCCGGAAAGCCGGGCCAGTCGATGACCAGGCTCTGGCGGCCGCTTGCAGCCACCGTATCCCACAGACAGGGACAGCGACTGTCACCCGCGTGCTGCGGGCGGATCTGCTCTCCGTCGAGCCGCCATGCGCCGTGGATGCCGTGCTCGGGGGGGCGTTGACCAGAAACCAGACTGGTCGCGAGGGGCTCATCGATGGCCGGCACGAAGCCGGTCAGCGCGCCATGGGCCCCGTTGCGGCGCACATCGCTGAACCAGCTTGCCGGATGCTCGCCGCCCAGGGTGTCGATCAGGGGCCAGTCCAGCCCCGGCACATCGACCAGGATCAGGCGCATGGGTTTTCCGGTTCGGCGCCCGCCTTCAGTCCTGCCTGCGCAGGCTGTCGACCGCCTCGTCGCCACCGGCCAGGGCGCTCAGGGCCGCATCGTCGAGGGCTGATGACGGCGTGGTGATCGGCACCTCGGGCAGCGTCTCCCAGGCCGCATCGAGAATACGCAGACTCCGGTCCGGCGTGATCTCGAGTTCGATAAAGCCGTAGTTGCGATTGTCCTGTGGCCCGAAACGAACCGGCAGGTAGTGGCGTGAGCCATCGAAATCGTCGGGATCGATGGCATAGCCATTCGACCAGAAACGATCATTCGGGTCTGCCAGGCTGTCGTCGATCGTGGTGCCTGGTCCGACCGACGTGGCAACGCCAGCGGGCCGATTCTCGGTGCTGACCAGAATCTGGGCCGTGCCCTGATTGCCGCTGAACGGCATGAAGGTTCCCCCATAAGCGGTTTCCGGAGCAAACTCGAAATCGTAGAGGTTCTCGCCGCCGGGCGCCCGCAGGGAAAAGCGCAGGAACAACTGGTCGTTGTTGATGATCTCGACCGGCAGATTCCCGGCAGGGATATGGACCACTTCGGCCGCGGCATCGGTCGCGATCACGCTCGCCGCCGATAGCGACAGGTAGGTGGTCATGCGGCCGGTCGTAAAGCCCCTGCGGGACGTGTTGTCGGTGCTCATGAGTCATCTCCCGGGCGTGGCTCTTGAAGGGAAACGGCCAGCGATTCGAATCGATCCCGGAACACTGTCTGGGGTTCGGGCGTGGTCTCGATCGCAACATCGTCCTGGCTTTCGATCGCTCCAGACAGGATCTGCAGCGTGCCGTCGGGGTCGATGCGGGCGAGCAGGAAGCCGTAGCGATCGCCGGAAAAACGATCTTCACGCACGGCGATGAACCCGCCGGCGCCGCCGAAGTCGGCGGAGAGCAGTCTCCCCTGGCTTGTGTTGGAGGCAAAGAAGCAGTCGCCGGAGGCGAGGCTGGCGTCGACCAGCGTGCCCGAGGGAAAGGCTGGAATCACATGGTCGGGCTCACCGGCGCCCGGATTGCTGTTCGCGCAGGTCAGGTACTGGTAATCGCCACCAGTATTCTCACTGTGCATGCTGAACAGTCCTCCGAGCTGGTTCAGGTACTGAAACACGAAGCCGCCGTTCTGGTTCGGTTTCATGTTCAGGCCGATGCCGAAGGCGCCATTCGGCGGAGCTTCGATCGGCAGAAAATCCGGGGAAAGCGGGAGGGGTGCGGCGCTGAGCTGTTGTCCGGGCCCCGGGCTGGCGAACAGCAGCGCGCCGGCGAGCCAGCAAAACGGCGAGAGACGAAAGGGGTGGCTATTTGACACGGAACGTTCTCCCAGCGCTTGGATGCGAGCTGGTCGCAAGTGTACGGTCGCCGATGCGGGAAGACAAGAGATTACCCGCCGGACCTGCCTTTGTTGATTTCTAAAGACAAAAAGAGTCGCTGATCGGGAGCGTCCTTCCCGATCATTTGAGGACGTGATGTTTGATTTCGGCGCCGCGCTGCTTCCAGGCCCGCCAGCGGTCGCGCAGCTTCTCGCGTGTCGACTCATCCGACGGTACGAGTTCGAGGACTCGCTCGAAGTGACCGCCCGGCATCGGTGCGCCGGGGTCCAGGTTGATCAGGACCTCGGCCCGGTCGGGGGCATCCTCCGCCAGCAGGATGGGGGCCTGCTTCTGGTCGATCCCATGCGGCAGGAATCGACCCTCCGGCTCGGCCCACAGCCGATGGTCCAGTTCACTCAACTGTGCGCGAGGCGCCACGATCGCGATCGTCCGGGCCTCGGGCCAGGCCCGCCCGACCAGCACAGTGGCCACAAACAGCGGATCGCTGAATCGGCCGGACATTTCGTAGAAGTCAACGCGCATTTGAAGGCGAAAGGC
>CAYTQT010000077.1:0-9786 GCA_964439915.1 uncultured Wenzhouxiangella sp. | reverse complement strand
GACCAGCCATTCCACCAGCAGACCCACCGGTCGACCGGTGGCGGATTCGGGCTTGCCCCACTGCCATGCCGAGCCGGCGATGTCGATATGGGCCCAGCGCTGGCCGTCGGCGAAGCGCGACAGGAAGCAGCCGGCGGTGATGCTGCCGGCCGGCATGCCGCCGAGGTTTTTCATGTCGGCGAACGGGGTTTCGATCTGCTCCTGGTATTCGTCCCAGAGCGGCAGACGCCAGGCGCGGTCGGCGGCGGCATCGCCGGCGCTGAGGATTTCGGCGGCGAGCTCGTCGTTCTGGGTCATCACGCCGCTGGCATGGTGGCCCAGGGCGACCACGCAGGCGCCGGTCAGGGTGGCGATATCGACCATGGCTTTTGGCTTGCTGTTCTGGCCGGTCCAGTAGATCGCATCGGCCAGGATCATCCGGCCCTCGGCATCGGTGTTGTGCACCTCGATGGTCTTGCCGTTCATCGCGGTGATGACATCGCCCGGCCGATAGGCCTTGCCGTCGGGCATGTTCTCGACCGCAGCGACCACGCCGTCGACGTTGATCGGCAGTCCGAGACGCGCCACGGCCTCGATCGCGCCGATCGTCGAGGCGGCACCACACATGTCGAACTTCATCTGCTCCATCAGCTCGCGCGGTTTGATGGAAATGCCGCCGGTGTCGAAGGTTACGCCCTTGCCGACCATGGCCATTGGCGCATCGCTGTCCTTTCCGCCGCGCCAGCGCATCCGGATCAGGCGCGAGGGGTTGACGCTGCCCTGTCCGACCGCCAGCAGGGCATTCATGCCGAGTTCGGCCATCTGGTCCTCATCGAGGATCTCGACTTCCAGGCCGTCGATCTCCTCGGCCAGCCGGGTCGCGATCTCGGCCAGGTAGATCGGTGTGCAGACATTCGGGGGCAGATCGCCCAGGTCACGCGCGGTCTGAACGCCTGCCGCCAGGGCCGAGGCCATGGCAAGCTGGCGACCCGCGCTCTCATGTTCGGGGAAACTGACCGATTCGGTGGCCGGCGCGGCATCCTTCTCGGCTTTCTTCGTCGCTGAATAGATATAGTTCGAATGGGCAAGGGCCAGGGCCGTATGGCGCGTCACCCAGTCTCGATCACGACCGCGCACCGGTGTCTCGCTCAGCAGGCAGTGCGCGTTCGCGGCGCGCGACTGGCGCAGCGCCTTACCGGCGGCCAGGGCCGCCTTGACGAAGACGACTCCGTCGAGTTTGTCGGCCTTGCCGAGTCCGACCACGATCAGGCGCGCCGCAGCCAACCCGCGGGGACGATGCAGAACCAGCGTCTTGCCGGTCTTGCGCGGAAGCTCGCCGGCCTGGTCGAGCTGCTCGAGCAGGCCCTCGCTGGCATGATTGATCTGCTCCAGCGCGCCCTCGAAGGGTTGGTCGACGGCGATGCCGATGATCAGGGCGTCGGTAGAAAGTTGTGAGATCGAGTCGGTTCGGGTTGTAAACTGCATTGGCTGGAATCCTGTTGGCTTCGATGAGACGATCGTCGGCAGAGTCGACCCGGGTTCTTGCGCTGCAGTCCGATCCGGCAAGCCCTGCTGACCCCACCCCAACCGACATTGTAACCGCCTCGATTGCCAACGACATGCCCCGCTGCCCAGCCCCAGCCCGAACAATACCCTGCAGGATCCTCGCGCGAATTCATGGATTATTCGGGCTGGTCACTCCAGCCGCGATAGCGGGATCAGGCGCTGAGCCCCTGTGGCGGTCAGGGCCCGGGCCGGCCTGTCGGGGCTGCTCGTCGGCCCGGTTTGGATGATTCTGCAGCGCTACATACTGCGCGAGGTGGCCCAGGCCTGCCTGATGAGCCTGGTGGTCTTCGTCGGCGTGATCCTGGCGCTTTTTCTGGCCGAGTTGCTCGGTGATGCCGCCCAGGGACAGTTGCCCACGGCCAGCGTGTTCTGGCTGCTGTTCCTGCGGATTCCAGAGGCCTTGCTGCTGGTCGGTCCGCTGGCCCTGATGGTCGGTATTCTGATGGGGCTGGGTCGTCTCGGTGAGTCCAGCGAACTGGCCGTCCAGCGGGCTTCGGGTCTGTCGTTTTCGGCCGTCCTGGCGCCCATCGCCCTGCTCGCCATGCTGTGGTCAGCGGGTTTGCTGGCGGTGTCGGGCTGGGCCGGTCCTGCGGCCTACGAGCGCAGCTCCGCGCTGATGATCGATCTGGCGCGCACGGCTCTGGTTTCCGGCATCCGGCCAGGGCAGTTCGACCGGCTGGACGAGGGTCGGATCACGCTTTATGTCGGTTCGATCGAGCGCGAGACCGGTCTGCTCAGCGAGGTCTTCGTGCACTTCGATGACGGTTCGGAGTCCGAGGTTCTCAGCGCCCCTAGCGGCCGGATCTGGATCGACGAGGGCGATCAGCGGCCCTACCTGACGCTGTATGAGGGTCGCCAGCTTCGTCATGTCAACGAGCTGGCCTCGGCCAAGCGCCGCCAGATCGAGTTCATGCGCAACGATGTTCGCCTGCCGCCACCGGAGATCAGCGTGGGACAGACCGCCGAGCTGAGCTTGCCCCTGCCCGACCTTCTGCCGCTGAATTCACCGGCGCGCTTCCACGAATGGCACTGGCGATGGGCCTCACCGCTGGCGGCGCTGCTGCTGGCCCTGCTGGCCGTCCCGCTGGCGCAGGCCGGTCCTAGGCAGGGGCGGTTCGGCGCGGTCGTGTTCGCCCTGCTGCTGTACCTGGTCTACACCAATCTCCTGTATGCAGCGCTGGTCTGGCTGGAGCGTCGCGAGCTGGCCGGCGGTCCCGGCCTGTGGCCGCTGCATGCGCTGGTTCTGGCCGGTGTGATGGTGCTTCTGCTCAGGCAATGGCGGCGATGGTGATCTCGGGCCCGCGTCTGACCCGTTATCTGGTGACCCAGGTCCTGAAGGGGATCGCCCTGGTCAGTCTGCTCTTGCTGGGGCTCTATACCCTGGTCGAGCTGCTTCGTGAGGCCCGATCATTGGGTGGGGAGTATCAGGGGCTTCAGATGGTGGTGTATCTGGCCCAGACGACCCCACGGCGACTCTACGATATCTTCCCGTTTGCCGCCCTGATCGGCGTGATGATTGGCCTGGGTACGCTGGCTGCGGGGAATGAGCTGGTTGCCATGCGCGCCGCTGGCTTCGATCGCGGGCGCATCCTGAATCGGGTTCTGCTGGCAGTGGGCCTGTGTCTGGTCCTGCTGTTTGCGGTCGCCGAATGGCTGATTCCCGGTCTGGAGGCTCAGGCCCGGGCGGATCGGGAGCAGGCCAGAAGCGGGCAGATCCAGCACGGGCGCGAGGGCGTGCTGTGGCTGCGTGATCGTGACCGGATGCTGCGGATCGGACTGTCGATCTGGGTCGACGACAATCAGCTGCTGTTCGGCGATGTGCAGATCTATACGCTCGATTCGGTCGGACGCGCCGGGCCGCTGTTGTACGCCGAGGATGCCCGGCATGACGGCAGTGCCTGGCAGCTCGGAACCGTACGTCGTCTCGACCCTCTGAGCCAGGAGGAGCCCGAGAGGCTGGATTCGCTGCGCCTGGATTCCGGCCTGCGACCGGAGTTGTTCGAAGCCACGGTGTCTCGACCCAGATTGCTGTCGATGACCGACCTGGCGGCCATGCGTCTGCTGCTCGAGGAAAACGGACTGGATACCTCGCGCTATCGCGAGGCGTTCTGGGAGCGCCTGTACTGGCCGCTGAATGTGCTGGCTATGGTGCTGATCGGATTGCCCTTTGTCTTTGCCGGGATGCGACAGCGCAACCCGGGTCTCAATCTGTTTATCGGTGTCACAGTGGGCCTGGTCTTTTTCGTGCTGATTCGCCTTGCCCAGGGTGTGGCAGGCGTCGTGCCGGCTCCGCTGTGGCTGACCCTGCTGCTGCCCGCCCTGTCGGTGGCCGTGATCGCGGCGGCCCTGCTGCGGCGCAGATCGTCATGATCACGGTCGCAGCCCGCGCTGGCGTTCGATCAGCCCGCGGACTTCAGCGGGTTCGATGTCGAGCGGGCATCGAGCGCCAGTCAGGGCGATTTGCCGATCGGCTTCGGGCGGACCCGAAGGCGGGTGTCGGAGGCCAGATCGTGCCAGGTCGCCCGGTCCGGGCGGAACAGACTCCAGAGAAAGCCGAGTCCCAGACAGGCCCAGGAGACCAGGGCCATGGCGAAGCGCGCCACCGTTGCCATCCAGCTCGGCAGCTGACCGTCACCGTGGATCTCGATTCGCCAGGCGCTCATGCCGAGGGTCTGCCCCTTGCGCCAGCCCAGCGCGAAGTAGAGCCAGCAGACCACCAGCAGATAGAGCTGGAAGAAAACGCTGCCGGCAGGCACCTCGGTGCCGCTGGGAATGACCACGATCAGAGTGGCGAGCAGAACGATGCCGAGCAGCAACAGGCCGTCATAGAGAATGGCCGCCAGTCGGCGCAGCAGGCCGCAGGGTTGGAGACCCTGCGCTGAAGGTGATTTATTGCTGGTTGAATTCATTAAACTAGTGATTCCCTGAGCTCGTGTTGGGGGGTGCACAGACTAGTGCTTTCTTTTGTCGCGGTTGCGCGCTACCCTACCTAGGGTGAGCTTCGTACGAAAGATGTTCATACTTTGAAAACCATCAAGACCAAGCAGGGCGGATAGCAACATGTTTCAAGATTCGAATTCCTTATCGCGTAGGGTCCTTCCAGGGTTGGCGCTGGCGTTCTGTATGGCCGGGCTCTCCGCCCAGGTGCTGGATGAATCGATCAACGTGGAAACCCGGATCACCCGCGATGCAGCGCAGGCACAGCAGCAGATCAATCGCGTCGATGATGAAACCCAGCGCCTTGTCGACCAGTATCGCCGAACGATCAGCGAAACAGAGAGCCTGTCAATCTACAACGACCAGCTTCAAGCCATTGTCACCAGTCAGCAGAACGAGATTGCATCGATCAATCAGCAGCTCGAGGGTCTGGAGGCCACCAACCGTGATGTCGTGCCGCTGATGATCGACATGGCGACGCGCCTCGGCCGTCTGGTCGATGCCGATATGCCGTTCCGCCTGGAAGAGCGCAAGGAACGTGCGCGCCGCCTGGTCGACATGCTCGATGATTCGGATATCACCACCTCGGAGAAATACCGCCTGATCATCGAGGCCTATCAGACCGAAATCGAATATGGGCGGACCACTGAGGCCTACGCGGGCGAGCTGGACGACGGGCAGCGGGTCCAGTTCCTGCGTATCGGTCGGACGCTGCTGTTCTGGCAGTCCACCGACGGCACCGAGACCGGCTGGTGGAATCCGAACACCCGCCGCTACGAAACGCTCGACCCCGAATACCGGTTGCCGGTCAGTGACGGCCTGGCGATTGCGCGCAATCAGGTGGCGCCGGATCTGATCCGCCTGCCGGTTCCTGCGCCTGTTCCTGCGGAGAATTGATCATGAGAGTCAGAGTGTTTTGGATCATCGCGGCCTTGTTCCTGGCACCCCTGGCAGGCCACGCCCAGGAGTCAGAATCCCTGGAGGATCTGCTGCGTGAAGTCGAACGCGCCGCCTCGGCCGAAGCACGGATCGACGAGGAGCGATTGCAGCGTTTCATCCGCGAGCGAGCCAATCAGCGTCAGCTCCTGGATGAGGCGCTCGCCGAACTGCGGGCTGAGGAAACGCGATCCGAGCGCCTTCGAGCGGCTTTCGACGCCAACGAGCTCGAGTTGGTCGAGCTTGAAACCACGCTCGACGAGCGCATGGGCAACCTCGGCGAGCTGTTCGGTGTGGTCCGTCAGGTTGCCGGCGATGTCGGCACCGTGATCGAGGAGTCCATGGTCAGCGCTCAGCTGCCCGGTCGGGCGGAGTATCTGGCCGAGCTGGCCCAGCGCCGCGAGCTGCCGACCTCTCAGGAGCTGTCCAGGATGTGGCTCGAGATGGTCCAGGAAATCTACCAGTCCGGTCGGATCGTCCGGTTCACGGCACCGGTGGTCGACCAGGACGGTCAGCTCGAATCCGGCCGCGAGGTGGTTCGCATCGGTGTCTTCAATGCCCTGTCCAACGGCAAGTTTCTGACCTGGAATGCCGATGCCCAGGAGCTGATGGAGCTGCCGCGCCAGCCCGAGGCCCGATTCCAGGCGATGGCCGCCAATCTGCAGGATGCTCAGCCGGGCGAGGTCACCGATATGGCGATCGATGGCACGCGCGGGGCGATCCTGGCGCAGGTGGTCCGCTCTCCGACCTGGGAAGAGCGTCGTCGTCAGGGTGGGCCGGTCGGCAATGTGATCATTGCCCTGGGTCTGATCGGTCTGCTGTTCTCACTGTGGAAGGGCTTTGTGCTGTTCACCCGGGGACGGGCGATCAAACGCCAGCTCAAGCAGAGTGAGGGGAGCGATAACAACGCCCTGGGTCGCGTGATCAAGGTCTACCAGGATGACCCCGATCAGGATGTCGAGACGCTCGAACTCAAGCTCGACGAGGCGATCCTGCGCGAGACCGCGCCGATGGAAGCGGGCCTGCCGCTGATCAAGGTGCTCTACGTGATCGCGCCGCTGGTCGGTCTGCTGGGTACCGTGGTCGGTATGATCCTGACCTTCCAGCAGATCACCCTGTTCGGCACCGGCGACCCGCGAATGATGGCCAACGGCATCTCCATGGCGTTGATCACGACGGTGCTGGGCCTGGTGGTCGCGATTCCGCTGACCATCATCCACAGCCTGCTGCACAGTCGTGCACGTGCCCTGATCCAGATTCTCGAAGAACAGGCCGCGGGCATCATTGCTCGCCTGGCCGAGCAGCGCCATGGTCGCGCTAGCTAGCCTCTTCGAGGCCATCCGCGAGCTGATCGAGCTCGGCGGGGATGTGCTCTGGGCGATCATGGCCGTGCTGCTCGTCATGTGGACGCTGATTGTCGAGCGCCTCTGGTATTTCTATCGAGTGATGCCGGTTCGCCGGCGCGAGATTCTGAAGGAATGGCAGGCGCGGGATGACAATCGTTCCTGGCATGCGGGAAGAATCAAGGAAGAGATGGTCAGCCGGATGGAGTCGGAGATGAAAGCGAATATCCGAACCATCCAGACCCTGATCGCGATCTGCCCCCTGCTCGGGCTGCTCGGCACGGTCACCGGCATGGTGGCGGTGTTCGATGTGATGGCGATCTTTGGTACCGGCAATGCTCGGGCCATGGCCTCGGGCGTCTCCCAGGCCACGATTCCGACCATGGCTGGAATGATCGCGGCGCTGTCCGGGGTCTATTTCGGCTCTTATCTCGAGCGCAAGGCTGATGTCGAAGCCGGCGCGCTCGAAGATCTGCTGCGCTACGAATAAAGGAAGACTGACCGTCGATGGCCCGCAGACATGCAAGCAAGGACGAACCCGAGATCAACATCACACCGATGCTCGACATCGTGTTCATCATGCTGATCTTCTTTATCGTCACCACCTCGTTCATCCGTGAAACAGGGATCGAGGTCGACAAGCCGACGGCGCTTTCGACCGAGGCCCGACCGCAGGCCAATGTTCTGATCGCAATCCGGCCGAATGATGAAATCTGGATGAACCGTCAGCAGATCGGACTCAACGAAGTGCGTTTCGAGGTCGAAGATGCGCGGGCCGAAAACCCCGAAAGCTCGGTCATCATCCTGGCCGATCGGGGGGCCCGTTCCGGTCTCGTGATCGAGGTCATGGATCAGGTCCAGCTCGGCGGGATCAGCCGGATCTCGATTTCGACCGAGGAACAGAACGGGAGGTAACTGATGCATCCGGGAATTCGCTACGTCGTATCAGTGATCGTCGCCATCGTGGTCACCCTGTCTGCGTTCTATCTGATGCATCGCTTGATTTCCGGCAATGCCGGAGACCGTCCCGTCACCGAGGCGCCGCCCGGCATCCGATTCGGCCCGGTTGACGTTGATGATGATGTCCAGACACGCGATCGCCGTCGTCCGCCGCCTCCGCCGCCGCCCGATCGACCACCGCCGCCGCCAGAGATGGAGATCGCGCAGATGGAGGCACAGACCCTGGAGATGCCGGATCTCGATCTGTCGAATATCGACCTCGGTCTTTCGATGCGGGGTACCGGTCCGGCGCTGACTAATCTGAGCAATTTTCAGCGCAGCGAAGATGGCGACATCATTCCGCTGGTGCGTATCCAGCCGCAGTATCCGCGCAGTGCCGCGATGAACTTCATCGAAGGCTATGTCACGATCGAGTTCACCATCGATGAGACCGGTGCCGTCCGTGACCCGAGGGTGATCGACTCCAGCCCGCCACGGATCTTCGATCGTGCAGCGCTGCGTGCGATTGTGCGCTGGAAGTTCAAGCCCCGTGTCGAAGATGGTGTCGCGACGACACGGACTGCCGTTCAGACCATCGAGTTTTACCTGGACAGCCTGCAATGATGCGATTGGTTCTTTGTTCTGCGGTCATGCTGATCGGCCTGGCCGGACCGCTACAGGCACAAACAGGCCAGCGGCTGCTCGATACTCAGGCCAGCGACGCCAGTGTGTGCGGCATCGAGCGCCGGGTGCCTGGTCGTGCCCTGACTCCCGGCACCTATGAAAGGATGGAGGAGATCTACGAGCTGATCGGCGAAGAGCGATATGACGAAGCCTATCCGGAGCTCGAAGCCATGCTCGATCGAGTCAGCCGCAACGACTACGAGCTGGCGCTCGTTCTTCAGACCATGGCCAATGTGCGAATGGCTCAGGAGCGGGAGGAGGAAGCGCTGACACTCTATCAACGGGCGATTCAGCTCGACACCATGGACAACGCGCAGCATTTCGACATGATCCTGGTAGTCGCGAACATCCACTACAGCATGGATCGTTTTCAAGCGGCGCTGGATGAACTCGATATCTGGTTCTGCAATGTGCCAGCCGATCAGGGCAACCTCAGCGACGTCTGGGTGATGAAGGCCAGCCTGCATGCACAGCTCGATGAGTTCCGCCAGTCGATCACCGCAGTCGACCGCGCGATTTCTCTGGCCGATGAACCCAAGGAGCAGTGGTATCAGCTCAAGTTCGCGATGCACGTCGAGCTCGGCGAGTATCGCAATGCCATCGATGCTCTGAAGGTCCTGATCGACATGAGCCCGGATACGAAGAACTACTGGCTGCAGATGTCGGCGCTGTACATGGAGCTGGAAGAACCGGCCGAATCGAAGGCAACGCTGGCGCTGGCCTGGCGCCGTGATCTCCTGGATCGTTCGAGTGAGTTCATGCAGCTTGCCAGCCTGCTTCAGATGCAGGACTCACCGCGCCAGGCTGCTGAGGTGATGGAGGATGGTATTGCCCGGGGTATCGTCGAGAGCACTCGCCGTAATTGGGAAATGGTCGGCGGTGCCTGGTACGAAGCACGTGAGCTCGACAAGGCCCTGGTGGCCTACGAGAATGCGGGTGCGGTCGCTGAAGATGGCAGGATCGATGTTCAGCGTGGGTTTCTCCTGATCGACCTCGAGCGCTGGGTAGCTGCGCGTGATGCATTGAACCGGGCATTGAGTCTGGGCGGGCTGTCCGAGACCGAATTGGGCAATGCTTATTTACTGCTCGGGATGGCGCATATGAACCTCGATGATGACGAAGCTGCGCTATCCGCCTTTAATCAAGCCGCGAATTACAGTAGAGTTAGGCAAGCCGCCCGCGAATGGATGACCCACTTGAGGGATGAGCGAGGGCGTCGTTCAGGACGATAGAACTATCAAGACCGCGACCCTGGGAGGTCCAATTTATGCAGAACAACGAAGAAACCCAACTCGAGCAACAAGCCCCTGACGCAGGAGCCTCGTCGGGCGCGGCTGCCGAATCGACTCCGCCGACCGAGCCGAAGAAGAAAGCCGCCAAGAAGAAGGCATCGAAGAAGAAG
>CAYTQT010000076.1:7077-14214 GCA_964439915.1 uncultured Wenzhouxiangella sp. | reverse complement strand
TTCCTATTCCGCTGACAAGGCGTCTCGTTCAGACTGGGCCGCATGACTTGCGCCCGCTCCCAAATCGCACCGCCCGGTGAATTCGGCTGCTTTCACGTCGTCACTCGCTGTGTACGCCGAGCCTTCCTAAGCGGATCAGAACAGCTGACGGGGAGAAGCTTCGATCACCGCAGACAGCATAGGCAATGGAGCAGTTGTGGTTTCCGCGGCGCGCGGAAGAAGCGAGTGCGGAATGCCGTCATGCGTGGATGCAGGGCGTCTCAGGCGAGCGGGCCTGGATGATACTCCGCTCACAGACCTAATAATCTCATCCTTCTCGGATCGTGATTCACCAGCCAGGCGCTGGTGGTTCAGCGTGTCCGTAATTCACAAGTCAAGAAAAACCTCTTGAAATCTGGGTGGACTCAACCACCACTGGCCTTCCACAAACGGCTGCGGCTCCAATAGATGCGCGATTTCGAAAACCGGAAGAGCGCTAAGTCAATCGTCGACTGGCTGGATGTCCTTTGTTGTTACGCGGCGAAACAAGGGCAGAACACAGGTGCTGTTCAAGCGTGTTGAATTATGCTCGGGGACGTCTATCGAAACGCGCTAAACAGGGTCTTGCAATAGTTTTAGGCCCCGTCCGATTAATTGACTTGTCTCTTGGCAGGGCGTATATAAAAAGGCCGAAGTCTCTTGCTTTGGCGATGCGATGCATCTCACCGCCCTGTTTCGGGGCAGCGCAAGGGTCTTTAGAACAGGAGTTCGCTATGAACCGTCCGGCCCTGATTTTTGCTGCCGTAGCGCTGTTAATCGCCATTGTCATTGGCGTCGTCTTCCTCGCACCTTCCGCCCAATCCGACTTGCAACCACAATCGCAATCGGTATCTGAATCGTCACCTGAATTGTCACCCGAACCTCAAGAAACTGCGGCAAGCTATTTGCCACCGATCGCGCCCGTGGGTGCAACCTTGCTCGAAGGGCTAGGTGACTACAGTCGCCCGATCACGACCGACAGCGCCGAGGCCCAACGCTGGTTCGACCAAGCGCTGATGCTGACCTGGGGCTTCAACCACCAAGCCGCTGAGCGCTCGTTTCTCAAGGCCGTAGAGATTGACCCTGATTGCGCGATCTGCTGGTGGGGTTCGGCGCTGGTCCTCGGCCCACACGTCAATGCTGGCATGGATCCTTCCAACAACGCGGCGGCCTGGGAGCGCCTGCAGGCCGCGCGTGGTCTGGCCGCCATGGCCCAGCCTTGGGAGCGTGCATGGATAGAGGCGCTGTCTTCGCGCTTTGCCGAAAACCCGCCCGATGACCGAACCGGCCTCGACCAGGCCTATGCCGATGCCATGGCTCGAGTGACCGACGCATTTCCGGATGATCTCGACGCGGCGTCATTCCATGCCGAGGCACTGATGAATCTGCAGCCGTGGAACTACTGGGACGACGACGGCAACCCGATTGGAAATTCAGAAACGATCGTTGCGGTATTGGAAGGCGTGATCCAACGCGATCCGAACCATGCGGGCGCCCTTCACCTCTATATCCATGCGGTTGAAGCCTCGAACGAACCAGAGCGGGGCGTGGCAGCGGCTGATCGTTTACGCACCTTGATCCCCGGCTCTGGACATCTGGTGCACATGCCGGCCCACATCTACGGGCGCGTCGGCCGTTGGCATGACGCCGTGATTGCCAATCAACGCGCGATCGAAGCTGATAACGCGTATCTCGCTGCGTGTCGCCCAGGGCCCGGCATCTATCCGCTGGGCTACGTTCCGCACAATCATCATTTCATGTGGTTTGCAGCCACCATGGCAGGGGAGCAAGAGGTCGCCATGGCCGCAGCACAATCCACTCGCGATCGCACGAGCGATCCCGACCTGATGCGCTTGCCGGGCTTCGAGCCGATGCAGAATTTTGCCTTGACACCGCTGTTCGCGAGCGTTCGTTTTGCCCGCTGGGATGAGGTTCAGGCCATGCCAGAACCGGCTGATGACCTGCCCTATATGCAGGCCATGTGGGAATACGCCCAAGGCATGGCGGCGCTCAAAAGCGGTGCGGTTGATCAAGCACAACAACACCACGCGAGGCTGAGCGACTTCGCCCAAAGCCCGGCAATCGAGGCCATGCAGGTGTGGGGCCGATACTCACTCATTCACGGTGTCCGCGTGGCCGAACGCACCCTGGCCGCCGAACTCGCCTGGAACGAAGGCGATCTGGACAGCACGATTGCAGCGATGGACACAGCGATTGCCATCGAAGACGAACTACCCTATGACGAACCTCCCGGCTGGCATTATCCAGGCCGTATGGTTCTGGGCGCGATTCTTCTGGAGTCCGACCAGGCCGAAGCCGCTGAAGCCGCTTACCGCGCCGAGCTGAGCCGCAACCCTGAAAACGGCTGGTCGCTTCGCGGCCTGGAGCTGGCATTGCGAGCACAACAACGCGAAGACGAAGCTGATGAGGTTGCTGCACGCTTCGAAAACGCCTGGGCCCATGCCGACATGGAACTGGCCTCCTCGCGGCTTTAAGGTTTTTAAAGCGCTGGCAAAGCCGCCAGGTCCGCCGCGACCTGGTCTGCGTCCAGCGGCGCGGGCCAGAAGGCCATCATCTTGCTGTCTGGTCCAATCAAGGCCACCGCCGTGGCGTGGTCCATGGTGTATTCATTGTTTCCGGTGGGCACGCGAACATACGCCATCTGCAGACTTTCCAGCAGCTGGTCAAGTTCAGACCGCTCTCCGGTCACGCCAATCCAGCGCTCGTCAAACCAGTCAAGATATTCCGCAAGGCTTACCGCCGTATCACGCTCCGGATCAACGGTCACAAAAACGGTTTGCAGGTCATCACGCGGAGCCAGACTCGCTTGCGCAGCCTTCAGGATACCCAGCGTAGCCGGGCAGATATCGGGGCAGTACGTAAAGCCAGAAAACAACAGTGTCCAGCGACCCTCCAAGCTCGCGAGCGTGAACGGCGCGCCAGTCTGGTCAGTCAGCTCGAATGGCTTGATCGCCCAGGGTGGGTCAACCGTTCGCGCGTGGTCGAGCGACAGCTCAGCAGCGTCAGGCCCATTACACGCCGCCATAAAAAGAACAAGCGCAGCAAGCAGCATTCGGCAGCGCCAGGCTCGCGTTTGAGGCGTCAAAAACCGTAAAGTGCAATCCATCGACTCATCCCGCTGGCAATGCTCGATCCTACATGAAAAGCGTTTCTAGCGAATATCCGGGCTGGACCTCAATAAACCGACCCTCACATACTTGGATAGACTCATCCCCATTGCGATGCAGAATATAGAAGGGCGCTCTAGTTACCATGGCCAAACCCAACAAGAAGGGACCCGTACGCGCGGTTCTGATCTTGTGCCTGCAGAGCAAAACGGGCTGTTCAAATACAGGAAAGGCGGCAAAGGCGCGCTGCTCAAGTGTTTCATCGAACGCATCGTCGAAAACCACACCGACAAGCCCTGCACCTGCCCTGGCTGCGGCCAGACCTTTGCCCGGGAGACCTTGATCCGCGGCACCCCCAAACAAAGACAGGACAGCCACGAACCGAAAGCAATCAGTACGCTACCGGATGCCGACACGGAATAGCGAACTGGTGTCGCTCGCATTGGCCTTGACAAGACCCAGGAGGGTGTTTTTGGTTCGAAGAACGTCTGGTGGTTGCGAAAAGTGCACGCCAACTCGCCAGTCGACTTACTGTCCCGGCGGATTCAGGACTTGGGATTGAGTTATTCCGTCTGTGAGCGAAGAATCATCCAGGCCCGTTCCCCCGAAACCCCTTGCATCCAACACTGCCCAAGCTCGTCGGCTTTAGCCATCAAGGCTTCTGTCGACCCGATGGCGCGGTAGTACTTGGATTCGGTGCCCCGGACCTGTCGGAGCCAACGATCAGAGAGGTTTGAAAGCCTCAAGACTGCCTCCGGCAATCTTTCTCCGGTATCGGACCGAACCAACAGATTGCCACGCTTCATTGGATTGCGCTGCTCCCCGGTCCACTGAACCAGCTCGATCTAGCTGTTTCAGGTCATGCCAAGCAGTGCTTCGGTATCAAGGCCGGCCAGCGGTTCCGGGTGTAAGGATCATCCGTATCCACAAGCAAACAGAGGACAGCCACAAACCAAAAGCTAGTTCCGCTTCAGGATCGCCTGGCCCGTTCTTGATCGGGGGCGGCCGAGTTCGCCGGCGATCCAGTCGCCGACACGGGCCAGAGCCTGCAGGTCGACGCCGGTCTCCATTCCCAGTCCGTTGAGCATGTAGACCACATCTTCCGTGGCCACGTTGCCGGTCGCGCCTCTGGCATAAGGGCAGCCGCCGAGTCCGGCGACGGACGAGTCGATGATGCGGATGCCGACGTCCATGCAGGCGTGGATATTGGACAGAGCCTGGCCGTAGGTGTCGTGGAAATGCACGGCGAGATTTTCGATCGGGATGTGCTCGGCGACGGCGCGCACCATGTCGCGGGCCTGGGCTGGCGTGCCGACGCCGATGGTATCGCCGAGCGAGACTTCGGCGCAGCCGGCATCGAAGAGGGCGCGCGAGACGCGCACGACCTCGGCCACCGGCACCTCGCCCTGGTAGGGGCAGCCGAGAACGGTAGAGACATAGCCGCGCACTCGTACGCCGTCTTCGGTGGCGCGCTCGATGACCGGGACGAAGCGCGCCATCGATTCTTCGATGCTGCAGTTGATGTTTTCCTGATTGAAGGCTTCCGAGGCAGCGGTAAAGACCGCGATTTCAGCTGCACCCACCGCGCGGGCTCGCTCGTATCCGCGCAGATTCGGCACCAGTACCGGATAGCGTATGCCGGGAGACCTGCTGATCTCTGTGTAGACCTGTTCGGCGTCGGCCAGCTGCGGGATGACAGGAGCGCGCACGAAGCTGGTTGCCTCGATCACCGACAGACCGGTGGCGGACAGACGGTCGATCAACTCGACCTTGACCGCGGTCGGAATGGTGTAGGGCTCGTTCTGCAGTCCGTCGCGTGGACCGACCTCGACGACCTGGACCCGATCAGTCATTCGCTCAGACCAGCTCGACGGCCAGGGCGGTCGCCTCACCGCCGCCGATGCACAGGCTGGCGACGCCGCGTTTGCCGCCGCGGGCTTTCAACGCATGGATCAGGGTCACCAGAATGCGCGCGCCGCTGGCGCCGATCGGATGGCCCAGGGCGCAGGCGCCGCCGTTGACGTTGACCTTGTCATGCGGCAGGTCGAGTTCCTTCATGGCCGCCATGCTCACTGTGGCGAAAGCCTCGTTGATCTCGAACAGGTCGACGTCTCCGGCGCTCCAGCCTGCCCGTTCGAGCACTTTCTGCATGGCGCCCACGGGTGCGGTCGTGAACCACTCCGGCTCCTGGGAATGAGTGGCCTGGGCGACGATGCGCGCCAGTGGCGTGATGCCGCGCTCGGCTGCATTGCTCTCGCTCATCAGCACCAGGGCTGCAGCGCCGTCGGAGATCTTCGACGAGCTGGCCGCCGTGATCGTGCCGTCCTTGGCAAAAGCCGGGCGCAGGCTGGACATCTTTTCGATATTGCAGCGCGGTGGTTCTTCATCCTGCGTGATCTCGATCTCGCCCTTGCGGGTCTTGATCGTGACGGGGGTGATCTCGGCGTCGAATGCGCCCGACTGCATGGCCGCTGTGGCGCGCTCCACCGAAGCGGCCGAGAAGGCGTCCTGCTCCTCGCGGGTGAATTCGTACCTGGCCACGCACTGCTCGCCGAACTGGCCCATCATCTTGCCGTCATAGGGGTTCTGCAGGCCATCGTAGAACATGTGATCGAGCGCCTGGACGTGGCCCATGCGCAGGCCGCGATCCATCATGTAGGGTGCATTGGTCATCGATTCCATGCCGCCGGCCACGACGATGTCCGCCGAGCCGGCAGCGATCGCATCGCGGGCCTGCATCACGGCCTTCATGCCCGAGCCGCAGACCTTGTTGATGGTGGTCGCAGCCACCGACATCGGCAGGTCGGCGCCCAGGGTGGCCTGGCGTGCCGGCGCCTGGCCGGCCCCGGCCGGCAGCACGCAGCCCATGATGACTTCGGAGATCTCGTCGCCGGGGATACCGGCATCGGCCACGGCGGCACGAATTGCAGCGGCACCCAGAACGGGTGATTTCACCGGAGCGAATTGGCCCTGAAACGAGCCGATGGCGGTGCGGCGGGCAGAAACAATGACGATGGACTCGCTCATGACGACTTACTCCGGGATGCTGTGATTGACGTGAACCCGCTATTATCGCAGCTTGCCGCCGCGATCGTCAGTAATCCGCTCGAAGCCCGTTGGCAAGCAGCGCGGGAACTCATGTCCGTCCGGGTCGTCTGATCAGGCGATCAACCCGACAGGAAAGCCATTCTGATGAAACGTGCCCTTCAGCTCCTCGCGATCTCGGTCCTCGTCTCAGCCTGTACCTGGGTCCAGCCCGAGCCCGGCGCGGGCCGCATCGCTCTGCTCGCTCCCCCTGATGCGCTGGACTGCCAGCGCCTGGGCCAGACCACCGTGTCGGTAAGAGATCGCGTCGCCGGCGTCCAGCGCAGCCCCTCCCAGGTCGCCGAGGAACTCCGCACCCTGGCCCGCAACTCGGCCATCGAGTTGGGCGGCAATGCGATCGTGGAAGAAGAAATGATCGATACCAGCAAGCAACGCTTCGGTATCTATCTGTGCAACGGCGTTTGAACCAGAATTGTCGATTCACCACTGAGGCACGCGCAGACGCTCAACTGACATCGGCTTCTTGCCTTTTTGCAAATCGCCAACGCCACTATCGCTGCGCTGAGGTCACAGAGGACGAAAAAGACTTTTCAGTGATTTTCTCGCTGTCTCTGTGGTGAGTCTTTACTTTGCTGGTCACACGAAGTGTTCGTCGAGATAACGGTTGATTTCCCTCTCGACGGCCGGTTCGAGGTAGGAGAGCAGGAAACCGAGCCGGGCGCGGACGTGGACGACTTCATCGTTGACGTCGATCTCGCCATTCACGCCCATGCGCTCGAAGACAAGGGTATCGCCCTGCCATTCGTAGTGGACGGCGAACTTGTCGGCCAGGTCGCGAGCCAGGTCATCAGCCACCTGCTGCGCCTCCTGCAGTGTCTTTGCATGCTTTTTCCGAATATCAATCGCCATCTTGGTTTCGCCTTGAGCCTTGAGCCTTGAGCCTTGA
>CAYTQT010000076.1:0-6977 GCA_964439915.1 uncultured Wenzhouxiangella sp. | reverse complement strand
CCTTGAACCTTGAACCTTGAGCCTGCTTCTAAAGCGTGTTCTTCCGCGGTGGTACCAGCGCGCTGGCGACGATCATACCAGTGGTCAGGGCCACCGCGATCATGGCGGTCAGCAGCGCGGTCTCGATGCCCGAAATCACGTCGTGCTCGAGCAGAGTAGCCAGACTGCGCAGGCCGATCGAGCCGGGGACCAGCAGGATCAGCCCGGGGATATGAATGATCGAGCCGGGTCGCCCGGTCAGCCGCACGAAGATGTTTCCGGCCAGTCCGACGATCAGCGCGCCGATTAGAGCGCCGATCACCGGCGCGTTGATCGCAACGCCGACAAACGAGGTCGCCCAGGCGATCATGCAGGCCAGCAGCATCCAGATCCAGTCTCGCCGGTGGCCCTGAAACAACACCACCAGGCCCGAGGCGGCAATCAGCAGCCCCGGTGCGGTCATCCACTGGGGCAGGGGGTTCGGGTTGACCAGATCGACCGGTCCGACGACGGCCTGGCCGGCCAGGCCGCCGACGATCAGACCGAAGGTGAGCATCGCGAACATCATCGCCGCCGATGCCATTCTTGAAGCGCCCGAGACCAGGTGACCGGTTGCCAGTTCGCGACAGGCCGTGGTCAGGTCCATGCCCGGCACCAGCGCGATGATGCTGGCGATCAGCGCCGGCATCAGGGCGGTCTGCGTATCGAAACCGCACCAGAGCGTGCCGAGAAAGGTCGTGGAGGTGGCGGCCAGGGGTGCAATCAAGCGGGAGCGCTCGAGGTGTGAGCTCAGCAGCAGCACGATCAGCGCCGTGGCGATCCCCAGGCAGGTGGCCAGGGCGGTTTCGCGCCAGCCGCCACCGAGTAGCGGCGTGACGCCGAAGGCAATCGCGATGTAGGCAATGAACAGCCAGGCGCGATTGAATCGGGGCGGGGCGCTGTCGATGGCGCGAACTCGTTCGTCGGCTTCGGATGGACTCAGTCTGCGGTCAGCGAGTTGCTCCATCACTTCGGTCAGATCGGCCAGTTTGGACAGATTCGGTGCGCCGGGCTCGGAGCGGGCCAGATAGGTCTGCTGTCGATCGCCATCGCCGAGCGAGACCATCAACGCGGTCGGCGTCGAAAAGAATTCCGCCTGCAGCCCCAGGCGCTGCGCCATGATCTGCATGGCCGATTCTAGTCTGTGCGCCGGCGAGCCCACGTGCAGCAGTGCCCGCCCGAGATTCAGAACCAGCGCGCCATAGCGGCTGGCCTCATAAGGCTGTGGGGCATCGTCGATCGGGGTGGTTTGTTCCATGGGGGCAAGTGTCGCATACTGCGGTCTTTTGACCCTGGGGATCTGACGTGTCGCTGCACTGGATTCGCCGCCTTGCCATCGCGGTATTCGCCATTAATCTTTTGGCCATCATCTGGCCGGTGGCCAGCCTGTTCCGTGCCGCCGAACCACTGATCTTCGGCCTGCCGATGTCGATGGCCTGGCCGATCGCCTGGATCCTGATCGGCTGGATCACGCTGCTGGTTCTGGATCATTTCGAGAAGCGCGAAGAGGACGAGTGATGGAACAGTGGGTAGTGATCTCCTCGATGATCGTGGCCTATCTGGGCCTGACGCTCTGGGTGGGACTGCGTGCCGGTCGCGGCACCTCGTCGACGGTCGACGGTTTTGTCGCCGGCGACCGCAATTTCGGTTTTCTCGTGATGTACTTCGTCACCGGGGCCACGGTGTTCTCGGCCTTCGCCTTCCTCGGCGGGCCCGGCTGGGCCTATTCGCGCGGGGCGGCAGCCTTCTACATCCTGTCCTACGGGGTCCTCGGCATGGTGCCCTGGTATGTGATCGGGCCGAAGGTTGCCAGGATCGGACGTCGCCTGGGCCAGGTCACCCAGGCCCAATTCCTGACCGGCCGGTTCCGCTCGCGCGGTTTGTCGCTGTTGATCGCGCTGATCAGCATTGCCGCGCTCATCCCCTACATCACCCTGCAGATGCGCGGTGCCGGCATCGTGATCGAAGCCGTAACCGAGGGCAAGGTGCCGCTGTGGCTGGGGTCGGCTGTCGCCTACGGCATCGTGCTGATCTATGTCCTGGTCAGTGGCGTCAGCGCCGTGGGTTGGACCAACACCCTGCAGGGCGTGTTCATGATCGTGATCGCCTGGAGTCTTGGTCTGTATCTGCCCTACGCGCTGTATGGCGGCATCGGCCCGATGTTCGAAGCGATTCTGAGCCAGCGGCCCGAGCTGCTCGAGTTACCCGGTCTGACGGCAACGGGCGAGTCCTGGTCCTGGGCCGGCTATACCAGCGCTATCCTGATCAGCGCCGTGGGCCTGACCATGTGGCCCCATATCTTCATGAAGGCCTTCACCGCGCGTGATGAACGCATTATTCGCCGTACCGTGGTCTGGTTCCCGACCTTTCAGCTTTTTCTGGTGCCGGTGTTCCTGATCGGTTTTGCAGGTGTGCTTTTTGTAGACTCCCTGGCCCAGCCGGACTTCATCCTGCCGCACCTGATTCTCAACGTCGACCTGCCGGTGATCGTGGTCGGCCTGTTCTGCGCCGGTGCGCTGTCGGCGTCGATGTCGACCGGCGATGCCCTGATGCATGCCACAGCCTCGGTGGCGGTTGAAGACGGCGTGCGGCCCTTCGCCCGACTCAGCGAGTATCAGCAGCGACTGCTGATCCGGATCCTGATCGTGGTTGCGGGTGCGATTGCCTACTTCTTTGCCGTCTCGGAGGGCATTTCCCTGGTCGTGTTGCTGTTAACCTCCTACGGCATCATTGCCCAACTCGCCCCACCGGTGGTGGCCGCGCTGTTCTGGCGCCGGGCGACCACGCCGGGCGTGATTGCCGGCCTGTTTGCCGGCGGTGCCACGACACTGCTGTTGTTCTTCCTGCCCGAACTCAAGCCCATTGCGCTGCATGAGGGTCTGTTCGGTCTGCTGGTCCACGTGCCGGTGCTGGTCCTGGTCTCGCTGTTGACGCCTGCCCAGGACGCGGCGGTGATCGAGGCCTACGTCGATCCTCCCCGGGCCAGGGAAGGAGCTGTCCCGAATCGATGAATCAGTTGTCGAGGCGACGATCGGGATCGATCAGGCGGCCTCTGCCGTCCCATCGGCGTGCTTTTCTGACCCTGCCGGCTGGAGTGCCCGGATAATCCACGCTCGGCGTTCGCGCCGGAGAGTACGAAATGACGAAAGTTTGACGGTCCCGGTCTTGTGGCCCGGCGCGCCTTGAAACCACACTGGTTGAGGAATTCAGAGGTTTCCTGGGCATCGTTGTGATCGTTGTCCTGGCAATCAATTCGAACACCACCCACGAGCTTTCAGGAGCACTCATGCAGAAAGGATTTCTTTCTTCAATCAGTTTCAGAGCCGGGCTTTTCGCGGCATTCGCTCTTGTTTGTGCGTCGGCAATCGCCTCGTCCGAGGAGATCAATGCGGGAGATTTCCGCGGATTCGACCGGTCGAGTGCCAGCGAAGTGACCGAGCTGCTCATCCGCGAGCTGAGTCTGACCGATGGCCAGAAGGCCGACCTGATCGTCAGCCGAGTCAATCCCTTCGCACCGGACGCATTGTTGAATGTGGACGGAAGAATCCAGGGCGGGCTGACCAGTGAACGGATCTACTTTCGCGGCAGCGTGCTGACCGATCCGCGCACTCAGGTCAGCCTGTCGATCGGAGCAGACGGCGCCCTCCGAGGCGTTCTGGTCGACGCGAGCGGCCACTGGCGATTGCTCAGTCGCGCCGGTCGGGTCGAAGCCCAGCGAGTCAATGATCTGGCCGCCGAAGGAACGGCTGACCATACGCCTTTTCAATGTGGTCTTGATGGCGACATTCGCCAGGCAAGCCGCGAAGCCCGGGAGCAGTTCGATCAAACCCGACCTCAGAGTTCCCTGCCGCCGCGGGGCAATAATGACCGTTACCGCGTGCGCATCGCTTATGACACCACTGCACGCTTCGTGAATCTGTTCGGCAGCGGTCAGCAGGCCATTGATTATCTCGGCGACCTGACCAACTACATCTCGACGCTGTACATCAACGAGCTCAATACCGAAATCGTGGTGTCCAGCACCACGCTGCGGGATGCGAACGAGCCCTGGAATCCAGACGGCGATCTGCTCGCGCAGTTCGAGAACTACTGGAACAATCCTCAGAACACCGTCGATCAGACCCGGACCATCGCCCATCTGGTCGATGCCGGCCCGAGCCAGGGCGTGGCCTACGTCGGCGCCCTGTGCGGCGACGGCTTCGACTATGGCGTCAGCCAGGGGCTGGGCACGGAGTTCGATCCGAACGATGACCCACAGCAGTGGAGTTTTACCGTGGTCGCGCATGAGATCGGGCACAACTTCGGTTCCGACCACACCCATTGCTACCAGCCGGCCATCGACGAGTGCTACAACGGCGAGGCGGGGTTTGGCTGTTGGGGAGGAGCGGAGAGCCTGCCCGGTCTGGCCGATCAGCAGCCGGGCACGATCATGAGCTATTGCCATCTGCTGCCGGGCGGACTGAACAATCTGTCGGTCACTCTCGGGCGCGGACACGCCTTCGGCAATCAGCCCGATCGCGTGCCGGATACGATGCGCCAGCATGTGCTGGCCCGGGCCCAGGTCAACGACGCCCGCTGCCCGCAGATCGTCACTGGACCGACGACTTATACCGTGACACCGTCGGCCGGCGCCAACGGCACGATCAACCCGGCCACCCCCCAGGTCGTCAACCCGGGCGACACGGCCGTGTTCACGGTCACCCCGAATCCCGGCTTCACCGCCTCGGTCGTCGGCACCTGCGGCGGCAATCTGGTCGATACGACCTTCACCACGGCCCCGGTCAACCAGAACTGCACGGTCCAGGCCCAGTTCGAAGCGGTGGGCGGTGGCGGGCATTGCCAGGAGGCGGATCTGGCGATTCCGGATGACACGCCGGCCGGCGTCAGCAGTACTCTGACCGTGCCGCCCGGTGGCGCGATCGAGAAACTGGAAGTCGCTCTTGAGATCGACCACACATATGTTCAGGATTTGATTGTCGAGCTGCGGCATTCCAGCGGGACAGTGGTCAGTCTGATCAACCAACCCCCATGCAGCGGCGACAATGTCGATGTGGTATTGGACGATGATGCGGGGCTCAGTATCCAGGGCGATTGCCAGGCCGATCCCGATCCGGCCTATCCGGAAGCGCGGTATCGACCCGCAGGCACGCTGGCTGACTTCAACGGGCTCGGTGTAGGCGGCACCTGGACGCTGACGCTCAGCGATAACTTCGAAGAAGATACCGGCACGTTAAGACGCTGGTGCCTGATACCGACCTCGTCGGGCCCGATGATCTTCGACGATCGTTTCGAGCAATAGGCAGGAGAGAAATTTGAGTTGCGCCGGGCGGTTTCTGCCCGGCGCAACCGATGATGTGTCCCTTGAAAAGCCGCTCGACCGAGCGCCCTGCTTTGGCCATCCACTACATATCGTGCCCTCTGCTGCATTGAATCATCCTCAACAGTCCCTGACTACAGACCATCCCTTTGTCTGGCAACGGTGCGAGCAGCACCTCGCCGGCTTGCGCTATGCTGTGGTCTGATGACGACGAAGGGCGATCCTCTGCCTAGGGAACCTCTGAATAACTCTGCACGGGCGAGACAGGCCTTTGCGGGGTCTCCGCCTCGTTTGGGCTCGCTTATTTGGAATGACCAAACCGCGCTCGCCCAAGCCAAGCCGGAGCATCCTGCAAAGGTTCCGTCGCGCCCGCGCAGGGTTGTTCAGAGGTTCCCTAGCTGCTTTTTCCATGCCCGGGCTCAAGGCCACCGCGCTTCACGATTGCCTGTTCGGTTTGGTGATGCGCGTCCGAGTGGCGGCTTGAGCGATGACTCACTTGAGTAATTAGACGATGACGATACCGAATTCGATCGACATGCTGGCCCGACTGGTGGCCTTTCCGACCGTATCCCGTGATTCCAATCTCGGCCTGATCGACTTCGTCGAGGACTACCTGCAATCCTTCGGTGCGCGCTGCCGACGCACCTGGAATGCCGATCAGACCAAGGCCAATCTGTTCGCGGCGATCGGCCCGGATGCCCCGGGAGGCGTCGTTCTGTCCGGCCACACCGACGTGGTCCCGGTCGACGGTCAGGACTGGCACACCGACCCATTCGAGCTGACCGAAAAAGACGGCCTGTTGTTCGGGCGGGGCAGCTCGGATATGAAAGGCTTTTCAGCGGTCTTTCTCGCACGTCTCTCGGCCCTGAATCTGGCAGCCATGCAGAAGCCGCTGTATCTGGCTCTGTCCTATGACGAGGAGATCGGCTGTCTCGGCATCGACCGCATGGTCGACGACGCGCTGGCACACTTCGAGCGACCGGACTTCGCCATCATCGGCGAGCCGACCACGATGCAGATCGTGCGTGCGCACAAGTCCATCAACGTCTTTCGCACCGTGGTCACGGGGCAGGCCGCGCACTCCAGCCAGCCGCATCGCGGCGCCGGCGCCATCCTGGCCGCAGCACGCATCATCGAGCACCTGGACTCGATCGGCCGCGAGCGGCGCGCGCAGGCCGGGGATTCGGGCTGCGAGCCGCCCTGGACAACGGTTCAGGTTGGTCGCATCGAGGGTGGAACTGCGGTCAATATTCTCCCTGCTCATTGCGAGTTCCTGTGGGAATACCGCGGGCTGCCCGACGAGAACCCCGAGCGCATCATCGACGCGGTACAGAGATTCATCGATCAGAAGATCCTGCCCGATCTGCGCGAATTCGCGCCCGAGGCGTCGGTCGAGACCACGCCGATCGCCCGCGTCCCGCCCCTGATCCCGGACCCCGAAGCCCGGGCCGAGCGCTGGGTCCGCGGATTGAGCGGCGTGCGTGACGGCGGGTCGGGGGAAGTCTCCTTTGCCACCGAAGCCGGGAGCTTCCAGCGCGCCGGGATCAGCAGCGTGGTCTGCGGCCCGGGCTCCATCGACCAGGCCCATCAGCCGAATGAATTCATCGACCCGGCCGAGCTTGAGCGCTGCGAAGCGATGGTC
>CAYTQT010000075.1:0-14382 GCA_964439915.1 uncultured Wenzhouxiangella sp. | reverse complement strand
CGACGCGGAAGGACGGATCCTCGGCAATCATCTTGCCGATGGCCACGCCCATCTTTTCCGAGCCCGCCTTGTCCTTCGGTGCCACGGCGATCGAGATCACTGGATCCGGGAAGACCATCGCCTCAAGGGTGCAGGGGTGTTTCGGGTCACACAGGGTGTGGCCGGTCTGTACGTTCTTCAGGCCGACACAGGCGAAGATGTCACCGGCCTGGGCCGATTCGATCTCGTTACGATCATTGGCGTGCATTTCCACCATGCGTCCCACGCGCTCGGTCTTGCCGGTGGCCGAGTTCAGAATGGTGTCGCCCTTCTTGATCTTGCCGGAATAGACCCGAACGAAGGTCAGCGCACCGAAGCGGTCATCCATGATCTTGAACGCCAGCGCGCGGAACGGTTCGTCCACGGACACCAGCGCCGTCTCGCCCGTCGGGTTGCCTTCTTCGTCGGTCAGATCCTGGGGGTCGACTTCGGTGGGGCTCGGCAGGTAGTCGACAACCGCATCCAGAATCAGCTGTACGCCCTTGTTCTTGAAAGCCGAGCCGCAGTAAGTCGGGAAGAACTCCAGTTTGCGGGTGCCCTCGCGGATGCAGCGCTTGATGTCGT
This sequence comes from uncultured Wenzhouxiangella sp., assembly GCA_964439915.1. Taxonomy (GTDB): domain Bacteria; phylum Pseudomonadota; class Gammaproteobacteria; order Xanthomonadales; family Wenzhouxiangellaceae; genus Wenzhouxiangella. The sequence continues at coordinate 13,779 of CAYTQT010000075.1, read as the reverse complement.
CCAGGGCGGGCTCTTCGCCTTCCATGTAGGCCATCATCACATCATCGTCCATCTCGACCGCGGTCTCGATGAGCTCCTGGCGATACTTCTCGACGTCATCGGCCATGTCGGCCGGCACATCGGTGATCTCGTAGTTCTCGGGAAGGCCGGTGTCGTCCCAGATCCAGGCTTTTCGGGTCAGCAGGTCGACCACGCCCTTGAACTCACCCTCCGTACCGATCGGCAGCACCATGACCAGCGGCTTGGCGGCAAGGACGTTCTTGACCTGCTCGACCACTCGATAGAAGTCGGCGCCCACGCGGTCGAGCTTGTTGACGAAGATGATGCGGGCCACTTCAGAATCGTTGGCGTAGCGCCAGTTGGTCTCGGACTGGGGCTCGACGCCGCCGGAACCGCAGAATACGCCGACACCGCCATCGAGCACCTTCAGGGAGCGATACACCTCAACGGTGAAGTCCACGTGTCCCGGGGTGTCGATGATGTTCAGGCGATGATCCTTCCAGAAACAGGTCGTTGCCGCGGACTGAATAGTGATGCCGCGCTCCTGCTCCTGCTCCATGAAGTCGGTGGTGGCAGCGCCGTCATGCACCTCACCGGTCCTGTGGATCTTGCCGGTCAGTTTCAGGATCCGCTCGGTCGACGTGGTCTTGCCTGCATCAACGTGCGCGAAAATGCCGATATTTCGGTAGTGAGAGAGTTCACTCATGATTCAATTCGTCCAACTGGATAGGTTCTAAGGATGGGCTTCAGGGCGTTGAAAGGCTGCCTGACTCCGCCTTGCCGGTGGCGCTATGGCGGGCTTGTTGCCCCGCCGAAAACTGAAAAACGCGCAGCACGGCGCACACCGTCAGATGGCGCCGTTGGATGAAAAGCCCTATGGCGCATGCTTTATACACGAAACCGAGCGTCAAGCCAATGGATTTCTGTCCATTTTTCATTCTAACCCCCGGCAGGCGGGCGATTGTGGGTGCTTTCGTCGCAGTGCGCGGCAGCAGACAGCTCCAGCTCATGGATCCAGGCAGATCCTGTCGCCGCGTCGGGCGAGGCGGTAGCCGCGCTGGAGTACTTCACGGCTCTGCAGACTGTCCGTGAAACGGACCGGGTTGGTGTGGTTGAAGTGGATAAAGACGATCTTGCCGCGCTCCTCATCGGGCAGGGCGTCGAAACGGTCCATACTGGCCGCCACCCGGGGATGCGGAATATTCGACATGTCCCGGCCGGGAATTTCATTGTCGTCAAAGAACGTTGCGTCCAGAAAAGCGTGATCGACCTGGGCGACCATGTCCTCCACGCGCACGCCGAACTCCGCCTCCCACTCTTCATAGCTGTCGAGGTCAGGTAGAAACAGGACGCTGCGGCCCGCTGTCCTGATCACGAACCCCACCGTTTCCGAGTACTCATCGCGATGCGGCACCGGATGGGCAGAGACCTGGACACGCTCCGACAGGACCACCGGTGCGTGTGCCTCGATGGCCGCAATCCGGATGTTGTCGAATCGGACCAGTTGATCCCACGGCCCGTGATTGCTCAGGTAGGCGGCCATGCGCGGCATGGCATGGACCGGGATGGCATTGGCGTTGGCCGCTTCAAAACCCAGAAACATCAAGCCGCCGTAGTGGCCCATGTGCGCATGCGTCAGGAAGATGCCGGAGAGCCCGAGCCCGGGCAACGGGCTGGGCGCCAGCGCATCGAGCAGCGCAAGCTGATCGGTGATGAAGGGGGTGGCCTCGAACAGATAGCGATCGCCGGTTGTGTGATCGACGAGCGCTGCCGAAGTGGCGAAAAGACGCAGTCCGGGGTCCTCCCAGGCAGGATCATCCGGGTTGCCGATCTGCGGCACGCCGGCGTCCTGCCCGGCGCCGAGAACGATCCACTCCAGTTCACAGGACTGGGGCATTGTCTGCACGGCGCTCAGGCCGAGGGTAATCAGAAAGACGATGTGCATCCCTGGCTCCTGAATCATATGCCCGGATCCTGAATCCATTGACGACGCCCGATCATTCCGTCTTGAGGACGGCAGATGTCCTGGTCCTGAACCGCGGATCTTCGGAGCAGGTCAGTTCAGGTGCAGTCAATAATGCGGCGGCGGATCATTCTGCGCGTCGTCAATGCCGGTATCGCGCTGCAGACCTTCCAGCTGTTCCTGCAGTCCGCCCAGTGCCTTGCGCAGCGCCCGGGACTCGTTCTGCTGCGCCTCGAGTTCGCCGCCCAGGACATCGACGGTATGTTCGAGGAAAGCCAGCCTGGATTCCAGCTGCGTCATACGATCGTGATCACGCTGTTCATCGGTGCTGTCGTCAGAACGATTCATCACTTGATTGAAAACACGAGGAAACTCCAGCCGCCATCCTACAGGCTGTCGAGGCGAATTCCCATCGAAGCCAACGGCCCCTCCCGCGCTGTTGCGGGATGGCGCGAGACGGCAGGAAGCGCCCATCGGTTTCTAGAAAAACCTCAGTCTGCTTCCCGTCGGAGCAGCGTGTCCATGAAACGCACGCCCCAGCCGGCGTGGCCCACGGGTGCGGTCGGCGTGGCGTCATCGCGCCAGTCGACACCGGCGATATCAAGATGAATCCAGGGCAGATCATCGGCAATGAAGGTGCCGATCACCGCGGCTCCGATCGAGGCACCGGGGTAACCGCCGGTGTTCTTGATATCGGCAATCAGGCTCTCGATCTGGGTGAAGTGATTGGGATGCAGCGGTAGCGGCCAGACATCCTCACCGGAGGCCTCACCGATGTCCATCATCTCCAGACTGAGCGCCATGTCGCGGGTGATGACGACCGCGTATTCATCGCCGGTCGCGCGCGCGGCAGAACCCGTCAGGGTCGCGATATTCAGCAACAGCCGCGGTTCGAACTCCACCTGAGCATAGTGCACTGCATCCAGCAGAATCAGGCGTCCTTCTGCATCCGTGCTCATGATTTCGACGGTCTTGCCCGCCATCGAGGTCAACACATCGCCGGGGCGGATGGCGTCCTGGGACGGCATGTTCTCGGCCAGCGGCATCACTCCCACAACGTTGATGTCTTCGCCCCGCCTGGCGGCAGCCAATACAGCGCCTGCCACGGCCGCAGCGCCGGACAGGTCGGATTTCATGTACCACATGTTGTCGTTGGATTTGATCGATATTCCGCCGGTATCGAAGGTGATGCCCTTGCCGACCAGCGCGATCGGTGCATCGTCCCGATCGGAACCCCGATACTCGATGACCAACAGGCGCGGATCATGGATCGATCCCTGGCCGACTCCCATCAGCACCCCCATGCCGCGCTCGCGGATGGCATCAGCATCGAGCGCGGTAATGGTGACCTTGTTCACGCGCTCGAAGGCCGACTCCACGTGCTCGACGAATCTCTCGGGCCAGAGGGTGTTGCCGGGCTCGCTCCCGAGGTTGCGGGCAAGGGTAATGCCCTCAGCCAGATGAGTCAGATCATCCTCGAAGCGGCGCTGATCCGAGCGATCTGAGCCGATCAGCAGCACCTCACCGTCGTCCGGAATGTCTTCCGCAGTCTTGTAGGCGGTAAAGCTGTAGTCACCGAGCGCATAGCCCAGGGCCAGGTGCGCGGCCACATGGTCTACAGATCCGTCCAGACCATCGACAATCATCGCCAAGCCATTTTCATCATCGGCCGCAACCGCCGCGTGGCCGCCGAGGTCATGGAGATGACGTGCGCCGAGCTCTACATCGCCCGTGCCGATCAGTACGATCTGCTGGAATGGTGCCACGGCCGGCAAAGACAGCGTCTCGCCGAATTCACCCCTGAATTCCACCATCTCGATAGCGGTCGAGAGCCGGCTGTCCGTTGCTGCATCCAGATCGTGGCCCAGCGCACTGAGTTCACCACCCGAACTCACGTAGAGAACAACTCGACCGTCCCTGGGCAGGTCCTCGGTGTTGAAGGTGAATTTCGGCATGGCCAGGACAGCGCCCGAAAGCACCAGGGCGACAGACAGGATGCTGGCCCGGATGAGGGTGAATGATGACATGGTGTTGTCCTTGATGAATGGTTCATGTTTTCCGACAAGGAAAGTTTAACCGAGCAAGTGACTTTCGGCACGCGCTGACCGCGGTCGGATCCCAATAGGCTGGTGGAAACAGCCCATCATTCAGGAGAACCTTGCATGCACCGTCTTGTAGCAGGTTTGTTCGTAGCCGTATCCGCCTTTCTGCCGATCGTGGCCGTGGCAGAAGCTTCGTTTTCAGAACAGGCCAGCGACATGCTCTCGTCGGTGTACCCGTCCGACGCTCCGGGGGCTGTCGTGGTCGTCAGCCGCGATGGTGAGGTGGTCTTCGAGCAGGCATTCGGTCTGGCCGACGTCGAGCTTGAAGTGTCCCTGGAAGTCGATCATGTCTTCCGGCTGGCCTCGGTGACCAAACAGTATGCTGCAGCAGCGCTGCTGAATCTGGTCGAGGAGGGCAAGGTCGGGCTGGAGACCCCGGTGTCGGACTATCTGCCGGACTTCCCGATCGGCGAGGTGACCATCGCACAACTTCTGAACCACAGCTCCGGCATCAAGAGTTACACCGGCATCGAGGGCTATATGAGCTCCGAAAGGATCCGGGCCGATCTGAGCACGCAGGAGCTGGTCGCCGTGTTCGCCGATGAGCCGGTCGATTTCGCTCCGGGCGAGCAGTGGTCTTACAACAATTCCGGCTACGTGCTGGTCGGTGCGGTGATCGAGGCGGTGACGGGTCAGGCATGGAACGACTATCTGCGCGAGACGCTCCTGGTTCCGAACGGAATCGAGAGCACCGATGCCTACGGCGATGATGCCATCGTGCCGGGGCGGGTCGAGGGATATGCCGGCCCGATCGATGATGTGAAGCGAGCCCCCCACCTGTCGATGACTCAGCCGCACGCAGCCGGCGCACTGATGGCGACAGCTGCAGATGTCGATCGCTGGCAGGTCGCCCTGCACAACGGCGTGATGATGGGTGATGCGATCTATCAGCGCATGATCACGCCCGAGGGTGTGGCTGAAGCGTCCAACTATGGCTTCGGCATTGGCGTCCAGGACTGGTTCGGCCAGACCGCGCTGACCCATGGCGGCGGGATCTTCGGCTTTACCACCTACGCGCTCTATCTGCCCGATGAAGCGCTGTCGATTGTCGTGCTCAGTAACCGGGCCGGACCCGGTTGGGGGCAGCAGGATATCGCCCTGCGCCTGGCAGGGATTGCGACCGACAAGCGTTATCCGATCGAGCAGGAAGCGATCGACTGGTCGGCCGAACAGATGTCGCAGGTGCAGGGGACCTATCGAATCAACGATGAAGAAGTCCGCACGATCCGCGTCGAGGATGGACGCTTGATCAGCCAGCGCAACAGTGGTCAGGAGTTCACGGTCTATCCGATCAGCAATGACCGGCTGGCGTTCGAGAGCTCGCTGAGCGCGTTCTCGATCGAGCGCGACGATTCAGGCCGGGTGGTGGCCATTGCGCTGCAAAGCCCCTGGGGTGGCGAGCCCGAGCGGGCTGAGAGGGTCAGCGCTGAAGTCCAGGCCCGCCAGACCATTGACGTGCCCGTCGAGCAACTGGAAAGGCTCATCGGCCGCTTCGAGCTGCAGCCTGGCTTTGTGATGACGGTACGGATCAATGAAGGCAGGCTCGAGGTCCAGGCCACCGGTCAGCCGGCGATCACAATGCAGGCTGAATCACCGATTCGATTCTTCAGTCCCCAGGTCGGCGCCGATATCGAATTCACCTTGCCGGAATCAGGACCCGCGACCCTGCTCACCCTGTATCAGGGCGGACAGGCGCTGCCGGCGCTACGCCTCGATGAAGACGCTGTCGCCGAAGACTGATCCTGCCCGAACCATTGATCCGTCGATTTCAGGCAGGATGTTCGGCGGTCTTACTGGATGCCAAGGCCGCCATTTCGGATGGCCCGGTTATCGGTGACCTGATCGTTGACCGTGGCCTCATTGCCCTGCATACCAAGGCCCCACACCCGATTGTTCATCATCTGGTTGCCGGTGACCACCACGTTCAATTCGCCTGTCGCGTTGTGAAAAACACCAATGCCGTAGGTGCTCACTTCGGTTGTAGTGGCGAGGCTGCTGATCACGTTGTCGCGAATGACCACATGGAGTGGCTGATCCTCGAACTGGCGAATCATGTTCCTTCACGGGTCGCCTGATGGCAGTGGATGCGCTCGATCATGAGGATGCCTGAGGGGCTGGTCAATTCGATGCAAGCACCCGTAATGTAAAAAAATCGCAAGTCACTGATGGAAATCGAACCCATTGCCGAGCCGCTGATGCCCGAGCCGGTTCCACCGGCGATGATGCCGTTGAAGATCCTGATCTTGTCGCTATTGCTGACCCTGATGGCAAGTGTGGATTCGCGCGTGATGGTGAAGCCGTTCAGGTCCAGGGTCACATTGTCGGCCTGGGTGTTCCAGGTTCCGCTGATGGGATTGGTCGGATAGTAAGAGCCTGCCTCGGCGATGGATCCGGCTTCTGAAAGCGGAATGTGCGGCTCGGCCTGGTCGAGAGTCTTCATTGTCGGTCCCGGTGGTGCCTGTGGCTCGAGCGCGCCCTGCGCAAGAAGGACACCTTGCAGGCCTGTGAGAGCGATAAAAAGGCAGAAGCGTGGGACCCTGGATTTTCTCCTTATCAGATGGGCGCAAGTTCAACTCGATCTGCCGATGCATCAATATCTGCAGATCCGAAACAAGGCCGCAAGCGTCAGAAGCACGGCGAGCTTTCGAAGCATCGAGCATACCCCCACTACCGCAATCCAGACTCTTCCGCGAGCTAATGCCCTCCAGTTGCAGATTCGTGCCCTGAGGATGCAGTTCGTCGATTCGCATCGCGGCAGCCTCTTGAATGAGTTGTTCCTGCACCAGTCGTCGAGAAACTCCTGGCGGCCGACACCGTTTCAACAGGGCTGAATCAACAGATCGACGCTGCCAGCATGGCGTTCAATGGTCTCTGTATCGAGAAGTTGAATCCTGTGGCAGTGCGAATATGTCAGTCTGTGATCTCTCGCATAGTGCCTGAATTCAGGGATTTACCCGAAAAAACCGCTGCCGTATACTCGAAATTCACCAGGGAGATAAGGAGCGCACGATGAACTCACGCAATTTTTGCCGAAGCATGGTTTCTCTGTTCTTAATCAGTCTGCTTGCCAGTGCCGGTGTGATCGCCGACAGCGCGGTCGAGTCATCGGCCGAGGTCGAGGAGAGCTCTGCTGCCGCGACGCAGTCATCACAGAGTCGGACGACTGGCTCTGGGAGCGCATCCGAAGACGATGCGCCGAACATCGACAGGGTGATCGTGACCGCGACCAAGCGCGAGCAGACCCTGCAGGAAGTCCCGTTTTCGATCAATGCCCAGACTCAGGCCGACATCCAGCGGACCGGGGCCGATTCGGTCGAGGAGCTGTCGCGCAACGTGGCCGGCCTGACCATCCAGAATCTCGGTCCGGGCCAGAGTCAGGTGGCCATCCGCGGTGTCTCGGCCGGCCAGATCGTGCGCGATCAGCCGGGCGTCAAGGAGCAGGTCGGGATCTACCTTGATGAGTCGGTGATCTCGCTATCCCTGTTCACGCCCGATCTCGACCTGTTCGATCTGCAGCGCGTCGAGACCCTGCGCGGTCCGCAGGGCACGCTGTTCGGTTCCGGCTCGATCGGCGGCACGATCCGCTACATCACCAACCAGCCCGACCTCGATGTCATGGAGGGGGCGATGGAGGTCGAGTTCAATTCGATCGACGGCGGTGATACCGGCGGTCACTTCAAGGGCATGGTCAATGTGCCCTTCGGAAATGGTTCCGGCGCGATGCGTCTGGTCGGCTACCACACCGAATACGGCGGCTATATCGATGCGCTCAGGCCCGGCGGCCGCGTTGACGAGGACGTCAACTCCGGCACCCGGTCCGGCCTGCGTGCGGCTCTGACTTTCGAGCCCACTGACAATATCTCACTGACGCCGCGTGTCATCTATCAGGAAATCGAGACCGACGGATTCAACCGGCAGGAAGTCTTCAACCTTTTCGCCAACCCGTTCACCACGACGCGCCCGCCGGTCACCTTCGATGAGCGCGAGCAGTTCCTGCTCAGAGACGAAGGCTTCGAAGACGAGTTGCTGCTGATCGATCTGACCGGATCGATCGGCTTCGATACCTTCGACCTGACCTCAGTGACCAGCTTTACCGAACGCGATGTGCTGGTCAGCCGTGACGCCAGTGCGCTGTCAGGCAGTGTGTCGGTAGATCTCGGCTTTCCGAATGAGGCTGTGACCCTGCCGTCGAATCTCCGCGATTCCACAGACGTCGAGCAGTTCACCCAGGAGCTACGAATCAGTTCCAATACAGAAGGGCGATTCGACTGGTTGCTCGGCGCGTTCTACTCCGAGACCGACCGTGTGTATGCACAGCGCCTGCCCACCCCGGGCTATGACGCCTTCACCGATGCCACGCTGGGCGCAGGGACAGCCGCCGCCGTAGCCAATGGCTTTCCTGCCGATTCGCCCTTCAACTCTGACCTGCCCTACACCATCGAACAGCTGGCCTTCTTCGGAGAAGCCACCTGGTATGCCACCGATCGCCTGTCGCTGACCGCCGGCGGTCGTTTCTACGACTTCGAAGAAACCCGCACGATCACCACTGGCGGTCTGTTCGCAGCCGGTGATACCGGCGTGGTCGACAAGACCGAGTCCGACGGCTTCAATCCACGCTTCCTGGCCGACTACAAACTCAACGACATCGTCTCGATCAACGCCCAGGTCTCACAGGGCTTCCGGCTCGGCGGGGTCAACGATCCGCTCAATATCCCGCTGTGTACGCCGGAAGACGAGGCGATCTTCGGCGGCTTCCAGGACTACGGCGATGAAACCCTGTGGAATTACGAGCTGGGACTCAAGGCGCAGACCTCGACGGTGACCTTCAGTGCCGCGGTATTCACGGCCGACATCGACGATCTTCAGGTGACCCTGGATGCCGGTTCCTGCTCCTCTCGCATCGTGTTCAACGTGCCGAGTGCCTCGACCGTCGGCATCGAATCCGAGCTGCGCTGGGAGCCGACCGACCGATTCCTGATGACCCTGGCCGGCAGCTACGTCGAAGCCGAATTCGACTCGACCGTGCGCGACGGCAACGGCAACGTGATCGGTGGGATCGAGGAAGGCAACCGCCTGGCGACAGTTCCTGAGACTCAGTTCTCGGCCAGTGCTGCCTACACCCACCCGATGAACATTTTCGACCGATCCGCCGATGCCTTCGTGACCGCGTCGTTCCAGCATGTGGGTTCGCGCTTCACGCAGCCCGGTGACCAGGTGTCGGGCGCGGGCGTGTTCGCCCACGGCCTGCCGTTCGGCGGGATGACCGGGGATGAGACCACGACGCTCGATCTCGAGCTGCCATCGTACGAAATCGCCTACCTGAGCGCCGGTCTTGATTTCGGCAACTACGTGGTGACGGCTTTCGTCGACAATGTGTTTGACGAAAACGCGCAGCTGTCCTTCGACCGCGAGCGCGGTGGACGCGCAAGACTGGGTTTCAGGACCAACCAGCCGCGGACCTTCGGCATCAATCTGCGCGCCAACTTCTGATCTGAGCTCGGCGCCTCGACGACAAAGCACCCCGGCTGTTTCGCGACGGTCGGGGTTTTTTCATTCGACGATTCAGGCTTTGAGCAACAGCTCCATGCGGATCAACGGGCGGAGCCCCTGCCACAGGTCGACGACCTCGTTGAAGGTCTCCTTGAATCCGAGCTTCCGGTAGAGGTCGCTGGAGGCCTCCAGACCGTTGGTGGTTTCCAGATACACCCGCTCGACGCCACACGCCCGACAATGATCGATCGCCGTCTCGACCAGTCGTCGGCCCAGACCGCTACCCCGGCATTCACGGTGCAGCAGAATCCAGCGCAGCTGGGCGACTTGCTCTGAGCGGTGCGCGATGGCGCTGCAGCCGACCAGCTCAGACCTGTCTGATTCGCGCTCAAGAAGCCAGATCCGGCCGTTGAACCCGTTCTCCAGGCCGTACTCGGCAATCGTTTTCGCGACGAAGGCTTCGAATTCCAGGCCGTATCCCGGCCAGTCGGCGTAAACCTCGCCGTGAAGCGCGATCAGTCGGCCCAGATCTCCGGGCTGCAGTTCATCGCGCAGTCGAAGACCCCGGGGCCAGTTGTCGTTGCCGATAGCCATCAGGCGCCACGATGATGGGCCAAAGAGAACATGGGCTCGATGATGCGTCCGTTGAGAACACTCTCGGCGACCAGCTCGCCGAGTGCCGGACCGTGTTTGAATCCGTGCCCTGATCCGCCGCCGACCAGCCACAGATTGGCAGCTTCAGGATGCTGGTCGACGATGAAATCGCCGTTTTCAGTATTGGTGTACTGGCAGACGCGGGCATCGACCAGGGGCGCTCCGGACAGGGCCGGGAAGCGGGTCGCCAGGTAGTCGCGCGCGGACTCGATGCCTGCGGTCGACGGGGTACGCTCCGCGCGCTCGGGGTCGATCGGCGGGCCACGGGTATCATCGGCGATCTTGAAGCCTCTCCGTTCGCTGCCGGGGATGCCGTACCAGATGCGCTCGCCGAAGTCGGCCCAGACCGGCAGTTGAGCCTCGTCGTGCGCCCGATCGCCGGCCGGCGTGCCGAAGTAGTAGATCTCCTGTCGCGAGGTCTTCAGCAGCGGGTCGAGCAATTCGGGGAACAGGCCGGGCAGCCACGGTCCACAGGCGAACACGAACTCATCGGCAGCGACAGTGCGGCCGTTGTCCAGGCGCACGTCGGACATCCGTCCCTGCTGGAAGGCACCCGGCGAAGCGCGGCCGGTCTCGACCCGCCCGCCGGCGCGGCGAAATGCCTCGACGACTGCGTGGCAACTTCGACGGGCCAGCAGATAACCCGACTGCGGCTCGAACGCGCCTTGTTCGATGCCGTTCAGATCGACCTGCGGCCAGCGCGCCGCCAGTGCCGCGGGATCGAGCAGGTCGAAGCCGATGCCCTCATCGCGCAGGGCGGCAGTGCCTGCTTCGACGTAGCCGGCACCGGTCGCCTGTCCCATGAACAGCACGCCGGTCGGGTGGAACAATCGCTCGTTCCAGTCCTGTTCTGCCTGTTGGAAAAGCGCCAGGGAACGACGGGTCATGCGAGCATAGAGAGGATTGCCGTAGAGGTGTCGGATGACTCGCGTCTCGCCGCCTGAACTGGACCGCGTGTGGCCCGCGTCCCAGGCCTCGATCAGCGTGACATCAGCCCCGCTCCTGGCCAGGTTCAGCGCGGTCCAACCGCCAAAGGCACCGGCGCCCACCACCACGATACGGCGTCGAGAAACAGGATCGATCGTCGCCTGCGCGAGACTGTCCAGCGACCAGACCAGCGGAGCACCCATCATGGCCTGAAGCAGGGCTCGTCGTTGCATGGCTTGATCCTTGAATTGTTCTCTTTATTATCAGCCCAACCACGCCCGGGTCAAGTGCGGAGGCAGCGGGCGATCACCGCCCTGACGGGCGGACTGTCGCATGGAGAATGATGCACCGCCAACGACTATTTGCCGACTTGTTCCAGGCGCGGTAGATTGCAGAGCCATGGTTTGATGGAGTCAACGGAATGAACAGAGTCGAATTGATCGTGCCCGCGATGTTGTTGCTGGCCATGGGTGCCGGGTCTGCGATCGCGGACGATGATTCGGTTCAGGGGATTGAGGCTCGCGTCGCGAAGATCGAGGGTCTGGCTGGCCCGGAAGCTGTTCATTGGGATGCCGAGCAGAACCTCTGGTTCATTTCCAACTTCAATGGCGACGCTGCCGGTGATGCCAATGGCTTCATTTCCAGGGCCAGTTCCGATGGTCAGCTACTGGAGCTCGAGTTCATGGTCGGCACCGAAGACCACCCGCTTCACGGACCCAGAGGGATGCGAATCGACGGCGAGCGATTGTGGGTAGCGGATGCGGACGGCCTGCATGCCTTTGACCGTCGATCCGGTGACCATCTTGAATTTCTGGATTTCTCTTCTTTCGAGCCCGGCTTCCTCAACGATGTCGAGATTGGCCCGGATGGCGCGCTTTACCTGACCGATACCGGCGCTACTCGCTTGTTCCGGATTGCCGAAGGAGAAATCAGCGTGGTCGCCTCCGATGAACTCACATCGCCGCCGAACGGCGTGGTTTGGTCAGCCCGGGCCGATGCCCTGATCCTGGCACCCTGGGGCGGCGGCCTGGCGTTTGATGCCTATCGACCGGAACAGCATGAGCTTGTCGCGGGCCCGACCCTGCCGGCTGGCGGCAATATCGATGGCCTCGAGCTCTGGAAGGGCGGCCTTCTGGCAGCCTCGCAGGCCGATCAGGCCATCTGGTTCGTGCTTGAGGATCAGGCAGAAATTCTGATCCGGACACCAGGGCGGCCCGCCGATATTGGGCTGGATGCCTCGGGCGGTCGTATCGCCATACCCTATATTGCGCTCGATCGCGTCGATATCTGGCGGCTGCCTGACGCGAACTGATCGCTGCCAGACGATAGGCCGCAAGTATCGAGCCCCTACCAAGCGTGGGCAGGTCGCTTTTTTCGAGTTGCCGAGCGAGTGGACGCCCGCGTGCATCATCGACGTCTGGCTGATCATCCCTCACCGAAAATTCGTGGCTTTGCCTGAGAGCTCATCATGGATCGCCATCCTCCAATAACTCCCGATGCACCCGGACAGCGGTGTTCCTGGGTCGAATGCTGCCTCCGCGCAGTTCAAGGTTGGCCCGACAGATCGAAGCGCCGATCAGAAGTATCAATGACGAGTAGTTGACCCACAGCAACAAGAGAACGAGCGATCCGGCGGCACCATAGGCCGATGCGGCCGCCGTATTGGCCAGATACCAGGCGATCAGGGTTCGACCGACCGTGAACAGCAAGGCGGTGATGAATGCACCCGCGGCCACGTCGGACCAGCGCAGAACCACGTCGGGCAGGATGCGGTAGATGGCGGCAAACAACAGCGTGACCACGGTCAGTGACAACACCGGCTCGACGCCGAGCATCAGCCAGCCCGGCACAGGTAACCACTGATCGGCGTGCGCGATGATGGCGCGCACAACCACACCCAGCAGCAGCGACACCAGAAGAATGAAGCCGATCGAAAGCACCATGGTCAGCGATAGAAGCCTGGCCTTGATGAACAGCCACAGGCTGCTGCGCGACGGTCGTGGCGCGACAGCCCATATCTGATTGAGGGACTTCTGCATCTGAGCAAAGACCGTGGTAGCACCGACAATGGTGGCAGCCAGACCCGCCAGCGTTGGCAGAATACCGCTGTCCTCGATGCGGGAATTCTGAATGGCAGTTTCCACGACACTGACCGCCTGGCTACCCATCACGGCTTCAAGCTGCCCCATCAACTCCGCGCGAGCGGTGTCCTCACCGAGGATGAGTCCGAGAACGGCGACGATCAAAATGACCACCGGAGCGATGGAAAATACCGTAAAGAAAGCCAGTGCCGCGGCGTAGATGAAGGCCTGACTCTCGAGCCAGTTCTTGCCCGCGTTTCTGAAAACGTTGGACCAGTGGCGAAAAAATGCTGTGGGAATCCAGGAAGTATTGAAAGCCATTTCCTGAGGATAACGAACCTGCCATTCAGATGAAGCAAAGCCGCGATCACTGATTCGGTCACGGCGGGTCGCCGGTGGCCCTTTGCACCGCCTCGATCAACCGGCAAGGCGGCCGGCTGTCCGACATAACACGGACGATTCGGGTCGATGCTGTCAGTCTGCGGCTGACCCTCTGCGTCGGTCGGACCGACCTGCCAAAAATAGTTACATAAGAAACAATCACTTGCCGGGCGGGGCTTGT
>CAYTQT010000074.1:0-15159 GCA_964439915.1 uncultured Wenzhouxiangella sp. | reverse complement strand
TGCCAAAAGAAACTCGCCGTGCAAGCGCAGCGACGGCGAAATGCCTTTATCCGCGAAGCGGATTAAACGAGCGCCTTTGACTCACAAAGCCCAGCGCAGCGACCCCCCCCCTCAAATCCCCCGAATCGCCAACAGCCGAATCTCGGTCATATCGTCGATGGCGTAGCGGATACCCTCGCGGCCCAAGCCGGAGTCCTTCACCCCTCCGTAGGGCATATGGTCGACGCGGAAGCTCGGCACGTCGTTGATGATCACCCCACCCACATCCAGGCGGTCCCAGGCCTTGCGGATCTTGCCGATGTCGCGCACGAACAGGCCGGCCTGGAGGCCGTAGCGTGAATCGTTGATGACCTCCAGGGCCTGGTCGAAGTCGCTGAAGGGCTCGAGCAGGACGGCCGGGCCGAACACCTCGTTGCGATAGAGGCGGACGTCCTTGGGCACGTTCTCCAGTACCGCAGGGCGCACGATGCGGCCCTCGCGCTGGCCGCCGGTGAGAACGGTGGCGCCGCCGTCGACGGCCTCCTGAATCCACTCGACCACGCGCTCGGCGTCGTGCGCTGTGATCAGCGGGCCGATGAAGGTCTCCGGATCGCGTGGATCACCCGCCTTGAGCGCCTCGACGGCCTGGACGAGTTTCGTTTTCAGTTCGTCGTAGATGGTCTCATGCACCTGTACACGCTGCACCGAAATACAGCTCTGTCCGGACTGGTAGAAGGCCCCGAAGACCAGGCGCTCGACCGCATCGTCGATATCGGCGTCGGCATCGACCAGGCAGGCGGCGTTGCCGCCGAGCTCCATGACGACCGGCTTCTTGCCGGCCTTCGACTTCAGCATCCAGCCGATCTTGTCCGAGCCGGTAAAACTCAGCAGCTTGAGGCGGTCGTCCTCGGTGAGCGGGCCGGCATCCTCCACGTCCAGCGGCAGGATCGAGAACGCGCCCTCGGGCAGATCGGTCTCGGCCAGGATTTCGCCGATCAACAGCGCTCCCACCGGCGTCTTGTCGGCCGGCTTGAGGACAAAGGGACAGCCGGCGGCAATCGCCGGGGCGACCTTGTGCGCCACCAGGTTGTAGGGGAAGTTGAAGGGCGTGATCAACGACACGGGGCCGATCGGGACCTTCCTGGTCATGCCCATCCAGCCCTCGGTGCGCTCGGCGATGTCCATCGGCAGCACCTCACCGCCGATCCGGGTGGCTTCTTCGGCGGCAATCTGGAAGGTGTCGATCAGGCGCTGGACTTCGCCCTGTGCGTCGGTAATGACCTTGCCGCCCTCGACCACCAGCACCTCGACCAGCTCATCGCGCCTGGCCCGAAACCGCTCGACGCAGTGCAGCAGAACATCGCGGCGCTTGTGGGATGGAAAGGCGGCCATCGCCTCCGCGGCGCGATCAGCTGCTGCAATCGCGTCTTCCAGGGCCTGCGCATCGGCCTTGGCGACTCGATAGGCAGGCTCGCCGGTGTGCTTGTCCTCGACAGTCAGATCGGCATTGGCATGAACGGCGCGATTGGCAAGATAATAGGGAATGGACTGCGCTGACATGTTGGATTCCAGGGTTCGATGAGGATAGAGATAGCCTAACAAATCATCCGATCAGGCCCGTTCGATCACGCCAGTACGATCGAGCCGGTCTGTTCATTCGGCGGAGACGCCGGCGGGCGCGGCCAGATGTTCATCCAGCCAGCGGATCGACTCACTCAACACCCAGCCCCCGTTTTCCGCCCCGCCCAGGTCATGACCGGCATCGTCGAGAACGATCAGACGATGCTCAACGCCCTCGCGCTCGAAGGCTTCAGCCATCCACTCACCATGCCGTGGCGGCACCAGCTCGTCGGCGCCGCCCATGATGATCAGCGAGGGCGCATCGTCGGGACTGGCATGCTCCACCGGCGAGTACTCGGCGGCCTTGTCCATGGCCAGTTCGAGGGCAGGAAATCGGCGATAGACAGGCAGCGACTGAGGCGACTCCCAGACGGCGACGCTCAGATCCGTCGGCGGCACCAGCGCGACCACTGCCGCGATCCGACTCGACGTTTGTGCCAGGGAGTCGCCCCCGGCGCTGCCGTCCTCTCCACGAGTTCCGAGCAAGAGGGCCAGGTGGCCACCCGCGCTGTTGCCCATGGCGGCAAGGCGCGCCGGATCAACACCGAAATCTGCGGCCCGACTGCGCACGAAACGCACGGCGCGCGTCACGTCCGAGTAGGCGTCTGGAATACCGTAGCGCGGGCTGCTGCCGTGGCGGACGGCGAAAACGGTGTATCCGGCGGTCAGAAAAGGCTCATAGAACGGAAGCGCGCCTTCCGGCGGCCGCCAGCTCGAGCGCCAGCCACCGCTGACGATGAACATCAGCCCAGCGCCGTTGGCGGCTTCTCCGGGCCGATAGACATCCAGCGTCATCGCCAGGCCGTCCTTGTGGCCGTAGACCACGTCCGGATGGATCGTGGGAACGGCGGCCTCGGTCTCGGTTCCGATGGCCTGCGCATCGACATCGGCGATCGCAGCACTGGCGAACAGCAGCGCACAGAGCAGACTGATCAGGGTATGCATTCGTTCAACTCCGGGGATATGTCGAGACGGACCATAGCAGACCTCGACTCGAACCGTACCTGCAGAGACTGTCCTTGGGGTTTATATCTCTGATTATTAGGGATTTTCCAGGATTTATGGTTTGCACAGGACAGCGCTGCGGCGGTCCGGCATTCTGAGATCGTCAATGGTCCGTTGCGGGCGCTGACAGTTCTGAAACCCTGGTCGAAGGAGTCGCGAAAATGTTGATCACAACAGACCTCATCAAGACCGTCCGCCCGTGGGTTCTCATCGCACTCGGAATGCTGCACGGCGCCGCGGCGGCTGCGGGCTTTGACGGGACGATGAGCGGCAGCTGGTGGAATCCGGAGCGTTCCGGCGAGGGCCAGTTCATGACCTTCGAGCAGGCCGGCGACCGCCAGGTCGCGATGCTGGCCTATTTCACCTACGACGATCAGGGCCAGGCGCGCTGGCTGGTGGGCAATATCGATTTCTCGGCCGGCAGTAGCGAGCTGAGCATCCCGATGATCACCGCGCGCGGCCCCCGCTTCGGGATGGGCTTCGAGCCCGAGGCAATCGAGATCGACAATGCCGGCACCGCCGAGCTGACGTTCATCGACTGCGGCCGCATCGCCTTCCGCTACGAGGGTGAAGGCGAGACCCTCGATTTCGATCTGGTCCGACTGATCGGGCCGCTGGAGGGTGCCGATTGCGCGCAGGCCGCAGCCGAGGCCTCGGTCGAGCCGCTGAACGGTGCCCTGTCCGGGGCCTGGTGGGATCCGGCCCGCGGCGGGGAGGGCCAGTTCCTGTCCGTCGAAACCCTGGGCGACCAGACCATCGCGATGTTCTACTACTTCACCTACGACGACAACGGCGATCCGACCTGGCGGGTCGGCAGCGCCAACATCGCGCCGAATGCTGATCGCCTGCAGGTCGGTCTGGTGACCGGCACCGGTGCGCGATTCGGCAGCGCCTTTTCCAGCGCGGACGTGGCGCTCGAGCCCGCCGGGACGGTCCGCCTCAGCGCCACGGCCTGCGTCGGCTTGAGGATGCGCTTCGAGGGCGAGGTCAGCTTCGGGCTGAATCTGTCGCGCCTGGGAGGACCGCTGATCGACCTGCCCTGCCCGACACCGGCCCCGGAGATCCGGGCGAGTGACCTGGCCCTGCTCGAGCTGATCGAAGTCAATGACCTGTCGGGCGACCCCAGCGCCGGCCGCAATCTGCCCGGACCGGATGCCGCGCTGGTCGAGCTGGGCAAGAAGCTGTTCTTCAGCAAGACCCTGTCTGCCGATCTGGATGTGGCCTGCGCCTCCTGCCATCACCCGGCATTGGGTGGGGCCGATGGGCTCGCCATTTCGATCGGCGTCGACGCTCTGGATCCCGATCTGCTCGGCCCGGGCCGCCGAACCACCGACGGCGAGATCCACGTCCATCGCAATGCGATCAGCTTTTTCAATTCCGGGCTTCTCGATCGAGGCCTGCTCTGGGACTCACGCGTCGAGAGCCTGACCGGCACGCCGGGACTCAACGGTCGCCAGGGTGGCATCCGGACGCCGGCTTCACCGCTCGGCGTCGCCGATCCGGACGCCGGCCCGAACCTGCTGAGCGCCCAGGCGCGCCTGCCCGTGATCACGCGCGATGAGATGAGAGGCGACGCGCTGCCGGGGAGATCGGCCGATGAAGTCCGTGACTACCTGGCCCAGCGCCTGGGCCAGTACGGCGAGGGCCAGGGCCTGCTGCCGGAATCCGCCTGGCTGGATTCCTTCCAGGCCGCATTCGACAGTGCCGCTGAGGCCGAAGAACTGATCACCTTTCCGAATATCGCCCTGGCTCTGGGCGAATATCAGCGCTCGGCGGTGTTCGTCGAGAGTCCCTGGTCGGAGTATGTCCGTGGTGACCTGGATGCGATCGACACGGCGGCCAAAAGGGGCGCCTTGTTGTTCTTCCGCACTGTTGAAGAAGGCGGAATGAACTGCGTGCGCTGTCACAGCGGTGACCTGTTCACCGACGAGACGCACCGCCGGGTCGGGTTTCCGCAGATTGGCCCCGGATTCGGCGATGGGGATGGCAATAGTGATGACTTCGGGCGATTCCGCGAAACCGGCGACCCCGCCGATCAGAACGCCTTCCGGACGCCGACGCTACTCAACCTGACCCGGACCGCTCCCTACGGCCATACCGGCGCCTACCGGACCCTGAACCAGATCGCCGGGCACTACTTCAATCCGACCGGCACGGCGATCGGGCCCTTGCTGTCCCGCCTGTGGTGCGACCTGCCGCCCTTCGACACCCAGCCGGACTGCGAGGCGCATGCCGACATGGTCCTGGCCAACACGCGCGCGACCCTCGACAGCATGCGGGCCACGCGCGAGGAGGATCCGGATATCTCGATGCCGCAGATTCCGGTCGGACTGAGCTCCCAGGGCAACTTCGACGACCTGGTCGCCTTTCTCGAGACCCTGACCGACCCCTGCCTGACCGACCCCGCGTGCTACTCGCGCTGGATCCCTGAGAACGATGAGGCGCCGGACGAATTCCAGCTGAATGCGATCGATCGCGACGGTGAGCCACTGTGACTGGGCCTGCTACCCGCCCTCGAACCGAATCATGTGCTTGATCTCGTCGGTCTTGAAGCCGAGCAGCATGGGCCGGATGGCGCCGTGAAGGACGGTGACGTCGAACAGTTCTTCCACGATCCCGCTGATCCGCATGTGATGGAGCAGATCGCCGGTATCGAGGTCGACCACGACAATGCCGCAACGCGCCTCGGCCTTGCGTTCGGCCAGGGCGTCATCGAGAGCGAGGCCGCTGAAGGATTTGTTGCGAGCCTTGGACAGGCCGACCAGGGCGTACTTGCCGTGGAAGGCCAGGCCGCGCGCATAGCCCGGGACGAAGCACAGGGGCTCGAATTGTCCGGTCTTGAAGTTCACCGAGCCCAGCTCGCCGGTGCCGGAATTCAGCAGCCAGAGTTTCTTTCGGTACCAGCGCGGACTGTGCGGCATGGACAGGCCGGAACACACGACCTCGTTGGTGCGGACATCCATCACCAGTCCACCCTCGCGTCGATGCTCACGCCAGCCCTCTGCCACGTCGGCCTCGCTGATCATCGTCACCCAGCCGGGCTCGCCCTCGTGCATGGCCAGGCCGTTGAGGTGACAGCGATCCTCCGGACCCAAGCGGCTGATGAACGGCGGCTTCCAGACCACCTCGAAGCTGGCGTTGTCGGAGGGTCGGGCCAGACAGCTGAAGAGCGTATTGACGAAGACCGGCTGACCGTTGCCGTCGATGCCGATATCGTGGGCGTCGACATCACCGGTGGTCCAGCCGAGCTGGGGAATGAACAGACGGTCATAACCCTGGTAGTTGTCGGTCGGTCCCAGCACATTATTGAATCGCCAGAGCTGGTATTGACTGGCCAGGTAGAAGCGACCCTCGCGCGAGGCGATGCCCATGCAGCGCGGATAGGTTCGTTCGACCAGGCTGATGCCCTGCTCGCCCATGCCGATCATGAACACCTTGCCGGCCTGGTAGGTGGTGAAAGCAATGCTGGCGTTGAACATCTTCAACCAGCTCTCGAACTGGCGCGAGAAATCCAGGGAGAATTTCGGTGTGTTCTGGGGGTCGGGAGTATTCTGATACATCGGGGTTCGAATCAATCTCCAGTCGGCCACGCCAGCCGTCTGGCCTCCAGCGCTTCGCGCTGATCAGCCGAAAGCAGGGTCGGTTTGACAGCCGCCCGACCGCTGGCATGGTCATGAAAGGGCGAGTGGCGATGATCGCCACGCAGGCGGCGCAGGGCGAGCTTGCGCATTACCCGGCCCAGCAGGGGCAAGGGAATCCTCTGCGAAGCCTCGAGTGTGGCAGGGTCGCCGATCGCATCGCAGCCGAAGATCCGGCCGTGGATCGTCGTCAGTCCGGCATCGTCCGGCTGCACCGTCGGTCGGATCAGGCCGACAAAGGGCAGGCCCGGCACGGTGTTGGCCAGGGGTGATCGGCAGCAAGCGGCGAACCAGCGATAGGGCCCCTTGGTCGTCAGGCGCACGCAGGCCAGTTGATCGGCCCCGGTCTCGAAGCGCACGGTGCGCGGCGAGACCTGGCAGATGTCGCTGCCGCCGTGCTCGTCGAGCACCCGGTCGGCCTGGTCGAGGTAGTGGGCAAAAGCCTGGCAGTCGCTGCAGTGGCAGATCACGCGATTGACCGTGCCAACGCTCTGACCACTGGCAACACCACGTACACCCCCGCAGTCACAGTGAATCGGTAGATCGATACTCATCCCGCCAAGTCTACTACTACTGACAGACATACCCGTAGGAACTGCCGCCGCCCTCGCACTCCGCCTCGCAGATCGCGATCACCACATGGCCGGCATGGCACAGCGGCTCGGGCGCGCGTTCGACCGGGCTGCTGCCCCAGCAGCCGCAGTCCTGCATGACCTGATCGGTGGGATACAGCGCGGCATTGTCCTGTCGTGCAGGCAGGCGGGAGCCGGTCTTCATCGGCTGTGCATTCGTGACCTGGCAATCGGCCGTGTCGGTGCCTTGTGGACACAGCTGGGGTTCATCGCACTCGCCGTCGAAGGCCCACTGGCAGCTGTTCGGGCCGCGGCTGCAGTCGGCGGTGTCGGTGCCGGAAGCACACAGCTCGGGCTCATCGCACTCGCCATCGAAGGCCCACTGGCAACTGTTCGCGCCCGCCGCCTGGCCGCCAGAACTGCAGTCGGCAGTGTCGCTGCCGCGAGGGCAGAGATTCGGTTCATCGCATTCCCCATCAAAGGCCCACTGGCAGCTGTTGGGGTTGTTCGGATTGGCGTCGCAGTCGGCGGTGTCGGTGCCGGCCGAGCAGATATTGGGCTCATCACATTCGCCGTCGAAGGCCCACTGACAGCTGTTGGCCTGGTTGGCCATCTGCGGCACGGACGCTGGGGTCGATGACGGGGTCGGCATGCGCTGGGCGGTGTTGATGTCAGGGCTCAGCCCGCTGCCACCGGGTGCTCCTGCATCGCAGGAAGCATCGGACTGACAGGCACGGATCCAACCGTTGTCGATCGCTGCGAGGCGGTCGTTCTTGGCCGGATGAGTGTCCGAGCCGACATCCGAGCCCAGGGTCTGCATCGCGGCCCGCGCTTCCTCGAGCGTCGCGCCGAGGCGCTGCAGGATGAAGCCTGAATAGTAGTCGGCCTCCAGCTCGATATTCGGGCGGGAGCCCAGATTGTCCAGGGTATGGCCGTTGAGATGGTGACCGACCTCATGCGCCATGATGCTGATCGGCGCCCAATCGCTGCTGGCCGCTTCTCGGGTATCGCGCATGAAGTACTGGTTGTAGAGAATATAGCGCTTCTCTTCGTAGACCACCGCGGCCGCGTTGGGCACACCGGCCGCGCGGATCTGGAAATTCTGGACCAGCCCCGAGGCATCGACGATCCTCGCAATGGCCTCCTCGGCTTCGGAATCCGAACTGAAGGTCGCCACGTTGGCAGGCACGTCTTCACCGAAGAAACTGCAGGTTTCTCCGGTTTCAATCGCTTCCAGAAGCTGTGCGGACGCGCAGGTCGAAAAAGTCACGAGCAGGACGCTCAGGACGGCGTTCTTCATCATCTTGTTCCCCTTCGGCACAGCGGCCACGGTATCGATATCTGTATCGGTAGTGGCCGTAGCCCGTGGCCGAACAATCGGCCGCGAGCCCGGGCCTCCCTCAATGATCGATACTACAGGGAAATCGCATCCCAGGCATTGCTCTGCCCGCTTCAATTGGCCTCTGAGCAAGCCTCACGCAGCCAGTCCAGAAGCCTATCGTCGACCTGTTCGGGCTCGGTCAGCTGAACGCGGTGGGTGCACATCGCGCCGAAGGGGCCGGACGATTCCAGTCTGCCGGCGGTCGGCTTGTCGTCAAACTTCAATCCCAGATCGACGCGGGTCTTCGTGCTCGGTTGGACCAGCGCGAACTGACGCTTGCGGCGAAAACTGACCGAGGTCTTTTTCGGCACCATCTCGATATCATCGGCCAGGCCCAGAATCACCGCCATCAGTCGTTCGAAAATCGGACGGAGTGATTCCCTGCCCCGGTACTGCGCCTCGATCAGATCCGCCGGATTCTGCGAGGCCGCGTCCGATTCACGAAACTTGTGGGCAATGAAGTTCGCATAGCCATGCGACACGTCACACTCGTTCTTGAGAAAGGCCATGAACTCGCCGTGTTTATCGAAGCCTTTGGTGGCGAGCACCGACTTCCATTCGTTCAGGTCCTTGCCGGTCTTCTCCTTGAGATTCTGCTCCATGAATCAACCCTCCGGTGTTGATCAACGTCACTGAAGTATAGAGCCGCTGCCGCAGACCCGCACTGCCTGTGCAAGACGACCAGCGAGCGCCGGCAATGAAACACAAAGCTGGGTCCTGTGGGTCAGGGAGGCGTCATGCGGCGAGTGTGCGACTTGTGTATCTTTGAGGTCTGCCGTTGCTGCCAGGATGGAAAGTCGATCCGCATGTCCGATATTCGAATCCTCACCCTGGGCGAGCTGGCCATCGAGCGCGCGGGTGAGCCACTGACACTGCCGGCCTCCCGACGAACCCGAGCACTGTTCGGCTACCTGCTGCTGACTGGACGGCCGCATCGGCGTGAGCGGCTGTGCGAGGTGTTCTGGGAGTTGCCCGACGACCCGCGTGCGGCCCTGCGCTGGTCTCTGAGCAAGATAAGACGACTGATCAACGACGACCAGAAGGAACGGCTCCAGGCCGATCGAGAACGCGCGTCGCTGCACAGCGATGATCTGATCATTGACCTTTTAAGCATGGCCGAGACCCTGGAGGATGACCAGATGGATCCTCCCGCCCTGCAGGCCATGATCGATGCCCTGGCCGAGACGCTGCTCGACGGCACGGACCTTCCCGACCAGCCGCAGTACCAGAACTGGCTGACCGCCGAGCGCGAGAGCGTCAAGCGACTGCGTGGCCAGGCGCTTCATCGCCTGGCCGAACACGCGGATCTGGCGCCTGACCGGATGCTTACCGTCGCCCGAGAATGGAGTGACCTGGAGCCCTTCAATCCCCAGGCGGCCACCCTGCTGGTCACGCGCCTTGACCAGTTCGGCAAGGTCTCGGAGGCCGCCGAGCGGCGGAAGGCCTTCGGCGACAGGTTCCGCACCGCCGGAATTGCCTGGTCTGAAAAAGGTCCCCGGAAGCCCGAGCGATCGACCGCGCCCCCAGCACGCCCGGAGAACCTGACGGCCCGACAGCTCCAGATGCGCCAGAGGATCCAGTTCTGCTCGGCCAAAGACGGCGTCCGAATCGCCTACGCCTCGGTCGGTGACGGTCCGCCGATCGTCAAGGCCGCCAACTGGCTCAGCCATCTGGAGCTGGACTGGGACGCGCCGATCTGGAGCCCCCTGCTGCGGGACCTGGCGCAGGATCACCGCGTCATTCGCTACGACGAACGCGGCAACGGGCTTTCTGATTGGGACGTTGAATCCATCGATCTGGATTCCTTTGTCACCGACCTGGAAACCGTGGTCGAAACCACCGATCTCGAGCGCTTCGCCCTCCTTGGCATCTCGCAGGGCGCTGCCGTCTCGATCGAGTACGCCGTGCGCCATCCGGAACGAGTGGCCTGTCTGATCCTGTTCGGCGGCTATCCGGCCGGCTGGCGGATCGGTGCCACGCCTGAGGAGATCCTGGAGCGCGAAGCGATCATGACCCTCACCGCCACCGGCTGGGGTCGGGACAACCCCGCCTATCGCCAGATCTTTTCTTCCACCTTCATGCCCAGTGCAACGCACGAGGAGCTGGACTGGTTCAACGAATTCCAGCGCCAGACCACCTCGGCGGAGAACGCCGTGCGCTTTCTGTCGGCTTTCGGTGACATCGACGTCCGCCATCGTCTGAGCAAGCTGCGCGTGCCCACCCTGGTCATCCACTCGCTGGGCGATCGGCGAATTCCGGCCTCCATCGGGCGGGACCTGGCCGCCACCATTTCGGATGCCGAGTTCACTGGCCTGGACAGCGACAATCACCTGCTGCTCGGCCGCGAACCGGCCTCCAGGGCGTTTCTGCAGGCGGTCCGGGCGTTTCTGGCTCAGCATCGAAGGTAGCGCGGACCACGACCGATTCCGTAGTCCTTTGGCAGTCGGCCCAGGAATTCGACGCTGGCGACAACGGTCATGACCATGCCAGACATCCATGCTGGGCGGATTCGATCACGGATCAGTCGCCGGAGGACGCTCGCATGACCCACATCCACTTCTTCTCAACAATGTGATGGACTTCGTGCATCATGATTACAGAGACGAGCCCGAGTTCTCCAACATCAATCCAATTCGTATCGACGGCACACTGAACGTGACTCATTTCATCGTCCGTTCGGTCACCACTCAGTCCAATACACTGCTTCAGCCCGGCACCCACGGCCGCATCGGCCATGAGAGCGCCGACTTCGAACAGGATTTCATTGTGGGCGATGGCTTGCTGATCGTTGTTGGCGATTCACTCTTCGCCAATCGATTCGAGGCGGCACCGTAGCTCACAAATGACCTTGGGTTGACCTTAACAATTCTCTTACATCTTTCTGAACCAGTTTCGCTAGCCTTGCGCTTTCCCAATCACGTTGTGAGGAAGTCATGAAAATCTGGACGATTCTGTTCATTGGTTCTGTCCTGGCGCTGACCGGTTGTCAGTCCGACGAACCCGAAGACAGCATGCAGGAGGCTCGACAGTCGATCGAGGAAGCCGCTGAGGACACCGGTGAAGCGGCCGAAGCCGCCTATGAAGAGGCGAGCGATCGCACCGAAAGCGCCATGGAACAGATGGGCGACAGCGCCGAAGAAGCCGGTGACCACATGCGTGACATGGCCGACGATGCTGGCGACAGCATGCGGGACATGGCCGACGATGCCGGCGATAGCATGCGCGAAATGGGCGAGCAGGTCAGCGAGGGCGCACAAGCAGCCTGGCAGCGAGCCACAGAGGCGACCATGAATGCGCGTGAAAAGGCGCAGGAACTGGCCGACTCCGGTCTTGATCGCAGCAGCGAGGCCTGGGCCAATCTGCGCGATGAAGCCGAGCAGGCCCGCGAGCAAGCCGAGGAAGCCCTCGCCGAGGCGCAGGAATATGGTGGCGATGCCTGGGATGCCATGCGCGAGCGCACGTCCAATGCCATGGAAGACATCGAGGCCGCCTGGGACGATCTGAGCGACAGCGAAGGCTGATGCAATACCTCAGCTAACCACATGCACCGGCCCGGCCACTGGCCGAGGCCGGTGCTTTCCTTTCCGCTCCACGATCGGAAAGATACGATCTGAAAACACGATCAAGAAAGTTCAACATCCCCCCGGCTCCCGGCACTACCCCGGCGCAACGGATCGGCAGAAAGACCACCCACGATGATTTCAGCCCTGGATTCTGGCGAACCTGGAATCTACACTCTGCCCGACAGGGACACAGTTTCGCAGGACGGATGGATGACAATGGACGAGGGCCATCGCAAGAAAAGCAGACTCGGCTCGATACTGATGTGGCTGCTGATTGCAGCCGGACTGTGCATCATGCTGTTCGCCGTGCTGCGACTGGCGGGTTGGGTGGTGCACGCGACCTTCCCCGAAGAGGCGCTGTCCAGCGGAATTCAGCCGCGAGCCGCAGTCATTCATCAAAGCCACCGCTGGACCGTCGAACTCTTGAGTGCCGGAGATCAATCATGGCGCGGGCCCTGTACGACACTCACCTGAGCAGCGCGCCGATTGATGGACACACTCTCTCCCAAACCATCAATCATCAGTTGGGAATAGCAATTCGAAGGGTTCCCAAGTTATGCAGTTTCAGCAGGTTGGCCCGCAAGTGGCAAACAGGGTGTTGCTGAGTGAAGTGAGTGAGGAAGTGAGTGAAGGACATCCATTGAGTGAACGATATCCAGCCAGTCGGTGCCATGCACGGGTATCCAGCTTTGTGCTTTATCGGCCGCGGCTTCCTGCCGCGGCCGATGCCTTTCTGGCATCCAAAACAGAATCAAGCCTGCCCTCCTGGCATCGACCGGCTTCTTCCAAAGCAGCTCATCCGGGATTGTTCGAGATCGGGTCTGCGCCAAGACCTAAGAAGCCTCGAAGAAACTTGCAAGACCCTGCAACGATGCTCCGACGGGGACGAAGCGCCATCCCAACGCCTGCGCGGCCGTTCGATCCCAGACGCCGTCACCATAGTACGTCACTGTCTCCGCCGGACACGGTATCGACTCGATCGCGCTCTGCATGATGGACACGAGATCTTCGTGCTCACTTGATGTTGCCAGTCGAATCCCCTGAACGGGAAATTCCGCACTTTCCAGCTTGAGGATCGCAACCGAGCGCCAGGCACCCGTTGCCATCGCGACGTAGTGTCGATCGCTGGCCAGCAGTTGCGCGACATAGGCTTTGGCGCCTGGTACCTCCTTGAATCCACCATTCGCCTTGATATGGGCCTCAAGCCGGGTGACGAACGCATACTCGATGGCGGCGAATCGCTCGACTGTCGGCGCAATAGCGTGGGCATGAATGATCTCTCTGGCGATGCCCTGATCGGTGATATGGCGATACGATGCCCAGCGAGTGTCGACCTCGGCCACACCCAGCACCTCCTTGACGGCCAGGACAAAGAGATCGGCGTCCGTCGCAAAGGACTGAAGCAAGGTACCGTCAATACCGAAGATGCGGGCATCCATCAGCAGTCACCATGCAGGTTTCAACCGCGGTCTGTAATTTCAAAGCTCGGGTTGCCGAAAGTCGTATTCACATCGAAACTGAGCTCGAGCACCTCGGGGCAGCAATCACGTTCGATTTCAGGCTCTTGCTCGAAGGCGATCGCATCAGTTACGGTCCACAGGGTATTGTCAGGAAGGTAAACATGAACGCCCTGCCCCCACTCATCGGCACCGATCAGCGTGTCGTTACCTTGATTCTCAGGTTTTTCTCGGAAGAAATAGCGCGTGCCATCACCACAGGATGTCAGCCAGAGGACTGCGTTATGAGGCCCTTTCTGATCCGGCGATGAGTTCAGCCAACCTGTCAGATTGACCAGATCATGGGCAGGGAGACCATCGGGAAACAGCACGGCGAGGGTCCCGTCCGCTTGACGGTGGAGCTCTGCCCGGAACGTCTGCGGCTTTCGAGGGGTGAAGAGGCGGGTGTAGTCGACTATTGCAGCCTTGACTTGATCAGCGCTGCCCTGCCTGATCCAGATCCACCCCGCTGTGGATTCGAAAGGGATATCGTTATCTGAATCAGAAATGGGCAGAAGCTCTTTGGTACCGTCTCCGGCACGCCGTGACCGATCAACGGCGTTACCAAAGATAATGATCAGGAAAATCAGAATCACTGCAAAGGAAAGCTCGGCCATCTGTTCTCTCCGATACGCGTGGAATCAAGTAAGCGCCGGGTCCACTTAGCCTGACAGATCCTCACGATAGCCAAAATCAATTGATTCTTGAAGGCCATGTTCTCGGCATCGATTCAAAGCCACTCCGCATTCCCACCTCGAGGCATGTTGTCTCAGCATGAAGGTCTGCCGATCGTGCCATTCAGGAGGCCGAATAACTTGAGTGAACGACTTGCATTCTTGAACCAGCCAGCGACTGACCAGGGAAAGAAGTCTTGCTCTATGGAACGTCTTTCATGAATTCATAGTACTCGATCGACTCTGGTGAAAGCGTGTCGAGTGTCATGCTAGAGGACAGCATCTCTCCAAGTCTTCTCGAGCATGGAATCAACAGATCGGCTTCGTCGACGATATCCCTATACAACCGATCATGATGAAGTCGGGATTCATATTGCTCCTCGATCCATGATCGCATCCTTGATATGTCTTCATCTGCTGCGCCGTCGACTTCTGCCTGCTCCAGTAGCCGTGAGAGCTCTGAATCCCGGAAGTCCAGATAGGGTTGATTCTTCCTCAGCCAAGATGAGTGAATGCGCTCAAGCAAGTAAGGCGGCACATGATCGCCGCAGAAACCGATGACACTGTCGAACATGCCTTGAAATCTCTGAATCTTGGCGATGTAGTCCAGCCGTTTCTGGACATCCGGACCCGACATGGTCGCCCGCTCAGCAGCACCAGCCGCAAAACAGAGAAAAAGCAGAAGCAGTGCAGGATGTCTCATCTTGAGGATCAATATCGGACCTGACTGGCTACCTTGTCAAGCTCGCCCGATTCTGTCGCCGCCGAGTTCAACCGGACGTATGCGCGTTGACATGGGATCCTCGAAATGCCAGTCGCCTGGCCTGAGTACCCCACTTGAAAGCGCCTAGTCGCTCTCGAATCGGCTGCCGAATATCCGGTTGATAAGCGCGCTGATCGTCAGGATGATTTTTCCGGACTGGTTGATTCCACCGTTGGCGACACCGCCATCATCCAGCAGAACAACACGAATATCGGCGCTGACCATAGCGTTATCGCCGATCAGGTTGAAGCCGAAGCTGTTCATGCAGCCGTGCAGGTCGGGGCCGGCAAATCCGCGTTGTCGATGTTCTGGGCGACGATGGAATTGCAGATCTGCACCGGCGCCGAGGAGACCGACCAGACCCCTCCGCCTCCTGCAACCGCGACCTCGTCATCGTTGCTGTCGGACTCGTTCAACACAAGCGTCGAATGGCGGATGCTTAGTTCGGAGATATCGGCCTGGAAGCCC
>CAYTQT010000073.1:0-15443 GCA_964439915.1 uncultured Wenzhouxiangella sp. | reverse complement strand
CCAAGAAGAAAGCTTCCAAGAAGAAAGCTTCCAAGAAGAAAGCTTCGAAGAAGAAGGCTTCCAAGAAAAAAGCTTCCAAGAAAAAAGCTTCCAAGAAAGGACGACGCAAGAAGCGCGGCAAGAAGACAGCCACGCGTTCTGCCGCAGGCGCGTCAGACCATATGACGCGCGTCCTGGCGGCTGTTGAAGAGCTTCGTGAAGCGATTCAGGAGCTGGCCTCCTCCGAGTTCACTCACCGGCGCAAGGCCGTCGAGGATCTGCGAGCGGCTGCTCGCGAGAAGATCTCGGATCTTGAGAGTGCTGCCCAGAGCAGCATTGCCAAGTTGACCGGCAAGGGTTGAGCTCCGGTGATGAAGCAACGGGAGCGGCGCCAGTCGCTCCCGCTTGCGTTTCTGATTTCAGGAATATTCAGGCAGAGATCGATCGCTTTCTGGATCAGACCTGGGCCGAGCGAGGGCTCAGCCCTGCCACGATGGATGCCTATCGCCAGGACCTGATCGGGTTCGCCAGATGGCTGGATGGCAGTCCGTCGCGCGCTTCTCGAAGTGATGTGCTTGCCTGGCTTGGAGGTCGGCTGCGCTCGGGCAGCGAGGTCTCGAGCATCACCCGGGCACTGTCCTGTCTCCGACAATACTTCGCCTGGCGGAGCAGGGTTGCCCCCGGCACTGATAATCCCATGCTCGATATCGAGGGGCCGCGCCGAACAAGCCGCCTGCCGCAAGTGCTTTCGGCTCGAGATGTCGAAGCTCTGATCGAACAACCCGATAGTGATACCCCGCTGGGAATGCGTGATCGCGCCATCCTGGAAACCCTGTATGCCACCGGCCTTCGGGTCTCCGAACTGGCCGGGTTGACGCTATCCGGCCTGAACCTGGATCGCGGACTCGTCCGCGTCGTCGGCAAGGGCGGACGCGAGCGGCTGGTGCCGCTGGGCGAACGCGCCATTGAAGCGCTCGAGGCCTGGCTTGCCCGCGGCAGAAAGACGCTGACTGCAACGAGCGACCGGGTTTTCGTGTCCAGATCGGGCCGAGCGCTGTCGCGCGTTGCGATCTGGCAACGGCTGCGCCATCATGCGCTTGCGGCCGGGCTGTCCCAGCCGGTCTACCCGCATCTGCTCAGGCACTCCTTCGCAACCCATCTGCTCGATCATGGGGCGGATCTTCGAGTCGTGCAGATGCTCCTCGGGCATGCCGATCTGGGCACGACGCAGATCTACACCCAGGTCTCGAAGTCGCGGCTCAAGGCGCTGCACCGTCTTCATCACCCGCGCGGGTGAACTTAAGCGGGGCGCTACGTTCAAACGCAGCGGATGAGGCGAATGCACGCAAATGCCGCCTTGAAATGGTTTATTGTTCTCGAATCTTCAGAGCCCTTTGCTCATTCAAACAGGAGTTTTTCATGAAGTTGTTTTCCTTGAGTCGGGGCGCCCTGGGTGTTTTGACCCTCACCACTGCCGGACTGGCGCTGGCCGCCGATGCCATCGAAGAACGCCTGGAGGGTCTTGTCCCTGACATGAGCCAGGTTGTCATTGGCGAAACCCCCATCGCGGGCCTGATGCAGGTCCAGATCGGATCCGATGTCGTCTACATGAGCGACAACGGGCGGTATCTGCTGCAGGGTCGGATGGTCGATATGGACACCCAGATCGATCTGACCGACCAGGCCAAGTCTTCGCTGCGTGCCGAGGCGCTGGCCGAGCTCGAAGACTCCGATTTCGTGACCTTCGGTCCGGAAGATGCGGACTATGAGGTGCTCGTATTCACCGATCCTGACTGCGGTTACTGTCGTCGTCTTCATGAGCAGATGAGTGAGTACACCGACGCCGGCATCCGGGTGAAGTATCTTGCCTTCCCGCGCGCCGGCGTTGATTCCGGCTCCTACGACAAGCTGGTCTCTGTCTGGTGTGCCGATGACCGCAACGCGGCCATGGACGTCGCCAAGACCGGCGGCACTCCGACGCCGGCGACCTGCGAGAACCCGGTCGAATCCCAGTACCGGCTGGGACAGACCCTGGGCGTGACCGGAACCCCGTCGATCCTGACCCGGGACGGTGGACTGATCCCCGGCTACGTCCCGCCGGATCAGCTGATCAGCCGGCTGGACGCCTTGGCCAATCAAGGCGAATAGTAGCGAGCAGGTCACGGGCTTGGCGGCCGGCAGATCGATCTGAACCAGGGGCCTGCGGGCCCCTGTTGCATTTCCGCGGGTGGCCGGCGCCTGAAACGTCCTGCCCGGGACGAACAATTGGGCCCCGGCCAGCCTCTATAATGGCGCGTTGTCATGATCGCGGCTTCTGGCCGTCATAAGTTACGGGGTGAGGAATGATTCTGCTAGGTCAGAATGCGCTGCCGGCGTTCCGCAAGGGCCAACTCGAGCGCTCGCTCTCCGATCGTGTAGGGCGGGCATGCACCCTTGAGGTTCGGGAGCTGGTCCTCCTCGGATCGGATACGGATCCCACCGCCGAAGCGCTGGCCCGCCTCGAACAACTGCTCCATGCTCACCGCTTTGATCTGGCCGAGGCCGATGACAGCGATCTCATCGTCCTGCCGAGACCCGGCGTACTGACCCCCTGGGCCTCTCGGGCGGGCGAAATCATCGCGCATTGCGGCCTGGCTGATTATTCCAGGGTCGAACACGGGCTCTGGATCCATGTCACTGATGCGTCAGGCCCGTTCGCGGCCGATGAGACGCTGCGCGCGGCGCTGCATGACCGGATGACACAGGTGGTGCTCGCGGCGGGAACCGATCTGTCAGGATGGCTGGATGATCAGGCTCCAGGGCCGATCGGTCGGATCGCCCTGGGCCATGACCCCATCGCCGCTCTGGAGCGCGTCAATGGCGAACTCGGACTGGCGCTGAGCGCCGGCGAGATACGCTACCTTGCTGATGCCTTTTCGGCCATGGGCCGTGACCCGGTCGATGCAGAACTGATGATGTTCGCCCAGGCCAACTCCGAGCACTGCCGGCACAAGATCTTCAACGCGAGCTGGTCGGTCGACGGGATCGTACGCCAGCCCTCCCTGTTCAAGCTGATTCGTCAGACCCATGCCGCAACGCCCCAGGGTACGCGTGTGGCCTATGACGACAATGCGGCGGTCATGGCGGGTTTCGACTGCGAGCTGCTGGTGACCGCGCTGGAAGATCCGGTCTATCGCGTCGAAGCGACGCGCCTGCACGCTCAGATCAAGGTCGAAACCCATAATCACCCGACCGCCATTTCGCCCGATCCCGGGGCGGCGACCGGCTCCGGCGGAGAAATTCGCGATGAGTCGGCCACCGGACGCGGGGCGCGACCGATCGCCGCTCTGACGGGGTTCAGCGTCTCGGATCTGCGCATCCCCGACCGGATCAAGCCCTGGGAGCAGGCACCTGCTGCACCCGACCGGCTGGCCGAGGCGCGTAAGATCATGCTCGAAGGTCCGATCGGCGGCGCGCGCTTCAACAACGAGTTCGGTCGGCCGGCCCTGTGCGGGTATTTCCGCAGTTTCAGCCAGCAGATCGGAGACCGGCTCTGGGGTTACCACAAGCCGATCATGATTGCCGGCGGCAGCGGCATGATTCGCGATGAGCTGACCCACAAGCAGGCGCTCAGCCCGGGCGATCGCATTATCGTGCTGGGCGGTCCTGCCATGCTGATCGGCCTCGGCGGTGGTGCGGCCTCCTCGATGAGTTCGGGCCAGTCCGACGAACATCTCGATTTTGCTTCGGTCCAGCGCGGCAATCCAGAAATGCAGCGCCGTTGCCAGGAAGTGATCGATCGTTGCTGGTCGCGCGGCGTATCGAATCCGATCAAGTCGATCCACGATGTCGGCGCGGGTGGCCTGTCGAACGCCATCCCTGAACTGCTCGACGACGGCGGCGTGGGTGGCGAGCTCGATCTACGCGCTATTCCCAGTGCCGATACCGGCCTGTCGCCGATGGCGATCTGGTGCAACGAAGCCCAGGAGCGCTACGTCCTGGCCCTCGCACCTGCAGATATCGATGCGTTCTCGCGACTGTGCGAACGCGAGCGCTGTCCCTGGGCGGATCTGGGGCAGGCGACCGAAGACCGGCGGCTGTCCCTGTACGATAGCCTGCATGACGAGCTGGTCGTCGATATGCCGCTGGACACCCTGCTGGGCCGGCCACCGAGCATGCATCGCGAGGCCCGGAGCGAGCTGATCGAACTGCCGGAGGACGATCTTGACGGACTGTCGATCGACGCCGCCCTTGATCGCTTGCTCGACCTGCCCGGCGTTGGCTCCAAGGCCTTCCTGATCACGATCGGCGATCGCAGCGTCGGGGGACTGACCGTACGTGACCAGATGGTCGGCCCCTGGCAGGTCCCGGTGGCAGACTGCGCGATCAGCCTGCTCGACTACCAGGGCGATGCCGGAACCGCCATGGCGATGGGCGAGCGCACGCCGCTGGCGATCACCAGTGCTGCGGCCTCGGTCCGCATGGCCGTGGGCGAGGCGCTGACCAACCTGGCCGGCGTGCAGCTGCCGGGTCGGGACCGGATCAAACTGTCGGCCAACTGGATGGCTGCGGCCGGCGCGCCCGGCCAGGATGCGGCCCTGCGCGAAGCGGTCGAGGCCATCAGCGTCTTCTGCCAGGCGCTCGATCTCTCCATTCCCGTCGGCAAGGATTCCCTGTCGATGCAGACCCTCTGGAACGAGGGCGACCGGGCGCACCGGATGATCGCGCCGGTCTCGCTGATCGTCTCGGCCTTTGCGCCGGTTGCCGATGTGCGACAGCATCTGACCCCCCAGCTTCGCTGCGATCAGGGTGAGACCTCGCTGATCCTGCTCGATGGCGGTCGGCAGCGACTGGGCGGCTCCGGCCTGGCCCAGGTCTTCGAGCGCAATCTCGGTGCCGTTCCTGACGTCGATCGCCCCGAGCATCTGGCCCAGCTGTTTGATGCCGCGCAGCAGCTCATTGCCGAGGGCGAGATTCTGGCGCTGCATGACCGCTCGGATGGCGGCCTGCTGCTGACCTGCCTGGAGATGGCCCTGGCCGGCCGCTGCGGGCTGTCGCTGGACACCGAAGCCACTGACCCGCCGGCATTCCTGCGGGAATGGTTCAACGAGGAACTCGGGCTGGTCATGCAGGTGAGTAGCGCTGCCGTCGATCGGGTTCTCGATTCGCTCGGACGTCTCGCTCCCGACCTGAACGCGCGCTGCCTCGGTCGGGTCAACAATGGATCGACGCTTGAGATCAAGGCGCCTGGCCGCGACTGGTTGAGTCGACCCCTGGCCGAGCTGCATCAGGCCTGGGCGGACACCAGTTATCGGATGCAGCGTCTGCGCGATCACCCGGACTGCGCCGATCAGGAGCATGCCGCTCGTGCTGACTGGGCCCGTCCCGGTCTGCAGCCGAAGCTGAGCTTCCAGCCCGATTCTGTCCCCTTTGTCGTCGCTGGCACCCGCCCGCGCGTGGCCATACTTCGCGAGCAGGGCGTCAACGGCCAGCGCGAAATGGCCCGGGCCTTCATGCAGGCCGGTTTCGAGGCCGTCGACGTGCACATGAGCGATCTGTCCGCGGGACGCGCTGCGCTGTCAGACTTTCAGGGTCTGGCCGCCTGCGGTGGATTTTCCTTCGGCGATGTGCTCGGGGCCGGGCAGGGCTGGGCCCGCTCGATCCTGTTCAATGCCCGGCTGCGCGATCAGTTCGCCGAGTTCTTTGCCGATGAGGCGCGCTTCGCCCTTGGCGTGTGCAATGGCTGTCAGATGCTCTCTTCCCTGCATTCGATCATCCCGGGCACCGGACACTGGCCGCGTTTCATTGATAATCGATCGAGTCAGTTCGAGGCGCGATTGAGTCTGGTTCGCATCGAGTCATCGCCCTCGCTGTTCTTTGCCGGCATGGCAGGCTCCCTGCTGCCGGTGGCTACGGCTCACGGCGAAGGCCGTGCGGATTTCGGCGATCTCGGGCTCGACGATGCCCTGGTTGCGGTCCGCTATGTGTCCGGAGACGGCAAGATCGCTCGAAGCTACCCGGACAATCCGAACGGCTCGCCGGAGGGCGTGACCGGCTTGTGCAACCGGGACGGACGTGTGACCATTCTGATGCCGCACCCGGAACGGCTGCTGCGGCGGGTGAATTATTCCTGGGCGCCAGCGGACTGGGGGGACGAATCGCCCTGGATGCAGATGTTCATCAACGCCCGGCGCTGGCTTCAGTGACGTCGAATTCCATCATCAGGAGCAAGTGATGAGCAACGACCAGAAACATGATTCAGGTGCTCAGACCGAGGAGGCCGAGGCTGCGGGCAATCCGGTCAAGGAGATGTTTCTTCTGGCTGCCCTCTACATGCCGATGGGATTCTTCCTGTGGTTCTTTGCCGCCAGCCTGCTGATGCTCCCGGCCCGGATCCTGACGCAATTCGTGTTGACGACCCTGCACGGCGATGTCTTCGAACGCATCTTCCAGTCCGATTTCTATTTCGAGATTCAGACCTCGATCCGGCTGTCGAATCCGGACGCCGCTGGCGAGGATCTGCTGCTGACCTGGGACGTCAACCCGATGATCTACGCCTGGGGAATGGCCTTGTTGTTCGGGTTGATCATGGCGACCCCCATGAGTATCAAACGGCGATTGATGCAGATGGCGATTGGCTACGCTACCGTGAGCCTGGTCACCGTGTGGGGCGTCTATTGGGAAATATGGAAGGACATGGCTTTCAGGTGGAGCCAGCAGTTCCCGGCCCAGGTCGCGCCGCTGGTCGATGCCGTGACCTACACGCCCACCATGATCGCCCTGTTCTATCAGTTGGGCTACCTGATGCTGCCGGCTGTCGTGCCCATTGCCACCTGGATTCTGATGAATCGGCACTTTATCGAAACCAAGGTGGTTCGGTACAAGCTCTGAACCGAATCGCCCTATCGATGGTCTGTAGATGCAGACGATCTTTCCGATCTCCTTGAACTGAAAAGCCCTGGCCATGATGGAAACACAAGCAATTTCAGCCGCAGACGACAGTGACCTCCTGCCCAGCGTAGGGGAGCATCTCGAGGACAAGGCCGCCGAATTGTGCGATCTGATGGTCGAGCAGGGGCGCCTTAAAACCGAAGACCTGAGCCGGGCCCGCGCCTATCGTGAACAGCACGGCGGCAATCTGCTCACCCTTCTGGTTCGTCTGGGGCTGGTTTCCGAGCGCGATCTGGCCCGCGCCCAGTCCGAGTTGATGGGCATCGAGCTGATCAGCGACAAGGACTATCCGGAGGATGCGCCGGAGATCGAGACGGTCTCGGTACGCTACATGAAACAGCAGCATCTGGTGCCGATCAGGGTCGACGAGGACTCGATCGAGGTGGTCATGGCCGACCCCCAGGACCAGTTCGCGCTCAAGGCCCTCGGCATGGCCACCGGGCTGGAGGTGGTGCCGTATGTCGGCGTGACCTCCGAGATCGACAATACCATCGAGCGCTACTTCGGCGGTGGCAAGAGCGCCATGGGACAGATCGCCGAGTCGCTGGGCTCGGAGGGTGAGGGAGAGGATGAGGAGGACGTCGAACATCTGCGCGACCTGGCCTCCGAGGCCCCGGTCATCCGCCTGGTCAACCTGATCCTTCAACGCGCGGTCGAATCGCGCGCCTCCGATATTCATATCGAACCCTTCGAGAACCGCCTCAAGGTGCGCTACCGCATCGACGGCGTGCTGCAGGAAGTCGAGGCCCCGCCGGCTCGATCCACGGCCGCGGTCATCTCGCGCGTCAAGATCATGGCGCGGCTCAATATTGCTGAACGACGCCTGCCCCAGGATGGTCGCATCATGCACCGGGTCGGCGGCAAGGAGCTCGATCTGCGTGTCTCGACCGTGCCGACGGCCCACGGCGAGTCGGTGGTCATGCGTATTCTGGATCGCGAGGCCGTGGTGCTGGATTTCGGCAGTCTCGGTTTTGCCGATGATGCCCGCGATACCTTCATCAAGGCGCTGGAGATGCCCCACGGCATCATTCTGGTGACCGGGCCGACCGGCTCGGGCAAGACCACCACGCTCTACACCGCTTTGAGCCAGCTCAATACGCCGGAGCGCAAGATCATCACGGTCGAAGATCCGATCGAATACCAGATCGAGGGCATCAATCAGATCCAGGCCAAGGCCTCGATCGGTCTGGATTTTGCCGGTGCCCTGCGCTCGATCGTCCGCCAGGATCCCGACGTGATCATGATCGGCGAGATGCGCGACCTGGAAACGGCCCGGATCGCCATCCAGTCGGCGCTGACCGGTCACCTGGTGCTCTCGACCCTGCACACCAACGATGCGGCTGGCGGCATCACCCGTATGCTCGACATGGGCGTCGAGGATTATCTGCTGACCTCGACGGTCAATGCCATCATGGCCCAGCGTCTGGTCCGCCGGCTCGACCCCGAAACAACACAGGCCTATGACGTTCTGCCCGAAATGATCGAAGAGCTGGGTCTGGCCAGATTTGCCGACACCGATCATATCCAGCTCTATCATCCCGGCAGCTCCGAGACCTGTCCGACCGGTTACCGTGGACGAACCGGCATCCATGAAATCCTGATCCTGAACGAGGGCATCCGCCGGATGATCATGAAACACGCCACCTCGACCGAGATCGAGGAACAGGCTCGACGTGACGGGATGCGCACGATGTACGAAGACGGGCTGATCAAGGCGCTGCAGGGTATGACCTCGGCCGAGGAAATCCTGCGCGTGACCCAGGAGGCCTGAGTCCCGTGCCCCTGTTCGAGTACAAGGCCGTCGCGCCCAGCGGAGAAACCGTGACCGGCGAGATGGAAGCGCCCAGTTCGGAGCTGGTCATTGCCCAGCTGCAGGAAGCCGGGAACATCCCGGTCTCGGCCCGGGAAGTCGGTTCGGGCTTTCGCATCGAGACCCTTTTCCGCGGCAAGCAGGGCATGAGTCAGCGCGAAATCGGTGACCTGACCCAGCAGTTATCGACCCTGCTCGGGGCCGGCCTGCCACTCGACCGATCGATGGGCATCCTGATCGAGCTGTCAGAGAACGAGCGCGTACGCGCTCTGGTCGAAAAGGTACGCAATCACGTGCGCGAGGGCGGGTCGCTGTCCGAGGGCCTGGAAGCGCGCCATGGGGTATTCTCGCGCTTCTACATCAATATGGTCCGGGCCGGCGAGATCGGCGGATCGCTCGACCAGACTCTGGCCAGGATGGCCGAGTACCTCGAGCGCGCCAAGGAGCTCAAGGACAGCGTCGTTTCGGCAATGATCTATCCGGCGCTACTGGTGGTCATGGCGATCGCCTCGCTGATGCTGCTGATGGTCTATGTCATCCCGCAGTTCACGCCGATGTTCGAGGACTTCGGCGGTGAGCTCCCGTTCCTGACGCGTATCGTGGTCGGGGTAGGCGAGGTGCTTCAGTATTACTGGTGGGCGCTGATCGGTGCGACTCTGGTCGTGGTGGTCTGGTTTCGATCCCAGATGGCGCGGCCGGCATCACGGCTGGTCTGGGACGGACGCTTCCTGCGCCTGAAGTTCGTCGGCGATGCCATCGCCAAGATCGAGACCGCGCGGCTGGCCCGCACGACCGGCACGCTGCTGATCAACGGTGTGCCGCTGCTCTCGGCGCTGTCGATCGCCAAGAACGTCATGAGCAATACAGTGCTGGCCGAGGACGTGGCCCGGGCGGCCAAGCAGGTCAAGACCGGAGCGCCGCTCGCCCGCGCCCTGGCCCAGGACGGACACTTTCCGCGCCTGGCCCTGCAGATGATCAACGTCGGGGAAGAAACGGGCAAGCTCGACGACATGCTGATCAAGGTGGCCGACACCTACGATCGTGATGTCCGGGTCACCATCGATCGGCTGATGGCCATGCTGGTGCCAGGGCTGACCCTGGGTCTGGCCGCCCTGATCGGGGTCATCGTGATGTCGGTGCTGATGGCCATCCTGAGTATCAACGAAATGGTCGCCTGATCGGCGATCTCAATCAATTGAACAGGCAAGGAGTAGTAGAGATGAAATCGATCAAGACGAGTCAGGGTTTTTCACTGATCGAGCTGTTGGTGGTGCTCGTGATCCTGGGCATGATCGCCGGGCTGGTCGTACCCAACATCATGAGTCGAAGCGAGGACGCCAAGGCGCGCGCGGCCAAAGCCGAGGTGCAGCGACTTTCGATGGCCGTCGACGAGTTCTATCTCGATGCCGGTCGTCCACCACAGAATCTGCGTGAGCTGGTCGAGCGCCCGGGCAATGTGGGCAACTGGAACGGGCCTTATGTCAACGATTCCAACCTCAACGATCCGTGGGAAAACCCCTACAACTACCGCTACCCGGGGCAGCACCGCAGCTACGACATCTTCTCGCACGGCGCCGACGGTTCGCCGGGGGGCGAGGGTTCGGCGGCTGACGTGAACAACTGGGAATCCTGATCTTCGGGTCAGCGCCATCTCTCGGTTGCCTCACATCCGCGGTCCTGTCCGACGCCTCGATCACCCGGCCTGTTCAAGGCAGGGCGGGTTCAGCCTGCTCGAGGTGATTCTGGTCATGGTGATGATCGGTCTGCTGTTTACCATTGCCGCGGTATCGGTCGGGCGCTCGGTTTCGGGCGCCGAATTGCGCAACGCCCACCGTGCGGTCACAGCCGGTCTCCGACACACTCGGGGGCAGGCGATCATCCAGCGTCGTCAACAGGTCTTCCTGGTCGATGCCGACGCCAACACCTGGCAGGCCGCTGGCGAGGCTCCGGTAGCGCTGCCTGAGGGCATGGCTATCACCCTGAACACCGCACGCTCCGAGTTGACCGGTGAGAACGCCGGGGGTATCCGCTTTTTTCCAGACGGGGCATCGACCGGGGGAAGCGTGGTGCTGAGTGCCGGTGAGCGTGAGTGGCATATCGCCGTGGGCTGGCTGACCGGTGAAATCGGCCTCGATCCGGATCCGCCATCATGAAGCGCTCGCAGTCCGGCTTCACCCTGATCGAGGTGATGGCGGCCTTTGCCGTCTTCGCGCTGCTGTTCGGCGTGGTGCTGCAGATCCTCTCGACTTCAATGACCAATACGCGGCGGGCGGGAGATTACACTCAGGCCGCGCTCTGGGCCCAGTCCAGGCTCGATGTGCTGGGTCTGGAAGAAGTGCTCCAGCCCGGTGACAGCTCCGGTGAGTTCGGCGATCGCTTTCGCTGGTATCAGCGCGTCGAGGAAGTCATGAGCTTCGACGACAGCGGCCTGAATCTCGAGGAGCTCCCCGTGTCGCTGTACGCCGTCGAGCTGACCGTCGAGTGGGGTGAGAACCCGACGCGCGAGGCGGTGTTCACGACCATGCGCAGCGTCGATCTGTACTGGGAAGAGCGCCAGCAGGCCGGGACGATTCGATGACCGGCTCTCGACCCGCAATGGCCCGCAGCGCCGGATTTACCCTGATCGAAGTGCTGCTGGCCATCAGCCTGGTGGCAATGATCATGGCGCTGGCTTACGGCGGTTTTCGGGCCAGCATTCGGGCCACCAACTCCGGTGAGGCGCTGATCGAACAGACCAACCAGCTCCGCATCAGCCACCAGTTCGTTCGTCGCCAGCTCAGTATGGTCAAATCCCTGATCATCGAGGAAGGCGAGTCGGCCGACGATCTGCAGGTCCGCTTCATTGGCGATCGCGATTATGTTCGCTTCGTCGCCCCGATGCCGGGCTATCTCAGCTACGGTGGCCCCTACGTGCAGGAATTGCGCATCGAGTCGAATGGCGATCGCCAGGCCCTGGTCTACTACTACGCCATGCTCAATGGCTACGAGCCCGGTGAGATCGAGGCCAGCGATGGCATTGTCCTGCTTGACGATGTGGCCGAAGGCGGTTTCCGCTACCTTGGCATGGACCCTGAAGATCAGAGCCCGTTCTGGGATGACTACTGGGAGGACACCGAGGCGCTGCCCCTGGCGGTCGCACTCGAGATGGATCTGGATCGCGGCAATGGTCTGACCTGGCCTGATCTGATCGCGCCGGTCATGATCGATGCAGCCAACAGCGGCGCGCGCTCATCGCGCGCCAGTCCCACCTTCCGGCGCGCGGCCGATATGTTGAACCCGAGCAACCGTCGATGACCTCGCGCCCCGAAATGTCCCGCGGCATCGCCCTGATCGTCGTGCTCTGGATCCTGGTGCTGCTCAGCATCACGGTGGGTCTGTACGCGGTGCTGGCGCGGACCGAAACGCTGCAGTCGCGCTTTCTTTTCGATGTCACCCAGGCGCGCTATGCCGCTGAAGCCGGACTGCATCGCGCCGTTTTCGAGATGCGCAACCCCGACCTGGAGACCCGCTGGGTTCCGGACGGGCGCCCCTATCTGATGGAGTTTGCCGGTGCCGTGGTCGAGATGCGGATCACCGACGAGTCCGGTCGAATCGATCTCAATGGAGCGCCGGCAGAATTGCTTTCCGATTTCCTCATGTCGCGGGGTCTTGAACAGGAGGCGGCCTGGCAGATTGCCGACGCCATCGAGGACTGGCGTGATCCTGATGACCTGCCGCGACTCTACGGCGCAGAAATCGATGAATACGACGCCGCCGGCTACCCCTACGGACCCGCCAACGAGCCGTTTCGCTCTGTCGATGAACTGCAGCAGGTCATCGGCATGAGTTTCGGCCTCTTTCGGCGACTCGAGGATCTGGTCACGGTGCACGGGCGCGGCGGACAGATCAATCCGGCCTTTGCGCCGGCCGAAGTGATCGCAGGCATGCCGGACGTTACAATCGAGGAGGCGCAGATGTTTGTCGAGGAGCGCCATCAGATTCATCCGGCCGATCTCACTGCCCTGATGCTCCCGAATGGACAGATGGTGAACTTGCAAGGGGGTGGCGGTGTCTTTAGCATTCGCTCCCGCGCTACGCTGGAGAACGGGGCCTGGAATGAGATCGAAGCCACGGTGCGAGCCGGATCAGATACCCGCGGGCGTCCGTTCCGGATTCTGCGCTGGCGAGAGAATATCGAGGACTAATGAAATCCAACGTCATCACTACCGCCTGGGAAAACTTGCGGACACGCTACAGAACCAGCCCCCTGCCGGACTTTCTGGCGTGGTGGAGGAGCGAGCTGGCGAGTCTGATTCCGGCCGGGCTCCGCCAGCGCATGGTTCCGCCTCGGCCCTCGATCTGGCTGGTGCTCGATGAGGATGGAACGAAGCTCTCGCTGTGGCGCGGGGGAGATCAGCCCGAGCGAATCGACGAGCTGCTGCTGTCAGACGAGCTGCAGTCACTGAGGCAGCGATGGGCTGCCGCCGTGGCGCGATTCGAGGACGGCCCTCCCGAGATTCGACTGTGCCTGCCCTCCGAACAGGTCCTGGCCTGTTCGGTTGAACAGCCGCTGGCCGTAGAAGCCAACCTGAGTAACGCCCTGGGGTATCAGCTCGATCAGCTCACCCCGTTCCGGGCCAGCGATGTTCTGTTCGACCACCAGACGCTGGAGCGGAATACCCAGACGGGGCGGCTCAAACTGGATTTGCGCCTGGTGCCGAAGAAATCGGTAAATCCGCTGCTCGATCGCCTCACTGCCATCGGTATCATGCCGCACGCCATGGACAGCCTGGCCGGCAGTGCACAGGCGCCGAGAACCGAGGGCTTCAACCTCGTCCCGGAGCCACAGCGCCCGCGCTACATCTATCGTCGTGCCCGCCTGAACTGGGGCCTGGCAGGCGCCGCCCTGCTCATCCTCGGGCTGGTCATGGCGCAATCGCTGTATCTGAGAACGAATACTGTCGAGGCGCTGCAGTCAGAGGTCGATGCGCTGCGCCTGGAAGCCGATCAGGTCATGAACCTGCAGCGCCAGCTCGAGGATTCACTGCAGGCTGCCAACTTCCTGGCCGAACGTCGCCGTCGTCAACCGGTCGTCATTCAGGTCCTGGATGAGGTCTCGCGCGTCCTGCCGGAAGATATGTGGATCAATCAGCTGCAGGTCAGAGGCGATCAACTGACCATGATGGGTCTGGCCGACGGTTCTTCGCGTTTGATCGAGATCATCAACGCCTCCCCGCTGCTCGATGACGCAGCCTTTCGCGGGTCGATCAACGTCGATCCGGCGACCGGCAAGGAGCGATTCAATGCGCAGGCCTTGATCACCAGATGGGGGGTGCAGGATGCAACTGCTGCCGAATCGGGAGAATAACAAGCCGCTGGCCATTGGCCTGCTGCTGATCGTGGCCATGCTGGTCTACCTCGGCGGCTTCCACTGGTTCGTCAAGCGGCACGTCGATCTGACCGATCGGATTTCCGCGCTGGAAACATCGGTCGCGCGCTTCAAGGCTGCTGTTGCCCGACGTCCGGATCTCGAGCAACGTCTGTCCGAGCTGCGTGAAGACCGGCTTGATAACGCCCTGTTCCTGCAGCAATCGAATTTCAATACGGCGGCCGCGTCACTGGTGCGTCAGCTGCGTGAATACATCGAAGAAGTGGCCGAAGATCCCGAACTATGCTCGGTTTCAGCCACCCAGAATCGGGTCGATTCCGAGCCCGATCGATTCGAGCAGGTCACGGTCAATGTGCGAATGAATTGCCCGTTACCGGACACGGTTCGAATCCTGTATGCCCTGGAAAACAATGTGCCGCTGATTTTTGTCGATAATCTGATCATCAACCAGAGAATGTCGGCCGATCGTCGCAGCCGGCGAGTCGGGGTCGATGCCTACGGCCAGCTCGACCTGCGCTTCGACATGTATGGTTTTCTGGCCGGGCAGGTCGGGGGCTGATATGTCGGGATTGCTGGATACGCGCAACAATCTGCTGACCGTCCTCCTGTTGGGCGCCATCGCTGTACTTGGCGTCGGGCTGGCGGCGCAGTTCGTCCTGCTGGGTCGCGCGAATCCCGACGACATCTTGCCCAGCGGCTCGACCGAAGTCGCTCGCGCCGAGGTCGACGTGCCGGAAACCGGGCTTGCGGAAATCGATAGCTATGGCTCGATCACCTCCCGCCCGGTGTTCTTTTCCGATCGCCAGCTGCCGGTCATCGAGCTACCGACCGAAGAGGAGCTGGCGGCCGCCGAACTCGAACCGGCCGAAGAAGAAGAGCCGGTGGGTGAGCTCAGGGCCGCAGTGGCCGGCATCATCGTCACCCCGGAGCTCCGCCTGGCCATGGTTCGCGATGATGCTGCCAATGAAACCGTGCTGCTTCGGGAGGGCATGAGCCTCGAGGGTGAGCAGGCGGCATGGCGGCTGGACTCGATCAGTAGCCGACAGGTGAATTTCGTTTCCGTCGACGGCCGTGAATCTTTACTGGAATTGTCGGTCAATACCAGTTCGCTGGCCGCTGGAAGCAGCGGCCTTCGCCCGCGCGGTAACGGCCAGGAGCCATCGACGGCCCAGGACGGTGAGCAGAGTCAACCCACCGAACCCGACGTCAGTCAGCAATCGGACGCGCGAGCACGAGCAGAAGAAGTCAGGCGTCGCGTAGCAGAGCGGCGTGCCGAATTGCGGGCCGAAGCCGAGCGCCGGGCCCGGTTGCAACAACAAAGAGATAATTGATGATGTCAGCTGGTTTCCGATCCGC
>CAYTQT010000072.1:0-15745 GCA_964439915.1 uncultured Wenzhouxiangella sp. | reverse complement strand
ACCGGGCGCATGTCAAAGAAGATCGAGGACTGCATGACGGCTTTCGGTTCCGGCTCGACCATCCAGTTCTGGAAGGTCCGGCGCCAGTCCTTCCAGGCCATCCGCCACTCGCCCTTGGCCATGACCCCGCCGGGGCAGTAGACGTAGCCGCAGGCATCGAGGCCGTCGCATACCCGATCGGCGAAGGTCCTGAAATAGTCGGACTCATCGCCTTCGGGACGGCGCTCGAGGATCAGGCCGTTGTCCTGGTCGGAGATCAGGCCCTGTTCCATCCGCGCCTGCGAGCCGAAGGCCGTCCAGCACCAGGCCATCGGCGGCTCGCCGAGATCGTTCAGGACCAGACCGATCAGCCGGCGGGTGCAGGCATCGGTGATCATGCTGGCCATGCGGCCGACTTCACTGACCTCCGAGCCGTGGTGGACCAGTCCGGCGAGCATGGCCGGGCTCTGGCGGGCCAGGTGGATGATCTCATCGCC
Organism: uncultured Wenzhouxiangella sp.; assembly: GCA_964439915.1. Lineage (GTDB taxonomy): Bacteria > Pseudomonadota > Gammaproteobacteria > Xanthomonadales > Wenzhouxiangellaceae > Wenzhouxiangella. The sequence goes on along the minus strand of CAYTQT010000072.1, from coordinate 15,269 downwards.
ATCCTCGGCGCGCTGGATATCGCGGACCAGGCGCAGCGGATGCGGTGACTGGATGCGCATCAGATCGCCGGCGCTGACGACCGCGCACAGACGATGCTCTGGATCGAGGACCGGAAGGTGATGCACGCCGAGCTTCATCATCTGGACCAGGGCGTCGTCGATCCGACCGTCCAGGCTGGCGGTGACCGGGCTCGGCGTCATGACCTCGGAGATCGCTGCCGAGGCATCCATGCCCACGGCAAGCACACGCGAGCGCAGGTCGCGGTCGGTCACCATGCCGATCAGCTGCTCACCGTTGACGATCGGCAGCGAGCTGACCCGGTGCCGGGCCATCGCTTCGGCAGCGCTGCGAATGGTGGTCTCGGGGCTGACGGTGATCGGGCGGCGCAGTTTCAGCTCGGACAGGCGCTCGCTCTGGCGGCTGTCGATCGCGCGCAGGCGATCGCCCGGCGTGGCGTCCAGGAAGCGGCCGATGGCAGGATGGCCCTGGATCAGATCGGACAGGGCTGGTGGCGGCAGATGGATCAGGCTCGAGTCGACCAGCGCCCGGGCCCGATAGACCGGACGCTCGCCGTCGATGGTGATGGCGTGACCGATCAGCTCGCCCGGGCGGCGCTTCTCCAGGATCGAGCCGACCGAATCCACCAGGGCAATCTCGCCGGTCTCGATGACATACAGCCCGTCGCTGGCCGGTGGGTCGAAGGGCCCGAGGACCTCGTCCTCGGCGAGCTGACGGGTTTCGAGCACCGGATCCAGGGTGGTCAGCTCGGCCTCGGACAGTTCCGAGAAGGGGGCGGTCCGGGCCAGCCGGGCGGCGCGCGTATCAATGGTCATCGGGACTCTCTATCTCATCAGTATTGGACGCGAGCGAAGTAGCTCTGCTCCGAGGCGGCCTGGGCGTCGGCCAGGGTATGAATGCCGAGGTCGGCCAGCAGCGGAATCAGCCGGATCAGCAGCTCGGCCGTGACCCTGGCATCGCCCAGGCCGGTGTGCCGGCCCTCGATCACCAGGCCGAAGCGCTCGGCCAGGGCATCGAGGCTGTGCGAGGCCTGCTGCGGTTGGGCCAGCGAGGCCAGCAGCAGGGTGTCGAGCACCGGCTGATCGAAGCGCAGGCCAAGGGCGGCCTGTTTGATCGTCAGGCAGCGCATGTCGAAGGCGGCATTATGCGCTACCAGCACGCTGTCGCGGGCATAGGCGTGAAACGCGGGCAGGACCTCGTCGATGGTCGGCTGGCCGCGCACCCGGTCAGGCGTGATGCCGTGGATCTGGATCCCCAGCGCGGGGATGCTGCGCTTCGGGTCGACCAGCTGATCGAAGCTCTCCTGGGTGAGAATTCGGCCATTGACCACGCGGACCGCGCCGACCTGGATGATCTCGTCACCGGCGGCCGGGTTCAGTCCGGTGGTCTCGAGATCGAAGACGGTGTAGCTCAACTCGCTCAAGCGCATGTCGTCGAGCCGTGCGTCGCTGGCCGCGGCACGCGAGCTGCGGGAGAACAGATCGAAGTCGAAGAATTCCGGCCGTTCGCCGGCCACTCGGGCCGGCATTTCGTCGCGGGCCTGAACGGTGGGCAGCAGCAGCCGAACGGCTGCGCGTCGGGCACCGATCCGGTCCATCCAGCACTCGGCGGCGTGTCGCCGCAGGACCTCGCGGGCAGTGCAGGCGGCCAGGCCGGTACCCGGTTTCAGACTCTGGTCCAGCCAGGGGGCAAGATCGGGCAGGTCGCGGTCAGACGGCCAGGGCAGGCTCAGGTCGACCAGGGCCTGGTCGTTGTGCGATTGCAGTTCGATCGCCAGCTCCCGAACCCCCACCTGCGCTTCGAGCATCCCGATCAGGTTCATCAGGAGCTCCATCAGGGCGTGGCTGTCGATCTGCAGCCACAGCGGTTCCTCGGGGGTGACCAGCGTGGCATGCAGCCCGTCGGTCTGGTCCAGGCGTTCCAGGCTGGCCTCCAGCCAGTCCTCGGCCAGCATGTCCTCCATCGGCCAGTGACCGCTGCCCTGCCGGGCGTTCAGGTTCGCGGCCTGTTCGAGCCGGGCGCTGAGCCGGTCGATCTGCTGATCGAGCGTCTCGATCAGTTCTGAGGTTGGCCGATCGGTGCCGGCCGCCGGCTGCCAGGTATCGATCGCGCGTCGGCTGGCCTGCAGGGCGGCCCGGCCGTCTTCGGTCAGGCGGGCCAGCAGTTCGTCCTTCTTCTGATGGGCTTCGACATCGCGGGTGATGTTTTCCATCAGCAGAACGAAGCCGGTCAGCGTCGTGGAGTCGCGCTGGCCGCTGTCATCGACATCGCAGACCGGCGAGACCAGGCCACGAAAGAGCTTGCCGGACGGGGTGCCGGTGACGAACTGACTGGACGGATTGCTGGCGCCGCGCTCGAGGCGTCGCCGCACCTTGTTCAGGGCGTGATCGATCAGCTCGCGGTCGATGACCGTGTGAATCGAGCGGCCAAGCCCCATCAACTCGGCACCCTGCGTCAGTCCGGGAGCCTTCGACAGGCGCTTGAACTGCAGCCGCGCGCGCGGGTTGAACAGCAGGATCCTGCCCTCGAGATTGCAGACCACGACGCTCTTGTCGAGCTCGTTCATCAGCGCGGCCAGCCGCGATTTTTCCAGCTCGCTGCGGCGCGTCAGCGATCTGACGCGGCTGTCCATGTCCTGTTCCAGGCCCTGGCGCTGCTCGACCAGCCGGTTGATGACCGCGGTCAGCTCCGACAAGGGCGGATGGCTGAAGGCCTCTGCATCGAGGCGATGGTTCTGATCGACCACCGCCCGGGCCTGTTCGAGCAGGCGGTCCGGTCCGGTCCAGCGGCGATCGATCAGGACTTTCAGGGCCAGGCTGATCGGGTAGAGCGTGACCAGCCAGAGCAGCACGATCAGGCCCGCGCGCCCGGATTGGGCCTCGACCAGCGCCGACCACTGCTCGGTCGGCAGCACCACCCAGAGCAGTCCGACGGCCAGGGCAAGCCACAGCAGCCCGCCCAGGCCGATGGCCAGGACGCCGATCAGCAGTCGCTTCTCAGGCCTGCGCATCGGGCCCGATTCTATGGCTGCTCGGCCATCGAGTTGCGGTCATGCTCTGCTCCGAAAAAATAGGGCAAGGCCCGGACTGCGGCTGCGTCTTCGAGCCGGACCCCACAGGGTCCTCAAGCTACCACTTTCGCGACCGCCTGGCAGTCAGACCATGGTGGTAGGCGACTTGACCGCAGCGGATGCGGGCGCCATGCTGCTCCCGCCTCGAGCGACGACCGTACCGAACTGCACCGTACCGAACCGGAGACCAGCGATGACCATCCATATCACCCTCATGCCCCTGCTCGCCCTGATCGCCGGCATCCTGATTCTGGCGACCCCAAAACTGTTTCGCTACATCGTCGCAGCCTTTCTGATCGTCTACGGACTCGTCGGGATGACCAGCGGCGGGAATGTGTTCAATCTGAGTTTCTAGGGGACCATGCGACTGAACGTTACCTGCAACCGCATCGCCAACCAGGCTGTCCCTGAACTACCCCGTGCCAGGCGGGTAGAACCCAACGATTCAACACGGACAATTCAGGTCTGACACGCCGCCCGAAGGCCCGGATCGTCGGGTTCGAGGATTCGCCAGCGAGCCCCTTCCAACCCACCATCCGGACCCAGGACAACGTCTTCGCCCAGGTCGGCGCGGCGGGCTTGAGCGCAGTCATAGATCACCGGAATTTCGCGGGCCGGCATCCAGCGACCGAGCAGGAGTACGGTGGTCATGATCTGATCCGGCTGGGCTTCATTGCGACGGTTGCGGCGCGTATCGACGGCGACCAGGCGCAGGGTCAGAGGCTTGATGTAGGTCCAGGGTCGGTACCAGGAGCGCTCCTGGCTGGCGTTGACCACCACCACGCCCTCGGGCAGGCGCTCGATCGTGCGCTCCGACCAGCTGTATTCCATGCTGACCATGAAGGCGATCATGGCCAGTCCGGCGCTGGCCGGCGCCAGCCAGATCGGCAGCCTGGCACCGCTCAGGTGCCGCAGGATCAGGGCAAGACCGGCGGTCCCCAGTCCTACAGCAATGGCGGCGATGAATTCGAATAGCATGGGGGTAGGTTAACGGGTAAAGGGGTAAAAGGGTCAAGGCTCAGGGCTCAGGGCTCAGGGCTCAGGTTTTTCGCCTTGAGCCCTTCGCCCTGTGCCTTGTGCCTTCTTTTCTCAGTGATCGACGGCGGCTTCGGCGCCGCGCGGGACGCGGATGCTCTCGACCAGTTCCTGGATGTGCTCCGGCGGCTCGCCGGTCAGCTTCATCGTGACATAGGCTGCGGCAAAGTTCACCACCGCACCGACCGCACCCACCGACAGCGGCGAGATGCCGAAGATCCAGTTGTCCGGTGTGTTGGCCAGCATGTTGGTGTCGGGGATGAAGAACCAGCCCAGGTAGGTGAAGATGTAGAGCAGGGTCATCGTCAGACCGGCCAGCATCCCCACGATCGCGCCTTTCTGATTCATCTTCTTGGAAAAGATCCCCATCATCAGCGCCGGGAACAGTGTGGCGGCTGCCAGACCGAAGGCCAGGGCCACCACCTGCGCCGCGAAGCCCGGTGGATTCAGGCCGAGGATGGTCGCCACAGCAATGGCGAAGGCCATCGAGATCCGGGCGGCCCTGAGTTCCTGTTTGTCGGTAATCCTCGGCATCAGGACCGATTTGAGCAGGTCATGACTGATCGCTGAAGAGATGGCAAGCAGCAGACCGGCGGCGGTCGACAGGGCGGCTGCCAGCCCACCGGCGGCGATGAGTGCGATGACCCACCCCGGCAACTGAGCGATCTCCGGGTTGGCCAGCACCAGGATGTCGCGGTTGAAGGTCACCATCTCGTTGCCTTCCCAGCCGCGCTCGGCGGCGGTGGCGGCGAACTCCTCCGAGGCATCGTTGTAGTACTGGATGCGACCGTCGCCGTTCTTGTCCTCGAAGGCCAGCAGGCCGGTCTGGGCCCAGGTCTCCATCCAGTCAGGCTGGGCCGAGTACTCGATCGGCTGCTCGGCGGTGCCGTTGGGGAAGATGGTGGTGATGATATTCAGGCGAGCCATCGCACCCACGGCCGGTGCTGTGAGATACAACAGGGCGATGAAGACCAGGGCCCAGCCGGCGGATTTGCGCGCGTCCGAGACCTTGGGCACGGTGAAGAAGCGAATGATGACGTGCGGCAGGCCGGCGGTGCCGATCATCAGCGACATGGTGAACAGGAACATGTTCAGCATCGAGCTGTGCAGCCCGGTGTAGTCGTGGAAGCCGAGCTCGACGAGCACCTGGTCCAGCTTGGTCAGCAGGGGCAGACCGGATTCGGCATGGGTCGAGAACAGACCCAGCGGTGGTACCGGGTTGCCGGTCAGCTGGATCGAGATGAACACGGCCGGGATGGTGTAGGCGGTGATCAGGACGCAGTACTGGGCCAGCTGGGTGTAGGTGATGCCTTTCATACCGCCGAGGACGGCGTACATGAAGACCACGCCGGAGGCGATCAGCAGGCCGGTGGTGTTGTCGACTTCCAGAAAGCGCGAGAAAGCCACGCCGGCGCCCGCCATCTGGCCGATGACATAGGTGATCGAGATCACCAGCAGGCAGATCACCGCCACGATCCGCGCCGACTGGCTGTAGAAGCGGTCGCCGATGAACTCGGGCACGGTGAATCGGCCGAACTTTCGCAGGTAGGGCGCGAGCAGCAGGGCCAGCAGCACGTAGCCGCCTGTCCAGCCCATCAGGAACGACGAGTTGCCGTAGCCGACGAAGGCAATCAGACCGGCCATCGAAATGAACGAGGCGGCCGACATCCAGTCGGCGGCCGTGGCCGCGCCGTTGACGATCGGGTTGACGCCGCGGCTGGCGGTGTAGAAGTCCGAGGTCGTTCCGGCGCGTGCCCAGATAGCAATGCCGATGTAGAGCGCAAACGATGCGCCGACGACGATGAGATTCAGTGTGAATTGATCCATGATTCGACTCCCTTATTTCTCGTCCACGTCGAACTCTTTGTCGAGTCGATTCATGTACCAGGTGTAGTAGAAGATCAGCCCGATGAAGACCAGGATCGAACCCTGCTGGGCAAACCAGAAACCGAGGTCCACGCCACCCACGGTCAGGGGCAGGGCCGCGAACATCGGTCGGAGCAGAATGGCGAACCCGAACGACGAGATCGCCCAGATGATCAGGCAGATGAGAATGACGCGGATATTGGCTTTCCAGTAGGCCGCCGCGGTCTTGTCGAGTGTCATTGTGGTGCCCTCTTGCGCTTAGCGTATCTGCCGTTCAATCTAGCAACTGACTCGCCCGATTGCGCTGCTACTTTGGTCGCTTCGACTTTGGTCGAATACCGATGGAGGGGGTGTTTCGCTGGGCTATGATGAGCCGATGTTCTCGCCGGTCCTGATCGTTGCAATCGCCCTGACCTATGTGGGCCTGCTGTTCTTTCTGGCCTGGTGGGGGGATCGGCGTGCGCGCCGATCCGGGCGGATCTTCAGTCATCCCCTGATCTACTCGCTTTCCCTGGCGGTCTACTGCACCTCCTGGACCTTCTATGGTGCGGTCGGTCAGGCCGCCCGCACCGGCTGGGATTTCCTGCCGGTCTATCTGGGCCCGCTGCTGATGTTTCTGGTCTTTGGTGGGTTGATCCTGCGGATCGTGCGGGTCAGCAAGGAACAGAACATCACCTCGATCTCGGATTTCCTGGCCTCGCGCTTCGGCAAGACCCAGCGTCTGGCGGTGCTGGTGACCGTGGTTGCGGTGCTCGGTGTAGTGCCTTACATCGCACTGCAGCTCAAGGCCATAGCAATGGGCTTCGAGCTGCTCACGGCCGTGCCCGGCGCGGTCGATGTGGCCGAGCCGGGTGCGCCGATCTGGTTCGATACCGCACTGATGATTGCCCTGCTGCTGGCCCTGTTCACCATCCTGTTCGGCACCCGCCAGCTCGATGCCACCGAGCATCACCCGGGCCTGATGCTGGCTGTGGCCTTCGAATCCCTGGTCAAACTCCTCGCCTTTCTCATCGTCGGGGTCTACGTCACCTGGTTCATGTTCGACGGCCTGCAGTCGGTCAATCCTCTGCGGGTCGAAGCCGAGGTGCTGGGGCAGATGTTCGAAGCCGAAAGTCTCAGCTTCAGTTTCATCACCATTCTTGTCCTGTCGATGCTGGCCGCGTTCTGTCTGCCGCGACAGTTCCACGTCACCGTAGTCGAGAGCACCAGCGAGCGTGAGGTCCAGTTCGCGCGCTGGCTGTTTCCTGCTTACCTGATCCTGATTGCACTGTTCATCGTCCCCGTGGCCGTGGCCGGCCTGCTGACTTTCGGCAGCGCCGAAAACGCCGATGCCTTCATGCTCACTTTACCGATGGCCGCCGACCAGCAGGCCCTGACCCTGCTCGCCATGCTGGGCGGATTCTCGGCGGCCACGGGCATGGTGATCGTGGCCTCCGTGGCGCTGTCGATCATGGTCTCGAACGACATCGTGATGCCGACGCTGCTGCGCCTGCCGATTGCCTCGCGCGCACGCGGGGCGGATCTCGGTCGGCTGCTGCTGCTGATCCGCCGGGTGGTGATCGTCTGCGTCCTGCTGATGGCCTGGCTCTACTACCGACTGTTTGGCTACAACGAAAGCCTGGCCAATATCGGCCTGCTGTCGTTTGCGGCCGTGGCCCAGTTCGGTCCTCTGGTGATTGCAGCCATGGTCTGGCGCCGGGCCAATCGCCGCGGTGCCATGCTTGGCCTGTCGCTGGGCTTTCTGGTCTGGTCCTATACCTTGTTGCTGCCGGGCGTACTGCGAGCGCTTGGCGCGGGTGAAGGGCTGTTGAGTCACGGGCCGCTGGGCATCGGCTGGCTGCACCCCGAAATGCTGTTCGGCCTGCGCCTGTCGGATCCGCTGACCCACGGCGTGTTGGTCTCGCTTGCAGTCAATCTGCTGGGACTCTGGCTGGGCTCGCTCAGCGGCGGCGAGCGGCCCATCGATCGGATCCAGTCGAATGCTTTTCTTGGCGTGGCCAGCGCGCCGGGTTCGGACTCGCTGCCACGCAGTGGCATCGCCCGGGTCGGCGATTTCATGAACCTGACCCGACGTTTTCTGGGCGAGCAGCGCACTCTGCAGGCCTTCAGTGATTTCGCTCTGCTCAACAAGCGCCCCCTGGTCGAATCCGAACCCGCCGATGCCGAACTGGTCCGGCATACCGAGCGGGTCCTGTCGGGCGTGATCGGCGCCAGCTCGGCGCGCGTGGTTCTGTCATCGGCCCTGGCCGGCAGCGGCATGCGCTTCGACGAGGTGGTCAGTCTGCTCGACCAGACTTCGCAGAAGCTGAAGTTCCGGCAGGAGCTTCTGCAGTCGGCGATGGAGAACCTGTCGGAAGGCATCAGCGTGGTGGACTCAAAGCTCCGCCTGGTCGCCTGGAATCGCAGCTATCTGGAGATGTTCGATTATCCCGACGGCCTGATTCACATCGGCCGACCGATTCGCGAAGTACTCGAATTCAACGCGCGACGCGGGCAGATGGGCGAGGGTGATATCGAGGCCCTGGTCGAGAAACGGATGCAGTGGTTGCGTGAGCGCAATCCACATTTCTTCGAACGCGTCGGCGCCGATGGGCGGGTGCTGGAGATTCGCGGCAATCCGATGCCGGGCGGTGGCTTCGTGACCAGCTTTACCGATATCACCGAACGCAAACGCACCGAGCAGGCCCTGCGCGAATCCGAACGCAGCCTGACCGAAGCCAAGACCGATCTCGAGCGTCGTGTGGCCGAGCGCACCCGCGCCCTGACCGACCTGAATGAAGAGCTCAAGCATGAAGTCGAGGTGCGCGCACGCATCGAGGGCGCACTGACCGTGGCCAAGCGCGAGGCCGATGAAGCCAATCAGTCCAAGACCCGCTTTCTGGCTGCCGCCAGCCACGACCTGCTGCAGCCGCTCAATGCCGCACGTCTGTTTGCCTCGGCGCTGGAGCAGGCGCAGAATCCGAGCCGCGAGCAACAGCACCTGATCGAGCGGCTCGGCGGCTCGCTGACCAGTGCCGAAGAACTGTTGACCGCCCTGCTCGACATCTCGCGCCTGGATGCCGGCGCCATGCCGGTCCACCTGAAGGATTTTGCGATCAACGACATTCTCAGGCCCCTGCACGCGGAGTTCTCGGCCATCGCCGAGGCCCGCGGTCTGGTGTTCGATCATGTCGGCTCGAGCGCTCGGGTCGTCTCCGACCCCAAGCTGCTGCGGCGCGTGCTGCAGAATTTCCTGGCCAACGCGCTGCGCTACACCGAATCCGGTCGCGTCCTGATCGGCTGCCGCAGGCGCGACGGCCAGCTTCGCATCCAGGTCTGGGATACCGGCCCGGGCATCAGCGAGAACGAACTGACGATCATCTTCCGGGAGTTTCATCGCCTGGATTCGGGGCGAAGGCACGAGCGCGGTCTCGGCCTGGGTCTGGCCATCGTCGAACGGATCGCCCGCATGCTGGACCACAGCATTGCAGTTCGTTCGGTGCCCGGGCAGGGCACGGTGTTCGAGATCAGTGTGCCGCTCAGCGTCGAGCCGATCTCACAGCCCCGCGCGCCGAGACCCGGCCCGCGAACCGGACAGGATCTGAGTGGACTGGTCCTGCTGTGTATCGACAACGAGCCGGATATCCTTCTCGGCATGGCCTCACTGGTTCAGCCCTGGGGCTGTCTGCCGCTGACCGCCAGTGATCAGGACGAAGCCCTGGCGGTGCTCAAGGTCCACGGTGGCCCGCCCGACGTCATGCTGGCTGACTTTCATCTGGATGATGGAAAGAACGGCATCGATCTGATGAACCGGGTCAGAGCCAACTTCGACGCAGAAATCCCCGGAATTCTGATCACCGCCGACCAGAGCGAGACGGTTCGCCTCACCGCTCACGCTCAGGGCTATCGGGTACTTCACAAGCCCCTGCGGCCAGCGTCGCTGCGCGCCCTGCTCAGCCGGCTTCACAAGGGCGCCGGGGGCTGAACGGCTCTGCTACTATCTCAGAACGTCCGGCCTGGCCGGGAATTCTGATCCAAGGAGGAATACTGACGATGGGACTTTTTGACTTTGTCGGCAACGCCGGCAAGAAGCTGTTTGGTGGTGGACGAATCGACGAGAAGGCGGTTCAGGATCATCTGCTGACTCTGGGCCTGAAGGTCAAGGCGCTCTCGGTCATTGCCTTTCAGGACGAGAAGAAGGTCGCCCTGGTCGGCAGGGTGGGCTCGATCGAGGACAAGGAAAAGCTGATCGTGGCCGCCGGCAATATCAGCGGTGTGGAGCAGGTCGATGACCGTCTGCGCGTCGAGGCCCCTGCCATCGACGACAGGGTATCGGCGACGCCGCCACCGGCCGATGATGTCGAAAATGCACCCGAACCGCCGGAAGACGAAACCCCCAGCTCCCAGTTCTACACCGTCGAGTCCGGCGATACTCTCGGTGCCATCGCCAAGCGCTTCTACGGCAGTGCCGGCAAGTACATGATCATCTTCGAGGCCAACCGCCCGATGCTCGAAGACCCGAACAAGATCTATCCGGGGCAGGTGCTGCGCATCCCGCAGGAAGACTGAGCCTTTCGAGATCCTTCTTTCGCGAAGCAGCAAAGCAGCCAAGAAAAAGACTGAAACAACAAAACCTTTGTCTCGCAAAGACGCCAAGAACGCCAAGAAATAACCCGATGGTCCGGTTGTTTTCTTCGCGCCTTGGCGTCTTTACGTGAAGGATTCTGCTTCTCGATCCTCACCGAAGCTTGCGGCTGTAGCTCGGCGCGACCAGGACGGCGTTGACGAGCAGGCCTTTCAGGCCATCCAGATAGGCGCGAACGGCCGGGTCTTCGCTGAAGGCGACGATGTGCCCGAGGCCGTGGTTCTGCGTCATCAGAAACGGCTTGAACGCGAGCTGCTTCCTGTTTTCCTCCCAGAGGAATCCGCTGGCGAGCAGTTCCTCGGGCCCGGCGAAGCGCGCGACCGTATCTCCCTTTTCACGAGGCAGAGGAGAGAAGACCCGGTTGCCGCGAACCAGAGCGGGAACGGATGATGCCACGCCCGCTGACAGCCAGTGGTCCGCGCTGACCTCGGTATTGACCAGCGCGCCTGACACGCCGTCGGGCACGCGATCCCCGGCCAGCCTGCGCTCTTCCAGATCGCCCGGGGACTCCAGTTCCAGCCCGGGCACCCGGGTCTGGTCCGTGTCGACCTCGTCGTCCGTGCTCTGGGCACTGTTCTCCAAACGGCTGGCGAGCAGATCGACCTCCGGATGAGCCGCCCATGCGCTGCCATCGGCCAGCGTGACCAGCGTACCGCCGCCCTCGACCCACTGACGCAGATGGGCCGCACCACCGCTACCCAGGGCCGAGCCATAACCGCCGAACCAGCTAGAGGCATCGGGGAGAATGACGACGTCGAAACGGTTCAGGTCAGCGGATCGCAGCGTTTGCGTTCGAATCACAGTGACCGGATAACCGATCTGGCGCTCCAGGATGAAGCGGACTGCGCCGGGTGAGTAGATGTCGGTCGGCTGGTCCCAGGCCAGGGCAACGCGCGGTGCGTGCAGACGCCGCACCTGATTGCTGCCGAAGCTCGGCCCCTGCATGATCCAGCTCGTGTCGGTGCCGGTGATGTCGGCGCCGGTATCGCCGGCCATCGCTGCCAGCTGCTCGGCAAGGTCCGCCGGATTGTCGGCACGCTGGAAGATCAGGCTGCCGGCTGGATAAGTGGTGCCGTTGAGCTCAAAGGATTTCTCGCTGCGGTCAACGGACAGGCCGGCGCGCAGGGCGGCGGCCAGCAGGCGCAGCGTGGCGGTGGATCCGCCCGGCGCCAGAAAGGCCACTTGCGCGTCCATGGCGCTGATCGACCCCCGGATGGGGTCGTCGGAATCGATCGCCGTCAGGCCGTCGGTGGACGGAGAGCGTCGGCAGGTTTCAACCTGGACGTTGAACATGACCGGCAGCGACCAACCGGTCACATCGTAGATCTGATCGGGCTCACCTCGTTCTCGGCGGCGTTCCTGCTCTTCGAGAAAATCTTCGGGCATGTCGATCTGCTTGTCGAGCAGCATGCGAAGCTGCCGGTAGCTTGGCTGCGCTGACGGAATGATGTAGCTGCCGACGCCGAGTTCCATGCCGCAGGCGTCCATGGGCGCATTCGTCCGAAAGACATCGGATCCATGGCGGGCAAGCAGGCTTCCCAGTCGATTGGCGCCGCCCTGGTCGGTCTGAGCGGGGATCACCCAGGCGGCCGGGCCTTCCCGGCGGGCCTGTTCGATGGCGCTGCGGCGATACTCGGCAAAATCCGCCCACAGCTGCTCACGTCGCTCCGCGACGGTTTCCAGCGTCGCCAGAGAGGCTGCCACGTACTCGCGAACCGTCTGCGCATAGGTAATGACCTCGCCGCTGAGTCTGCGCGCAACCAGTCCCCGCGCCGAGGCCTGTTCATAGGTCATTGCGATGCCGCCGTAATAGATCGGCCAGCTCGCGCCATAGCCGGGGTAGAACGCATCGAAGATCTCGCGCGTGAAGTAGGCATAGCCCCAGCGATCGAACCAGCGTGCGTTGTTTTCGCCGAAGGTCTTCAGATTTTCGCGTTGTGAGGCGGTAATCAAGGGGCTGTAGGGTTCGGCTTCAGGGGCGAAGAAAAAAGTGGTGTCGGTGCCCATCTCGTGCGCATCGACCATCGCCAGCGGATACCAGTCAAGCAGCGCCGCCACATGGCCCTGGGTTTCCGGCTGAGTCAGGGGCAGCCAGTCCCGATTCAGATCGAGCAGGTAGTGATTCACGCGGCCACTGGGCCAGCGCGGGCTGCGCTCGGCCGAGAGACGGCTGGAATCGGGCTCCAGGCCGAGATTGGAGTAGTAATCATGGACAAAGCGAGCCCGCCCGTCGGGATTCTGGAGCGGCGCGATGAAGACCAGGCTCTCGGTCAGGATCTTCTGGGCCAGCGGGCTGTTGCGGGCGGCAAGCAGGTACCACGCGGTCACCATGGCGGTATCGGAGGGAGAGATTTCGTTGCCGTGCACCGCATAGGACAGCCAGACCGTGCCCGGCACGCGCTCCAGCGCGCGCTCGATCTCGCTGTTCGAGTGCCGGTTCGGGTGAGCGATGGTTTGAATATCGGCCTGAATGGCATCCAGGTCCGCGATCCGCTGGGGCGTGCCGATCACCGCGTAATAGAGATCCCGGCCTTGCCAGCTGCGGCCATAGTTGAACAGACGGATCTGATCGGGTCGGGCCTCAGCCAGTGCTTCGAAGTAGCGTTGAACCTGCTCCGGGGAGCTGATCTGTTCACCCGCATCAAAGCCCAGAACGTCAGCAAAAGTGGGAACGTCGGGGTCGAAATCGCTGTGGCCGAACCAGGTCTCGGCCCTGGCGCTAAGGCTCAGGCCGACGAGAAGCAGCGGGATCAGGAAGCGGATCGGGTCGAGACGCATGGCAGGGAGCTCGCATTGAAGTCAAGCTCATGAGGATAGCGCAGTGCGATGTCGAGGGTGTCGGGCTGCGGTGAGCCCGGAGGAGTCGGGAGTCAGGTCCGATCGCCTCGCGCGATGCGTTACTGGAATCCCTGTCGCCCGGCTTCGGGCGGATCGACGGCCAGCTTCTGAGCCAGCAGGACGGCCTGGGTGCGGTTGGTCACGCCGAGCTTGCGGAAGATGGCGGTCATATGGGCCTTGACCGTGGCCTCGGAGATGTCGAGGTCGTAGGCGATCTGCTTGTTGAGCAGGCCCTCGGCGACCATCATCAGTACCCGGAACTGCTGCGGCGTCAGCTCGCTCAATCGCTCGGCGGTTTCCAGCTCGTCGGCCTGAGTGGCCTCGCCCAGATGCTCTTCATTCGGGTTCCAGAGATCGCCGGCCAGCACGCTCTGCAGGGCATCGCGGATGGTGTCCACCGAGGCTGATTTGTGGATGAAGGCCGACGCACCGTGATCCATCGCCCGCTGGATCACGACCGGATTGTTGTTGCCCGAAATCACGCAGACCGGCAGCTCCGGATGGTGGGCGCGCAGGTAGATCAGGGCCGAAAAACCCTGCACGCCGGGCATGTGCAGATCCAGCAGGACCAGGTCGGCATCCGAATGGCCGCGGGCGGCCTGCTCGAGTCCGGCCATGTCGCCGGTCTGGACGATGTCGGCACCACCCAGCGCCGTATTCAGCGCCAGGCTGAGCGCCTCGCGAAACAGCGGATGGTCGTCGGCGACGATGACTTTTCTCCTGGTGTCAGGCATGGCGGTCCTTGGTGCCGTTCGGCGCTGCGCCGGCTGTCTGTCAGCGATTTCTGCGCTTGTCGATCAGATCCTCGACCACGGCTGGTTCGGCCAGGGTCGAGGTGTCGCCCAGATTGGAGTAATCGTTCTCGGCGATCTTGCGCAGGATACGCCGCATGATCTTGCCCGATCGGGTCTTCGGCAGACCGGGTGCGAACTGCAGATGATCCGGTTTGGCGATCGGCCCGATCTCGGTGCGTACCCATTGCGTGAGCTCGGCGATCAATTCCTCGCTTGAATCGATGCCGGCGGTCAGGGTGACATAGGCATAGATCCCCTGGCCCTTGACCTCATGTGGGTAGCCGACCACGGCAGCCTCGGAGACGGCAGGGTGGGCGACCAGGGCCGATTCGATCTCGGCCGTGCCCATGCGGTGGCCGGAGACGTTGAGGACATCATCCATGCGCCCGGTGATCCACCAGTAGCCGTCCTCGTCGCGGCGCGCGCCGTCGCCGGTGAAATACACCCCGTCGAAGGTGGCGAAATAGGTCTGATAGAAGCGCTCGTGATCGCCGTAGACTGATCGCATCTGCCCCGGCCAGGAATCCTTGATGATCAGGGCGCCATTGGTCGCGCCTTCCAGCTCATTGCCGTCGGAATCGACCAGCGCCGGCTGTACCCCGAAGAAGGGCAGGGAGGCCGAGCCGGGTTTCAGATCGGTCGCACCGGGCAGGGGGGTGATCAGAATGCCGCCGGTTTCGGTCTGCCACCAGGTATCGACGATCGGGCAACGGCCGTCGCCAACCACGTGGTAGTACCACTCCCAGGCCTGCGGGTTGATCGGTTCGCCGACGCTGCCCATGACCCGCAGGCTGGCGCGCGAGGTCTTCGTGACCGGCTCGTCACCGTCGCGCATCAGGGCACGGATGGCCGTGGGCGCGGTGTAGAAGCTGTTGACCTGATGCTTGTCGATCACCTCCCAGAATCGGGAGTTGCTCGGATAATTCGGCACGCCCTCGAACATCACCGAAGTCGCCCGGTTGGCCAGCGGGCCGTAGACGATGTAGCTGTGGCCGGTGACCCAGCCGACGTCGGCGGTACACC
>CAYTQT010000071.1:0-15833 GCA_964439915.1 uncultured Wenzhouxiangella sp. | reverse complement strand
GTCGATTGCAGTCCACGCAGTGCAGCCGTATACTGCCTCGCAGCGTGTAGAAACTGTGAACGCCCAACACCAACAACGCTCAATAAAAAAGGATAGACCATGCCCTCATTGATCAAGCGGCGCGCCCCGCTTCTGGCCGCGCTCGCGATCCTCCTTGTTTCTTTCAGTGTTCAGGCCAGCGAGGCCAAACTGATCGTCCCTGCGGATACGCCGGTGCCCGCCAGCCTCAATGCCCAGCTGCTGGCCGACTATGGGACAGAGCGCCTGTATCGCGTCGAGCGGGGTGTCTACGAGCAGTGGAGTCGAAGCGAATCCATCGCGGGCCTGCGCAAGCTTTCCAATCCGGACTGGCTGTTGTTCGACGCCCAGCCCTTTGATACGCAGACCGACCGGATCCGCGTGCCCGCAGGCTGGGAGCGTTCAGCGCCCACCGGTCGGGCGCTGCAGATGGTCCAGTTCGTCGGACCCATCAAGCAGGCATGGCTGGACGAGGTCGAGGCCACCGGTGCCACCCTGGTTCACTACGTCGCCAACCACGGATATCTGGTCTGGGCCGACGCCCAGGCGCGCAGCCAGTTGAATGCGCTGGCCAGCCAGCGCGCCATGCTGCAGTTCAGCGCGCCCTATCCGGCCTTCTTCAAGATGGGCCCGGTGGTCGCTGAGCGCCTGTCACGCGATGCCGGCGAGACCCGCCTGCCGGTGACCATCCAGATGATTCGCCACGCCAACGATCGCGACACCAAGGCCTTTATCGATGCCCTGGCCGGCGGCAGCAAACCGCTGATGGACTGGAGCCCGGTGATGGGTTTCCAGACCGCTCGCTTCGAGCTGAGCCTGACCGATCTGGCTGCGATTGCCGATCGCTCGGACGTCTACTGGATGGAAGAATTCCTCCCGCGCGAGCGGACCGATGAAGTCCAGAACCAGATCGTTGCCGGTAACTTCAACGGTGACCAGAGTGGCCCGTCCGGCACGGGTTACCTGGCCTGGTTGTCGGGTCTGGGTTTCTCGACCACGACTTCCGACTATCCGACGGTCGTGATCGTCGATGACGGAGTCGGCGACGGCACGGTCAACTCAGGCGATCCGACCCTGCATGAGGGCGGGGATATCAGTAATCCCACCCGCCTGCAGTTCGTCACTTCCTGCCACTCGGTCTCCAGTGGTGAGGGCGAGGAAACCCACGGCCACATCAATACCAGCATCGTCGGTGGCTTCGATGCACGCTCGGGATTTCCCTTCGAAGACCCCAACGGTTTCCAGCGCGGCCAGGGCATCAACCCCTGGGCTTCCCTCGCCAGTACCCGCATCTTTGCGCCGGGCTTCAGTGTGGCGGGCTGCGGCGGCACCGATACAGGTGTCATCGAGCACACCTGGAACCAGGGTGCTCGCATCAGCACCAACTCCTGGGGCTGTGCGGGCTGCGCGGGCAGCTACGACGACGGCTCGCAGGCCTATGATGTCGGCGTTCGCGACGCTGACCCCTCGGACTCGGTCAACCAGGAACTGATGATCCTGTTTGCGGCCGGTAACTCGGGCTCAGGCAGCGGCACGGTCGGCACGCCGGGCAACGGCAAGAACATGCTGACCGTCGGCGCCTCTGAGAACCAGCGGCCAGAAGATGAAGACGGCCCCTGGACCGACGGCTGCGGGGTGCCGCCTAGCGGCGCTGACAACGCCATGGATGTGATCAACTTTTCCAGCCGCGGACCGGCCCCTGGTGGTCGCGTCAAGCCCGAGACCATCGCGCCGGGGACGCATATCCAGGGCACGGCCAGCACCAGCCCGAACTTCAACGGTGGAGGCGTGTGCGACGGCACGCATCCGAGCGGCCAGTCGGTATTTGCCGCCTCCAGCGGTACCAGTCACTCGACCCCGGCGGTGGCCGGTGTGGCCTCGCTGGTCTGGTGGTGGCTGGAGAATGACGCGAATGTCCTGCCAATCGAATCTCCGGCCAATCCTGAGCCGAGCCCGGCCCTGATCAAGGCCTATATCCTGGCGCACCCGACCTATCTGACCGGCGTTTCGGCTGGCGATACCCTGCCCAGCAACGTGCAGGGCTACGGCATGCCGAACCTGTCGGACATGTTCGATGACACGCCTAAAGCGACCGTCAACCAGGACGTCCTGTTCGACGACACCGGCGACAGCTGGGAGATCAGCGTCGGCGTGGTCGACCCGGCCAAACCGGTCCGGGTCATGATGGTCTACACCGACCAGGCCGGCGCCATCGGCACCAGCCCGCAGGTCAACGACCTCAACCTGACCGTCCAGTCTGGCGCGGATACCTATCTGGGCAACAGTTTCGACGGCCAGTGGAGCGTGATCGGCGGCAGCGCGGATTCGAGCAATAACTACGAGGCGGTGTTCCTCGAGCCCGGCACGGCGACCGGTATCACCATTACCGTATCTGCAGCCAATATCGCTGGTGATGGCGTGCCCAACACCGGTGATGGCACCGATCAGGACTTTGCGCTGGTCTGCTCGAACTGCGTGCTGGAGCCGACCTTTACGGTCTCGGCAGAGCCCTCGAGCCTGGCGATCTGCACCCCGGACGACGCGGAATTTGCGGTGACCATCGGCTCGATCGAAGGCTTCGTCGATCCGGTCGACCTGGCTGTGGTCGGCAATCCCGTTGACACAACGGTCGACTTCGATACCGATCCGGTCACACCGCCCGGCAGCAGCACCCTGACCATCGGCAATACCGGCGCGGCTGTAGCAGGCAGTTATGCCATGACACTGTCGGGCACGAGTGGTGCCACTGTCCGTGAAACCATGCTCGATCTGATCGTGGCCACTGCGACAGCCGATGCGCCGTCGGTGTCCAGCCCGGTCGACGGTGCTACCGGAATTGCCACCCAGCCGCTCATCGAGTGGGGTGCCACAGACCAGGCGTCCGACTACATGCTCGAGATCGCAACCGATGCTGCCTTCAGCAATGTGGTGTATTCAGTGACCATATCAGCGGCCTCACACGCGGTTTCCAGTTCGCTGGCTGCTGGTACCGAGCACTTCGTTCGCGTCCGTGCCAGCAATGGCTGCGGCATGGGTGACTGGTCGGAGGTGGTCTCCTTCACCACCGTCAACGAGATCTGCCAGGCACCCAGTGTTGCGATCCCCGATTTCGACTTTGGGTCCGGTACCCCGGGGCAGCTGACTTCCGACATGGTGGTGGCCAATACGGGATCCCTGGCCGGCATGGAGCTTGATCTCGACATTACCCACACCTGGGTCGGTGACCTGATCCTGACGCTGACCCATGTCGATAGCGGCACCTCGATCGAACTGGTCAGCCGGGCGGATGGTGCGAGTGCCACGTTCGGCTGCAATGCCAACAATATCCGGACGTCAGTGGCGGACGGCGCGCCGGTGGCGCTGCAAGCCGACTGCGATCTCGGAGGAACCGATCAGGAAGCCTATCCCGATGCGGCCTACAGCCCGAATCAGCCGCTGGCGACTTTCGCGGGCGAGGATCTGAGCGGCACCTGGCGCCTGGATATCAGCGACAACGCAGGGGGCGATACGGGCACCCTGAACAGCTGGTGCATGCGCCCCACCGTTCTGGGACCGCTGATCTTCCAGGACCGTTTCGAAGACTGAACGGTCGGATCACATTGAGCCAAGGCAAGGCCCGGGAAATTCCCGGGCCTTTTTTGTAGGGGTAGCCAGGCCTGAACTTCGACTGCCTGTTGGGCGGTTGCTTTTCCTGAACGAGGGTACTGTGCAGTCGCGTCTGGCGACACCGATCCGGCGGAATATAGTCGGGCACGCTCGCTCGATCAAGGTCTTGTATGCCGGCAGCCGATGGCTATGCTTACCGGCCCGAAAGCATCCAGAGGATGTTTCATGGCATTCGAAGTCATCGTTGTGCTGGCGGTACTGGCCCTGGTCTTCATCGGTTTCCTGCGTGAGCGCTTGCCTCCCGATATCATCGCGATGCTGGGTGTAGCGGTACTGCTGCTGGCCGGCGTGCTCAGCCCGAACCAGCTGCTGTCGTCCTTCAGCAACCATGCCCCGATTACCATCGGGGCGATGTTCATCCTGTCTGCAGCACTCGAGCGAACCGGGGTCATCGACAGCATGAGCCGTGTGGTCGGCCGTCTGAGTGGCGCAAGCTGGCTGCGGACGATGCTGATCACGATGGTCTGCGTGATGGGCTTGAGTGCGTTCATGAACAACACGCCTGTCGTGGTCATCATGACCCCGGTGCTGCTGGCCGTGGCGCGTCAGAACGGACTTTTCGGAAGCAAGCTGCTGATCCCGCTGTCCTATGCCTCGATCCTCGGCGGGACCTGCACCCTGATCGGCACCTCGACCAATCTGCTCGTCGATGGGGTTGCTCAGGATCTGGGTCTGGCGCCGTTTTCGATGTTCGAAATCAGCGCTGCGGGTCTGGTCATGGCCGCTATCGGCCTGTCCTTCCTGCTGCTGGTCGGTCGATTTCTGCTGCCCGAGATTCGCGACGATGCCGACCAGCTCAGAGTGACTCTGCGCGAAAAGCGTTTTCTGGCCGAGTTGACGGTGTCCGCTGATTCCGACCTCGACGGACGTCGACTTCCCGAGTGCAGTCTGGGTCGGTCGACGCCGACCCGGATCATCAGCGTGCTGCGCCAGGGCTATCGGCTGCGGGATGAACCTGCCGCTATCGTCCTGAGGCCGGGGGATCAAGTGCTCGTGGAGACCACCATGGACGAGCTGATCACCTTGAGCAATTCAGCCGATCTGTGGTCCAGAGACCAGGTTCGAAGCGCCGAACTGCCCGATCCGGCAGCTGAGCGCCAGTTCGCCGAGGCCGTGATCGGGCCGGATTCTCCGCTGCTCAATCAGCGCATCGCCGGCCTCGAGCTGCGTCAGCGCCTGGGCGTCGATGTCCTGGCCGTGCACCGGGTCCGCTCCTCGTTCGTCGATGATTTCGACAAACTCGGGCTGTCGCCGGGCGATACCGTGCTGCTCGGCGGCAGTGCTGCCGGGGTTCAACGCGCCTACGCCTCGCGCGAGTTCGCCGGTCTGAACCTGCCAGAAGTGCGGCCCTATCGGCGTGAGCGCGCCTGGGTCGCGATTCTGGCCATGGGCCTGGTGATGTTGCTGGCCGGACTGAATGTCATGCCGATCGTGGTGCTGGCGATCATGGCCGCGGTGGCGGTCGTGGCCTGCGGCTGTCTGAGCTCGGACGAGGCCTATCGATCGGTCCAGTGGTCGCTGCTGATTCTGATTTTTGCGATGCTGGCCATTGGATCGGCCATGCAGAGCTCCGGTGCCGCCCTGCTGATCGCCGAGCAGCTTGCCCAGTGGGTAATTCCGCTCGGGCCCTTTGCCGTCCTGTCACTGGTTTATCTGCTGACCTCGATCATGACAGAGACGATCAGCAATAACGCAGCGGTCATCCTTCTGACGCCCATCGCGGCCGGTCTGGCGCTGACCCTGGGCTACGATCCGCGGCCCTTCGTGGTGGCCGTGATGTTCGCGGGTTCGGCCAGCTTCGCCACGCCGATCGGCTACCAGACCAATACCTTTGTCTATCAGGCCGGCCACTACCGATTCATGGATTTCGTTCGGATCGGTGTGCCGATGAACATCCTGATGTGGCTCTCTGCCACGCTGGTGATTCCCTGGTTCTGGCCGCTGGTCCCTGCTGCTGGCTGAGAGCCTCTCAGGATCTGCCACGTTGACAAAGGTCACGGGCGCCATCGATAAGGCGAGGGGTCGGGCGAATCAGCCGGTCGGGGTCGACCTCGACCCGGCGAATCGAGTCGAGTGATCCTCGAGGCCAGTCGGCGAAGGGGTTGCCGGCGCCGGTCGGAGCCAGGATCAGATCCGGGTCAGCTGCGATGACGGCTTCACGGTCGACCACGGCGGCTTCGACGTCCAGCTTGTCGAAGATATTGCGCATGCCGCACAGGGCCAGGACCTCATTGAGGATATGTCGGCGGCCCAGGGTGTAGAGCGGTCGCGCCGAGACCTGGTAGAACACGGCCAGGGTGGGTGCCTGGGGGTCCAGTCTGGCGCGGAGTGCCTCGACTTCGGTCTCGAACCGGCTGGCGGCACGTGCGCCCCCAGCATGATGGTCCAGCGCCGAGCCCAGCTGCCTGAGGGCTGAAGGGATCTGTTCGAGGCGACGGGTCTCGATCCAGAGCAGCTCGATTCCCAGGGCTTCCAGGGCCTCGCCAACCTGCGCCGACGTACCTCCGCGCCAGGCCAGCGCCAGATCGGCTTCCAGCGTCAGGATACGCTCGTAGTCGAAGCGGAAGGCATCACCGATGCGCGGCAGCTCCTGTGCCGTCGGCGGAAAGTCGCTGTAGTCGACCACGCCGACCAGCCGGTCCTGGGCACCGACGGCAAACACCAGTTCGGTCAGATGCGGGGCCAGAGTGATTACCCGTCGGGTGTCATCGCCGATGGCCGTCTGAGCCATCAACCAGGCAAGGCCAGCCAGCATCAGCGCCTGTTGGAACCGAGGCATTCCAGGGCCGACTAGAGCCGGTAGGCGAAGGTCAGGGTGGCGGTCAGGACCAGCCACAGCAGGAACATCAGGGGCAGCCCGACGCGCACGAAATCGTTGAATTTGTAGCCCCCGGCATTCATCACCAGCAGATTGGTCTGATAGGCCATGGGCGTGGCGAAGCTCAGGTTGGCACCGAACAGCACCGCCAGCACGAACGGTTCGGCCGGGAGCATCAGCTGCTGGGCCAGGCTGATCGCGATCGGCGTGCCGATGACCGCGGCGGCGTTGTTCGAGACCACGTTGGTCAGCGCCGCCATCGCCAGCATCAGCGAACCCAGGATCACGAAGGCCGGGACGCCGAAGCTCAGGTAGAGAAAGATCTGGGCAATCCAGTCGGCGCCGCCGGTGCGCATCAGGGCCATGCCCATGGCCAGCGAGGCCACGATGATCATGACGACCTGGACCGACATCGCGCTCATCGCCTCCTTCCAGCTCAGGCAGCGCGTGATCAGCAGGGCCAGCACACCGAAGACCGCGCTGATGGCGATCGGCAGCACCCCGAAGGCGGCCACCACAATGACGCTGACCATGATGCCCAGCGCGATCGGGGCCTTGTCGGTCTTGGGCAGGTTGACGCTGCCATCCAGCACCAGGAAATCGCCGCCGTCCTTGAGCAGGTCGAGCTGCTTCGGTGAGGACTGCACCAGTAAAACGTCCCCCGATCGCAGAACGGTATTTTCGACGCCGGTCTGACGGGTCTGATCTTCGCGATTGAAGCGGTGCAGGGCGAGCAGGCGAAGACCATATCGGCTCAGCAGGCGGGCCTGGGCAATCCGGACGCCGAGCAGTTTCGAGGTCGGCGTGATCGCGACTTCGGCAATGCGCTGATTGTTCGGCTCGAGTGGGTGCGATTCATCGACTTCGACATCGCCGGAGTACAGCTTGCCGCCCAGCAGATGCGCGAATTCGCGCAGATTGTCCTGGGTGTTGGTGGTGGTGATCCGGTCACCCGACTTGAGCACCACGTCCGGCAGGGGCGTCACGAAGACCCCCGGGCCGCGCTGGATCTTTTCGACCTTCAGCTCGCCGTTGCATTGTTCAATGGCCTCGGCCAGTTTCAGGCCGGTGGCGGTACTGGACTTGTCCAGGCGGATCTGCGCGGTGAACAGTCGCTTGACCGTGGACTGCATCGGTACCTGGCGATCGGGCAACAGGCGCGGGGCGACCAGCCACAGATAGAGGATGGCCACAAAGCCGGCGATGCTGGCCGGCACCAGAAAGTCGAACATGCGGAAGTCGGCCACGCCCATATCGGCCGCCACGCTGACCACCAGCAGATTGGTCGAGGTGCCGATCGTGGTCGTCATCCCGCCGACGATGCTGATCAGACCGACCGGCAACAACAGACCGCTGGGTGACATGCCCGTGCGCATCGCCACACCGATCAGGATCGGCAGCAGCATCACGACGATCGGTGTGTTGTTGATGAAAGCACTCAAGACCGCGCAGACCAGCAGGGTGGCCAGCAGCGACAGCGAGGGCGCGCGCCGCCAGGAGGCAGTCAGCATCCGGCCGACCGGCTCCAGCGCGCCGGAACGGATCAGTCCCTGTCCAAGGATCATCAGGGCACAAACAGCGACCAGGGCCTGGTGTCCAAAGCCGAGAAAGAAGTCGGTCGAAGTCAGTGTCAGGCCGCTCGGGCTGACGTAGGGAAACAGCTCGAAGCCCACCGCCAGCGCGGCCAGCACCACCAGCGAACTGGTCTCCAGCGGAATGCGATCGCGCGAGAACAGGACCAGCGCGAAGACCACCAGCAGGAGCACGGCCAGGGCATGGGGATTGGGCAGCATCAGATTCATGGCCCGGCCATTCTACGTGGATTCATGATTCCCGGCGCAATCGTACCGTTCACTCAGAGATGGATTGCTCAGCCCCGAAAGTGAAGGGAAATGACCGATTGATCCGTATGGACAGATGTGCTTGAGCGAATCAGCAGCTCGATCGGCAGCACGACTGACTCTCCAGCCTGATGGAAACGAAGGACCTTGCAAGGATGAATGCGACGGGTAAACACAGACAAACGAAACACCGCGGGCAATTCGTCCCGGCATTGCTGGCCGGCTTGCTGGCGGCAACGGTCGCCCTTCCCGGCCACGGGCAGTACATCCACTGGTTGTCCCAGCCGCCGCTGGAGCTCGGAAACCTGCCCAACGCCAGTGAGTCGCGGATCCAGATCTCGCTTGACGGCAGCACCGCCAGCATCCAGGCCTCGGCCACGAATCTGGTCGATACCCAGGGCGGTCCGGTGCGAAATCTCTACGTCGCCAATCTGCTGACGGGGCAGCGCCACATGGCCGCTGGTTCCCTCAGCGGTGACCTGCTTCCGCCGCTGGCCGACAACACCAAGCTCGCGTTCCTGAGCCGGGACAGCCACCTGCCGGACGCGCCCGACAACGGTTTCGATCGCTATCTCTACATCGAGGATCTGACGACTGGTGCGGTCGAGAACCACAGCGACGACGGTGCGGGCGGATTCATCGACATGGAGCAGGCGCGGGTGGACGAGACGGCCAGCTACGCCTTCTTCGAAACCTTCGCCATGCTCGATCCGTTGCACGTGGTCTTTGATCTGCAGGTCTACCGAAAGGCTCTGGCCACGGATACCTTCGAGCTGGTCAGTGTGTCCGAAGACGGCCTCGCGGCGGCCAATGACACAACTCGCCTGATCAATATCTCTCCCAACGGACGCTACGTCGTCTTTGAAAGTGAAGCGACCAATCTGGTCAGCGAACCGCTGAACAATACTCGCTACAACCTGTATCGGCGTGATCTCCAGACGGGCACGACCACCCTGATCAATATCCAGCCCGACGGCAGCTCCTCGACCGGAAGCAATACGTTCTTCAACGCGGGCGTGAGCAATTTTGGCAGCGTGGTCTTCACAGCGGCTGGCAATGATCTGGTGCCAGGTGACACGAACGGCGCGCGAGATGTCTTTCTCTACATCAATGGTCAGATTCGCCGGCTCAATCTCGACCCGGACGGTAATGAGCTGGATGCCTCCGTCGGTGAGGTCGCAATCAGCGCGGACGGCACACGTGTCGCTTTTATGGAAGCTGCCCCCGAGGCGAATGGGGAGCCTGTCGAGGGGAGTCTGCGAGCCCAGGTCTACGTCTACGATGTCGGCACCGACGAGCTGCGCCTGATCAGCGCCACCGCCGGCGGTCTTCGTGGCGACAACCAGTCGGTGTCCCCGTCCCTCTCGGGCAATGGCCGCCGGGTGGTCTTTTCCTCCAGGGCCAGCGATCTGGAGGACAACCCCTTTCATGGACTGTTCGAGCGCAGCTACGTGGCCAACCTGGTCAACGGGCAACTCGTTCCGGCCATCACGCCCGAGCTCCCGGTCAGCACGATCATCGCCGATGCCTCGTTTCCGCGATTGTCGGCGAATCAGCGCTTCGTTGCCTTCCGTAGTGGCTCGCCCAATCTTGTTGAGGACGCCCAGGGCGCGCCATTGTCCGGGCTGTTCATGCTTGACCGCCGGAACGACAGTTTCGAACACATCGCTCGAGACACCCTGCTGCACGACATCTCGCCCTCGGGGCGTTACCTCGCATTCTCCACCGATGTCCTGCCGCCCCTCGGCGAGGTCGATCTGGGTACCCGCACCATCTTCCTCTACGACCGGCAGGATCAGAGCTATACCCAGATCGCACCTGCGGGTTTCAGCGGTGGCGTCAACCCACGCGTCGACGATTCGGGGCGCGTCGCTTTCGATTCGGAAAACGACCTGTTGCCCAACGACAGCAACGGGCTTCGTGATGCCTACCTTTTCGATTCACAGGCGCAGACGCTCTCCTTGCTTTCCGCCGATGGCTCGGGTCAGGCCGTCGGTGGCTTCGATCCGGACCTCACCACCGTTGGCAACACCACCTTCGTGACCTTTTCAAGTGCCAGCGATGCTCTCGTCGCGGGGGATGACGAGGGCTTCGCCGACATATTCCTGTTGACGCTTCCGTCCGGAACGGTGACTCGCGTGAGCCGCGTTGCCGGGGACGGTGGAAATGGCTTCTCGTCGGTGCCGCTCATCGCCGATGGCGGGCGCTATATCGTCTTTGTCAGCAGGGCCACGAACCTGACAGCCGATGACTACTCGACGGCTGGCGATGAGCAGGTCTTTCGCTATGACCGCATCACCGGACAGATCGATCTGGTCTCTGTCAACGAGTCTGGCCAGCCGCTGCAAGCCTTTGACCCACGCTTGTTCTGGTGGCCGTCGATCTCGGCCAGCGGGCGCTATGCCAGTTTCAGCTTTCAGGACGACGGTGATGGAGCGGACTTTGCCGGAGACGACGATCGCGGTCACGATGTCGTCCTCCGCGATATCGACTCGGGCCAATCGACCTTGATCTCTGCAACGCTCGATGGGGACTCCGAGGGTATTTTCAGCGACGGCGATACCACCGTCGTCGAGGACAGCAGCGTCTCGCCGCCGCGCGTCGGCGTGGTCTTCACCGCGATCGATGGCGGAAAACTCACCGGCGAGGCGCAGCCGCCCCGGGTCGATGAGCTCTTCCTGTATCAGTTCGGCGGGCCACCGCAGGCCTTCGACCTGGTCATCGACGGCGCCGGCATGGTGACCGGCAGCTTCGGTATCGACTGCTCGGATCAGTGCAGCTATGCCTTCGCCCTGGGCACGGGCCTGCAGCTGATCGCCACGCCGGATCCCGGCGAGCAGTTCCTGGGCTGGACCTTCGACGAACCGGCCTGCGGCGAGGAGGATATCCCCTGTGATTTCGCCTTTCCCGGCGAGATGACCGCCACCGCGCGTTTCAGCGGTGGCGTCGTGATCGACGATATCTTTGCCGATCGATTCGAGGGTGAGTGAATCAGCCGATCCCTGCTGAGCTGCCGGAGGCCAGTAATTGATGCAGTTCATCGAGCGAGTGGATCGGTGCCAGGCATCGGGTACCTTCGCAGACGATGGCGCTGGGCTCGTCCAGGGCCTGGATGCTCTGGATCAGCGCCGGTGGGTCCTCCAGCTCGATCCCGGGGGCGATCCGGTAGGCGTGCAGGTCGAGGCGCTGTCGGATGGCTCGATGCCAGGCCTCGGCCTCGTCTCCGGGCCCGCCGATCAGCACCTGGCGAGCCGGCTGGTCGGCACTCACCGCCGCGGTGATCAGGCCGGCATGGCCCAGCGGTGAGCTCGCCATATCGCCGCCGGCGCCCTGAAGGATCCAGCGCGCGCTCGCCTCCAGAGAGGCATCGCCACACAGATGACCCAAGCGGGTCAGGCCCTCAACCGCGCGCGCCGCGCCGGCCGGCGTGGCGTCGTCGGCGAAGGCCAGCGGGCGGGTCAGCAGGCCAGGCTGTTCGTTCGGGGTGAAATAACAGGCCCCGGTCTCGGGGTCGATGAACTGCTGCTGGATGCGTCGCGCCAGGCGGCGGGCCAGATTGAACCAGCGCGACTCGAAGCGCCAGCACAGCAGTTCCAGGCAGGCCAGCAGCACGTTGGCGTGGTCGTCCAGGTTGGCGATCTGCGCGCCGCGCCCCTGCTGTCCATCCGAATTTCCATCCGATTTTTCATCAGATCGTCCATCAGATCGTCCGATCGAGCGCCAGACCGAATAGGGGGGCTCGTTGCCGAACAATCTGACCGCCACGGCATCCAGCGACTCGGCCGCCAGGGTCAGCCAGTCGGGCCGATCGAAGGCCCGACCGGCCTGGCCGAGTGCCTCGATCATCAATCCATTCCAGGCCCCGATCAGCTTGTCGTCGCGCGCCGGGCGCTCGCGCTGCTGGCGCGCTTCGAGCAGGTCGCGCCGGATCGACTGGAGCTGATGATGGAGCTGCGCGGGATCCAGGCCGGGCCGCAGCAGTTCCTGATCGTCGCGGGCGCGAATCAGGTGCCAGTGCGCGTCGCCGAAATTTGCCGGGCCGTCCAGGCCATAGGCTTCCAGCGCCAGCTCCGACAGCGCAGGTGCCAGCGCCTGCGCGACCTGCCCCGGGGTCCAGACATAGAAAGCACCCTCGCCATCGCCTGTGTCGGCGTCCTGGCTGCTGGCGAAGCCGCCACCATCCAGGCGCATCTCGCGCGCCAGCCAATCGACGAGCTCGACCGCTGCGGCCTCGAAGTCATGGTGCGGCCAGCGCTGCGCGGCCCGGGTCAGCAGTGAGAGGATCAGGGCGTTGTCCGAGAGCATCTTCTCGAAATGCGGAACCTCCCAGGCCGCATCGGTGGCGTAGCGGAAGAAGCCGCCGCCGACGTGGTCGCGCAGGCCGAAGCGGGTGATCGCATCGAGGGTGTCGGCGAGCATCTGCTCGGCCTGATCGTCACCGCCCCGGGCGGCCAGAAACTCAAGCACTGGCGCCTGGGGAAACTTCGGCGCCTGGCCAAAGCCCCCATGACGGGCATCGAAGCGGCTGGCCAGCTGGCCGAGCAGGGTCTCGGCCAGTTCCTCGGCATCGGAGGTCGACTGGCTGTCGCGCGGCTGGGCAATCGCCTTGAGGGCCTGATGGAGCTGCTTCTGCTGGTCCTCGAGTTCGTCGCGCCGGGTCTGCCAGATCGCATGGATGCGCTCGAGTAACTGGGCCATGCCGAGCAGGCCGTGGCGCGGTTCGGGCGGAAAATAGGTGCCGGCAAAGAACGGCGCCTGCGTGGCCGGGTCGAGAAACATCGTCAGCGGCCAGCCGCCGCCCTGGCCGGTCAACAGCTGATGGGCGAGCTGATAGATGCGATCCAGATCGGGCCGCTCCTCGCGGTCAACCTTGATATTGACGAAGTGCGCGTTCATGACCGCCGCGATATCGGGGTCATCGAAGCTTTCCTCGGCCATGACATGGCACCAGTGGCAGGCGCTGTAGCCGATCGACAGCAGGATCGGCCGATCCAGGCGTCGGGCCAGGGCCAGGGTGTCGGCGGTCCATTCCTGCCAGTGGACCGGCTGGTCGGCGTGTTGGAGCAGATAGGGACTGAGCGCGTCAGCCAGCGTATTTTCAGTCATGTCGGGCCTGATTGATTGGAGCCATGGTGACGGGCGCGGTACCATGACAGTTTACCGGCTGGCGAATCACTCCCATGGATGAATCCAACAAGATTGTGCTGCGGCGCAAGGAAGATAGACGACTGCGCGGCGGGCATCTGTGGGTCTTCAGCAACGAGGTCGATATCCACACCTCACCGCTGACCGACTTCAGCCCCGGTGATCGAGCCGACGTGGTCGACCACGCCGGTAAACCGCTCGGTACCGCGCTGGTCAACCCCCACTCGCTGATCTGCGCCCGGCTGATTTCGCGCAAGCCCGGCGTCAATCCAACCGCCGGCTGGTTCCAGAAGCGCCTCCAGCGCGCCCTGGGTCTGCGCCGGATGCAACATCGAGGCCAGAATGGTTCGGACTGCTATCGCCTGGTCCACGGCGAGGCGGACGGTCTGCCCGGCCTGATCGTCGACCGCTACGGCGACGTGCTCGTCGGCCAGCTCAACACGGCGGGCATGGATCTGCGCCGCGCCGAGATCGAGCAGGCCCTCGTTGCACTGCTCGAGCCGCGCGGCATCCTGTGGCGCAACGACTCGCAGGTTCGCAAGCTCGAGGGATTGCCCCTGGAAACCATCGAAGGGCCCGGCGAGGTGTCTGACTCGGTCTGGGTAACGGAAGGGGTGATGCGCTTCGAAATCGATCTGGCCCCGGGCCAGAAGACCGGCTGGTATTTCGACCAGGTCGCCAATCGCGAGCGCACGGCTCCGCTGCTCGGCGCCTGCCCGCGCGTGCTCGACCTGTACTGCTACCAGGGCGCCTGGGGGGTTGCTGCGGCCCGCGCCGGGGCCGAGAAGGTGGTCTGCGTTGATTCTTCGGAGGCAGCGGTCGCGGCGATCGACCGCCATGCCGAAGCCAACGGCGTAGCCGACAGGGTCGAGGCCGTGCAGGCCAACGCCGAGCGTTATATGGACAGCCTGCTCGAAGACAAGGCCCGTTTCGATGCGGTGATCGTCGACCCGCCGGCCTTCGCGCCCCGCGCCAAGGATGTCCGCCAGGCGCTGAAGGCCTACCGGCGATTGAACGAAAAGGCCCTGCGCCTGCTCGACTCCGGCGGCCTGCTGATCAGCATGACCTGCTCGGCGCATATCCAGGAGGATCGCTACGAGGCGGTGCTGCTGCAGGCCGCCCGACATATCGATCGAGATCTGCAGATCCTCATGCGCCTGGAGCAGGGCCCGGACCATCCCGTCCACCCTGCAATCCCGGAAACGCGCTATCTCAAGGGCCGGGTGGCTCGAGTTCTCCCCAGCTTTTAAGATACCAACCAACCAAACCAACTCAACCAACTCAACCAAAAGAAGATGCAGAGCGAATTCATCTATCACAGCATCGACCCGGTCGCCCTGAGCATCGCCGGGTTCGACATCTACTGGTACAGCGTGATGTATCTGGTGGCCTTCGGGCAGTTCTGGCTGCTCGGGCGGGTCCGGGCGCGTCGCGAGGGTGCGGTGCTCAAGCCCGAGCAGGTCGGGGACCTGCTGTTCTGGGGCGTGATCGGGGTGATCGCCGGCGGGCGGATCGGCTACGTACTGTTCTATGTCTTCGATGACTTTCTGGCCAATCCGCTGATGCTGTTCATGATCCGCGACGGCGGCATGAGCTTCCACGGCGGCCTGATCGGTGTGCTGATCGCGCTCTGGGGTTACGGGCGCTCGCTCGGCTGCGGTTTCATCAAGATGGGCGATTTCGTCGCCCCGCTGATTCCACTGGGGCTGGCCGCAGGTCGCCTGGGCAACTATATCGGCGGTGAGCTCTGGGGACGTCTGACCCAGGTGCCCTGGGCGGTAATCTTCCCGGATTCGATCCAGGCCGGCGGGCGTCATTCCGAACAGCTCTATCGCCAGTACGAAAGCGGCGCGCTGGACGCATTCGCCCGTCATCCTTCCCAGATCTATCAGGCCCTGCTCGAAGGCCTGGCGCTGTTCGTGGTGGTCTGGCTGTTTTCATCCAGGCCGCGCCCGACCGGCGCGGTCGGCGGCTTGTTCCTGCTCGGCTACGGCATCTTCCGTTTCATCGCCGAATTCTTCCGCGAGCCGGACGCGCACCTGGGCTTCATCGCCCTGGAATGGATGACGATGGGGCAGATCCTGTCGATACCGATGATTCTGATCGGGGCAGGGCTGCTCGCCTGGGCGTATGGCCACGACAAGCGAAGCAACAAGGGGCATTGACATGGAGTGCTATCACGACCTGCTGCGCAAGATCCGCGATGAGGGCACGCGCAAGGACGACCGCACCGGCACGGGCACCCTGAGCATCTTCGGCCATCAGATGCGCTTCGACCTGAACGACGGCTTCCCGATGGTCACCACCAAGAAGCTGCACTGGAAATCCATCGTCCACGAGCTGCT
>CAYTQT010000070.1:0-16160 GCA_964439915.1 uncultured Wenzhouxiangella sp. | reverse complement strand
ACGAGCAGTACCTGTCCGAGGACGGCGGCGGCCGCCTGGTCTACCTGGCCCCGACCCGAGTGAACCTGCAGCTGGCCCAGGAACGCCACCCGGAAATCACCTTCCGCGCCACCCGCGAGGTCAGCGTCTACGTCGATTCCGATTGAATCCTTGCCAACCGGAAAGAATGTCAGGCTTGCGAATCGGCCGAGCAACGCATGTCAATCGGCCCGCTGTAGATAGAATCGATCAGTCAGGCCTTCGAGGAAGTGCATCGGATCATCGTTACCCCGGATCTGTCGTGCGGGCCGCGGGAGGTCGCCGTCGGCGCTGTAGCGATACGTGCCCCGAGACTCGCCGTTGATGCTGGCGCGAATCTCGTAGGCCCCCGCCTCGGTCAGAGCACTGGCGGGCACGAAACCGTCGTCCCCTGCCGATCGCAGGCTGAATTCATGAGCGACCCACCAGGGTTTGGCCTGGACGATGCTGGCCGGGCGCGAGGCACCGGCATTGTGGCCGTGCTGGGCCACCAGTTCGCCATCACGGTAGATCTCGATGACGACCACCTGATCGGTCCACTGGCCGGGCCGGGCATCGGCGTCGCGCAGGAACAGGTTGAAGCTCGGGGCCTGGCTCAGGTTGCCGTTGGGGATGTAAACATAGGCCCACTCTGACCACGGGCCTTCGAGCAGGAAATGGCCCTGTTCGTAGGGATTGGCCCCACCAGAAGTAGCGACCTCGAATTCCATGGTCCAGATAGCCTGGCCATCGATCATCCAGGTCGCGGTGTAGGCGCCGGATGACAACGGCGCCGGGTCGGAGTTGTTGACGGCCTGACCGACCCAGATCGGAAAGGCTTCGCGGCGGGCTTCCCACTGCACGGTCTGAACGACGTTGCCGGCGGCATCGCTGATCTGGCTGATCAGATACGCGCCTGTATTCGGATTGTAGGCCGCGATGTGCTGGGGATCGTTGAAATCCGGAAGAAAGGTGTATCGCACCCGCTCGAAGAAGCGCAGCTTGCCCTGCTCCCAGAAAACCTGGTCGGACATTGACTTGAGCAAGTCGGAATAGAGCAGAGCGGGGTGCGGTGCCAACGGGTCGATCGTGACCGCGTGTCGGCTGGTCAGTTCATCAGCAGGGGTGGGTCTCGCAAACACGGCGAGCAGGATCAGTGTCGTTATGATTGGGATGCGCATGTCGATCTCCTCGGAGAGGGCTGTGGAATCAAGGCGACTCGAATCGATCGCCGAAGACGGCATCGTCGAAATCGAAGCGGGCGATGAACGCTCTGGGGCCGTTGAGCGTCAAGCCGATCACCGGTTCGTCGCAGCCAAACTGGCAATCGCCTTCCCAGGCCACGAAGCTCGATCCCTCGGCCGGGATCGCTTCCAGTGCGACGACGCTGCCGGCCTCGAAATGGCCGGTGCAGTTGTAGTCGGGGCAGTCCATGCCGTAGGTCGAATTGAAGCTGACGACCCGACCCTGGCCGGTGCCGTTCAGCTGAATCTCTATCGGGTGGGTGGCGGTGGCCGTGAAGTTCGCCAGTACGACCCGGTTCTGGTCCAGATTGACCTCGCACTCGGCGCTGCCGCTGCAGTCGCCATCCCATTGGGCGAAGACCGACCCGGGTTGGCTCAACCAGCGCAACGACACGGTGTCGAATTGCTGCGCGAAGCTGGAGCAGTTGCCGGTGCAGTCGATGCTTGGCACGGGGTCGGAAAACACCCGGCCGTTACCGGTCAGGTTGATGTCGAGGGACCGGCCTTCACGGTTTTCGAAGGCGCCGATATCGCAGCCGGCAGTGATCGCCGGATTGCCGTCGAATGGATCGCCGCCCGCATCGGGAACAAACCGGTTTCGGTCCAGGTCCAGCACGATCGGAAAAGCCGTTTCATCCCTGCACGCATTGCTCGGCCAGGCATCGACCGCCACGCTGCCGGCACCGAAGCGTATCCGCTGAGGTTTGGTGAAACTGCCGGTATCTTCGCGCAATGCGTGGACGGCAACGGGGTCGGCGAAGCTCATTCCCTGGCCGTCGGACAGGGTCAACGTGCACTCGGCATTGGCCAGGCCTGTCTCCGTCACGGCCAGGTTGTTGCTGACATCGGCGACGAACGCCTGGCTGCTGTCGCCTTGACCGAAGTCGCAGGCCGGGGCGCTGCTCTCCGCGGCAGGCAGGAAAAGGTTGCCGAGCAGACGGTTGTCGGTTTCGCTCCAATCCGGGAAGAAGGCGAGATCGGTGGCGGCGTCGGCGGGCTGGCCCGCGGCCTGGCCGGCCAGGTTGCCCGAGAAGGTGTTGGCGACCAGGGTTGATGGCGCGTCATAGATGACCGACACCACCGGTGCCACGAGAACGGCGGCCGAGTTGCCTGCCCGGTTGTCGAGGAACAGATTGTTGATCAGTCGGGTCGGGACCCCGTCAGCGTTGATGGCCGCCGCGACAAAAGCGGCATTGCCCAGGAAGGTCGAACGTTGCACGTCGACAAGGGCCTGCCCGGATCCCACACTACCGCTGACGACGTTGACCGCGCCTCCGATCCCATCCGGAGACTGGTTGCCTTCGAACAGCGAATTGCCGATCAGCAGCGCCGCATCGATCACACCGGGTTCGAAGTGAATCGCGCCGCCGTCGGCCTCTGCGCTGTTCGAGCCAAACTGGCTGTCAGCGACCTCGATCTCGATCACTTCGGGCCCGACGATCGTGTTGAGCGCCAGGGCGATCGCGCCGCCGATGCTGGCCGAATTGAGGAACAGCCCGCTATCCGAGATCGTCAGATCGAGGCTGCTCTGGTGGATGTCGGCAACGCTGCCGATGACGCCACCGCGGAGTGCGCTGTTGTTCGTGAACCTGGAATTGTCGATCGTCAGGATCTCAAGGTCGTTGCCGAAGGCCAGCGCACCACCGCCGCCGGCCAGAGCCTGACTGTTGCGGATGGTGACCTGCCGCAGCTTCGCTGCCAGGGTGCCCGAGGAAAACAGCACGGCGCCGCCGTGTGGATTGGGCTCGATGGCCTGGCCGTTCTGCAGCCCGATGTTGATCAGTTCCAGGGTCGATCCGGCGGGCTGGTCGACCACCATGACCCGGTGCTGGTTCTGCGCCGTGATCGTGAGGCGTTGTCCACCGGTGTTATCGATGATCAGGTCTGCGTCGTTGATCGTCAGCGGGCCCTGGCTCAGGCTGATCAGCGCACCGGTGATTGAGCCGCCTTCGAAATCATTCCAGTCGAACCTGATCTCGTCCGCAATCCCGCTGCTGCCTGCGGCGCAGCCGCCCAGCGCGGCGTTGGACTCGCTGGCGGCGATCGCTTCGCGCAGCGAACAACGACCGTCGTTGCCCGGCGCATCGCTGTTGGTGTTGACCCAGATTGTGGCGGCCTGTACCGATCCGCTGGCGGCGGCCAGGGCCAGGCTGAGAAACAGCGCTCGTATTCGACGAGGAGATAGGCTGGGTACGGCGTACTTGCATTGCATCATGAAATCACCGGGTTGGGGAGATCAAGGGTTATGCAAATTCCATGCCAGTAGATCAATTGCGCGCTGGAAGTATTAGAAAACCTAATTAATACAGATGGTTGGATATAGATCCGTCCCCAAGCCGATGACCTGCGATCGCTCGCGATTCTCGGTCGCGAGAAATGGTTTATCCGATCAGGGAAAAACAGCGTTGACGGGTGGAGTGGCGAGGCGGTGGCGAAAGGGTGCCGGAATCCGATCGCGCAGACGCGCTGCCCAGTCGTGCTGGCCGGTTGATTGCGCCAGGCGTGCCGCCGCGATCAGCAGGAGGGGGTCTTCGCTGTCCTCGGCGGCCGTGAATGTTTCTTCCAGCAGCGCGTCGACCTTCACTGGATTCACTCCCCGAGCCGACCAGGCCAGGCCGAGGCGCGCGCGGGCAATCCGGCAACCATCGTGCGTCCACTCGATGTTACGATCAAGGCGGCTTCGCGCCTCGGCTTCGTCGAGCAACTGGACGGCCCGCTCGTGATCGGCCCAACGGGCCTGGGCAACCAGGATTTCGGCGATCAGGCAGCCGAACTCGCTCTCCGCGCTGGACTCGCCTTCCATGTCGAGGTAGCTGGCCAGGGCTGCTTCGGCCAGCGCGCTCAGCGTTGGATCGGGCGGGGTCTCGACGATGGCGTACCACTGGCGAGCGACGCCGGCCAGATTGATGCGCGCGCTCTCCCACTCCGGCCGACGCGCCAGGGCTTGCTCGAAGGCGGCTCGCGCTGCCTGCATCGCTGTGTCGGGGTCCTGACCGGTGAGTGCCTCCCACAAGCCTTGGGTCCACCAGGTCAGACCGAGCGTGTTGAGGGGCGAGATGTAGTCGGGATGTGCCTCGGCCAGGGCCCGGAGTCCGCTCACGATCGCGTCGGTATCTGGGTCGTGCCCTCGCAGGGCTTCCTGAAAGGCCAGCGAGCCCTGAACCAGCAGCATGTTGTGCATCAGTCTGCGATCATCCGGGCGCACTTCCGCTGCGCGCTGCAGCCAGGTCAGACCGCTTCGGTCGGCCGCCAGCGCCGCGTCCGAATCTCCCGCCCCGCCGTGGGACATCGCGATCGTGCTCCAGGTCACTGCCAGGTTGTTCATCACGTTGACGTCGTTCGGTCGAGCTTCATGGACCCGCTCGAGCCACCGCAGCGAATCCTCCAGCGCTGGAGAGGGATCCTCTCCGGCCGCCAGCTGTTGTCTCCCACGCACCTGCAGCGCCGACCCGAGCGATAGCTGCGCCAGCTCGTTATCCGGTTCGTGATGGAGCGCCCGACGGGCCTGGGTGATCGCCTGCGCCAGGGGCTCGTCGAAGGGCTGGCGGTCGCGCCGGAGATCCTTGGCGCGCAGCCAGAGCTGCATGGAAGAGGTGGCGAGCAATTCGGGGTCGTCGGCAGCCAGCTGAAGGCCTTCATCGCAGGCGGTTCTGGAAGAAAGCCCGGCGCTGGCCCCTGACTGCATCGTGCGAAGAGACTGCCGAGCTGCCTCGATGAGACAGCCGAGTCGGTAGGCGGGCAGATAGGAGCGGACGGTGCGCTGTAGCCGTTGCAGCTGTGCATCGACCCGATCAAGCTCGGCCTGCGCAGCGTCGGCTTCGATATTGAGGAGATCGATTGCAATGGCCGCCCGGCTTTGGAGGTCGAGCAGCAGACCCTGCCAGTCGCTCGGCGTGGCCAGAGGGGCCTTCGCATCATAGTCCTCGATTGCGCGGGCCGCGAGTTGAGGATCGAGCGCCCGATTCAGCCGATCGATCATGTCCGCGTCGAGCCAGGAGCGAAAGGGACGCAGATCGGTGGCCAGGGCATCGCGCTCGGATGCCAGCAGCGCGTCCAGTGTCCGGGGATCGGCGGTGAGTCCCAGTTCGAGCCGCCTGGCACCGAACTGCTGGAGCCGGGACCGGGCTGCGCGTCGGGCGACGGTATCGGTTCGGACATTGGCCAGCCAGGCTCGGCGGGCGGATTCAAAGGCTCGCGCCGGCTCCCCGATCGCGTCGAGCAGATCGGCCAGCGCAGCGTCGATCCGGGCGGTGGCCGCATCGGTCAGCGCATCTCGGGCCAGGACCAGGCGATCCACGGTGGCTTGCGCGCGCTGTTCTGCAGGCTGCTGGTCGTGCAGGGGCAGCAGCTGGTCGATGTACCAGTCACCGCGTGCCCGCTCGGCCTCGGCGATCATTGTGCTGGCCGTGTTCAGCGCGCGGCGGTTCTGCTCGGCGAGCATCGCCAGGGCGACGACCCCGATCACCAATATGCTTGCCAGCGCCGCAACTAGCCGGGCCCGCCAGGGATTACTTCGTGCCCAGCGCCGGAGGCGGTAGCGACGGCCCAACATGGGCGCATCGACGGCCTGGCCTGCAATGAATGCCGAGAGGTCGGTCCGCAGTGCACTCGCATCAAGATAGCGACGGCCTGGATCGTTCTCGAGGCAGCAGACCACGATCCGTGCCAGGCCATCGGGAAGCCGCTGACGAATCTCCGAGAGCGGCACGATCTGGCCGGATGCGGCCTGCATGACCAGGGCCATCGGCGTGTCGGCGCTGTAGGGCAGGGTGCCGGTCAATATCTGATAGAGCACGACGCCCAGGGCATAGACGTCGGCCCGCGGGTCCGCGCCCTCGGCACCGCGAGCCTGCTCGGGCGCCATGTAGCCCGGCGTCCCCAGCGCATCGCCGGCGAGCGTCAGGGTGGTATCCTCGGGTCGCCGCGCCAGGCCGAAGTCCATGACCCAGGCGTGCGCCTGACCGTTGCGCTCCTCGACCATCATGTTCGCGGGTTTGAGGTCACGATGGACCACACCCTGGGCATGGGCAT
This sequence comes from uncultured Wenzhouxiangella sp., assembly GCA_964439915.1. Taxonomy (GTDB): domain Bacteria; phylum Pseudomonadota; class Gammaproteobacteria; order Xanthomonadales; family Wenzhouxiangellaceae; genus Wenzhouxiangella. The sequence continues at coordinate 9,888 of CAYTQT010000070.1, read as the reverse complement.
AGGCCATGGCGTCGAGCACCTGATCGAAGACTGCCAGCTTGCGCTCGGTCGAGCGATCGGCCAGATAGCGATCGAGCGCCGGCCCATCGACCAGGTCCATGGCGATGTAGTGGCGATCGAGATGGACGCCGGTAGCGTGGACCGGCAGAATATGGCGATGCGTCAGCGCCGCCTGGGTTCGTGCCTCGCGCAGCATGCGCTCGATCGCGCCGGGTGCTTCCTGCCGCAGATACTTGATGGCGATGTCGCGGCCCAGGTCGGGCGAAAAGGCGCGCACGATCTCGCCGCTGCCGCCCTGGGCCAGCGGGACGCCGGTGTGCCAGTCGATCCGGGTTAGAGAGCTGCCCTGGTCGTCGCCCATCGATTCAGGCCACGTCGATATCGAGATTGCGGATCTGCCGATACAGGGTCGATTTTCCGATGCAGAGTCGCTCCGCCGCTGCGGCAACGTCGCCGTTGCAGAGCTGCAGCGCCTGTTCGATTGCCCGTTTTTCGGTCCGCATCAGCAGACCTTTCAGACCGTCCACTTCACCGCCGCTGGCGCGCGCGCTCCGGATGCGTGCGTCGAGGTGGTCCGATCGAAGGGCCTCGCCCTGTTCGAGAAACAGGGCGCAGCGCTTCATTTCGCGCTCGAGTTCGCGCACGTTCCCGGGCCAGCGATGGGCGAGCAGGCAATCGAGTGCCGCCTTCGAAATGCCGGCGAAGCCCTGTCCGAGTTCGCCGCTGGCCTTGCCGAGAAAGAAGGCGGCGAGATTGGCGATGTCGACGGCCCGTTCTTCGAGGTCGGGAAGCCGGACCGTCCAGTCGGCGATGCGGTGATAGAGATCCAGCCGGAACTCGCCATTCTCGACCATCGACTCCAGGTTACGGTTGGTGGCCGACACCACCTGGATTCTTGCCGGTCGCGGCTTGCTACCGCCGACCCGATAGACCTCCTGCTCCTGAAGTACGCGCAGCAGTTTGGCCTGGGTGGCCAGGTGCATGTCGCCGATTTCGTCGAGGAAAATGACGCCGCGGTCGGCCTGCTCGAATTTTCCCGGCCGGGCGTCGACGCCGGTGGCCACGCCGCGCTCGATACCGAACAGCTCAGCATCGAGCAGGTCCTGCGGCAGGCTGGCGCAGTTGAGGGTCACCAGAGGCTGACCGTCACTTCCGCTGACGTGCAGATAGCGCGCGAACAGCTCTTTGCCGGTCCCTGAACTGCCTTCGATCAGAACATTGAGCCCCGACCGGGCCACTCGCGGTGCCTGTCGATAGAGATTGAGCAGGGGTGCGTAGCGGGTCGCCGGCTCTGGCATGGGCGGGCAGGACTCGGCCCCGGCCCCAGCAGAAACAATGCGCCCGGCTTGCCCGGGCTCGGGCCGCTCGAGCAGCGGCAGGACGGCGCGAACGATCTGCTCGAAATTGCCTGCGTCAAGCGCCTGTTTGCCCTGTCGCAGCAAGCGCCAGTCTTGATCCGAGAGTGTTTGCTCCTGGGTCTGGCTCAGGTTGGCACTGCCGGATGCCGCGAAGACCGCATCGGTGCGTAGCAGTGTCCAGGTGCCACCGAGGCTGTCGGCCAGGCCCGAGACCAGAGCCACGGCGGTGTGCTGCTGATTGTGTCGAGCGCTGGCCCGGATCAGCTCCGGCAGCGTGTCGAAAAAAAACCGGCTGATCCGGTCGCTGGAAACGGTCGGGCCCTCACCCCGTGCCGGCCCTCCGGATGCGCTCTGTCCGTTGACACGAGACTCCGCCGGAATGGCCAGCTCAAGGTCATCGGAATCGGCTTCGAGCAGCGTGCACAGCAGGCTGCCGAACTGGAGCTGATCACCAGGGACGACGCGTTGCTTCCCGGATAGCGTCTTGCCGTTCAGCTTGATGCCGTTGCTGGATCCCAGGTCCTCGAGCATCCACCCCTCGTCAGCGGACTCGAGTCGCGCGTGATTCCGGGATACGGTCGGATCGGCGAGCGGCAGATCGCAGTCTCCCCTCGATCCGATGACCCATTGGCCGGGTTCAAGGGGATAACGCCGATCGCCGCTGGCGTAATGCACCAACAGTGTGATCGAAGGCATGCTCTCGCACCCGATAATCCCGTTCTCGAATTCGAGAATACCTCGCCAGCCCCATGGAAGCGAGCCCTGCGCAGCATCTTCCGCCAGCCAGGGCGAACAGGGCGTCTCGCCCGAGAGCGTCCTTCGCTGCAGCGCTTCAACCTAAAGTATTTGAAAACAATGCCTTACAGTTGCTGAAGGCATCTGGCATGGTTTCTGCTCAAGGATTCTCAGAACGAATGCGCCGAGCGTATTCGATTTGTTGCACAAACTGATGAGGGTTCGCCATGAAACATGTCACTCCAGCAGCCGTTGCCGTTCTCCTGCTGCTTGGCCCCCAAGCCGTCCTGGCCTTCGACTGCCTGGTGTTGAATCAATTGCCGGTTCAGATCGATCGTCCTGGAAAGTACTGCCTCGACCAGTCCCATGACATGGTCCTGAGCGGCGGTGAAGCCGCGATCACTATTCTGGCCTCCGATGTCGATCTCGATCTGCGCGGTCATACGCTCAGAAATCCGGTCTACGAGGGCGGTCTCTGCGATGCGGAATACCGTTCTCAGCCGGCTGTCGGTATTTCGGTCTTCGAGGCCCGCAACGTCCGGATCCACAACGGTGCGCTGCGCTGCTTCTTCACCGGGGTCCAGTTCTCCCAGCAAAGCTGCGGCGATTGCAATCAAGGCAATCAGGCGCGCGATCTGCGCATCCTTCAGAGTGGCTACGCGGGGATCTTTGCCGAAGGCGATTTCGGCGTCTATGCCGACAATCACATCGTCGATACCGGCGCCGTCGAAGTCCGCGACGGACGCGGGCTCTATGTCAGCGGCGAAGGCAACACGATCCGCAACAACGATGTTCAGCTGGTCTGGGACGACGGCGCCGGCATCGCCACCGGCAACGGCCACAACAACCTGGTCGTCGAAAACCGGGTTCAGAACGCCCGCATCGGCTTCTACCTCTTTTCCGGCAGCGAGGTGCGCTACCGCGACAACCTGACGGCTTCGGTCCTCCAGCGCTTCGCCGGAACCGCCACCGATCTCGGTAACAACGATTGAGCCCAGTATCAGGACGAAGCAATCAAAAATGACGGACTCGAAATTCACCAATCTGCTGCTGGCAATCTTGCCAGTCACCCTTTTGTCGATCATGTCCGCGCCGCTCTCGGCGGCGCTGATCTTCGTCGACGAGGCCAGCGATGCGGTGGTCGTTGACAACAATTGCTCGCTGCGCGAAGCCGTGATCGCCGCCAACGCCAATACGACGGTTGATGAATGCACGGCTGGCAATTCCAGCGGCTCGGACGCGATCTTCGTGCTGACCGGCCAGCGCATCAGCCTCAACGGACCGCTGGTGATCACCGACAGCGTGTCGATCACCGGGCCGGGAATCGACAATCTGGTGCTGCTGCCCGCCGGAACGGGTTATCCGGCGTTTCGCGTCGATGTGGCCAACACCGGGGAGGATTTCTCGCTCACGGCGCTGCGGATTGGCGGTTTCAGCGAAAGTGCCGTTGAGATCGTGAATGCAGATGTGGTCACACTCGACCGGGTTCGGCTGGCCAGCAATAGCGTGTCTACCGGCGGTGCTGGAGTGAATGCAGTTAGTGTCGGTCAATTAGGTCCGACTCAGTCATTGACCGAGCTGATCGTGCGCAACTCGGAGTTTATTCAGAATGACGGACCCGCAATCTATAGCTGGAGCAATTCGGATCTCACGGTCGAGAACAGTCTTTTTCAAGGCAATCGCTCGGACGGCGCTGGTGCTGCCATCTCAACGGGTTCAACCGACCAGATCCTCACGATTACCGATTCTTCGTTTGTCGACAACCGCTCCAACCCGGGGGCATCACCGCAGGCATCCGGCGGTGCGGTCTCCAGCTCGTTCAATACGCTGCTTGTTTCACGCTCCTACTTCGAGTCGAACTATGCCCCGCGCGGCGGTGCCATTCGTGTCGGGCGTTCTTCCGCGGGTAGGGCGGTGGCCACGGTGATCAATTCAACTTTCACCGATAACGACTCTGATGGAAACCATTCCGTGGTGGATGTTCGTGGTGAACTCGATCTGTCAATCAACTACAGCACCTTCAGCGACAATCAGATCGCCCGGCTGCTCCGGGTTTCCCAGGCCAATGTCCGTCTGATCGGTAACGTGTTCGATCAGCCGGGCAACAACGATTGCGTGATCGAAAGCGTGGGATCGGGATCGATCACCAGCCTGGGCTTCAATATCGAAACCGACAGCAGCACCTGTACGAGCCACCCCGACGACGCTCCATCAACGCCCATTCAATTTCTACCGGCAGGCGACTATGGTGGCTCGACCTTCACTATGCCACCGCATCCGGCCAGTCCGGCGGTTGATGCGGGTCCGTTGGCACCCTGCAACGATGCGACGAACAATTTCACCATTGGTGAGGACCAGCGCGGCGAACCGCGTCCACGTGACGGTGATGCCAGCGGCGGGTTGGGCCGGTGCGACAGCGGTGCCTTCGAATGGCCGAACGCCAACTTGCTTGCGATCAGCTTCGGCGGCGGCGGGCTTGGACAGGTCTTGGTTCTTGGTGAGTTCCCTTTGACCTGCGACGGGCCGAATGCCTGTCAGCTGCCGCTGCCGGAAGACGAGATCTACACGCTGGCCGCCATCCCTGCCCCGGGAAATCAGTTCACCGGCTGGGGTGGAGCCTGCAGCGGCCACGGCAGCTGCCAGGTCACCCTCGATTTTGTGCGATTCGTCTCGGCCAGCTTCGAGCTTAAGCCGGACGCAATTTTTTCCGATCGATTCGAAAACTGATTCAAGGAGTCAACCATGAAAACAACGCTTTTAACCACGCTGACCGCCGTGCTGCTGCTCAGCGCCTGCGGCGAGTCCGGCACCCCCCAGGAGCGCGCTGAATCGGCCCTCCAGCGCCTCACCGAAGCCTGCGCCAACCCTCAGGGTGATTATTCCGGCGCCGAGGGCCTGGTGCTCTACACCGGCTCCGATGCCGATCGCAAGTTCCAGGATTTCGCCTCAGCCGACGGCGAAGAGCGCCAGATGCTGAATTCGACCTGCTATCGGGTTTCCTCCCTGATGCGCGGCGGTGAGGGCTACACCGTGACGAGCTATGAGAGCGAAACCGAAAGCGAGGGTGCCTGGCACGTCCTCGGGATCGCGTTCGACAGCGGCCAAAGCGCCCAGCTCGCCTTCCTCGAGGTCGAGGGCCGGATGGGCCTGGGTGATATCGACTGACGAAACCGACCGTCGAGCCATCGGGCGAGGACGTGCGGGAGTGACAGTATCAACGCAACGACTAGACGCTAGTGACCAGGAGAACATGATGAAGAAACAGAATCCCGAAAAGCGTACCCTCAGCGGCCCCAATGGTCGAGCCACACCTCGGCTGCTGAGCGCCTCAGCGGCCCTGCTGTTACTTGTCGCCTGCGGCGGTGACGGTGAGCCGGACAATGTTCAGACCAATGCGGCCCAGGCCAGCGAACCCGAGACTGCAGCAGCTGTCTCGTCCCGTGTCGATATCGCCGCTGCGAGTACGGCCGAAGACATCGGACAGGCTGTGGCTGATGTCTATGTGCAGGCCTTTGCCGAACTGAATGCGGCCCTGGCAGACCATCCGGACGAGGCCGAGGCGCTTGAGCGCCTTCGTGAAGTCCACGAACGCCATGTTCAGGATCTGGTGGCCTTGGGCCGAAAGATCGAGGCGCTGCCCGCCAGCGACAAGGCGACCGTCGAGGCGGCGGTCAACCAGGTCCAGTCCAAGTTGCAATACGACGCCGACATCAAGCCTGTGTATGATGCCTACCGTGCGCTACACAGCCACTATCGGGAAGCTGGCGTGATGCGCTCTAACCGTGAGTTCAACCGCCTGTTTGCCGGCTTCAACATTCTCACCCAGTATGCCTTCTTCGATCTGCTCAAAAGCCAGAGTCCTGAAGAAGCTGAGCGCTTGGGGCTGTGATGCGCCGGCTGCACAGGACCTCATCGTTATCGCCAGGATCGGCGGCGCTGCTACTTGCGCTGAGTCTCGCGCTCAGCGCCTGCGGTGGTGGCAGGGAGTCCGAAGCGCAAGCCCTGGCCGAGGACTTCCTGGCCGATGTGCGGGCCGCCGCCTGGCAGGCGGCCTACGGCCGCATGCACGGCGATCTGCAGGCCGCCTGCGGCTCGGCGTCGTACCTGGAACAGCGGGTGCGTGCCGCCAGCATCCAGCCCCGATCATGGGAAGTCCAATCAGTCAGCGCCTTCAATCACACCGGCTACGTCGAATTCACCCTGATCGACGGCAACGGTCGCACTCGCCACGCCAACCTCGCTCTCGAGCGCGACAGCGGTGAGCTTCGCGTCCGTAACTGGCGAACCGATGCCCAGGACCTGTGCGGTGAAGTCTGATGCCGGTTCTTTCCATTAGGGAACCTCTGAACAAGTCTACGCGCCCGCGTAGACTTGTTCAGAGGTTCCTTAGGTCGTCCATCACGACTCGACTTGACTCGTTTCTGCAGCCTGCCCTGCTGGCAAGCGCGGCCACCGGCAGGAACAGCACCCACTGGTCGACAGCGATGCACCAGGTTGCAGCAGTGAAGCTTGCCTGGACTGCCGGCGTCAGGTAGTGCGGTGCCGGCGCTCATGGAACGCTCAGGCACCACACCGTGGCCGACAAGGTCTCGGCATTCTGCGGAACGCGGTTCTGGGCCGTACAGCGCAGTCTTGCGGGCAGAACATCGTTGTCAACGCGTGTCAGTCGCTGACTGAGAACCGTCAAGTCGCTGGTGAGGTTGTAAAGCCGAAAGCGAAAGTCGTGCGCACCATTGGCCGGCTGACCGGCGCTGCCGAGCTTGCCCTGGTAGGTGAAGACGGTTTCCGCCTGCGCGATGGAGCAGGTGACGCAAAGCATAAAGGCGAGTGCGATTGATCGATTAATGATGCTCATGTTGGGTTCCCTGTTCGGTTGCAGTGCTGGGCGTTGCCGTTGGTGCGCTCAATCGGGCAAGTCACGTCAAGGTCCCGGCACCGAAAGGCAGGTGATCACGGCTCTGACCAAGACGCCTAACGTCGGATGCGTGTTCTGGAATGCACAGGTCGCCGAGGCAGCTGTCGTGTCGCTGTCCCAATTGGCGGTGATGGTCTCTCGCATCACCGTCAGGTGAACGTTCGTGATGATTTCACAGTCGTAGGCAATCGGAATGTCGTTGGCGTCCGCACACATCGCGGTGCTCAAGCCGCTCGAGTTGGGTAAAATTTCGGTGCCAGTCGAAGCGATGCGCTGAAGCTCGGACTTGCGGTGCAGAAGGCCGCCACCATTCGCAATGTCTACTCCCGCGATCGTCCCATCGCGAATATCGCTGGACGTAACCGTGTTGTTCTCGATCTGAAACGTGCCGATCGCATCGTCAGCAATCTTCAGCCGCGTCACTGCCTGATTCGACAGCTTGCCGGTGCCGACCGCGAAGTTCGCAAGATCGTCGGTGAACACATTGCCGTTGGCGATCTTGTTTGTAGTGACCGAGTTGTCCTGCAGTGCGGCGGTATCGACCGCGCCGGGTGCAACAAACAAGGTCTCGATGGCGAACGGCGCAGCGCCGACACGCTGACGTGGCGCGAGCGTGGTGTAGGCGCCGGCGTCGGCTTCTCGCACATCAATCTCCAGCCAGAGAGGGCTTGAGCTGAACGGCACGTCGCCGAAGTCGAGCTGTACGGTGAATACGCCACTGCTGACCGCAACCGGCGAAACGGTGAGCTGGCTTCCCGCCTGCGTACCGCCGGTTTCGGCATCGAACAGTCGGAAGCGAAAGTCGTGCGCACCGCTGGCCGGCTGGCCGGCGCTGCCGAGCTTGCCCTGGTAGGTGAATACGGTTTCGGCGTGGGCGGTGCAGCTCAGGGCCGCCGCCAAAACCAGGACGAGCGCCCAGCGTGGGGCGCAGCGATCGTCTCCTGAAGCACGGATGTGTGACGAGATCATGGTGTGTCTCCTTCGAAGCTGTCCGAGAACAGCACTTCGGGTTGCGGCGGCTCGACGCCGTCGGGCACCCAGAAGCCGGAAAACAGGACGAAATCGTCGCCCTCGGCCACGCCTGCGACGGGCTGGCCCAGCGTGGCGTCGAGCGTCCAGTCGCCGCCGGCCGACGACTCGCCGCCGGGGGCGATCACGGACTGGTCGAGGGTGAAGTCCTGGGCCAGGACGGCTCCCGACGCGATCAGCAGCAAGGCACCGAGGAAATACCGATCGATGGAGGTGGGGCGGATGCGGTTCATTGGTCCTTTCCGTTCATTCGAAGCTTTCGATGAGAAAGCAAAATCCGTGCCAGCAGAACAATAGCGCGGCCGAAGTATGAAAAAGGCAATTAATATAGATGGTTGGAAAAAGACCCACCCCCGAGCCGAGAGCCTGGGAGGACTCGCGATTCTCTGTTACGAGAACTTTTTTATCGGATCAGGGAAAAGAAGTGTTGACGGGCAGCTTGGCGACGTGATGGTGAAAGGGTGGCGGAATCCGATCGCGCAGAACCGAGGCCCAGTCATCCTGGCCAATCGATCGCGCCAGGTTCGCTCAGCGCTGGATTGGGCAGGGTTTCTGCGAGGGCGTATTTCGACACGCTGGATTTCATCGCGCGGCTGGTAGCGCTCATTCCCCCGCCGTTTTGCCGAGGTCGGGGCGCTGTCGAGCCCCGATCAGGAGGGCCAGCCCCGTCCAGAGCAGGCTCAGGCCGAGCAACGCGGTCAGCCCTGGCTGCAGTTTGAAGATCCAGGCCGCCTGACAGGTCCCAACTAGAGTGACCAGAGCCAGCGCCATCCGGGCGTTGCGGCCGGTCGCCGTTCGCATCAGTAGACCCAGCGACATGCCTGCAGCACCAGCCAGGAGCACCTGGGCACCCGCATGGATGGGCCAGACGTCCAGCGGCAGCAGGACGGTGGTCAGAGCGAGTACCAGGAGAAGCTGCACGATCATCACGACGGACGCCGACAGGGCCCGGGCAACGGCCAGGTCCGGCAGCAGACCGAATCGATACAGCAGTTGTGGTGAAACGCTGTCGCGCGCGACGCCCAAAGCCAGGGCGGCGAGCGGTGTGCTGATCAGCATCACGGTCTGGGCTGCGATCACGCTGGATCGAACGCTCAGCCAGTGGCTCAGGACCAGCACCAGAGCAAGCGGTATCAGCAGCAGACTGGCGAGACTGCCAGGACGCTCGACGAGCGCAGACCAGTTGCGCGCCATCAGACAACGGACGACCGCGGCGCTGGGGCGGCGGAGCGGGTGCCATCTTCGCGATCGGGCTGGCGGACTCGCGGCGGGCGCTTCGGTCGCCCTGAGTTCGATCCCTTCCTCCGGATTCAGCACCACGATCGTCAGCGCAGCGCCGCTCAAACCCATCAGATAACCCTTCAGTTCGGTCCATGCCTGGGGCCGCAGCGATGTCCGTGCGAGATCGAGCACCACCAGTCCCGGACGCGTCAACAGGGCCGCGGCGAGGTGAGCCCGGATCCGGGTCGCGGCGTTCAGATCGAGCAGCCGTGTCCCGATCTGTGCGTTCAGAGCCAGTGCTTCGATCGTTGTGCGAATGATGGTCTTCCGGTCATCCCCGGGGATGTCCGTGCCCAGTCTCAGCACGGCCTCATCGTTCAGCCAGCGTTCCAGGCCCAGCCCGCTGGGCAGGGGGAGGGTCGGATCGACCAGGGCCACGCGATCGCGCTGACGATCCGGCTGTTCATTCAGCCAGGGCTCGGACAGCTCTGCACCATCGGTGATCCTGTCCAGCCCGAGGCGCTGCATCAAAGCCCTTGAATCGAAAGCGCTCGGGAGCTTCAGAACATGGAGCTGGCCCGGCGCCAGTTCGACGGATCGATCCCCGGACCGGAGGGGCCCGGTCAGCGA
>CAYTQT010000069.1:0-16203 GCA_964439915.1 uncultured Wenzhouxiangella sp. | reverse complement strand
GCCTCGGCACAGGTCCCCGCGATCAGAGCAAGATCGCCGACACCCGCGCCGCTGGGTTTGGCCGCCAGGCCCATTCGCTCGGCCTGCTGCATGATCCGCAGATGCACATCAGAGGTCAAATCGACCCCCATCCAACCGCCTATTGTACTCATTCCGCGTCCATACTCACCGAGAACGCCCACCAGCTTGTCCGCATCACCACTCGACAGCGCAGCTGCCCCATGGTCGAGCAGGGAAGACGCCAGCCGATGCCAGCGCTCAGCCTGGTCAGGCCGGCCCTGCTGCCATTGCCGATAGCACAGCAGCAGTTTCGGCGTGGATGCCGGTCGCCCGGTCCAGACAAAATCGACCAGAAGCCCGTCCGGCCAGTCCATGGAGCGCACGCGGGTCTCGCCATGTTGATTCCTGAACTCGATGAGGCCACCGTGAATCGATGTGGCCAGATCGATACCACTACCCTGGCCCTGCTGGGCCGCCTGATACAGCGGCAGCAGGGTGCTCAACAGTGCTTCCGACCTCAGGGCCTTTGCGCCGAAAAATCCCGCCAGGACTCTGAACAGGCCGACCGTGATCGCCGAGCTCGACCCCAGGCCCAGTTTGCTGGGCTCACCGTCTTGCTCGATAAACAGCGACGAGGTGTCGATCTGCAGCTGGAAGGGCACAAGGCGAGCAGGCCCCAGAGCCTCGATCAAGCGGTCGATCAGACCCGCTGTCCAGCTCACCTGCGACCAGCCATCGCTGCCTGAGTCCCAGTCGAGAACCCGACCATCATCATCGACCCGAAAGCCGATCATTTCAGGCCAGACCTGGGGCGCCCGGAGACCGGCCTGGTCGTTGGAGCAGCCGCTCAGCGAGACCTCAGCGAAGCGGTCCACAGCCAGGGCATAGGCCGGCAAGCCATCGGTCACCGCATACTCGCCCATCAACACCGCCTTTCCCGGCACTCGAGTGCGATAGCGCATCAGATCCGTCGAGCGCCTTCGCCGAGTCCGGTTCGAATCAGGCGCTGAACGCCAGGCACGCGGGCCAGGGTGTCGGCAACGATCGCCTCGTCTTCGGGCAGGCAGACAGCCTTGAGCTGCGGCCCGGCGTCGACGGTAAAGAACACGGCGCAGCCGTTGTCGCGAAGCCCGCGGACCGCCTGAATACAGGCCAGCGTAGCCGGTGCAAAGTAGATCACGCCGGGCCGTGCCGCCATGGCCGAGGCGTGCATGGCCAGAGCGCTGGCCTCGGAAACCTCGGCCAGACCAGTGAAATCACGCGCTGCTATGGCTGTTCGCGCTCGCTCGAGATCCTGCTCGACCTGCTCGACCCATGCCGGGTAGTAGGCCGAGCTCGCAACCGTATGGTTCATGCCCTTCGTCGAGGAGACTGATTTGGCCTGTGTGCTGGTCACGGCGACCACCACGCGCAGTGGCCAGTGGTCGACCGAAGCCAGGGCATGCGCTGTCGCATCCCTGCCGTCATCGCGCTGGCCGCGCTGCATTTCGACGAACCCGCCGTAAATGGATCGCGCCGCGGAGCCCGACCCCCTTCGAGCCATCTCGGAGAGTCGCTCGGCCGTCAGCTCCAGGCCGAGTGCCGCATCCATGGCAACGGCAAGAGCCGCAAAGGCGGATGCCGAGGAGGCCAGGCCGGCCGCCGTCGGGAAGGAATTGCTGCTTTCGACGACGAAGCGCTGCTCGGTACCAGCGATCGCCCGGAACAGATCGATGAAAGGAGAAACACGATCCGGGTCGGCCTCCTGCTCGTTGATGATCAGGCGGTCTGCCCCTGCCCGGGACGCCGCGATGACGGTCGTTTCGGTCACCAGAGCGTCGAGCGTGATCGACAGCGAGCCGGTGGCCGGCAGGTTGAGCACGGAATCTCTCTTGCCCCAGTACTTGACCAGGGCGATATTCGATCCGGCACTCGCGCTCGCCTGCAGCCGGGGCTTTGATCTATGACGGTTCATGTCGGACGGGTTTCGGGCAGGGCAGCTTGGAATGATAGCGCCTGTGTGCTGTCCGCGGCAGACGGACTCGAGGCTGTCCCGGCCGATCAATCGCGTCCCGGCCGCGTCTCCGAGGATTCTGCGAAGCGCTTGAAGGTTGCGCGGGGGAATTCCACTCTGACCTCGGTTCCCGCGCCCAACTCGGAGTCGGCATGCAGCGTCCAGCCGAAACGATCGCACAGACGCCGAACGATCGCCAGGCCCAGGCCATAGCCCTCGTTGCTGCGATCGTGACCGCGATAGAACGGCTCGAACATGTGTTCCAGATCCGATTCGCTCATGCCGAGTCCGGTGTCCTTGACCGAGATACCTCGATGATCGATCCCGACGCTCACCGTTCCGGCCTCCGTATAAGTCATCGCGTTCCGAATCAGGTTGGTGAAAACGATCGCAAGCACGCGCTCGGGCGCATCGATCTCGAGCAGCCCTTTGGCGTCAAGCCGGGTCTCGATATTTTCGTTGGGCAGGGCCCGAGCCACCTGATCGAGCGTCTCCGACAGCAGATCGTTGAGGACCACGGAAGACCATGACAGTTTGGATTCGGTTTCCCGCGCAAGGATCAACAGGGTCTCGACCAGCGACTCCATGTCCCGGACCGTGCGCGACATGCGCTCGATCGTGCGCTGGCGTTTTTCCGGGTCGTCGAAGCGCTGCAGCAGCTCCAGATTGGCTTTGACCACGGCCAGCGGCGTACGCAACTCATGACTGGCATTGCGGGTGAAATTGCGCTCTCGCTGGATGAATGACTCCATCCGGTCGATGAACTGGTTGAAGGCATTGACCAGCGTGGCAACCTCGGTATCGGTGGAGTCTCCGTGCGCCTCCGATTCGAATTTTTCGAATTCTCCGGTATTGAAGTCGTAGTTGCGCACTGCGTCGGCCAACTGGACCACGGTGGACACGGCCCGCCGCGACAGCACATAGCCGATCCAGGTCAGCAGATAGATCAGAAGCAGGACGGCAGTCAACGGCGCGATCCCGAAGTAGAACGCCAGTGACGACACCTGCACTTCATCGAAGACCAGAAACAGACGATCCGCGCCATGATCGCTGACATAGACCACCGGTGACGCACCCGAACCGTCTTCCACCCGGTGAAAACCCAGCGGGATGTCGCGCAACCATTCAGGCACTGCAACATAAGTGCTCTGCCGGGCCATGTAGCCGCGGAGGTTATTGGTGTTGGGCAGGGGAAAATCCGAGTCTTTCTTGTAATGTTCCCAGAAGTGCTCGGCCTCACCCGTCAGGGCCTCCTTGACAAGCACCCTTTCAACGACAAGCGCGGCACCGAATACCCCCATGACCGTTGCCACGCTGATCGCGAGCACCTGGAGCACGAAGACCCGAACCAGCTTTGTATTCAGGCCACCCTGGAGCTTGACGTTCACCGCAACTCCCCTTGAAACCGGTTTCGACAGGCTGAGCGCGGCGCGCGATACCAGCCCCGACTGTCCTGCCGCATCGCGTCAATGGTCCGAAATCGCGCTCCCCTGAAGCCCATCGGATTAGCGGCGTTTGAAGCGATAGTGTGCCACCAGCCAGGTGTTTCCATCATCGTAGCCGAACAGCTCCTCGCAGGCCATGAAGAACATTCGCCAGCGCTGCTGCCAGATGGCGGCCTGGTCACCGTAGATCGACTCCATCGCTGCTCGCACCTGCTGCTTGCGAGCATCCATATTATTCAGCCAGGCACGTGAGGTCTTCGAATAGTGCCTGCCCGAGTAGAGTTTGCGATCTTCCAAGGCCAGATCATCCTGGAAATGCAGCAGGGTATCTGCGGCCGGCATCAACCCACCGGTAAAGAAATAGCGGCCCATCCAGTTGCCCTCACCCTCTGTTTCAAAGGGATAGGCGAGATAACGATGACAAAAGATGTGCACGAACAGCTTGCCTTCCGGCCGCAGCCATCCAGCGATCCGCTTGAGTAATTCGCGGTAGTTTCTGACGTGTTCGAACATTTCGACCGAGACGACGCGATCGAAGCGCTGATCAAGCTCCAGCTGATTGACGTCGCAGGTCACCACCTTGAGATTGTGCAGGCCGAGGTCGAGCGCACGCTGTTCGATGAACGCGCGCTGGGAAGCCGAATTGCTGACCGCCGTAATCTGGCTGTTCGGATACTGGGCCGCCATCCACAGCGTCAGAGAGCCCCAGCCACAGCCCAGTTCGAGGACACGCTGGCCATCCTCCAGTTCGGCCTGTTCACAGCTGGCCTTGAGCATGGCCTCTTCGGCCTCGTCCAGAGTATCCACGCCGGGTGGATAGTAGGCGCTGGAATATTTCAGACGCCCGCCCAGTGCAAGCTGGTAGAACGCCGCGGGCACTTCGTAGTGCTGCTCGTTGGCGGCATCGGTTTCGATCGCGATGTCCGATGATGCCAACTCATCCATCAAGGCCTGTGTGCGACGTGCCCGTCGTTCGGGATCGCGATCCATCTCGTTGTTCAGTCGCTGTTTCAGCAACCGGCGAATACCCAGGCGTATCAGCCAGTCGGGCGCCCAGCCTTTTTCGGCCAGCTCGATCGGGGTCATTGGGATACAGTTCCTTCTGAGTTCGTTTCTGAGTCGATGGCCTCGTGTGCCCGCCGCGCGTACCAGAACAACAGGGGCAGCAGTAGCGCCCAGGTCAACCCGGTGGCCAGAACCACTTGCCAGGCAGGCGCCGCCCACTCAACGGCACCAAAACGCGAACCGGCATAGTAGGACATCGGCGAGCCGATGCCGCCGAAAATACCCAGCAGCCAGAGGCGATCCTTGAAAGCGCTCATGGAGTGATTGATCACAAGTGCCAGCGCAACCCACAACAGCATGATCCAGAGTGGGGCAAAACCGGACGATGGCCAGGGCGTCGAGTAGACGAGAATGCCAGCCTGCACGAACAGAGTATCCAGCACGAAACCGACCATCAGACAGATCAGCAACAGACGGAAATCGGTCGGGTGACGTCGCTCGTCATGAAGTTGCCAGGCCAGCATGGCCCCGACCACGATCAGGCCGAACCAGATCGTCCCGTAGGCCGCACCGATCACACAGGCAGGCCAGGCTGCCTGGAACAATCCCTGGTTGATCCAGAAATCGCGGCTCATGAGATCCTTTCCGCGGCTCGAGAAGCCGATTGTGCGGTCAGGCCGAGGCTGGAATCGGGCCGAAAATCCGGCCCGGCCATCAGCAAGTGGATGTCACTGATGGCGCGTTCCCGGAAGCCCCCCTCGCAATAGGCCAGATAGAAGCGCCAGCGACGACGGAAAACATCGTCGAAACCCATCGGCTCGATGCGCTCCCAGGCGGCCTCGAAGCGTTCCCGCCAATCCTTCAGGGTGCGCGCATAGCTGGCGCCGAAATCGACCAGTTCGACCAGACCCAGTCGGGTCGCTCGGGCCATTGACTGGGCGACGGCACTGACCGATGGAATGAAGCTGCCAGGAAACACGTAGCGCTTGATGAAATCGACGCTCTTGAGCGCCTTGGCGTAGCGGAAATCCTCGATGGTAATGGCCTGGATCAGGGCCAGCCCATCCGGTTTGATCAACTGATCGATCCTGGCCAGGTAGGTGTCCAGGTAATCATGGCCGACTGCTTCGATCATTTCGATCGAGACCAGCTTGTCGAATCGGCCCTCCAGATCGCGGTAATCGTCGAGGCGCAGATCGATCCGGTCGCTCAGGCCAGCGGCGCGAATGGCTGAGCGGGCAAAATCGTGCTGTTCCTGCGAGATGGTCGTGGTCGTGACCCGGCAGCCGTAATGGCGGGCGGCATGAATCGCCAGGCCGCCCCAACCGGTGCCTATTTCGACGAGATGATCATCCGGTCTCAGGTTCAGACGCTGGCAGATGCGATCGAGCTTGTTGATCTGGGCCTGCTCGAGGCTGTCATCCGGGCTGAGATAGATCCCGCTGGAGTACATCATCGAGGAATCCAGCCAGGCTGCGAAGAAATCATTGCCCAGATCGTAGTGCGCTGCGATGTTGCGACGACTCCCCTTGAGGCTGTTGCGGTTGAATCGATGCCAGATCGACAGCAGCACGCCGCTCAGGCGCGCCCCGCCCTCATCCATGGCATTGAGCGCCTCCCGATTGCGGGCCAGCACCTGAATGACGGCCACCAGATCCGGACTATCCCAGAGCGCAGCCATATAGGCCTCGGCCGCGCCAACGCTGCCGCCGGTCGCCATCAGCCGCCAGAAGCGCATATCATGGACGCGGACCTCGGCCAGCGGCTCCTCCCCTGCGCCGAGCTGCAGGCTGCCGATTGAGTCCTCGATCTTCAGCTGACCGCGGGTAATCACGCCCTGCAGTCGCTCGAACACCCGTTTTCGGAAAAAACGGTCGACTCGCCCCACTCGGCCAGTATCGACCTCGAGCTCGTATTGTTCTCTTGTCTCGCTTGTCAAGACGGCTCCTTCCGCGACTCCGGATGAGGGTGAAATGGTATGCCTCTGGCCCAGAGGCGGAATGCCTGCCAGTAGATTCCCGCCACGACTTTCAGCGTGACGAATGGGAATCGAATAGGCATCAGGGTCATCGAGCGTCGCGTCATTGGCTGCAGTTTCAGCGACATCCCGGCCCGAAAGCATTCTGTTCCTTTGCGAATCAGAAGCATGTGAACATCGATCCGATCATCACCGACGCGGAAGCGCCAGTCGTAATCGATACCCATCGGAAGGAAGGGCGAAACATGGAAATCCTTGTCGAATTCGAAGCGATATTCCGGGCCGGGCTGCGATCGCGCATCCAGCACATAGGCCCGGCTTTCGTTCCATGGCGTGTTGTGGACATCAGCGACGATGGCGCCCAGGGCGCCTGCATGATCGCAGAAATAGAAAGTGACCGGATTGAAGCACATTCCCCACTGGCGCAGGTGTGTCAGCATCCGGATCGGTCCGTCCGGGGAGAAGCCGAGCTCCGATGCGACACGCTGCCGGACGGCATCGATCAGCGGCAGATCGTGCGGGCCGAGGAAATCGTCTCTTCTCAGAGACACGAGATTCGGGCGGTGGAGACTCCAGAGTCGGCACCGGGCAAAGGTGTCTTCGAGGTGGCCGAGGTCCAGCAGGCTGAAATACAGCCGATAGCGAAAGGCATGCCGGCGAGGTGTCATGCGACGATGCCAGACGGTACCTGTCGCCAGTGCATCAGTCATCCGCATGCTCCCGAAGTCCGTCGATGACGCGCTGTGCACTGCGCGTCCCGTCTTCGTGGAAACCCCAACCCCACCAGGCCCCGCAGTACCAGGTGCGGCGCTTGCCGTTGATCTCATCCCAACGGCTCTGCGCACTGACCGCTTCCGGCGTAAAGACCGGATGCTGATAGCGGCGTTTGACCAGAACCCGCGCCGGATCGATCAACTCGGTCTGGTTGAGCGAGACGATGTAGTCGATCGGGCCGGGAATGCCCTGAAGAAGGTTCATGTAATAGGACACGCGGCAGTGATCGGCATCCCGCCGATCCCGTCGGACATTCCAGCTGGCCCGCGCCGCGGGATTGTCCGGCAGGACGCTGGTGTCGGTATGCAGAACGGTTTCGTTGTCCTGATAGGGGATGGCACCGAGAATCGACCGTTCGGCCGGATCGGCGTCATCGAGCAGGCGCAGGGCCTGATCGGAGTGGCAGGCCAGAATGACCTCATCGACCCTCAGCTCGTCACCATCGGTCTGCACAAGCACATGATCCGAGCGTCGATTGATTCGCCGAACCGCGCGTCCCAGATGGACCTCGCCACAGCGCTGCCGGGCCTTGTCGACATAGACCCTCGATCCCCCGTCGACGGTCTTCCACTGTGGCCGCTGATCGACCTGCAGCATGGTGTGATGATCCATGAAGGCCAGCAGGTGACGCATCGGGAAGTCGCTGATCCTTCCCATGGGCGCAGACCAGAGCGCGGATGCCATGGGCAGGAGGTGGAGCTCGGCGAAGGCCCGACCCACCGGTGCCTCGCCGAGCCATTCCCCCAGCGTGATCCGATCATCCAGGCTTGCAAGAAGGTCCGGCGCCTGCCGGTAGAAGCGCAGAATGTCGCGCACCATGCCGATGAACGACGGCCGCAGCAGGTTGCGCCGCTGACAGAACAGCGTCGAGAGGCGGGTGGCGTTGTATTCGATGCCGCTGGCCTGATCCGACACCGCAAAGCTCATGTCGGAAGCCTTCCAGGCAACTCCGAGTTTTTCGAACCAGGCGGTCAGCAGCGGGTAGTTGGTCTCGTTGAACACGATGAAGCCCGAGTCGATGGCCACCTCGCCGTCCGGCGAGTCGACCACCTGGGTGTCGGCGTGCCCGCCGAGGCGTTGATCGGCCTCGAGCAGGACGACCTCATGCTCCCGGGCCAGGTGCCAGGCCGCATACAGGCCCGACACCCCGCCGCCGACAACCGCGATTCTCACCCGACCGACTCGACTCGCCGAGCGCGCCGAATGGCCTCAGGGACCGGCTTGAGTTCACGGACCAGACCGACCCAGCTCATCATTCGCAGCAGGTAATAGCTGATGTCGATTTCCCACCAGTAAAAGCCCTGGCGCGCGGAGCCCGGAAAGTGATGATGATTGTTGTGCCAGCCCTCGCCGAGCGTCAGCAGCGCGAGAAACCAGTTGTTCCGGCTGTCATCGGATGTGGCATAACGTCGCCGGCCCCAGACATGAGCGAGTGAATTGATCGTCAGGGTGACGTGAATCAGGGCAACCGTCGAGATGAAATAGCCCCAGACCAGCATCTGCCAGCCGCTCGTTCCAAGGCCGGGGAAAGCGGTATCCAGAAGCACGCCGAGGAAGAACATTCCTACCGCATAGACGACCGGCACCAGCAGGTCGTAGCGGTCCAGGAGGCGTAATTCAGGGTACTTCATCAGATCCGGAATCTGCGAGTGGTCGGTCGCAAAATGCTTGCGCGACAGGAACCATCCCATGTGACTCCACAGGAAACCATGCCGGGGCGAGTGAGGATCCTCCTGCCGGTCGGCAGATTTGTGGTGATGGCGATGATGCGCCGCCCACCACAGTGGCCCGCGCTGGGTCGAGGCCGCGCCGATCAGGGCAAAGAAGAACTGCACCGGCCGCGATGTCTTGAAGGTTCGATGCGAAAAGTAGCGATGGTAGAAGGCGGTGATTGCAAACATCCGCAGCGCGTAGCTCATGAGCGCGACGATAACGGCGATCCATGACACGCCCACCCAGAGCACCGCAAGACAGGCCAGGTGGAGAGCGATGAAGGGGATGATTCTCGCCCAGTCGATTCGGTCATCGTTCGGATCCGAATCGATGGTTTCGGAGTTGAACCATGAGGCGATACTTTTCTTTAGTGACATGCGGTGCCTGATCCGACTTTCTGAGCGCTCATTAGACGGTCGCGCGGTGAAACGGAGGTGAAATCAAGGGACAGCCTCTGCGTGCGCAATTCTACCCGGTAATGATCAGTCTTTTTCCTAGGGCAACTCGGGTAAGTTGCCGATCCAAATCATTTCCCCGCTCTCCGAAACTGACCACTCACTCATTTTCATGACAAGAGGTCAGGACGATGCATGACAAGCAACGGGGAATGACGGTTCTGGAGCTGATGTTCAGCATCGGCCTGGCGGCGATGCTGGCGGGCCTGGCCGTACCGTCCATGGTGAACTTCACCGCCAATCAGCGCATCACGGCTGCCACCAACCAGATGATTGCGCATCTGCAGTATGCGCGGCTGCAGGCCGTGACCCGGAATCAGAACGTGGTCGCCTGCCCCAGTGTGGATCAGCAACGCTGCTCGGGCAATCGTTGGGACCTGGGATGGATGGTCTTTGCTGATGCTGACGATAATCGCCAGCCCGATACCGCCGCGGACGTTCTTCGCGTGGTCCAGGAAGACGACCGCGCCATCATCGGCTCAGGCGGGCGCCACCGGGTCCGGTTTCAGCCCAGCGGAGGCGCCTACGGCACCAACCTGACGCTGCGAATCTGCGCCGCCGGCTCCAGCGTCGACGGGCGCGCCGTGATCGTCTCCAACACCGGCCGTGTGCGGATGAATCGACGCCTGCCGCATGCAGAATGCCAGGACTGAGTGGCAGCAGGAATCGCTTGCATACGCAGGCGTATGGCGCTAGTATTCAAACACTTGTTTTAAACCGACGTTTGAGTGAATTCCAGCCTGAATACCTGCGATCGAATCCTCGACTCGGCCGAACGCCTGTTCGCCGAGGAGGGATTCCATGTCACCTCGATGCGCCGGATCACCCAGGCAGCCGGGGTCAATCTGGCCGCCGTCAACTATCATTTCGGTTCCAAGCAGGCGCTGATCGTTGCCGTGTTTCGTCGTCGACTGGATACGCTCAACAAAGCTCGCCTCGAGCGTCTCGACGACGCTCTGGCCGAGTCCGTCGGGCCGCAGCTCGAGTCGGTCCTCGATGCATTCGTGCGACCGGCCATCGAGCTGACGCACGATCAGGCCGGTGAGGGCCATCGATTCATGCGCATCCTTCTGCGCGCCTTCGCCGACCAGGACGAACAGCTGCGTCGCGACCTGAGTGCGGAATACGCTCACGTCATGCAGCGTTTTGCCGATGCCATCGAGCAGGCGCTGCCCGACACGAGCCGGGCCAGCCTTCGCCGCCACCTCGATTTCATCGTCGGCGCCCTGACCCACACCATGGCCGAATCCAGGCTCAAGGATGCGCCAGCCATCGCCACCGATCTGGTGGCCTTTGCCGCGGCTGGCCTGCGCGGCACGCAAGCCCTCGATTCCACTTCCTCGTCCAATGCAGGTGCCAAACGCACCATGGAGATCGTTCGATGAATATTCTCTCCGTAGTCCTCCTTCTGGCCGGCCTCGGTCTGATCGCCTACCTGCGGTTGCCCCTGTGGCTGGCCGCACTCGGCACAGTCGCCGCCGCGATCGGTGTCGCAACAGCGACTCCGCTGAGCCTGGCCACCGTGGTGATCTTTGCAGCCGTCGCGGCGATCCTGGTCTTCATGGCGATCAAACCGGTCCGCCGCGCGCTGCTCTCGCGGCCGCTGTTCAACTGGTTCAAGACCGTGCTGCCGGCCATGTCGAGCACTGAGAAGGAAGCGCTGGACGCCGGAACGGTCTGGTGGGACGCGGAGCTGTTCTCGGGCAAGCCCAACTGGAAAACGCTGTTCGACCTGCCGAAACCGCAGCTCAGCGCAGAGGAACAGGCCTTCCTCGACGGGCCGACCGAAGAGCTGTGCAAGATGCTCGACGACTGGAAGATCAACCGCGAGCTCAAGGATCTGCCGCCCGAAGTCTGGCAGTACATCAAGGAGCAGCGCTTCCTGAGCATGATCATTCCCAGGGAATACGGCGGCCTGGACTTTTCCGCGCAGGGTAATGCGGCCATCGTGACCAAGATTTCCACCCGCAGCCTGACCGCGGCAGTCAGCGTGATGGTGCCGAACTCCCTCGGCCCAGGTGAGCTGCTGATGCATTTCGGCACCGATGAGCAGAAGAAACATTACCTGCCCCGTCTGTCGCGCGGTGAAGACGTCCCCTGTTTCGCGCTGACCTCGCCGCACGCCGGATCCGACGCTGCCTCGATGCCGGATGAAGGCATCGTCTGCAAGAAGGTCATCGACGGCAAGGAAGTGCTTGGCCTGAGCGTGACCTGGGACAAACGCTACATCACCCTTGCGCCGGTCGCGACCGTGTTGGGTCTGGCCTTCAAGACCCGCGACCCGGACGGACTGCTGGGCGGCAAGGAGCATCTGGGAATCACCTGCGCCCTGATTCCGACCTCCACGCCCGGCGTGGAAATCGGTGATCGCCACCTGCCCGGCGGCAGCCTGTTCATGAACGGCCCGACCCGCGGTGAAAACATCTTCATTCCGATGGACTGGGTCATCGGCGGTCAGGAGCGGATCGGTCAGGGCTGGCGCATGTTGATGCACTGCCTGGCAGCCGGCCGCGCGATCTCTCTCCCGGCACAGGGTGTTGCCGGCGGCAAGCTGGCCAGCATGATGACCGGGGCCTATGCGCGCATTCGTTATCAGTTCAAGCAGCCGATCGGCTACTTCGAAGGCATCGAGGAGCCGCTGGCCCGGATCGGCGCCGAAGCCTATCGCATGGAAGCAGCCCACAAGCTGACCCTGGCCGCACTCGATCGCGGCGACAAGCCGGTCG
The DNA here is from genome assembly GCA_964439915.1 of uncultured Wenzhouxiangella sp. Classification (GTDB taxonomy): domain Bacteria; phylum Pseudomonadota; class Gammaproteobacteria; order Xanthomonadales; family Wenzhouxiangellaceae; genus Wenzhouxiangella. Next base: position 4,114 of record CAYTQT010000069.1, on the reverse strand, counting down.
TCCTGTCAGCCATCCTCAAGGCCTACCTGACCGAAGCCAACCGGCGGGTGGTCAACGATGCGATGGATGTGCACGGCGGCAAGGCCGTGGTCGAAGGGCCCAACAACTACCTTTCGCTGGGCTATCAGGCCCTGCCGGTCTCGATCACCGTAGAAGGGGCCAATATCCTGACTCGTTCGATGATCGTGTTCGGTCAGGGTGCGATTCGCTGCCATCCCTACCTGCTCAAGGAAATGCTGGCAGCAAGCGACAACGACCTGAACGCCTTCGACGATGCCTTGTGGCGTCACCTCGGCTACCTGATCTCGAATGCCGTCCGCGCCCCGATCCTTGGCCTGACCGGTGGCCGGCTCAGTGCCAGCCCGGTCTCCGGCCCGACGGCTCGCGACTATCGACGCATCAATCGACTGGTCTCTGCCTTCACGCTCACCGCAGACCTCGCCCTGCTGATCCTCGGCGGCAAATTCAAGTTCGCCGAGAAACTCTCGGGTCGCTTCGCCGATGCCCTCGCCCACCTCTACATGGCATCAGCCACCCTGCGCCGCTGGGAAGACGAAGGCCGTCAGAGCGAGGATCTGCCGCTGCTGCGCTTTGCCGTGGATGACAGCCTGCATCAGGTTGAAGAGGCACTCCACGGCGTGTACCGCAACTTCCCCGTCGCCGCGCTCGGCCCGCTGCTCAAGTTCCTGTGCTTCCCGACCGGCCGGCGACATTCGAAGTCGGACGACCACACCGGACACAAGATCGCCCGCCTCCTGCTGACCAACTCGGCCAGCCGCGAGCGACTGATCGATGGCTGCTTCAAGTCGCAGGTTGACGACGGCACCGGTATCGTGCTGCAGGCTTTCGAGGCCGTGCTCAAGGCCGAACCGGCCGAACACGCCGTGCGCAATGCACTCAAGAAGGTGCCTTCGCCGGTCAACGTCGACGCCCTGTGCAAGAAAGCCGTGGCAGCGGGCGTGATCACCGAGGAACAGGCAGCCGATCTCAAGCGGGCTCAAGCGCTCAGCGCGCGCGTGATTGCCGTGGATGAGTTTTCACCGCAGGAGCTGGACACCCCGGTGCAGGAGGAACGGCCGCCGCTGGCCGAAGCCAGCTGAAACGGCTTCAACAAATCGCAACATCGACCGCCCAGGATCGTTCTGTCCACCCGGATGGATCGATCTGGAGGTCTCTGATTCAAGTTCTTTCGATCAATTTTTCAAATCCAAGGATATTCAAGCATGACTGATCACAAGCTTCGCGTACGTCGGGCTGCCGTACTGGGCTCCGGCGTCATGGGCGCACAGATCGCGGCCCACCTGACCGCTGCCGGCATCCCGGTCGATCTCTACGACCTGCCGTCGGACAGCGAGGGGAAAGGCGGCGGTCGCAGTGACATCGCCGAGAAGGGCCGCCAGGCCCTGCTCAAGCTCAAGCCGGCACCGTTTGCCTCGAAAGCACTGGCCGCCTTCATCACGCCGCGGAACTTCGAGGACGACCTCGACCAGCTCGGCCACTGCGACTTCATCATCGAAGCCATCGTCGAGCGCATGGACATCAAGAAGTCCCTGTATGAAAAGATCGGTCCACATATCCATGCCGATGCCTTCTTCGTCACCAACACCTCCGGCCTGTCGATCACCGAGCTGGCCGGCGTGGTACCCGAGGCCCTGAAGGATCGCTTCTGCGGTGTGCATTTCTTCAACCCGCCGCGCTACATGCACCTGGTCGAGCTGATTCCGCACCCGGGAACGCGCGACGAAACGCTCGACCAGCTGGAAGATTTCCTCACCCGCAACCTGGGCAAGGGCGTGGTCCGCGCCCGCGACACAGCCAACTTCATCGCCAACCGGGTCGGCGTGTTCACCATGTGGTCGACCATGCACCATGCGCAGCGCCTGGGCCTGGGCTTCGACACCGTCGACGCCCTGACCGGCCCGGCCATAGGCCGTCCGAAGAGCGCCACCTTCCGCCTGGCCGACGTCGTCGGGCTGGACACGATGGCGAACGTGATCAAGACCATGGACGCCAAGCTTGCCGACGACCCCTGGCACGGTTACTACCAGGCCCCGAGCTGGCTGGCGAAGCTGGTCGAGGCCGGCGCGCTGGGCCAGAAGGCCGGTGCCGGCGTGTTCCGCAAGGAAGGCCGCGACATCAAGGTCTTCGACCCCGAGACGGGCGACTACCGCACCACCGACTACAGCCTGCCGGAATCCATCCAGACCATCCTGGCCATCAAGGACCCGGCCAGTAAGCTGGCTGAGCTGGCCAAGGCCGAAACACCGGAAGCCGAGTTTCTCTGGTCGATTCATCGAGACCTGTTCCACTACTGCGCCTATCACCTGGCCGACATCGCCGACTCGGCGCGCGAGATCGATCTGGCGATGCGCTGGGGCTACGGTTGGAAGCTCGGCCCCTTCGAGCAATGGCAGGCCAGCGGCTGGTCGCAGATCGCCGGCCTGATCCAGGCCGATATCGACGCGGGCGAGACCGGCGTCGATGCTGCCCTGCCCGACTGGGTCGCCCAGGTCGAGGGTGTGCACTCGGCCGACGGCTCCTTTGCCGCCGACACGGGCGGCATGAACCCCCGCCCGGACCTACCCGTCTACCGGCGCCAGTATCAGCCCGAGCGGCTCCTTGGTGAACCCCAGAACAACGGCACCACGGTCAAGGAGATGGACGGCATCCGCCTGTGGACCCTCAGCGACGACGTGCTGATCGCCAGCCTCAAGACCAAGATGGGCGTGATCGACGACAGCGCCGTCGAAGGCCTTAATGCCGCCATCGAAACCGCCGAGAACGAGTTCGACGGCCTGGTAATCTGGCAGCCCAGGGGGCCGTTCTCGGCCGGCGCCAACCTGAAGGCCGCCGCCGAGGCGATCCAGCGCGGTGATCTCGACAGCGTTCGCAGCCTGGTCGCCGGCTTCCAGGCCGTCAACCTGCGCCTGCGCTACGCCGCGGTTCCGACCGTGGCCGCCGTTCGCGGACTGGCCCTGGGCGGCGGACTCGAGCTGGCCATGCATACGGCCCGCCGCGTCGCCCATCTGGAAAGCTATATGGGTCTGGTCGAAGCGGGCGTCGGCCTGCTGCCGGCCGGCGGGGGCCTGGCGACCCTGGCCCTGCAGATCCAGCAGGACACGGCCGCGGGCGACACCTATCCGCTGCTCGAAAAGCGTTACAAGCAGATCGCCATGGGCCAGGTCTCCGGCTCGGCGATGGAAGCGCGCGAGATGGGCTATCTGCGCCCCGAGGACAGCATCGTCCTGCATGAGCATGAACTGCTGCACGCCGCCCACGGCCAGGTCCGCGCCCTCGTCGACGCCGGCTATCGACCGGCCCTCTCGGGTGCCCCGATCCAGGCCGCCGGTGACGTCGGCATCGCCACCCTGAAGATGCTGCTGGTCAACATGCTCGAAGGCCATTTCATCTCCGAGCACGACTACGAGATCGGCAGCCGGATCGCCACCGTCATCTGCGGCGGCGCGATCGACCGCGGCACGCCGGTCAACGAGGAATGGATCCATGCACTCGAGCGCGAGCACTTCCTCGAGCTGTGTGGCTACGAGAAGACCCAGGCGCGCATCGGTCACATGTTGAAGACGGGCAAGCCGCTCCGGAACTGATCGGGCCCGAGCCCGAATGCACCGTTTTCAGACACTACGATTCAAAGGAATTCAAAAATGAGCGACGCTTACATCGTTTCTGCCGTCAGAACCCCCGTGGCCCGCGCCTTCAAGGGCGGCTTCCGCAACTACCGTCCCGACGACCTGCTGGCCGACGCCCTCAAGGCCGCGCTGGCCGAAGTGCCCGATCTCGATCCTGGCCGGATCGAGGACGTGATCGTCGGCTGCGCCATGCCCGAAGCCGAACAGGGCATGAACGTGGCCCGCATCGGCGCCCTTCTCGCCGGCCTCCCCGATTCGGTCCCCGGTGTGACCGTCAACCGCTTCTGCTCGTCGGGCCTGCAGACCATCGCCATGGCCGCCGACCGCATCCGCCTCGGCGAGGCCGACGTGATGATCGCGGCCGGCACCGAGTCCATGACCATGATCCCGATGATGGGCCACAAGGTCGCGATGAACCCGCGCACCTTCACCGACGACAATGTCGCCATCGCCTACGGCATGGGCAT